>JASJPB010000043.1:0-74578 GCA_031426915.1 Sulfuricellaceae bacterium | reverse complement strand
TCGACAACGTCAAGGCCGCGATTGCGCAGCACGGCATCCGCTACCCGGTGGCGCAGGACAACAAGCTTGCCACCTGGGTAAACTTCAACAACCGCTACTGGCCTGCGCATTACCTCATCGACAAAGATGGCAAGGTGGTCTACACGCACTTCGGCGAAGGCCAATACGATGTCACGGAAAACAACATCCGCTACCTGCTCGGCCTGAAAAGCAAGGCTGAAGTCGCCAAGGCAGAGGCACCCGCCAGCGCCCCCGAACAGACACCCGAAACTTATCTTGGCCATGCCCGTGCGAAAAACTTCGCTGGCAAGGAAGCTGTCTTACATGATGCCGAAAGCGCTTACCGCTTGCCGGGTACCCTGGCCGAAAATGCATGGGCACTGGGCGGCAGATGGAAAGTGGAATCCGAGAAAATCGTTGCCGGCGAAAAGGGCGCGGCACTGCGCCTCAATTTCAAGGCGCGCAAGGTATTCCTGGTGCTGGGAACGTCCAGCGGCAAGACGGTTCACGTCTCGATCAGGCTGAATGGCGAGGCCGTTGGCCTCAATGCGGGCAAGGACGCCCCCGGCGGCGTGGTGAGTGTCGAACGCAACACGCTCTATGAACTGATCGACCAGAAAATACCGAACAACAGCCAGCTGGAAATCCAGTCGGATTCGCCGGGGCTGGAGGCCTATGCCTTCACCTTCGGCTAACAATAAGGAGCGCCATCATGCTAACCATTAAACGCTTGCTCAACGGCATGGGCCTCATGCTCAGCCTGGCTATGCTAACCAACGCCACTGCGGCACCCGCCGAGCAAACGGCAGTATTCGCCGGCGGCTGTTTCTGGGGCGTGGACGCGGTGTTCAAGCACGTCAAGGGCGTGTCCGAAGTGGTGTCTGGTTATGCGGGCGGCAATGCTGCCACGGCGAATTACCCGCAAGTGAGTGGCGGCAACACGGGACACGCCGAAGCGGTGCGCGTGCGTTTCAACCCGGCGCAGGTTTCCTATCAGCAACTGCTACAGGTATTTTTCAGCGTGGCGCACAACCCCACCCAACTCAACCGCCAGGGCCCGGATGTCGGCAGCCAATACCGCTCGGCGATTTTTTACACCAGCGCAGAACAGCAGAAGATTGCGCAAGGCACCATCCAGCAACTCAGCGACGCGCGCACTTATTCCGCGCCCATCGTCACGCAAGTCGTGCCGCTGCAACAGTTCTATCCGGCCGAGGCATATCACCAGAACTATCTGGCACTGCATCCCGAACAGCCCTACATCGTCATCCATGACATGCCCAAGCTGGAACAATTGCGCAAACAATACCCGGCGTGGTACCAATAAGGGGACGACTTGAAGGGCAAGAAGGATTTTTATGCTGCAGTTCCCCTGGTACAACACCATCCGCTTCCGGGTCAGCCTCGCGCTGTTCGTTCTCTTCGCCCTGCAGGCAGGCACCGCCGGTTTCACCCTGTATGGGGTGGACCTGCGCAAACATGACTACGAAATCCTCAACCTCGCCGGTCAGACCCGGGTCATCAGCCATACCATGGCGCACCAGTCGCGCAACTATCTGAAAGAGAACGGGACGCTCTCCTTAACCAGCCAGCGCGACGCCGCTGTCTATTCCCGCAATCTGCAACAGAGCATGGCGCTCTACGACAAGATCATCAGCGGTTTCCGCAACCGCCGTCTGGACCCGGAGATCACCGGGCTCGACGCGCCGCTGACGTGCAGCTGGGACCAGCACTCGCGCAATCAGCTGGATGTCAGCGCGGCCGCATGGGAAAACTTTCAGCGCGGCATGCAACTCGCTCAGGATGCCAATCCATCGCGCCCCGACCTTGCCGCTGCGCGCTACGCGGTACAACACGGCGAAGCGCTGGCCCGTTCCTCGGACAAGCTGAGCCGCGCCTTTCAGCACATGATGGAAGGCAAGCTCGCCACCATCCGCCTCTTCAACCAGCTGGCCTTCATTGCCACCGCCTTGCTGACGGCATTGATCGCCATCCTGGTGTACCGCAGGATACTGCGCCCGCTCACCCTCACCGTGGACGGGTTTTCCCGCGTGGCCAATGGCGACCTGGGCTATCAGGTGCCGCTGGTGGTGGATAACGAGATCGGCCGCATGACGCAGGCCTTCAACCGGCTTTCGGAGCGGATGCGCGCCCTGTTCCGCCTCACCGACCGCATCGGGCGGGGCACCAACCTGCACGATGCGCTCAAGTTCGTGTGCGAGGAGTTTCGCAGCTTTCTGCCGGTGGAATGGGTAGGCGTGCTGCTGATCACCCCGGAACGCAGGCAGGTTGCGCTGGAACGGCTCTACAGCGAAGCCCCCAGCAGCTTGCGGGAAAACGACCTGTTCGAATTCGCGCTCGGCGCGCCGGAGGCCGCGCTGGCCAAGGGAAATGCCCTGGCTGTCGACGACCTGGAGGCCTTCTCCAGCGACAAGAGCCCGGCGTACCTGTCCGCCAGACTGGCGCGCGACGGCAAACGCTCGGCCCTGTTTGTTCCCCTGAAGCACGGCGGAGCAAATGAAGCGCTGCTGGTGTTCGCCTCTTCCCAGGCGGGCGCCTATACCCCGGAGCATGTGGAATTCCTCACCAACCTCGCCGCCCAGATTGCCCATATCCTGGAAAAAACCATCGTCATGGAAGGCCTGATCGTGGCCGCGGTGGAGGGACTGGCAAAGCTGGCGGAAAGCCGCGACCCGGAAACCGGCGACCACCTGGTGCGCATGAGCCTGTATTCCGCCATCCTCGCCGACGAACTGGGCAAGGAAGATATTTACCGCGAACGCATCACGCCGGCTTACGTGCGGGATATCTTCCGCTTCGCCCCAATGCACGACATCGGCAAGGTCGGCGTCCGCGACGACGTCCTGCTCAAGCCGGGACGCCTGAATCCCGAGGAGCGCATCGAGATGGAGCGCCACCCGGTCATTGGCGGACAGGTGTTGCGCCGTAGCGAGGAGCAAATGAACGCTCTCGGCCACAGCATCTTCCAGACCGGCATCGAGATCGCCGAAGGCCACCACGAGAAGTTCGACGGCAGCGGCTATCCTGCCGGCCTTGCAGGCGAAGCCATCCCGCTTTCGGCGCGCATCATCGCCGTGGCCGACGTGCTGGACGCCCTCACCTCGAAGCGCCCCTACAAGGAAGCGTGGCCGATGGAAAAAGCCCTGGAAACCATCTACAACGATGCCGGCATGCACTTCGACCCGGCCGTGGTGGGTGCCCTGCAGCGTGCACTGCCGCACGTGATGGAGATCTACCAACGTCTGAAGCATGTCTGATGACAAGCAAAATCAGGAACAGTCATGAAAAACACTAAAACAACGGGCGGACTGGTCTACTCCACCGAACACGGCAAAATGTGCCCGGCATGTCGCCAACCCGTTGCCGCGTGTATTTGCAGCCGGAAAGCGGCCATCCCCGCCTCCGACGGCATCGTGCGCGTCTCCAGGGAAACCAAGGGCCGCAATGGGAAAGGCGTGACCCTGGTCAAGGGACTCGCGCTGGACGCCCTTGCGCTCGCGCAACTGGGCAAGCAGCTCAAAACGGCGTGCGGCTCCGGCGGCACGGTGAAGGACGGCGTGATTGAAATCCAGGGCGATCACTGCGAGCGCGTGATCGAAGCGCTCAAGAAGCAGGGCTGGGTCGTCAAAGGGGTTGGCGGGTAGGCCTCGAAGCACCCCGCTTGCCTACCAGACTAGAAAGCCGGTTGATCCCTGGGGATCATGGCCCCGCCCACGAAATCCCGGCTCAAGCGAATCAGGACATCGTTGCTCCGCTTCAAGGCTCTTTGGGCGGATCGAACCTTGTCGAGCAAGCAGGCAATTTCATCGGCAAAGCCAGCTCCGGCGAAATGAAGATGCCACTCGTCGCCGTCCGGGTCCGCCTCGTCGATGTCGCGCCAAAACAGCCTGGTGAAGCGCTCGAAGGCAACCGCGTTGCCGGCAAGGATGTCGTTCCCGATTTCGTGCGCCCAGCGGCTTCGCCGCTGTATCAGTTCATCCGCATCCCGGTGAACAATCACGCTCAGATAGGGAAAAAGATCCTCCGGCCGTTTTATCTGGTCCAGTTCAAGGAAACGCTTCCCCTCCATGGCGTCGGCGATTAAAGTTTGAATCGCCGACGTGGTGATTTCCAGGCTGACGCCGGTTTGAAATACGTGAATTTTGTCGAGGTACATTTGCCGCTCCTCTTAAACCCGGCTAACCCATCAGCGTGTAGGGGCGAATTCATTCGCCCATCTCATCCGGCCAAGCCACCCCTGGGCGAATGAATTCGCCCCTACAGCATTTGTTTTGGCAAGATCAGGGCTAATGAACAATCCGGGTAAAGAACATTAGGGACACGCTGAACAAATCAGCATTTCATTGAAGATGACACGAGCAGGCAGGACTCCTTCGCGATTCACGCCGAGTCGAGCAAGAAATTGCCGCCGGACGGCCTTGGCGGGGCCATTTCCCCGGCCTTCGCTACCCAATTCAGCATTCCCTGCCATCTCAGGACGCACCTTGGGCGTTGAGCGCGAACAAGTACCGCTTGGCGATCAGCAGATTGGCCAGGCCAAACAGGGTGAAGAGCTGCGCCGTGTTCTTGGCCAATCCCTTGTAACGCACCTTTTTCAACTGGAAGATGTTCTTGACGATGTGGAATGGATGCTCGACCTTGGCCCGAACACTCGCCTTGAGCTTTTCGATCCGCTCGTCCATACGGCCCAGTTCGGTGTCCGGCAGCGCACGGCGCTTGCCCGGCCGCAGGGCGACATGCCACCTCACGGTGGAAGCCCGGTTCTCTTCCCGCTTCTCGATACCCTGGTAGCCGGCATCTCCGAAGGCGAGCTTCTCTTCCCCGTGCAACAAGGCATGGGCCTGGGCGACATCGGCGGCATTGGCCGGGGTCGTCACCACCGTATGCGTGATGCCGGAGCCGGCATCGACGCCGATGTGTGCCTTCATGCCGAAATGCCACTGGTTGCCCTTCTTGGTCTGGTGCATCTCCGGATCACGCTGGCCTTCCTGGTTCTTGGTCGAGGATGGCGCGGCGATGATCGTCGCATCCACGACGGTGCCTTCCTTGAGCATCAGACCCTTCACGGCCAGATGCACGTTGATGGCGGCGAAGATGCGCTGGGTCAGCCCATGCGTTTCGAGCAGACGCCGGAACTTGAGCAGGGTGGTGGCGTCCGGCGCGGATTCGCGAGAGAGGTCGATGCCGACAAAGCCACGGATGGCCTGGCTGTCGTAGAGGGCGTCTTCCGTGCCCTCGTCGGACAGCCCGAAGCACTGCTGGGCGATGTACATGCGCAACATACGTTCCAGGCCGATCGGCGGGCGGCCCCGGCCTTCGCCCTTGGGGTAGAACGGCTCGATCTCCGCCACCAGGGCCGACCACGGCGTCACGGCTTCGATCTCGCCGAGAAAACGGTCGCGCCGCGTCACCTTCTTCTTGGCCGCGTATTCCAGGTCGGAAAAGCTCGCTTGCATCGTCAAGTCCCGTTCAACTTTCAATACACAGATTCTCGCATGTCATCGACTGCTTCAAGCGATGGGGCTGCGAATAAATCAGCGTGTCCTTAGGATTGGAAAGTCACGCCAAGGTTCATTTTGACGGCAGAAAAAGCTTGCCGATTCATCGTGATATTCCGCATCAACAGGCATAAAATCAAATTCAAGGGGGTATTGGAGACCATGATTCGCTTCCAAAATGCATTGAATGCCTGGGGAAAGCCGGATTTCGAGGCGGTCCTGAAACAGGAAATCGCCCAGCTGGACCCGGCGCTGCTTCCCCTGCAACAAGGCTTGTCAATCGGCAGCTATGTGACCGGTCGCCCGGTCAGCGCAACGATCATTCGTGCGCATGAGGAGGAAGGTGCGATTCAGGTAAAAGCGGGCATATTTTTCACCAGCATCATTGCCGGTTGCAGTTGCGCCGATGACCCCACGCCCATCAACGAAAACAACGAGTACTGCGAAATGAAATTCGATATTAACCGGATGACGGCAGAGACCAAAGTGACACTTATAGCTGAACCAAATGAGGGATAAATCATGACCCGCAAGGTGATCCTGATTTCAGGCGTTACCCGTGGACTGGGGCGAGCCATGGCCGAAGAATTCATCCGGCTCGGGCACCGCGTTCTCGGCTGCGGCCGCGCCAGCGCGGTTATCCATGAACTCAACCAGCGACACGGCCCCGATAACCGCTTCGAGGTGGTGGACGTCACCCGCGACGAGGAAGTCCGCGACTGGGCCGTGCGCTGCCTGAAACAGGCCGGCCCGCCCGACCTGTTGCTCAACAGCGCCGCGCTGATCAACCGCAATGCCCCGCTATGGGAAGTGCCCGCCGAGGAATTCTCCGCCGTCATCGACGTGAATATCAAGGGCGTGGCCAACCTCATCCGGCATTTCGTCCCCGCCATGGTCAAAAGGAACAGCGGGATAATCGTCAATTTCAGCTCCGGCTGGGGACGCTCGACTGACCCGCAGGTCGCCCCCTACTGCGCCACCAAGTGGGCCATGGAAGGACTCACCCAGGCGCTGGCCCAGGAGATTCCCCAAGGCATGGCTGCCATCCCGCTGAATCCGGGCATCATCGATACGGACATGCTGAGGAGCTGCTTTGGCGCAGATGCGGGGAATTATCCAACCGCAGCCGAATGGGCGCAGGTTGCCGTGCCCTGGCTGCTCGGCCTTGGG
Source organism: Sulfuricellaceae bacterium (assembly GCA_031426915.1). GTDB lineage: Bacteria > Pseudomonadota > Gammaproteobacteria > Burkholderiales > Sulfuricellaceae > Sulfurimicrobium. The sequence continues at coordinate 67,889 of JASJPB010000043.1, read as the reverse complement.
CCGAGGGACAATGGACGCTCGCTGACGGTGGGCGAGCCGCATTGAGGTTCAGGTCCGGGATGATTTGGGCTTGGACGGCAACTGCTTCACCATGCGGTCAAAGTCCGACTCGAAGTGCTGGTCGTCCAACACCCGAAACTTGTCGAACTCCTGTTCGGCATGGGTTTTGGCCAGTTGCGCCGACACCTTGCCGGCACCTTGCAAAATCTCGCGGTCGTTCAGGGTCAAAAAGCCTTCCAGCTTGCTGATCCAGTCCTGCATGGTCATGGCAATGCGCCGCGTCGCCTGCCCTTCGGCAAAAATCAGATACTGCTCGGCCAGATTATTGAGCGCGCGGAGCTCTTCTTCATTCAGGTAATTCTTGGCAATACCCACATCGGCCTTGCGGATGCGCGCCCCCTCCCAGTTCGTCAGGCCCATATTCGGCTGGCTGCTGTCGGCACGGGCGGCGATCAGTTCAGCAGCAGTCTGGCCATGGATGGCGAAGTGCACCTTGTTCTGCACCGTGGCAAAGAACGCCTGGGTGAGCGCATGGCTGGCGTCGTAATCCACGCTGGTGGCGTAGATGTCGGTAATTTTCTGGTAGAAGCGCCGCTCGCTGGTGCGGATATCTTGCAGGCGGCGGGTCAGTTCGTCGAAATAATCCCGGCCCTTGCCAGGATTCTTCAAGCGCTCGTCGTCCAGCACGAAGCCCTTGACGATGTACTCCTTCAGCTTATCGCTGGCCCACTGGCGAAAACGCACGCCCACCAGGCTGCGCACCCGAAAGCCCAAGGCCAGCACCATATCCAGATTGTAGTGTTCAACCTCGCGGGTCACGTCACGACCTCCCTCTGATTGAACTGTTCGGAATAACCGAACAGTTGCCTCCGGAGACAGTTCGCCATCTTCAAAGATGTGCTTGATGTGCTCACTGATCGTGCCCTTGGCCTTGCCGAACAGCTCGGTCAACTGCTTCTGGCTCAGCCACAGGGTTTCCGCCTCCAGCATCACGTCGATGCGGGTGGAGCCGTCTTCGCTTTGGTAGATCAGGAATTGTTGGGGTGCGGTCATAGAAGCCCAAATACTAGCATTATGACAACGTTCCGTCTTAAGCAACAATTAGCCGCCTTCATTCATTAGCTGCAGGGTTCGCTCTGCGCTCTATGGCATTGGCTATATCATGGATTTTGGAGCAATAGTGTTGTGGCGCAGATTCACGGGGGTACAGACACTCCGAAGCGGACCTTCTGTCGTAAGTTGCCCAGGTGAATCAATTGCTTTTCAAATCCTTCAGGCCGCAACGAAGAAAATAATTAAACGTCTCGTCATAAAACGAAGGCAGACGTGTAGGATCCTCCGAATTTCCTAATGGGCCGAAAATAACCAAACTGAGGTCGGTTGGCAACAGTGGAGTCCAACGGGTTAAGCGGCGAGTTGATTTTCATAATATCGCTGCGTGAATGCGGCAGGTGAAATGTAGCCGAGACGAGCCTGTTTCCGCTGCCGATTGTAGAATATCTCGATATACTCGGTGATCTCCTGTATGGCCTGTACCCGAGTGCGGTAGCGCCGGTGGTGAACCAGCTCATTTTTGAGTGTGCCCCAGAAACTTTCCATCGGGGCGTTATCCCAGCAATCCCCCTTGCGGCTCATGGATGCCGTCATGCCAAACTGCTTCAGCAGCTTCTGGTAATCGTGCGCGCAGTACTGACTGCCCCGATCCGAGTGGAGAATCAGTCCCTTGGCCGGGTGCTTAGCCGAAACACCACGGAACAGTGCCTGCATGACCAGGTTTTTCGTCATGCGCGCACTCATGGCATAGCCGACCAGTTCGCCGTTGAATAAATCCTTCAGCCCAGCCAGGTACAGCCAGCCTTCGTCAGTCGAAATGTAGGTGATATCGCTCACCCACGCCCGGTTGGGTGCCGCCACGGAGAAATCCCGTTCCAGCAGATTCGGCGCTACCGGCAGGTTATGTTTGGAATCGGTGGTCACCCTGAATTTCCGTTTCTGTTTGCAGCGCAGCCCCAGCTTCCTGCGGATGCGCTTGATGCGGTCTACGCCTGCTCGAATGCCGTGGTCGGCCAAGTCGCTTTGCAGCCGTTCCGGGCCACAGGTTTCACGGGTGCGCTGGTGCGCCGCTCAAATCTCGATTTTCAGACGGAAATTCTCTTGCGCACGGGGCGACAAGGGCCGATTCTGATCCAGATATACCCAATATTTCTGAAGTGTAAAGCGTAACTTGGCGAAGGCTTTTCGTCATCTTTGATTCCGCCAAACGGCACCAAGGTCCCAGCGTCATGATCCTGTCACATTGACTAGATATATTCCCTACAACTTATTGTAGGGATGTCTAGATGAGTCTTGTGGCTTTGCAACGCAATTGTGGCGAAACGATCTATAGCCAGATCGCAAAACTGCTCAAGGAAGAGATCGCCTCTTTCCTGACGCCAGGAGACTGCCTTCCCTCTGAGAACGAACTGGCGGAGCGCTTTGGCGTCAATCGACATACGATTCGACGCGCCATAGAGGATCTGATTAGCGCTGGACTTCTGGAGCGCCGTCACGGCAAGGGCACGTTCGTACTTGACGGCCCGTCTGACTACGTGCTAGGCAGCGGTACTCGGTTTACAGAAACGTTCGAGTCGCTTGGCAAGACCGCCAGTTGCCGCATCCTGCGGAAGCTGATTATTCCAGCTCGGGGCGGAGTTGCCGCCAGATTGCGCTTAGCAGAAAGCGACTCAGTTATCTGGATCGAGTCCCTGCGTCAAGCTGATGATCAGCCCATCTGCGTGATCTCTCATTTCCTGCCGCAGCAGGCCTTCCCTGAATTGCTGAACGAATACCTGGGCGGGTCGTTACATGAACATCTTGCCGCCAGATACGGATTAAAGCTGCGGCGGATCGAGAGCCTGGTCAGCGGGGTGCTCCCGCAAGGGGACGATGCTTCGCTGCTGGGAATGCCCCAGAATCAGCCCGTGCTACGGGTCAAAAGCGTCAATGTAGACGAACGGGATGGAACCCCGCTCGAATACGCCCTGACCCGGTTCCGCGCCGACCGGATCCAACTGCGCATCAATCCTTAACCAATCCATTGATCAACCTTACGGGAGCAATCGCAATGTATTTGAAACCTACCTTTTCGGCAAGCGCGCTGGCGCTGGCCTTGTCCCTGATCGCAGCGTCTGCTCAGGCGCGTGATATCGTCATGGGACTTATTCCTGCGGAAAACAACGAGGAAATGATCCAGAAATTCGAGCCGATGCGCCTCCATCTGGAAAAAAAACTGGGAGAGAAGGTGAAGGTGTTTACCGCCACCGACTACGCCGGCGTCATTGAGGCAATGAAAAAGAAACGCGTTGACATCGCCTGGTTCGGTCCTCTGTCCTATTACCTGGCCGAGCAGGAAGCTGGTGCGGAAGCCTTTGCCGTCGGCATTCGTGAGGGCAGCAGTTCACATACTTACAAAAGCATTATCGTCGCACCTTGTGATTCGGGCGTTAAGTCGATCAAGGATCTGAAGGGCAAGAGCGTAGCCTTTGTCGACCCGGCCTCGACCTCGGGCGGGCTGATGCCGACCTACATGGTCAAGAAGGAGACGGGCTTGATGCCGCAGGATTTCTTCGGAAAATTCACCTATGCCGGCTCACATGATGCCGCCGAACTGGCAGTCAAGAACAAGACCGTCGATGCCGCCGCCGATAACGACATCACCTACGAAAAGATGCTCGCCAAGAACCTCATTTCGAAGCAGACCAACTGCGTGATCAAGGAATCCGATCCGCTGCCCGGATCGCCGCTTGTCTATCGCGGCGATCTGTCTGCCGACATGAAGGCGAATATTCGGGATGCAATCCTGAATGCCCACAAGGAAATCAAGGTCACCGGCTATGGCAACCTGAGTCATTACGTGGCCATCGCCCCCAAGGATTACCAGATGGTGCGCGATCTGGTGAAGGAACTCGGCCTGAGGAAAGAACAGCTCAAGTAAGTGTTTCAGGTGAGGCGGGTCACTGTGACCCGCCTTCCTGACTAAAGGAGAAGAACTCATGTCCGCGATTTCCATTCAATCCGTATCAAAGCGCTTCCCCAACGGTTTTGAAGCGCTTAAAGGCGTCAATACAGAGATTCGCTCAGGCAGTTTCACCGTCGTGTTAGGGCCAAGTGGCGCGGGGAAGTCCACGCTTCTCCGCCTCATGAATGGCTTGGAGACCCCAACCACCGGCGAAGTGTGTATCGGTGGAGAGTCTGTTGTCGGGGAAAAACTACGCAGCATCCGGTCCAAGGTGGCCATGGTATTTCAGCAGTTTAATCTGGTGGATCGTCTTTCGGTCGTGACTAACGTCCTGACTGGACGACTGGCGCACCGCTCATGGGTCGGCAGCGTATTTTACCTCTTTCGCAAGGAAGACATGGGTATCGCCCAGGAGGCGCTGTCCCGCGTTGCCCTGACCGACAAGGCCTGGAGCCGTGCCGACAAGTTATCGGGCGGACAGCAACAGCGTGTCGGCATTGCCCGTGCGCTGGCGCAGCAGCCCAAGGTTATCCTCGCCGACGAGCCGGTCGCCAGCCTGGATCCGGTGTCTAGCGAGGAAATCATGGCTCTGTTGCGGGAAATCTGTGACCGTGACGGCATTACGGTCGTGGTCAATCTGCATCAGGTGGACCTGGCGCGGCGCTTTGCCGATCGCATTATCGGCATGAATAGCGGGAAGATCGTTTTTGACGGCAGCCCCGAACAAATGACGCAGTCTATGCTGCGCACCATCTACCAACGGGAAGGCATCGAAGATGACAACAGTCTCGACATGGCGCTGGCCTACGCCTAACGGGCTACTGCCGCTGCCGCTGATCGGCGGCGTGCTGGCATTGTTATGCACGCTCTGGCTGACGGCACCCGTGGTAGAGGTGGACTTTGTTCGCATGATCGGTTCCATCGGCAGGATGATCAGCTTCGCCGGGCAGATGTTCGTCACGCCCGACTGGGACTATGTGCCGCAACTACTGGCGAAGATGCTCGAAACCATCGAAATGACGGTACTGGGCACCGCCATCGCCATTATTCTCAGCCTGCCATTGGGCATCCTGGCCGCCCGCAACGCCACGCCGCATATCGTCGTCTATCGGCTGACGCGCGACTTGTTGAGCCTGATGCGTGCCCTGCCCGAGTTGGTATGGGCGCTGGTTTTCGTGTCGGCGGTAGGCCTCGGCCCACTGCCGGGCGTCATGGCCTTGGCCTTCGTGACCGTGGGCTTCATGGGCAAGTTCTTTGCCGAAGCCATCGAGGTTGTGGACCACAAGGCGGTCGAAGGCGTGCGGGCACACGGCGCGGGCTGGATGCAGGTGCGTCTGTTCGCCATGCTGCCCCAAGCCTTGCCCGACTTTGTCGGCACCGTGATGTATATCCTCGATCACAACCTGCGCGCTGCCGCCATCCTCGGCCTGGTCGGCGCCGGTGGCATCGGTTATGACCTAGTGATGTCGATGCGCCTATTCCAGTACGAGCGGCTGCTCCTGATCGCGCTGTCCATCTATCTGGTGGTCACCGCACTTGATCGTGCATCCGACAGCTTGCGCAGCCGGATCATCCACGGGAAACAAAAATGAGCCTCCATAACCTGAAATTGGTTCGCCCGCCTGCGGAATCTCTCCCGCCGAAACCGCGCAATCCGATGCCGGTCTGGCTGGCTGCGATGCTGGCCACCCTCTGGGTGATTGTCTGGGATCTGGAAATCTCCTTCGAAAGCCTTGCCTACGGCGTTGCAGACATCGGTGAGTATTTCAGCCGCTACGGGCAGCCTGATTTCTCTGACTTGTCTAGATATCTATCACTAATGGGTATTACCCTGGCCACGGCACTCTGGGGAACGGTGTTCGCTCTGCTGGTTGCATTTTTCCTGGCACCGCTCGCCGCGCGCAATTTCGCACCCAATGCCGTGACCTACCGCATCGCACGGGAAGCCCTCAACTTCATGCGTGCGATGCCGGATCTGCTACTTGCACTGATCTTCGTTGCGGCTCTCGGACTGGGACCGTTACCTGGAGCACTCGCGCTTGGCGTGCATACGGCGGGCTTTCTCGGCAAGTTCTTCGCCGAAAGCCTGGAGCGGGTGGACAAAGGAGTGTGCGAAGGGGTGGCGTCCACCGGCGCCAATTTCCCGCAGATGGTTATGTATGCCGGCTGGCCATCGATTCTGCGAGAAGCGCTCGGCTACGTCCTCTACATCCTGGATCGCAACGTGCGCATGGCTTCCGTACTCGGGCTGGTGGGGGCCGGTGGTATCGGGTTGGCGCTGCACGATACCTTGCGCCTGTTCGAGTACAACCAATCGGCGGCGCTGATTCTGGTCATTCTGGCCACCATTTTGATCATCGACTACGCCTCGGCGTGGTTGCGAAGGAGACTGGGTTGATGAACCTTGAACGAAAAGACTGGATCAGGGCACTGACTGCCCATCCGATTTCCCTCTTGAACACGCTGGCCGAGCAACTGGTGGCCGATTTCGAAGTAAAACTCATGAGTTTGCCGCAAGCTGGGCTGGGTCTGCTGACACTGACCGATGGGGCTTTTCACGAGCCTTATTACCTGGGTGAGTTTCCACTTTCCGCTTGTCGTCTCGAATTAGGCCTTGCCGACGGCCGCCGAGCCGAGGGTGGAGCGCAGGTACTGGCTGACGATGCCGATCTCGCACGTTCGCTGGCCATTCTGGACGCCATTCTTGCAGCGCGACTCCCTGGCTGGGAGGCCGTCTCCCAGCATGTGGAGTCCGGTGCCCAGCAACGCAGCGAAGCTGACCATCGCCGCAGCGCCATGCTGGCAGCGACACGAGTCGATTTTGCCATGCTGAACAATACGGAGGACGAAGATGATGAAGACTGAAAGCATCTGGCAGGGAAGCATCCAGCAATCCATCTTTCGCGAATTGGTTGAGGCCTTTTCGCGTCCAGGTGAAGTGTGTGATCTGACGGGCTGGATCGAAGGCGACACCGCACAACGCGCTGTACTGGCGACATTGATGGACGGCGAAGCGACGCTTGCCGACCCCCATAATCAAATCACAGCAGCGGATTGGTCGTTGCTTCAGGCACGGCGCGGCACGGCGGAAGCGGCGCGTTACGTTGTGCTCGACGGTGGCCGGGCACCTGACTTCCAGCCCGCCATGGGCAGCCTGGAAAGTCCGGAATTCGGCGCGACCTTGCTGATTGCGGTCGATGCGGTGGGCAGCGGACCCTTGTCAATTGAGCTCGACGGTCCCGGCGTTAGCGGACGGCGCACTTTGCGCTTTTCCGGATTGCATGCCGACTGGATTCATCGCCGAGCCGATTGGGTCGCCGCTTTTCCCCTCGGTGTCGACTTTATTTTCTTTGACTCAAAACACATCGTTGCGCTGCCGCGCACGACGCTTGTGGCGCATGGGAGTCTTCTGACATGAGTTATGTTGCCATCAAGGGCGGCGGCCGGGCCATTGCCAGTGCCGCCTCCGTCACCGAATACCTGCGCACGGAAGAGGGCCTGTCGAGCGACCGCGCCGAACCCCTCGCCATCAACTCAATTCTGCATCAATTGCGCCACCTGGTAGATCGCGTTGTCTCCGAGGGCGGGGTATATCACCCGCAGTTCGCCGCGCTCGCTATCAAGCAAAGCCTGGGCGACACGCTGGAAGCCGCTTTCGCGCTACGCGCCTGGCGTTCCACCCGGCCGCGCCTGTCCGCGACACCGGCCCTCGACACCTCACGCATGCGGCTGATTCGCCGCATCTCATCCGCCTTCAAGGAAATTCCCGGCGGGCAGATGCTCGGACCGACACCGGATTACGCCCTGCGCCTGCTACGGCTGGAATTGATGGACGAATCTCTGGAGGCCTTCCGGGCCGTGGCACGCGAGTGGCTGGAAAGCTGCCCGGAAGCACGGTTGCCGGACAGCTTTCCCAAGGTGCTCGATGCTCTGCGCGCGGAAGGCTTGCTGCCCCCGGTCACGGGTGCCAGGCACCAGCCAGCATTCGATATCACCCGCGAACCCCTGGTGTTTCCCGTACCTCGTTCGGCCGCTCTGGCCACCATGGCGCGGGCGGAAACCGGGTCATTGCTGGCCATCGCCTATTCCAACATGCGCGGCTATGGAGATGTGCATCCGACTGTGGCGGAACTGCGGGTCGGTTACTTGCCTGTGCTTTTGCCGCATCCGGTCACCGGCGAACTCACCGAAGCCGGTGAAGTGCTGATGACCGAATGCGAGGTGGTGGCGATGTACGACGCCACGGAAACCGGCGGCAAACCGGTGTTCACCATTGGCTACGGCGCCTGTTTCGGCCACAACGAGGTCAAGGCCATTTCAATGGCGATTCTCGACCGTGCCTTACAAAAAGGCATGAAGGACGGCGCCGACAACCCGTCGGAAGACCCCGAGTTCGTGCTTCTGCATGTCGACGGCGTCGATTCCATGGGTTTTGCTTCCCATTACAAGATGCCGCACTACGTCACCTTCCAGTCAGACCTGGATCGCTTGCGCACAACGCAGCAGAAATCGGGAGAGCCCGCATGAGCGCCACAAATGCCTACAACTTCGGCTTCCTCGACGAATATGCCAAGAAGGAAGTGCGCCGCGCCATTCTCAAGGCCATCGCCATCCCTGGTTACCAGGTACCCTACGCTTCGCGCGAAATGCCTATGGGGCGCGGTTTTGGCACCGGCGGCCTGCAATTGACCCTGTCGCTGATCGGCCCCGATGAGGCACTCAAGGTCATCGACCAGGGCTCAGACGATTCGGTGAACGCGGTCAATCTGCGCCAGTTCATCGAGATGACCTGCCCCGGCATCTCGACGACCACAAAAACCGCCGAGAGCACTCTCATCCAGTCTCGCCACCGCATCCCGGAACTGCCGCTGACGGCCCAGCAGATCATTGTCCTGCAAGTGCCTTACCCCGACCCGCTGGTGGTCGTCGAGCCTTCCGAAGACAAGCGCAAGACCATGCACGGCGAGGCAGACTACTCGCGCCTGCTGGTCAAGCTCTACGAGGATATCGTCAAGTTCGACGAGATTACCATTTCGCACCGCTATCCCACACGCATCAATGGCCACTACGTCATCGACCCTTCACCTATTCCGCGTTGGGACGTACCGAAACTCAACGAGTCGGCTGCGCTGATCCTGTTCGGTGCCGGGCGCGAGAAGAAGATTTACGCCGTACCGCCACATACAAGGGCGGAGCCGCTGGCCTTTTCTGACGTACCCTTCCGTGTCGAAGACTTCCGCGATGCTTTGCGGAAACGTCGCGCATGCGCCCGTTGCGGATGCATGAATTCTTTCCTCGACGAATTCGTCAGCGATTCCGGCAACAAAGCCTATCAATGTTCGGACAGTGACTGGTGCGACGAGCAACTCATGCACGTTGAAGAAACCGAGGGAACAGTTCAGGGAGAAACGGCATGAACAAGATTCTCGAAGTCCGCAATTTGAGCAAGATCTATGGTCCAGGCTGCCCACAATGCATCGAATCAACGGGCCCGGAAGCGGATACCAATCTTTGCCCTTACTGCGGCAGCATCGTCGCCATCCACGATGTTTCCTTCGACCTTTTCGAAGGGGAAATTCTGGGCGTCATGGGTGAATCAGGCAGCGGAAAGTCGACGGTGGTGAAGAACCTTTATTTCGACCAGGCGCCTTCTGGCGGGGAAGCGGTTTTCTATGATCGCGACAAGCAGCACGACCTGTTCTCGCTCAATGCCGCCCAGCAGCGCTGGCTGCGCAACCACCGCTTCGGCATGGTCTATCAGAATCCGAATCTGGGCCTGAATTTCAACATTACCGCCGGCGGCAACATTGCCGAGCGGTTGCTGATGAGCGATCTGATGGACTACGGCGCCATCCGCGAACGAGCCAAGGCGCTGCTGGCGCGCACCGAGGTGCTGCTTTCCCGGGTCGATGATTTGCCGAAGAACTTCTCCGGCGGCATGCAGCAGCGCGTGCAGATAGCCAAGGCGCTGGCTACCCAGCCACCGCTGCTGTTCCTTGACGAAGTGACCACCGGACTAGACCTCTCGGTGCAGGCGCGCATTCTCGACCTGATCCTGGAAATCCAGCAGGAGTTAAAGACCGCCATGGTTGTCGTCACCCACGACCTCGGCGTCATTCGCCTGCTGACCGGGCGCGCTATCGTCATGAAATATGGCCGCGTCATCGAATCGGGACTAACCGATCAAATCCTGGAAGACCCCCAGCACGCTTATACACAGCGGCTGGTGGCTTCTGCCCTTTAAAGGAGGACGACATGCTTCCCCCCATTCTTCAGGTCGAAAGCTACGGCAAGCATTTCCAGTTGCATGAGCAGAACAAACTGATCCCATCCTCGCATAATGTCAACTTTACGGTGCGCTCTGGCGAATTGACGGCACTGGTCGGCCCGACCGGTGCCGGAAAATCCTCTGTGCTAAAGGGCATCTACCGCAGCTATTTGCCGAGTGCAGGTCGCATTCTCTATCGTAATGCACTGGGACATGAACTGGATCTGGCCTTGGCTAGTGAGCACCAGATACTGGAACTTCGGCGCCGTGAGATCGGCTTCGTCACCCAGTTTCTGCATTGCCTTCCCCGTCAGTCGACACTCGATGTCGTGGCACAACCGCTGTTCAGCCTTGGCGCCGTGCGCAATGAGGCAAGACAACGCGCTGCCGAGTTGCTTTCGGCCATGAACCTGCCGGAGCGTCTGTGGAGCGTTTCACCGGCAACATTTTCCGGCGGTGAACGCCAGCGAGTCAACCTGGCGCGCGGCTTTATCGCAAAGCCCCGTTTGCTGCTGCTCGACGAACCGACCGCCAGCCTCGACCCTAAAACCGCCGAATGCGTGATTGGCCTTATCGAAGCTTTGAAGTCCGAAGGAACGGCTATGCTCGCCATTTTTCACCACCCAGAAACGACCCGCCGGCTGGCCAATCAGGTCGTCGAACTAGCGCCGCCGCCTGCCGTCGATGAAATCCTCAAGGAGATCGCATGAACAAGCTTTATCTGACTGGCGCCCGCGTGGTACTCCGCGATGCCGTACTCGAGAACGCCGCATTGTTGATCGAAGACGGCATGATCGCCGCGATCAACCCCGAGTCCGGCAACGGAGTACAAGCCATCGACTTGCGCGGCAAGACGCTGATCCCCGGCATGATCGACCTGCATTGCGATGCGCTTGAGAAAGAAGTCGAACCACGCCCGAATGTGCATTTTCCACTTGATTTTGCCTGTGCCCAAGCAGACAAGCGCAATGCCGCTGCTGGTGTGACAACGGTTTTTCACGCACTGTCCTTCGCCAACGAAGAGCTTGGCGTGCGCAACAATGCCTTTGCCGCCTCGGTTGCCCGGGCTGTCCATGCCTGGAATCCGCATGGGCTGGTGGATAACCGGGTGCATTGTCGTTACGAGGTCACCGATCCGACGGCGCCGGAAGTGCTGCTCGAATTGATGGCCGCTGACGAGATGCATTTGCTCTCCGTGATGGACCACTCACCCGGTCAGGGGCAGTTCAAGGACATCGCGGCCTACCGCGATTATCTGGCGCGATCCTACAAAAAATCGGAGGCTGAACTCGATACGCTGGTCGAGAACAAGCTGGCTCAGGCCGATGGTGCGATGACGCGTATCCGCCTGCTGATCGAAGCTGCAAGGAAAAAAGGCATCCATGTTGCCAGTCACGACGACGATACGCCGGAGAAGGTCGAGACACTGCATAGCTTGGGCGTAGGCATCTCTGAATTCCCAATCAATCTCGAATCTGCTCGCGCCGCACGCAGTAGAGGCATGAGCACGGTGTTCGGCGCTCCCAATATTCTGCGCGGCAAGAGCCAGTCCGGTGCGGTAAAGGCGCTAGATGCCGTCATGGCTGGCGTCGCCGACTGTTTATGCGCCGACTATCACCCAGCCGCCTTGATCGTGGCTGTATTTCGCTTGCCTGAGCTAGCGGGGATCAGCCTCGCCGATGCGGTACGTCTGGTTAGTATCAACCCGGCGTGCGCCGCGGGACTTACCGATCGAGGCGAGATTGCAGTCGGTAAGCGGGCCGATCTCGTGTCAGTCGCACACGTCAACGGACTGGTGCAGGCGAGCAGCGTCTTCTCTGCTGGGAAACTTGTATTTGAGGCACGTTTCGATCATGGCTGAGGGAAAACTCTTCTACGTCATCGGCCCTTCCGGCAGCGGCAAGGACAGCCTGATGCGTTATGGGCGGGAACGTCTTGCAGCTGACCCTGGTGTGGTCTTCGCCCACCGCTACATTACTCGGCCGGTGGAACTTCACGGGGAGAATCACGTCGCTCTGACAGAGGACGAATTCGATGCCCGCCTCAATACCGGTCTCTTCGCCATGCACTGGGGTAGCCATGGGTTGCGCTATGGCATCGGCCGGGAAATCAATCTCTGGCTGGCAAAAGGTTGCAACGTGGTGATGAACGGCTCCCGAGAGTATCTGCCAGAAGCCAGGCGCCGCTACCCGGCCTTGACGGCGGTTCTGGTCACCGTTTCGCCCGAAGTTCTTGCCGCAAGACTGCACGCTCGCGGCCGGGAAACGGAAGAGCAGATCGCAGGAAGGCTGACGCGTGCGCGGCTGTTTATGCATCCCGACGGCCACGTGGAAACTATCCTGAATGACGGCGAATTACGCGAGGCCGGCGAGCGCTTTGTGGAATTGTTATCAGTCGCCGATACTTCCGAGCGAGCATTTGCCTAACATGCGCGTGACGTTTCTCGGCACTGGTGATGCAGGCGGCGTGCCGCTCTATGGCTGTAATTGTCCGGCTTGTATGCAGGCACGAGCAGTTACTAATTTCCGTCGACGCCCATGCACGGCTTTGGTGGAAGCGGGTGAGACTCGCATTCTGATCGATGCCGGCCTGTCAGATCTCACCGAGCGATTTCCGCCTGGCAGCCTGACTGCCATTGTACTGACGCATTTTCATCCAGATCACGTTCAGGGGCTGTTTCATCTGCGTTGGGGAATCGGCGAATGTATCCCTGTCTACGGGCCACCTGATTCGGCAGGTTGTGCTGACCTTTATAAGAACCACGGGCTTCTTGAATTTCGTCGGCTCTCCAAGTTTTCTCCGATCAAGATTGGCGATCTGATGCTCACGCCACTGCCTCTTATTCACTCCAAGGTGACTTTTGGCTATGCGATCGAGGACACGGCCGGCCAACGCTTTGCCTATTTGACCGATACCGTTGGCTTGCCACCTCAAACGAAACTATTTTTAAAGGGGTGGAAGCCTGAATTGGCGGCAGTGGACTGTACACTTCCACCGTTAGGCGATTCACCTCGCAACCACAATGACTTGACTCGCGCCCTAGATATTGCCGGAACGCTCGTGCCTGCCAAGGTCTGGTTAACTCATATCAGCCATGAACTGGATGCCTGGTTGCTAAAAAACCACCAAGATTTACCTTCTTGCGTCGCAGTTGCCAGAGATGGCGAAGTCATCACGCCAATCGCCAAGCCATGACAGAGTGGTTGGCAGACAAACGGCCGGCGGTCAAAGCGTTCGCCAAAAGCATATCGCAGAACTCGAACTCATGATCGCATCAGAGCAGCACCGCGCCAAGGCCGAAAGAGAAATGCGAAAAAGGAGCCATGACGAGGACAACGAGTCAGACGACGGTGTTGTACGGTAGGCTGATCGGTGCCATGCAGACGCACTGCCTGCTCTCGAAATTCAGGGCTGTAAACCCCTTTTGGTAATCGTTCCATCTTCGTCCTCCGTTTCGTCATTTTACAGAAACGTTGGACTCCATTTTTTCCAGCCTACCTCAGGCAGCAACATCAGCTTCGTAATAGGCTATGTGTAACACGTGTTTGACCGATAATTTGTGCACATGGATTATCGCACTTGGCTGAGCCAACCCACAAACTTGTGGCTCCGCCGCAACTTAGAACGGCATTACTTGCCGAAAAAAACTTCCTGTTCCATCTCGCGGTAGATGAAATTTGCATTTTTCTTGTGGTTCTCATGGTAGAGCGGTATTGCGTGCCAGTCCGCAAAATCGGACAGGCGCACCGCGCTTTCCAGGTCCTGCCCGGACTCCACGGCGGCGCGCATTTCATCGCGCAGGCGCTTGATGTAGCTGTATGTCTTTTCCACCATAGGGAACGGCGGTGTCTGGGCGCTGCCGTGGCCCGGGATCATCAGCCGGGTTTCGGGGAAGGTCTTGCGCATCCAGTCCATTGCCTCCAGCGCGGCGCCTGAATGGCCATCGCCCATGAAAGTGGAGCGATTGTTGAAGGCGAGGTCGGAAATCCACAGGATCTGGTCTTCCACCTGGTGCACCACGAGATCGCCGAAGGAATGGTGGTGGTCGGCATTGAACACGGTGAAGGTTTTGCCGCCCAGCGTGAAGTCGTGGTGGCTATAGGTCTCGCCGCCCACCAGGATGTCGGGCTCCACGCCCTTGAATCCTTTCATGTCGGCGCCGAGGATGCGGCGGCGGAAGGCGACCGAGGCCGGCAGATTGTCCGAGTTGAGGTAGTCCAGCGTGCCCGCGTGGCCGACGATCTTGATGCCGGGAAGGCGCCGGAACGCCACCGCGCCGTAGGAATGGTCGGGATGGTTGTGGGTGAGGATCAGGTATTTGATCGGCTTGTCCGTCACCTTGCGCACCGTGGCGATCAGCCTGCGCCCCAGCCTGGGCGTGCCCAGGCTGTCGATCACCACTACCCCCTCGCCAGTCACGACGAAGCCGGCGTTGCCGTTGAAACCGCGGTTTCTGCCATCGACCTCGGCTATATTGCCGTAGAGAAAATAAACGTCGGGCGCGATGCGGTAATAGGGCAAGGGTTTGCGGTCGGAATCCCCCGCCGAAATGACGATTTCAGGGATTTCCGCCGTATCCACCGCCCGCAGGGGCAAGCGCCCGGCATGAGCGGCGAATGGCGCGGCTAACAGACCGCACAGGGCCAGGCCCATGCAGGTGGAAAATAAACGCCGTGTTCGGTTCCGGTTGTCTGCTATTCGCACAGCTATTCCTCCTTCAGGTTTCATCCTTGAGAACTCAGTAGCCACAGAGAACACAGAGTTCACAGAGTAAAAACAAGGTGAAACCCGCTTCACCTCTGTGACCTCTGTGGCTTGAATTGCATTTTTAGGTTTATGGCTTCAACAGCTGCTTTTTCATCTTGCCCATGACATGCATCTCGCACGCCTGGCAGTCGAATGTCAGCATCAGCCGCTCTTTCCCGTTCAGCAGCATCATCGGCTCAGCGCGCACCTGGCCCTGCACGCCCGTGATCCCCTTGGCCTGTCTGGGGCACAGGCTGAAGGAGTAACGCAGGCAGTGCTTGGTGATCATCAGCGACACCTCGCCCGCTTCCTCGTGCGCCTCGTAGGCGGCATCGATCAGCTTGACGCCGTGCCGGGCGTAGAACGCGCGCGCCGCCTGGTTGTAAACGTTGGCCAGGTAGGAAAGCGTTTCCTCCGGGTAAACGGCGGGCGGCTCCGCTTCGGATTTGCGCGCCGGGCGCTGGTAGGCTTTGAGGCGCGCGGCTTCCAGCTGCTCGACCGCGTCGCGGCGCAGTTTGTTGGCAATGGAAGACGGCACGAACCAGGGCTGGCTCCAGCCGATATCGAGTTGCCGCAGCGCGAAAAGGGTATTGCCGAAGCGGGCCAACTGCTCGCGCAATGCGGCCTCGGCTTCTGCCGGGTTCTGTGCCGGCTGCTTGTCGAAAATGACACTGGCTGTCGCGCTGATGCCGTCGCTGTCCTGCAGCGCCAGGGTGAAAACGTCGGCGCTGTCGCCAAAGCGTGCGCTCACATCGATGCGGCGCTCTGCGGATTTCTTCGTCAGCACCTGATCCCAGACATGATCGCGGTTGCGACTCAGCGCCGTGCCGGCTTTCAGGCCCGGCAGGCTACTGATCGGCTCGTTCGGCCACACGCGCCAGAGTTCGCCTTTCCCCACACGCTCGGCGCGGTTGGCCTGGATGCCGATCACCTCTCGCTTGTGCAGGTAGGTCAGCCCGTCGCCGTTGGCAAGCGGCTCGTTCGCTTCCAGCTCGAACCAGTCCGCGCCGATGCGCGTCACGGTGCCGAGCGGGACGCCGACGAAAGCCGGGGTATCGAAGGCGCCGATGTCGGCCTTGCGGCCATTGGAGAAGTAGTCGGTCGCGCCGCGATGAAAGGTCTTGTCCGGATTGGGCGTAAACAGCAATTGGGTACGGCCGCTGGAGGCGGGCGCCAGATCCGGCCGTTCGGCGAGGATCGCGTCGAGCAGTTGGCGGTAGTGGCCGGTGATGTTCTTGACGTAGGCGGCTTCCTTGTAGCGCCCCTCGATCTTGAAGCTCTGCACCCCGGCATCGACCAGCGCGCGCAGGTTGTCGCTCTGGTTGTTGTCCTTGACCGACAGCAAATGCTTGTCGAAGGCCACCACACGACCCGCGCCGTCCTGCAGGGTATAGGGCAGGCGGCAGGCCTGGGAGCAGTCGCCGCGGTTCGCGCTACGCCCGGTTTGCGCGTGGCTGATGTAGCACTGGCCGGAAAAAGCCACGCATAGCGCACCGTGGATGAAGTGTTCGATCACGGTATCCGCCGGCACGGCCGCGCGCACGGCGGCGATTTCCGCCAACGTCAGTTCGCGCGCCAGCACGATTTGCGAAAACCCTGCATCGGCCAGGAAACGCGCCTTTTCCGGGGTGCGGATGTCGCACTGGGTCGAGGCGTGCAGATCGATGGGCGGCAGGTCCAGTTCCAGCAGGCCCATATCCTGGACGATCAGCGCATCGACACCGGCAGCGTAGAATTCATGGATCAGGCGGCGTGCGGTTTCCAATTCGGCATCGTGCAGGATGGTGTTGAGGGTGACATAGATGCGCGCATGGTAGCGGTGCGCGAATTCCACCAGCGCGGCGATCTCACCGACGCTGTTGACGGCGTTGTGGCGCGCGCCAAACGACGGCCCGCCGATATAGACTGCGTCCGCGCCGTGCAGAATGGCCTCGCGGCCGATCGCGGCGGTCTTGGCCGGGGCGAGAAGTTCAAGCAGCCCAACCCCTCCCGGCCTCCCCTTGTGCGAGCATCCGCTACGCGGATTGCCTGCTTGACCCGCTTCAGGGGAGGGGCGCGCAAGGACACCTCCCCTGACAAGGGGAGGCCGGGAGGGGTTGGGAGTTGGGGTCTGAAGTCGGGATAGCTTCAAGACGCGTCGAGCATGCGCTGCAACGACAGGCGCGCCAGTTCGGCCTCCTGTGACGGCACCCTGATCTGGTTCACCACCCTGCCCTGCGCCAGATTTTCCAGAATCCAGGCCAAGTGCTGCGGATCGATGCGCGCCATGGTGGAGCACATGCACACCGTGGGAGACATGAACTGCACCGTCTTGCCTTCCGGCTTGAAGCGGTTCGCCAGGCGGTTGACCAGGTTAAGCTCGGTGCCCACCAGCCAGTGGGTGCCGGACGCGGATTCGGCGATGGTCTTGATGATGTATTCGGTGGAGCCGACGTAGTCGGACAACTGGCACACCTCGAAGCTGCATTCGGGGTGAGAAATCACCAGCCCGTCAGGGTGCTGCTCGCGGAATTTCTGGATATGCTGGGGCTGGAACATCTGGTGCACCGAGCACAGGCCTTTCCACAGGATGATTTTGGCTTTTTTGATCTGTTCCGGCGTCAGTCCGCCCATGGGCTGGTCGTAGTCCCACAGCACCATTTCGTCGAGCGGAATGCCCATCTTGTAGCCGCTCCAGCGTCCCAGGTGCTGGTCGGGGAAGAACAATACCTTTTCGCGCTGGGCGAAGGACCACTCGAGGATTTTTGGCGCATTGCCGGAGGTGCACACGATGCCGCCGTGCTCGCCGCAGAAGGCCTTGAGGTCGGCGGCGGAATTGATGTAGGTGACCGGGGTGACACTCTGGTCGGGATCGAGCACCGTCTTGAGCTCGCGCCAGGCACGCTCGACCTTGGCCAGCGAGGCCATGTCCGCCATGGAGCAGCCGGCGGACAAGTCGGGCAGGATGGAAACCTGCTCCGGACGCGACAGGATGTCCGCCACCTCGGCCATGAAATGCACGCCGCAGAACACGATGTATTCCGCTTCGGAATTCGCCGCCTGGCGCGACAGCTTGAGCGAGTCGCCGGTGAAATCGGCATGGCGAATCACGTCGTCGCGCTGGTAATGATGCCCCAGGATCACCAGCCGTTTGCCCAGCGCGGCCTTGGCGGCCACGATGCGCTCAAGGCACTGCTCATCGCTGAGGCGTGCATACAGATCGAAGGGAATGGCGGCGGGGATCGGAATGGACATGGCGGGTTAATGGCTGCGAGGCAAAGGCGTAAACTTACCACACTGGCCGCAAAATTCCAGCCCATCCCGCGTCTGACTGCGGGGAAACGCCCGGGAAGACTATTGCTGCAGCAGCGTCAGCTCGCCATCGGCATGCCGCAAGCGCTGCGCCAAGGTACGGGAGATGGCGCTCAACAGCGTGAATGCCAGCCGCTTGTGTTCCTCCGAAAGCTGATTGAACTGCGCGAGCGAGAGCACGAACAGGTCGGTGTCGGCGTGGGCAATGGCATTGTCGCCACGCGGATGGCCGTCGAGGAAGGCCAGGCCACCGAAAAAATCCCCGCGTCCGAAGGTTGCGATATGGTGCAAGCGGCGGCTGCCGCTGATCGGCGCCATGATCCGGATTTCGCCGCGACGGATGAGGTAAAGCTCGCTGCCCGCGTCGCCAATCGAATAGATGCATTCCCCGGCCTTGACGGTGCGCTGTTCCATGCGCGTTTCCAGATCGGCCAGGGTCTCGTCCTTGCGCCCCCGGAACAGCTCCATTTCCTGCAACATCAAGGGGACTTCCTCGTTGACCGCTTGCAAGGTGTCGCCTACCAGGCGCTCTTCCACCCATTCGATTGCGTCTTCGATGGTCTGGAAAACCGGTATCGCGTCTGTGGCGCGGATAAAGCCGGTCTGTTCAAAGAACTCGCGCAGGTTTTTGCCACTGGGCAACTGCTCGCGGATGTTGCTCAGCAGCAGTGGAACGCCGCGCTCCGTCAGCATGTCGCGCACCTGGTTAAGCATGTGCGCGGCAGTGATGTCCACAGACTGCACCCGCCGCATGTCGAGAATGACAAAATCACGCGTCTTGATTTCCGGTTCGAGCTCCGAGTAAAGCTGGTAGGTGGTGCCGAAGAACAGGCTGCCCTGCAATTCGAGAATGACCGCCTTGTCGCCTTTTTGTTCGATGATGCGCATTTCGGCCTCGGGGCGGTACCAGGTGGACGAGCGCTGGTTGACGAAAGACTTGCGCCGCACCACCGAACCGCCGACCTGCTCGCGCACGAAAAGAATAATGGACATGGCGACACCCGCGGCGGAGGCGGCGATCAAGCCGACCGTCAGCGCCGCAGCGATGACGGTAACCACTACCGCGAAATCGAACACCGTGGCACGCGATTCGAGGAAGCGCAGGGGTTCGGTATCGATCATGCGCAAGCCGATGACGATCAGAACACCCGCCAGGGTGGCAATCGGTATCCAGGCGATAAACGAGCCCAGCGCCAGTGCGGCCAGCAGCGACAGCGCGCCCTCGGCGATGCCGGAAACGCGGGTTTGCGCGCCGCTGCTCAGATTCACCATGGTTGCACCCATGGTGCCCGAACCGGGAATGCCGCCGATGACCGACGAGGCAACGTTGGCGATCCCCTGCGCGGCCAGTTCGCGGTTGGGCTCGTGACGCGTTCGCGTCATCTGGTCGAGCACCACGCAGGTCTTCAGGGTATCGATGGAGAGCAGCGCGGCGAGGGTGAGCGCGTTGCCGAGCAGGCCGGCGACCTGGGAAAGTTTCAACTCGCCGATCTCATACCAACGCCCGGTGATCGCTCCGATATAGCCTTCTCCGGTGGCACCGAGGGGTCCGAGCACCAACGTGTTTCCGCTCAGCGTCAGCATGGAAGGATCGTTATTGGCCAGCGCGAAGTAAGTCGCCACGCCGGCGATAATGCCGAGGATGGTGCCGGGGATGGCTTTCGTGATCCTGGGCGCGACCAGCGCCACCACCACCGTCGCCGAACCGACTGCAATGCTGCGCATGTCCCAGAGTTGCGCGGAAAGGAGCGCCTCCCACCAGGCCGAGCCGGCAGGTATGCCGACAAACTTCGGAATCTGGCTGCCGATGATGATGAGGCCCACGCCGCTCAGGTAGCCGCTGACCACCGTGTAGGGGATGTACTTGATCAGTTTTCCGAGGCCGATAAAGCCGATCAGCATCTGGATCAGACCGGCCAGAATGCCAAGTACCGTGAGCAGCAGGACGATGGTCCCGGGAGCCACGCCCTGCTTGACCAGTTCGATCGCAAACGCGGCCAGCACGGCGGCAGCAGGGGCGCAGGGCGCGCTGATGAGACGGTCGGTGCCGCCCAGGGTCGGAGCGATCAGTCCCAGCGCGGTAGCGCCGAGTATCCCGGCCAGCGCCCCGAAGGCGGCATACTGCGGGCTGATCGCCGCATAGATGGTAACACCGAAGGCCACTGCCGCCGGCAAGGCAACCAGCATGGCGGCCAGCCCCCCCCAGAAATCTCCTGGAACGCGATACTTGGTGGAAAGCGCACTCATCGTTGCCGGCAACCCTGTTGCGATAATGCGACAAATGTAACACAGCTGTGCTAGCCGGGGCATTTCCTGGCTGTCAATCTGCGCTATGGGCAGCTGCCATCTCGGGCAGGCGTTCCAGCGCTGCCACGTTGGTCCAGGAAAACACTTTCCGCGCCGCTTCGCGATAAGGCAGCCAGACGCAATCGAGGTGTTCGCGCGCAGCCAGTTTGATGGGCATCGGCTCGGGGATGAGCAACCCGAACATGTGTTCGGTATTGTGGGTTACGCCGGGGGCGTAACGGTGGCGCCACTCGGGATAGATTTCAAAAACATTCTGCGTACGCCAGTCGCTGAGCTTGAATGAGCCGGCATCCAGCCCTGTTTCCTCGGCCACTTCGCGCTGCGCGGTCTGGTGCAGGCTTTCGCCGGGCTCGCAACTGCCGGTTACCGACTGCCAGTAAGCCGGGTGATCGGCACGTTCCAGCAACAATACCTGCAAGTCGGGCGTGTAAATCACGACCAGGACGGAGACGGGAGTTTTGTAAGCCATCCTGGCCAATGAGCCTGTCGGATTTACTCGAAATTGATCGGTTCCGGTTTTTCCGTGGGGCGCTGCTCGTTGTTCCACTGATCGAAACCACCCCCCATGGAAATCACGTCGGTATAGCCCAGCCGGTGCAGTTGCACCGCGGAAAGCGCCGCGCGGCCGCTGGTGCGGCAATAAATCAGCAAGGATGCATTCCTGGCGGCAGCTTCCGGCACCATGCCGATCTTGAATTCGAGCACGCCGCGCGGGATGTTGATGGCACCGGGAAGATGGCCTGCCGCGAATTCGTCGTATTCGCGCACATCCAGGATCACGCGCTTGCCGAGCAGCGCCTGCGCTTCGTCACAGCTGACTTCCTTGATCTGGGTTTTGGCTTCGACCACCAGGTCGTGAGGGGTTACGGGCATATCAATTCTCCAAATTTGTCAGTCTGGTTCAATCCTTGGCCACATCCACCTGCGTCTGCACCTGCTGGCGCAAACGAATGTGCAACTCGCGCAACTGTTTCTCGTCCACGGTGTTGGGCGCCTGCGTCAGGAGGCAGGCGGCACGCTGGGTCTTGGGGAAGGCGATGACATCGCGGATGGATTCGGCGCCGACCATCAGCGTCACCAGGCGATCCAGTCCGAAGGCCAGGCCACCATGGGGCGGGGCGCCGAATTGCAGCGCGTCGAGCAGGAAGCCGAATTTTTCCCGGGCTTCCTCGGCGCTGATGTTGAGCGCCTGGAATACCTTGGACTGGACTTCCTGGCGGTGGATACGCACCGATCCGCCACCGATTTCCCATCCGTTCAGCACCATGTCGTAAGCCTTGGACAATGCTTTGCCGGGGTCGCTGGCGAGCAGGTCCTCGTGGCCGTCGGCGGGCGAGGTGAAGGGGTGGTGCAGGGCCGCCCAGCGGTTGTTTTCCTCGTCGCGCTCGAACATGGGGAAATCCACCACCCACAAGGGCTTCCAGTCGCCTTGCGCCAGCCCGCGCTCGTGGCCGACCTTGGCGCGCAGGGCACCCAAGGCTTCGTTCACCACCTTGGCCTTGTCGGCGCCGAAGAAAATCAGGTCGCCATCGGTAGCGCCGGTACGTTCGATGATCGCCTTCAGGGCGACATCGTCCAGGTTCTTGACGATGGGCGACTGGAGGCCGTCGCGTCCCTTGGCCACTTCGTTGACCTTGATGTAGGCCAGGCCCCTGGCGCCGTAGATACCCACAAAAGTAGTGTAGTCGTCGATTTCCTTGCGCGACAGCGTTCCGCCGCCGGGCACCTTGAGCGCCGCCACGCGGCCACCCTCCATGTCCGCCGCACCGCGGAATACCTTGAATTCCACTGTTTTCATCACGTCGGTGAGTTCGGTCAGTTCCAGCGTCACGCGCATGTCGGGTTTGTCGGAACCGTAACGGCCCATGGCTTCGCTGTAAGGCATGCGCGGGAAGGGATTGGGCAGGTCGACTGCCATCACGGTCTTGAACAGGCCACGGATCATGGTTTCCACGATATCCATGATCTCGCCCTCGCTCATGAACGAGGTCTCGATATCGACCTGGGTGAATTCCGGCTGGCGGTCAGCGCGCAGGTCTTCGTCGCGAAAGCACTTGGTGATCTGGAAATAGCGGTCGAAGCCAGCCACCATCAACAGCTGCTTGAACAGCTGCGGCGATTGCGGCAGCGCGAAAAAATGGCCCGGGTGAACGCGGCTCGGCACCAGGTAATCGCGCGCACCTTCCGGGGTGGAGCGCGTCAGCATGGGCGTTTCGATTTCAATGAAGCCGTGCTGGTCGAGATAATCGCGTAGCGTCTTGGCGACACGGTAACGCAACTTCATGTTTTCCTGCATCACCGGACGGCGCAGGTCGAGGTAGCGGTGCGTCAGGCGCACGTTCTCGGACAGGTTCTCGTCATCGAGCTGGAACGGGGGCGTGGCGGAGGCATTGAGAATCTCGATGCTGTCGGCGATGACTTCGATTTCGCCGGTGGGCAGGTTGGGGTTAACCGTTCCCTCGGGGCGCGGATTGACGCGGCCCGTTACTTTCAGCACGAACTCGTTGCGGATTTTTTCGGCGATGGCGAAGGTATCCACCTTGTCGGGATTGCATACCACCTGCACCAGGCCTTCGCGGTCGCGCAAGTCGATGAAAATCACCCCGCCGTGATCGCGGCGGCGGTGCGCCCAGCCGGACAAAGTGACGGTTTGTTGCAAATGGGCGCGATTGACCGCGCCGCAGTAATGAGTACGCATCATGGTTGAATCCGATTCGAGTTGGAACGAGCGAAACAAAAGGGCGAATTATACCCGAGAGAAAGCCAATCAGTCGCCTGGGTAGATTCCAGCGGTTGGGTCTTTCTTTGGCGCCACCACGCCCATGGAGACGATGGACTTGATCGCGTCATCCACGCTCATGTTGAGCTCGATGGTCTCGCTCCTCTTGACGTAGAAATAGAAACCGTTGACCGGACTGGGAGTGGTGGGAATGAACACGCCCACATATTCCTCGTCGAACTGTGCCGAAACATCGCTCGGCACATTGGTCTGGAAAGCCAGCGACCATGCTTCGGGATGGGGGTAGCGCACCAGCAACACTTTGCGGAACGCCTCGCCGTTGCCGGAAAAAAGCGTGTCGCTCACCTGCTTGACACTGTAATAGATGGATTTGACCACCGGAATACGTGCCAACAAGGCTTCCCAGAAGCGCACCAGACGCTGCCCGATGATATTTGCCGCCAATAAGCCGGTGAGAAGAATCACCAGCAGTGTCAGGATCGCGCCGATGCCGGGGATATTGTGCCCCAGCACGGCTTGCGGGCGCAGCGACTCGGGCAGGAGAAGGAGGCTCTGATCCAGAGTGCCGACGAGCAGGTTGAGCACCCACACGGTAATGCCGAGCGGCGCCCATATCAGCAATCCGGTAATGAAATAGCGTTTCATGAATCTAAACAAGACAAACGCGGATCAGCCTGAGGGGCGAATCCGCGTAGCTTTGACTTCGGCTTAATGGCAAGCGCAACCGCCGCCGCAACCGCCAGCGGGCTTAGCCTCTTCCTTGGGCTTGGAGCCGCCCTTGAAATCGGTCTGGTACCAGCCGCTGCCCTTGAGCTGGAAGCCCGCTGCGCTCAACAACTTGCCGAACGCTTCCTTGCCACATTCGGGGCAAACAGAAAGCGGAGCATCGCTCATTTTCTGAATGTATTCCTTCTGGAAACCGCAATCGGCACAACGGTATTCGTAAATAGGCATCGCAAACTCCATGCAAAACATAAATGACGCTTTATAAATGGGGGCGTCACACCCTTGATTCAAGATCGCTAGAACGGAATATCATCCTCGAAATCATCAAACTCTCCGCCCGGTTTCTTGGCTGGTTTCGCCGTACCGCCTCCGGCCGGTTCCTTGTCCATCACTTCGAAACTGTTGCCGCTGCCGCCACGCGAGCCCAGCATCTGCATGCGGTCGGCAACGATTTCAGTGGTGTAGCGGTCATGGCCTTCCTTGTCCTGCCACTTGCGGGTTTGCAGACGCCCCTCGATGTAAACCTGGCTGCCTTTTTTCAGGTACTCGCCAGCGATTTCGGCCAGCTTGCTGAAGAAGGCGACGCGATGCCATTCGGTTTTTTCCTGCTTCTCACCACTTTTATCTTTCCACGTATCCGTGGTCGCCACGGTGATGTTGGTAATCGCTTCGCCGCTGGGCATGTAGCGCACTTCCGGGTCCTTGCCCAGGTTGCCGACCAGAATTACCTTGTTTACCGATGCCATGTCACGCCCCTCCCTCGATTAGTTTCAACACGTGTTCTTCATCCCACCCGGCCAGGTTGACCTTGAGATAAGCCACGCCTTCATCAGCCGATACCACCGCCTCCATCACGCCTGTCGCTGCTGCCAGTTGCCGCGCCAAATCGCGCGCGCTGGCCTCGTCCATTGCCTCGAGGTGGTACATTTTGGTTTTCACCGCCGGCGGGGTGCGCATGGACAGCGCCATCCACAACCACAAGCCGGTCAGCACCGCGCCAAAGGCAAATACCGCGAAATAGCCGAAATTGTGCGCCAGCAGGCCGCCAATTACGCCGCCCACGAACAGGCCAAGAGACTGTGAAGTATTATACACACCCATCGCGGTGCCCTTGGACTGTGCCGGCGCGATCTTGGAAATTAGCGAGGGCAGGCTGGCTTCGAGAATGTTGAAGGCGATGAAAAATATCAGCAACATGGCCACGATGCCCCAGAAGTTTCCGACCAGGACGCTCATCATAAGCTGGCTCAGGAACAGCAGGGACACGGCGAAAACGAATATCTGCTTCAGTTTGGCTTTTTTCTCTCCAATGATGATCGCCGGCACCATCAACGCAAAAGCGGCCAGCATTACCGGCAGATAAATCTTCCAGTGCTGGCTCTCGTTCCAAGCCAGCCCTCCGGTTTCCTTGATGGCCAGCGGAATCACGGTAAACATCGCCATCTGTGCCGCGTGCAGCGCAAAAATCCCGAAATCGAGGCGCAATAGCTGCTTGTCACGCAACACATCCTTGAGCCGTGCCGGCGCCATCTCGGCATCGGAATGGAAATGGCTGGCCTTGGGATCGGGAATCACCTTGGCCACGACCACGATCGCCAGCAAAGCCAGGATGCCAGTCAAAGCGAACATGCCCGGCACGCCGATGGACTGGTACAGCGCGGGCCCGAGCACCATTGAGGCGGCGAACATGAGGCCGATGGTGGAACCGATCATCGCCATGGCCTTGGTGCGGTGTTCTTCACGCGTAAGGTCGGCAAGTAGAGCGGTAACAGCTGCGGAAATCGCCCCCGCCCCCTGAATCGAACGCCCCACGACAATCCAGAAAATATCATGGGCGGAAGCGGCAACAAAGCTGCCCAGGACGAACAGCACCAGGCCGAAATAAATCACCGGCTTGCGCCCGAAACGGTCCGAGGCCATGCCGAACGGCAATTGCAGCATTGCCTGGGTCAAGCCGTAAGCGCCCAGCGCAAGTCCGATCATGGCATGGTTGTCGCCACCGGGAAGGGTGGTGGCGTAGATGGCGAACACCGGCAGGATCAGGAACATGCCCAGCATGCGCAGGCCGAAAATGCCCGCCAGGCCTGCGCTGGCGCGCAGTTCGATGGAGGTCATCCTTTCTGTTTCGTGCATTTGTTTGGTCTGCAAAGCAAAGTTGAGTATATTAGCAGGTTACGTTTAACTCTGCTGTGGCCATGTCCTTCATAAAAATCCGCGGTGCGCGCACCCACAACCTGAAAAACATCAACCTCGACATCCCGCGCAACAAGCTGGTCGTCATCACCGGCCTGTCCGGATCGGGCAAATCCTCGCTCGCTTTCGACACGCTTTATGCGGAAGGACAGCGGCGTTATGTGGAATCCCTGTCCGCCTACGCACGCCAGTTCCTGCAGCTGATGGAAAAACCGGATGTGGATTTGATCGAGGGTCTGTCGCCCGCCATCTCCATCGAACAGAAAGCCACCAGTCACAATCCGCGCTCCACCGTGGGTACGGTGACGGAAATCCACGATTACCTGCGCCTGCTCTTCGCCCGCGTTGGCGACCCGCATTGTCCCGAGCACCATATCAAACTCGAGTCGCAGAGCGTGTCGCAGATGGTGGACCATGTCCTGGCGCTGCCGGAGGACACCAAGCTGATGATCCTGTCGCCATTGGTGGCGGGGCGCAAGGGCGAGCAGGTGGAACTGTTCGATGAACTGCGCGCGCAAGGTTTCGTGCGGCTCAGGGTAGATGGACAGGTGTATGAAATCGATCAGCCGCCCAAACTGGAAAAGAACAAGAAGCACACTATCGACGTGGTGGTGGACCGCCTCAAGGTTCGCCCCGACATGAAGCAGCGCCTGGCGGAATCTTTCGAAACCGCTTTGCGCCATTCGGACGGCCGTGCCCTCGCGGTGGAAATGGAGTCCGGCAAGGAACACCTGTTCTCCGCCAAGTTTGCCTGCCCGGTATGCAGTTATTCCCTGGCGGAGCTTGAACCGCGCCTGTTTTCCTTCAACAACCCGATGGGCGCATGTCCCAAGTGCGACGGACTGGGGCAGATCAATTTTTTCGACCCCAAACGTGTGGTGGCATTCCCCCACATGTCCCTGGCATCCGGCGCCGTCAAGGGGTGGGACCGGCGCAACCAGTTCTTTTTCCAGATGTTGCAGACTCTGGCGATGCACTACGGGTTCGACCTGGAACAGCCATTCGAGGAGCTTTCGCAGCAGGTTCAGAACATACTTCTCTATGGCAGCGGGGAGGAGCAGGTCGG
Source organism: Sulfuricellaceae bacterium (assembly GCA_031426915.1). Taxonomy (GTDB): domain Bacteria; phylum Pseudomonadota; class Gammaproteobacteria; order Burkholderiales; family Sulfuricellaceae; genus Sulfurimicrobium. The sequence goes on along the minus strand of JASJPB010000043.1, from coordinate 40,555 downwards.
ATTCAAATACCTGGGGGAACGCGGCGGCTTTCAGACCCGCAAGCACCCCTTCGAAGGCATCCTACGCAATCTGGAAAGGCGTTACCACGAAACGGATTCCGTTACGGTACGCGAAGAATTAGCAAAATACCTCAACCACCAGACCTGCCCCAGTTGCGAAGGCACACGCCTGCGCCTGGAAGCCCGGCATGTCACGGTTGCGGGGCGTCCCATCTTCGAACTCAGCCATCTACCCCTGAAACATGCGCTGGAATTCTTTCAGAATCTGGCGTTGACCGGACAGAAACAGGCCGTCGCGGAACGCATTACCAAGGAAATTGCCAGCCGCTTGCAGTTCCTCACCAATGTTGGTCTGGATTATCTTTCCCTGGACCGCTCGGCAGACACGCTTTCCGGCGGCGAGGCACAGCGCATCCGTCTGGCGAGCCAGATCGGCTCCGGGTTAACGGGTGTGATGTACGTGCTGGACGAGCCATCCATCGGTCTGCATCAACGCGACAACGACCGCCTGCTCGGCACTCTGATCAGGTTGCGCGATCTGGGCAACAGCGTCATCGTGGTGGAACACGACGAGGATGCCATCCAGACCGCCGACTACGTGGTCGACATGGGCCCAGCCGCAGGCGTGCATGGCGGGGCCATCGTAGCCCAGGGCACCCCGGATGAAATCAAGGCCAATCCGGCCTCCCTAACTGGCCAGTATTTGAGCGGGCAGCGTCGAATTGCAGTGCCGTCAAAGCGCCAGGCACCTGACCCGCAACGGCTGTTGAAAATCATTGGCGCCAGCGGCAACAACCTGAAGCAGGTCGGCCTCGATCTGCCGGTAGGGCTCCTGGTGTGCATCACCGGCGTGTCAGGCTCAGGCAAATCCACGCTGATCAATGACACGCTGTACAACGCCGTGGCACGCCATCTATATGGCAGCAATGCCGAGCCCGCACCCTACCAGGAAATCGCAGGCCTGGAGTTCTTCGACAAGGTGATCAACGTGGACCAGAGCCCGATCGGACGCACGCCGCGCTCCAACCCGGCCACCTATACCGGGCTCTTTACACCAATCCGCGACCTGTTCGCCGGCGTGCCTGAATCCCGCAATCGAGGATACGGCCCCGGGCGCTTTTCGTTCAACGTAAAAGGCGGACGTTGCGAATCATGCCAGGGCGATGGCGTGATCAAGGTGGAAATGCACTTCCTGCCGGATATATACGTGCCGTGCGACATTTGCCACGGCCACCGCTACAACCGGGAAACGCTGGAAATCCAGTACAAGGGCAGGAATATTCATGAAATCCTGAAAATGACGGTGGAAGTAGCGCGGGAATTCTTCAGCCCGGTACCCGTGGTAGCGCGCAAGCTACAGACCCTGCTTGATGTAGGCCTGGGCTATATCACGCTGGGCCAGAGTGCAACCACGCTCTCAGGCGGAGAAGCGCAACGCGTCAAGCTGTCGCTGGAATTATCGAAACGCGATACCGGACGAACGCTTTACATTCTGGACGAACCAACAACCGGGCTGCATTTTCACGATATCGAAATGCTGCTGACCGTGTTGCATCGTTTGCGCGAACACGGCAACACCGTGGTAGTCATCGAACATAATCTTGATGTCATCAAGACCGCGGACTGGGTCGTGGATCTAGGTCCGGAAGGCGGGAACGGTGGCGGCCTCATCATTGCAGAAGGGACACCGGAGGACGTGGCCGCCAATCCGGACAGCCATACCGGGAAATATTTGCGTAACGTACTCGGTTAAGCCGCGAACCGTACCGGATCACCAACTTTCAATTCCATCTCCAGGGCAGCGCTGCCCCGATTGACAGCAATCTCGATCAGGCCAATGCTGTTTTCATACCAGAACGGGTGCCCGAAGGGTACATCCGAGAACACAGGAGCGTATTCCAGCGTCGCATCACCTACTACAACACATCGGCTTCTTGGCAAGGTCCCGGCACGTATGCCAGTCATGGCATTACCGTAGTGGTCGATATAGATGATTTCGGCCAAATCACCTGCATCGATATTTTCCTGCAGGCTCGCGATATCGGCCAGTTTGCCATGAGGGAAAGAGCCCTTCTCGACCCAGGCTGCGATAGGCGCAAAAAGGTCCCGCCCATGGAATGAATTGCTGATACCTTCCGGGCGCCAAGTTATTTTCCACAACTCAACATTTCTAGCACGACCGGCCACAACCGCCAACAAGCCATTATCCGGGCCCACGTACCATTTCTCGTCCGCAAGCATGACCACAGCATCGCGCGGCGTACCAACACCAGGATCCACCACCGCCATGCATACACCTCCGATCTGGAATCGGGATGAAAGTGCAGCCAACAGGTGTGCACTAGCTTTGACATTGAAATTCGGGACCGAATGCAACAAATCGACGATGGACACTTCAGGAGCATGTGCCCAGATGGCCGATTTCACCTGTCCAACGTAAGGATCGGCATAGCCGTAATCGGTGTAGAGTAAAATCATGATTCGAATCCAATTGCCTTCGTTATCACAAACAATAAAAAAGCCGGGAAAAACCCGGCTTTTCATATTTGGCGTTACTGGATGCCGATTTATGCAGCAGCGACTTCTACTGCTTCAACACCCTCTGCCCTGTCTACCAGTTCGACAATAGCCATCGGGGCATTGTCGCCCAGACGGAAACCGCACTTGAGAATGCGCAGATAACCACCATTGCGAGTCTGGAAACGAGGACCCAGGTCGTCAAAAAGTTTCACCACCATCTCGCGATCGCGCAGGCGGTCGAATGCCAGACGGCGATTGGCGAGCGAAGGCTTTTTGCCAAGCGTGATAAGAGGTTCTGCAACCCGACGCAGTTCCTTGGCTTTTGGCAATGTGGTCTTGATGACCTCATGACGCAGCAGGGAATTGGCCATGTTGCGCAACATAGCCAGGCGATGGCTAGTGGTGCGGTTGAGTTTGCGGTTAGATAGACGGTGACGCATAACAAATCCTTTTCTTGCGAAGATTCCTGTTAATCGGAATTACCCGGTTATCAGGCCTTTTCCAAACCGGCTGGAGGCCAGTTTTCCAGTTTCATCCCTAACGTCAGGCCTTTGGAGGCCAATACGTCCTTGATTTCATTTAACGATTTGCGACCCAGATTGGGGGTTTTGAGCAATTCATTTTCACTGCGCTGAATCAGATCGCCGATGTAGTAAATATTTTCAGCCTTGAGACAGTTGGCCGAACGAACCGTCAACTCAAGGTCATCTACCGGGCGCAGAAGAATCGGATCAACCTGCGGGCTGCGTGGCATTTCGACTTCTGTCGGCGTGCCCTTCAACTCGGCAAAAACTGAAAGTTGATCAACCAGGATCCGCGCCGCGTAGCGAATAGCCTCTTCGGGATCAATCACACCATTGGTTTCAATATCAACAACCAGCTTGTCCAGGTCGGTGCGCTGCTCTACTCGGGCACTTTCCACGCCGTAACTGACTCGGCGCACAGGGCTGAAAGAAGCATCAAGCATCATGGCGCCAACAATACGATCTTCTTCCAGGACACGTCGGGCAGCTATGGGTAAATAACCGCGTCCTTGCTCAATCTTGATCTGCATATTGAGCTTGCCACCCTTGGTAAGGTGGGCAATCACATGACCGGGATTGACAATTTCTACATCATGAGAAATTTCGATGTCGCCCGCAGTTACTACACCCTCACCACTTCTGGAGAGAGTCAGTGTTGCTTCGGTATTATTATGTAACTTGAGCGCAACGCCCTTGAGGTTCAGCAGAATATCAACGACATCTTCCTGAACGCCCTCAAGGGACGAGTACTCGTGCACCACACCATCAATCTGAACCTGGGTAATCGCATAACCGGGCATCGAAGACAACAGGATGCGGCGCAATGCGTTGCCCAGCGTATGACCATAACCACGTTCAAACGGTTCCATCGTCACTCGGGCGCGCATGGGGGATTGACTTTGTACGTCAACAATCCTTGGCTTCAAAAACTCAGCGGCACTGCTTTGCATGGATCGAAATTCCTCTATTTGGTTGCTTGGCACAATTACTTCGAGTACAACTCGACCACGAGATGCTCGTTAATTGTTGCCGGCAGTTCGGAACGCTGGGGCTTGGCCTTATAAGTGCCCTTGAACGCCTTGGCATCCACCTCAATCCATTCCGGGTATCCGCGTTGCTCTGCGGCAGCCACAGCGCCCTTCACACGCAAATGATTCTTGGCGCGCTCAGTCACTTCGATCACGTCACCAGGCTTAACCTGAAAGGAAGGTATATTCACGCGGCGGCCATTGACCAGAATACCGTTATGTCGCACGATCTGACGTGCCTCGGTGCGGGAAGCACCAAAACCCATGCGGTAAGATACGTTATCCAGGCGGCACTCAAGCAACTGAAGCAGGTTCTCGCCGGTAATACCGCGCACCCTATCAGCTTCCTTGTAATAGCCACGGAACTGACGTTCCAGAATGCCATAAATGCGACGCACTTTTTGCTTTTCACGCAACTGTACGCAGTAGCCGGATTGACGCGTGTTTTGCTTCTGACCGTGCTGACCAGGCGCGTAGCTTCTACGCTCCACCGAACATTTGTCGGTAAAGCACTTTTCGCCCTTCAGGAACAGTTTTTCACCCTCGCGGCGGCACTGGCGGCACTTAGGATCGAGATTTCTAGCCAAGGTAATTCTCCTGCAAAATAATTTGCCGTATCAGATACGTTGCTGCTTAAATACGCCGCTTCTTGGGCGGACGGCAGCCGTTGTGCGGAATCGGGGTAACATCGGTAATGCCGGTAATCTTAAAGCCAACCGCATTCAAGGCGCGCACTGCGGACTCACGTCCCGGACCAGGCCCCTTGATACGAACCTCAAGATTCTTGACGCCGTACTCCTGTGCCGCCTTGCCCGCATGTTCGGCTGCAATCTGCGCAGCAAAGGGAGTGCTTTTGCGCGAACCACGGAAACCGCTTCCACCTGAAGTCGCCCAAGAAAGCGCGTTACCCTGGCGGTCAGTAATCGTGACAATAGTGTTATTAAAGGATGCATGAACGTGAGCGATACCTTCTGCCACATTCTTTTTAACTTTCTTGCGCACCCGAACGTTTGGTTTAGCCATAACTTATCCTTTACTTATCCGCGGTCTATTTATTTGGTAGCGCGGATTGCCTTGCGCGGTCCCTTGCGCGTGCGGGCATTGGTGCGGGTACGCTGTCCGCGCACCGGCAAACCACGACGGTGACGCAAGCCACGATAACAACCAAGGTCCATCAGGCGCTTGATGCTCATGGTTACTTCGCGACGCAGATCGCCTTCTACAGTGAACTTGCCGACCTCATCGCGCAACCTTTCAACATCGCTGTCGCTCAGGTCCTTGATTTTAGTGGACGTATTAACGCCGGCAGCAGCGCAAATCTGCCGTGACCTAGTGCGCCCGACGCCATAAATGGAAGTCAGTGCGATCTCGGTGTGTTGATGGTTTGGGATATTCACCCCTGCAATGCGGGCCATTCAGTCACTCCAAACAGCAAAAATTAGAATAGAAAAACATCGGATTTTATCACCACTGGCGACAACAATCAACCCTGACGTTGCTTGTGACGTGCTTCTTCACAAATCACACGCAAAACACCTTTACGCCGCACCATTTTACATTTACGGCAAATCTTTTTAACCGCAGCACGAACTCTCATTTATAACTCCTTAAGCTGACCACCAGGAAACCTGACAGTTTTATTACTTGGCACGGAAAATGATGCGCGCCCTGGATAAATCATATGGTGTAAGCTCGACTGTCACTTTGTCTCCGGGAAGTATCCTGATGTAATGCATACGCATTTTTCCGGAAATATAACCCAGCACAACATGTCCATTCTCAAGCTTGACGCGAAAGGTTGCATTAGGAAGATTTTCCAGTACCTCCCCTTGCATCTCAATCGTGTCTTCTTTTGCCATTCAGTTAATCCGTTTTATCTAAAATCAGCGGGGCAAAATGCCACCGCCCTTGAAATTTGCTTTCTTCAACAAGCTCTCGTACTGATGAGACATCAGATACGACTGGACCTGCGCCATGAAATCCATGGTTACAACAACAATAATCAAAAGTGAAGTTCCACCAAAATAAAATGGCACATTCCACTTAACGATCAAAAACTCGGGGAGCAAGCATACCAACGTGATGTACAGAGCACCCGTCAAAGTCAGCCGCGCCATAATGCGATCAATGTATTTAGCAGTTTGTTCTCCTGGACGAATTCCAGGGACAAAAGCACCACTCTTTTTCAAATTATCCGCAGTTTCCTTGGGGTTAAACACCAAGGCCGTATAAAAGAAGCAGAAGAAAATAATTGCTGTTGCATACAACATTACATACAGCGGTTGCCCAGGTGAAAGCGTTGAACCGATGTCACGCAACCATGTCATATTCTCGCTACTGCCGAACCAGCCAGCCAAAGTGGCAGGAAAAAGAATAATGCTTGAGGCAAAAATTGGAGGAATCACACCTGCCATATTCAATTTCAGAGGCAAGTGAGAGCTTTGGCCGCCAACGACATGCCTCCCCACTTGACGCTTGGCGTAGTTAACAAGAATCTTGCGCTGTCCCCGCTCGACAAAAACCACGAATCCAGTAACTGCAATTGCTGCGATAAAAAGCAGTATGACCAAGGGAATCGAAAATGCACCGGTTCGTGTCAACTCTAGTGTGCCAAAAATCGCCTGCGGCAAGCCAGCTACGATACCACCGAAAATTATGATCGATATACCATTCCCGATACCACGCTCGGTTATTTGCTCACCCAGCCACATAAGAAACATGGTGCCGGTCATCAATGTGATCACGGTGGTTGCACGGAACATCAGGCCTGGTTCAATAACCAGTCCTGGCTGAGCTTCAAGTGCAAGCGCGATGCCCACCCCCTGAAAAAGCGCAAGGGCAACCGTACCATACCGCGTGTACTGGGTGATTTTCTTGCGGCCTGACTCACCCTCTTTCTTCATCTGCTCAAGTTGCGGCGAAACCACTGTCATCAACTGCATGATAATGGACGATGAAATATAGGGCATGATCCCCAATGCCAGCACGCTGAAGCGAGAGAGCGCGCCGCCGGAGAACATGTTGAACATACCCAGGATGCCGCCTTGCTGAGACTTGAACAACTGTCCAAGCACTGCAGGGTCGATACCAGGAACCGGAATGTAGGTGCCAATTCGATATACGACCAGTGCCCCAACAACGAATAGAATTCGCTGCTTTAGGTCAGAAAACTTTCCTGTGGACCCGGAGGCCGCTTTAGCTTGTGCCAAGATTACTCCAGACCCGCAACACTGCCGCCGGCAGCTTCAATGGCAGCCCTAGCGCCCTTGGTTACCAGAATGCCCTGCAACTTTATGGCCTTTTCCAGCTTACCAGAGAGAAAAACCTTGGCCCCCAGCGCTTCCCCAGAAACGACGCCCGCCTGCTTCAAAACCAGCAAATCCACCGCATCCACCGGCAAATTATTCAGATCTGACAAGCGTACTTGAACAACATTGCCCTTGGTCAGCGAGACAAAACCACGCTTTGGCAAGCGACGTTGCAGAGGCATCTGACCGCCTTCAAAGCCAACTTTATGGAAACCGCCAGCACGCGATTTTTGACCTTTGTGTCCACGGCCAGCAGTTTTGCCAAGACCACTTCCGATACCGCGTCCTACTCGACGCTTGGCGTGCTTGCTACCGATAGCAGGTTTTAGAGTATTGAGCTGCATTTATTCCTCGCACTTCAACAGGTAATTCACTTTGTTGATCATGCCGCGAATCGCCGGTGTATCCTGCACATCCACCGTGTGATTCAGACGACGCAAACCAAGTCCTCGCACTGAAGCGCGGTGGGCTTCTATACAGCCGATCGTGCTCTTGACTAGGGTTACTTTCAAGGTTTTAGGTGTATTAGACATGAATTACCCCAGTATCTCTTCCACCGTCTTACCGCGCTTTGCCGCGATTTCGGACGGGGTGTTCATAGACATAAGGCCATTGATAGTGGCGCGTACCATATTGTAAGGATTGGTAGAACCAATGCACTTCGCCAATACGTTATGCACTCCCATCACTTCGAAAATAGCACGCATCGGGCCACCGGCAATAATTCCGGTACCTTCGGAAGCCGGTTGCATATAGACCTTTGCGGCGCCATGTTCACCAATAACAGCGTGATGCAAGGTTCCATTTTTCAAATTAACCTTGACCAGGTTGCGACGCGCTTCGTCCATAGCCTTCTGTACCGAAACCGGGACTTCCTTGGCCTTTCCCTTACCCATACCGATACCGCCCTCACCATCACCGACCACGGTAAGTGCAGCAAAACCCATGATCCGGCCACCCTTAACTACCTTGGTGACGCGGTTCACCGAAATCATTTTTTCCCGCAAGCCGTCGCCGCGATCTTCCATATCCATTCTTGCCATCATTGCCCCCGCTTAGAATACCAGACCGTTTTCACGCGCCGCATCGGCCAATGACTTTACCCGGCCGTGGTACCTGAAGCCTGAGCGGTCAAACGCCACTTTTTCAATGCCAAGACTCTTCGCCTTTTCAGCAATACGCTTTCCGACAATCGCTGCCGCAGCGGCATTACCGCCGTTGCTAAGTTCCTTGCGGACATCTACTTCAACCGTAGAAGCGCTGGCTAGAACCTTACCGCCAGACGCATCGATAATCTGTGCGTACATGTGGCAATTGGTACGGTGAACAGCCAAACGTACCACTTTCAACTCTGCGAGCTTGGCACGGGTTTTACGTGACCGGCGCAAACGAGCTTGATTTTTATTCATGACTCTAGCCTCGATTATTTCTTCTTGGTTTCCTTGATCGCTACTACCTCATCAGAGTAGCGAACACCCTTACCTTTGTAAGGCTCAGGACTACGGTAAGCGCGAACTTCGGCAGCAACCTGCCCGACTTGCTGCTTATCAATACCCTTAATCAGGATTTCAGTCTGGGTGGGCGTTTCTACCCTGACACCCGCAGGCATTTGATGGTCAACCGGATGAGAAAAACCAAGCGCAAGACTCAACACATCACCCTTAGCCTGAGCACGATAACCAACGCCGACCAAAGTTAACTTTCGTTCAAAGCCTTGCGACACACCCTTTACCATGTTAGCAAGCAGCGCACGGACAGTCCCGGACATTGCGTTTGCCTGCTTGGTCTCATTGGCTGCCGAACACTGCAGGCTATCGCCCTCGCGAACCACAGTCACCTCAGATGTCAAACCCTGCCTCAGCGTTCCGAGGGGGCCCTTAACCGTGACTTCATTTACCGACATGGACACTTCCACTCCTGCCGGCACAACTACTGGATATTTAGCTATTCTGGACATGCATCACCTCATCATGCCACGACACACAGGACTTCGCCGCCAACACCGCTGGCGCGAGCCTTGCGATCCGTCATCACACCTTTGGAGGTGGAAACAATGGCGACACCCAAACCATTCATCACTTTGGGCAAGTCCTGGCTACCTTTATAAATGCGCAAACCTGGACGGCTTACGCGCTGTATTTTCTCAATCACTGGGCGACCAGCATAATATTTAAGCTGCACTTCAAGAACTGGCTTACCTTCTTCTTCGCGCACGCCAAAATCCTCAATGTAACCCTCTTCCTTCAGCACACCGGCAATTGACACCTTCACCTTAGACGAAGGCATTGCAACTGCAACCTTTTCAGCACGTTGCGCATTACGGATACGGGTCAGCATATCGGCGATCGGATCACTCATACTCATTGTCGTATTCTCCCGTTACCAGCTGGCCTTGGTCATGCCCGGGATCTCTCCGCGCATGGCCAGATCACGCAACTTACTGCGCCCAAGTCCGAATTTGCGATATGTACCGCGCGGGCGCCCAGTCAGAGCACACCTATTCCGCAAACGAACCGGGCTCGCATCTCGCGGCAACTGCTGAAACTTGAGGCGTGCCGCAAATCGATCCTCGTCACTCAGCTTGACGTTGTTCATTGTCGCAATCAAATCAGCGCGCCTTGACGCGTATTTTTTTACTGTTTCGCGACGCTTAAGGTCACGATTAATCAGAGATGTTTTCGCCATATCTACCTCAGTTCTTGAACGGGAAGCTAAACGCAGCAAGCAATGCACGCGCTTCTTCATCCGTTTTGGCAGTAGTGGTAATAGTAATATTCATGCCGCGTAGCGCATCAATCTTCTCGTACTCAATTTCCGGAAAAATAATTTGCTCACGGACGCCCATGTTGTAATTACCACGACCATCAAACGACTTGGCGGAAATTCCGCGAAAGTCTCTGATACGGGGAATCGCGACAGTAACCAAGCGGTCAAGGAACTCATACATACGCTCCTTGCGCAACGTGACCTTACAGCCTACCGGATAGCCTTCGCGAATCTTGAAACCCGCAATGGATTTTTTTGCATTCGTAACCACCGGCTTCTGGCCAGCAATTTTCTGCATATCACCCACCGCATGCTCCATAACCTTCTTATCCGCAACCGCCTCACCCACCCCCATATTGAGAGTGATTTTATCGATACGCGGCACTTCCATCACGGACTTGTAGCCAAACTGCTGAGTCAGCTGTTTAACCACCGTATCCCTATAAAAATCATGAAATCGAGCCATGTCTAATCCTTACGCGTCTATCACTTCGCCGTTGGACTTGAAGAAGCGAACCTTGCGGCCACCTTCCAGTTCCTTAATCCCGACACGGTCAGCTTTTTTGGTCGCGGGATTGAACAGAGCCACATTGGAGATATCCAGCGGCATTTCCATTTCCACGATACCACCCGTCGCACCCTTTATCGGGTTTGGTTTCTGGTGCTTTTTAACCTTGTTAGCACCCTCGACCACAACCTTTCCCTCAAGCATACGCAAAATAGATCCACGCTTGCCTTTGTCCTTACCGGCAATAACGATCACGTCATCGCCCTTGCGAATTTTATTCATTTCGCCTCCTTACAGTACTTCAGGTGCCAGAGACACGATCTTCATAAACCGCTCAGTACGCAGCTCACGAGTAACCGGCCCGAAGATGCGGGTTCCAATTGGCTCCAGCTTGTTGTTTAGCAACACTGCTGCATTGCCATCAAACTTGACAAGGGAACCATCGGGACGTCGCACGCCCTTGGCCGTACGAACCACTACGGCGCTGTAGACGTCACCCTTCTTAACACGACCGCGAGGGGCTGCATCTTTGATACTGACTTTGATGATATCGCCGATTCCGGCGTAACGACGCTTGGATCCGCCCAACACCTTAATGCACATCACAGAACGCGCACCAGTATTGTCCGCCACATCCAGCACAGATTGCATTTGAATCATTACTCTCTCCAACTTGAGCCGTCATTGCCGCAGTTCCATAGAAGAACCGGCAGGTTAGTCGACGGTTAGTTTTGGACCCTTACGGCAGCGACAGCAGCTTCAGGGGTATCGCTAACAAAAGACGGCTATTGTATATTGGTATTACCGTTTAAGCAAGGGAAAGCAATCAAGCCACTTTCTCAACCAATTTACTTACGCGCCATGCCTTTGTTTTAGCAATCGGACGACATTCCTGGATTTCCACCAGGTCACCCTCATGGAACTCGTTGTTTTCGTCGTGCGCATGATATTTCTTTGAGCGGCTAATGATCTTGCCGTACAAAGGGTGCTTAACCTTACGTTCGACCAGAACCGTTACCGTCTTTTCCATCTTGTCGCTTACCACGCGCCCAATCAGCGCGCGAGTTACTTTCACTTCGCTCATGCTTGTCTCGCCTTCTCGCTCATGATAGTCCGTACCCTGGCAATGTCCCTACGAACCTTACCCAACTGGTCCACCTTGTTGCTTTGCTGAGTGGAAATTTGCATGCGCAAACCAAACTGGGCGCGCAACAACTCAACCAACTCCTGATTCAACTCTTCAGCCGATTTGGCTTTCAATTCGCTGGCTTTCATAATTAACTACCCACATGTCGAAGTACAAAAGTTGTTGCAATCGGCAATTTGGCAGCTGCCAGGCGAAATGCCTCGCGCGCCAACTCTTCGGTCACCCCATCCATCTCATACAGAACTTTGCCAGGCTGAATCTCAGCAACGAAGTACTCTGGATTTCCTTTGCCGTTACCCATCCGCACTTCAGCCGGCTTTTTAGAAATCGGTTTGTCCGGAAAAATCCGAATCCAAATACGGCCTCCGCGTTTAATGTGGCGCGTCATTGCACGGCGTGCGGCCTCGATCTGACGCGCCGTCAGGCGGCCGCGACCGATTGCCTTGAGACCGAATTCACCGAAATTAACCTTGTTACCGCGAGTAGCGATGCCGGTATTGCGGCCCTTTTGCTGTTTGCGGAATTTTTGTCTAGCTGGCTGCAGCATGTTTCGCTCCTGGCTTTCTCGCTCTCTTTACCGGTTCAGCGGCAGGTATTGCGACTGGCAATTCGCCTTTACCCAATGCTTCGCCTTTGAACACCCAAACCTTAATACCGATAATCCCATAGGTTGTTTTTGCTTCAGCAACACCATAGTCAATATCGGCACGCAAGGTATGCAAGGGCACGCGGCCTTCGCGATACCACTCCGTACGTGCAATCTCGATACCATTGAGACGACCCGCACTCATAATCTTGATGCCTTGTGCACCGAGGCGCATGGCATTTTGCATTGAACGCTTCATGGCACGACGGAACATCACACGCTTTTCCAGCTGAGACGCGATGTTTTCGGCAATCAAAGTTGCATCGATTTCAGGCTTGCGGATTTCTTCGATATTCAGGTGCACCGGCACACCCATCATTTTTTTCAATTCGCTCTTGAGCGCCTCGATATCCTCACCCTTCTTGCCGATAACGACGCCAGGACGCGCGCTGTAAATCGTTATCTTGGCATCGCGGGCTGGACGTTCGATCATAATCCGACCAACAGACGCATGCGCAAGCTTCTTCTTCAGAAATGCGCGAACTTTAATATCTTCCTGCAGCATTCCTGCAAAATTCTTGCTGTTCGCAAACCATTTGGACGACCAGTTTTTCAGCACACTCAGGCGAAATCCGATCGGATGTATCTTCTGTCCCATAATATTCCTCTTCTGCCTTAGCGGTTAATCGCCAACCGTAACGGTTATATGGCAAGTCGGTTTCAGGATGCGCGCACCACGTCCCTTGGCACGAGCGCGAAAACGCTTGAGCGTCGAACCTTCATCCACGAGGATGGTGGCAACTTTCAGTTCGTCGATATCGGCGCCCTCATTATGCTCGGCGTTGGCAATCGCAGATTCCAGAACCTTCTTGATGATTACCGCGCCTTTTTTGGGGCTGAAGGTCAGGATATTCAGAGCACGCTCCACTGCCAGGCCACGAATCTGATCAGCAACCAGACGTCCCTTTTGAGCGGAGAGGCGGGTACCACGTAATACTGCACTTACTCTCATCATGTTCTCCTATTTCTTCGCCTTCTTGTCCGCGGCATGACCCTTGAAGGTGCGCGTCAAGGAAAACTCACCCAGTTTGTGACCGACCATATTCTCATTCACGAATACGGGCACATGCTGCTTGCCGTTATGCACGGCAATGGTCAGACCAACAAAGTCGGGAAGAACCGTAGAACGGCGCGACCAGGTTTTAATCGGACGTTTATCGTGAGTCGCGCGTGCAGCCTCAATCTTCTTTACTAGATGCGCGTCAACAAACGGGCCTTTTTTAATAGAACGAGCCATATTGATTACCTCTTATTCGAAGGACGACGACGCACAATCATATTCTGCGTGCGCTTGTTCCGGCGGGTGCGGTAACCCTTGGTTGGCGTGCCCCAAGGGCTCACAGGATGACGACCGGCAGCCGTTTTTCCTTCACCACCACCATGCGGGTGATCAACCGGGTTCATAACCACACCGCGCACGGTCGGCCGCACACCGCGCCAGCGCATCGCACCGGCCTTTCCGATAGAGCGCAGGCTGTGCTCGGAATTGCCAACTTCGCCAATGGTAGCCTTGCAATCCACATGCACTTTGCGAATTTCACCGGAGCGCAAGCGCAGTTGCGCATATGCACCTTCTCGCGCCAGCAATTGTATGGAAGTTCCAGCAGAGCGGGCCAATTGAGCACCTTTGCCCGGCATCATTTCCACACAGTGGATCGTGGTTCCGACTGGGATGTTACGCAACGGGAGCGTGTTTCCAACCTTGATCGGGGAATCCGAACCACTGATCAATTGCATCCCCACACTGACACCCTTGGGCGCAATAATGTAACGACGCTCACCATCCGCATAGCACAGCAAAGCGATGTGCGCGCTACGGTTGGGATCATACTCAAGCCTTTCGACATTGGCCGGAACCCCGTCCTTATTGCGTCGAAAATCCACAATACGGTAATGCTGCTTGTGACCACCACCCTGATGCCGAACCGTTATACGGCCATGGTGGTTGCGACCCGCATTTTTCGACTGGCTTTCCAGCAGAGGAGTGTAAGGCGCACCCTTGTGCAAATCAGGATTAACAACCTTGATGACCGCGCGCCTTCCCGGGGAAGTCGGTTTAACTTTAATCAGTGCCATATCTGCTCTCCTACTCGCCAGCCATGAAGTTGAGTTCCTGGCCTGGCTTCAGAGCCACGTAGGCCTTCTTCCAGTCCTTGCGGCGGCCAGTCATGCGTCCGGAACGTTTCACCTTGCCTTTTACGTTCGCCACCTGCACCCCGGCAACCTCAACCTTGAACATGAGTTCAACAGCAGCCTTGATTTCCGGTTTGGTGGCATTACCCACCACTCGAAATACAATCTGCTGGTACTTGTCAGCCACCATGGTGGCCTTCTCAGAAACCTGCGGCGCCAAAATGACCTGCATCAAGCGCTCTTGGTTAGATGTGTTCGCACTCATCCCAGCATCTCCTCGAATTTCTTAACCGCATTGCGAGTCAGCAACACATTGGTGAAACGCACCAGGTTTACCGGATCAGCATGCTGCGCCTCGATTACCAGCACATGCGGCAAGTTGCGCGAAGACAGATAAAGATTCTCATCCAGATCATCGGTAAGCACCAATACGCTTTCGAAACCCAGCGCCTTGACTTTTTCAACCATCTTTTTGGTTTTCGGCGAATCCATCTTGAATTCTTCAATCACCTGCAAGCGCCCCAAGCGTGCCAATTCAGAGAGAATCGACTGCATGCCGGCGCGATGCATTTTCTTGTTCACCTTATGGCTGAAATTCTCTTCCGGGCTGTTGGGGAACGTTTTACCACCCCCGCGCCACAAAGGACTGGACGCCATACCTGCACGCGCATTACCGGTGCCCTTCTGACGGAAAGGCTTGCGTGTACTCTTTGCGACTTCGCTGCGGCCCAACTGGGCGCGAGTTGCGGTACGCGCATTTGCCATGTAAGCGGTAACAACCTGATGCACGAGAGATTCGTTGAACTCACGTCCGAACGCAACATCAGATGCGTTCACGCTCGAGGTTGCCTGACCTTGATCATTGATTAGTTTTAATTCCATTATGCACCTGCCTTTACGCCGGGACGAATCAGCACATCGCCACCCTTGGAACCAGGAATCGCGCCCTTGATCAGGAGCAACTGGCGCTCGGCATCAACACGGACGATTTCGAGATTCTGAGTGGTGCGGCGCACTGCGCCCAAATGACCCGCCATGCGCTTACCAGGAAACACGCGACCAGGATCCTGGTTCATACCGATAGAACCCGGGCTGTTATGCGAACGGGAGTTACCGTGAGTGGCACGGTTTGAACTGAAGTGGTGCCGTCTGATTGCGCCGGCAAAACCCTTACCTTGGGTAGTGCCCGTAACATCGACCAGTTGGCCGACCTGAAACAACTCAGCGCTCACCGCGGCACCTAGGGCGAAGTTTGCCAGGTCATCCGCACTTGCATCGAATTCCCTCAACGCGCGACCAGCTTCAACTCCAGCCTTGGCGAAATGCCCGGCTGCCGCCTTGGTGACACGGCTTACACGACGCTCGCCGCAAGTCAGCTGAACAGCCGAATAACCATCAACTTCATGGGTCTTGATCTGGGTCACACGGTTGCCGGAGACATCAATCACACTTACCGGGACACTAGTTCCATCGTCGGTAAAGATGCGCGTCATGCCAACCTTGCGACCAATAAGTCCGAGGCTCATCATTTTTATCCTTAACAATGCCGATTGCGATTGACCGGCGGTTTTAAAAGCAAAAGAACTATGCGGCTGTAAAAAACCGCGAATTATACACAGTTTTTACAACCGCCACAAATTTGCTTGGTATTGCTTGATTAAAGCTTGATTTCCACGTCCACGCCAGCAGGAAGATCCAGCTTCATCAACGCATCGACCGTTTTATCGGTCGGGTCGATGATGTCCATCAAACGCAGATGGGTACGGATTTCGAACTGGTCACGGGAAGTTTTATTTACGTGAGGGGAACGCAACACGTCAAAACGTTCAATGCGGGTAGGCAGGGGAACCGGGCCACGAACAACTGCGCCGGTGCGCTTGGCCGTTTCAACAATTTCCAACGCAGACTGATCGATCAAACGGTAGTCAAATGCTTTGAGACGAATTCTAATTTTTTGGCTTTGCATGATTTTCCCAAAGAGCGTAGCGGCGGGAATCGATCCCGCCGCATTGATTGAATTACTCGATAACCTTGGCTACAACACCTGCGCCGACGGTACGGCCGCCTTCGCGAATCGCGAAGCGCAGGCCTTCTTCCATGGCGATGGGCTGAATCAGCGCCACCGAGATGGAGATGTTGTCGCCAGGCATCACCATCTCAGTGCCGGCAGGCAGTTCGATCGCGCCGGTCACGTCGGTGGTGCGGAAGTAGAACTGCGGACGGTAGCCCTGGAAGAAGGGGGTGTGACGACCACCTTCGTCTTTGGACAGCACGTAGATCTCTGCCGTGAATTTGGTGTGCGGCGTGATCGAACCGGGCTTGGCCAGTACTTGACCACGCTCGACGTCTTCACGCTTGGTGCCGCGCAGCAGCACGCCCACGTTGTCGCCTGCCTGACCCTGATCGAGCAGTTTGCGGAACATTTCCACGCCGGTGCAGGTGGTCTTGATGGTGGGCTTGATGCCGACGATTTCGACTTCTTCACCAACCTTGACGATGCCGCGTTCGATACGGCCGGTCACCACGGTACCGCGACCAGAAATGGAGAATACGTCTTCCACTGGCATCAGGAAGGTGCCGTCGATGGCGCGTTCCGGCTGGGGGATGTAGTTGTCGAGGGCTTCGGCCAATTTGAAGATGGACGGCTCACCGATGTCGCTTTGGTCGCCTTCGAGTGCTTTCAGGGCGGAGCCAATGATAATGGGGGTCTTGTCGCCCGGGAAGTCGTATTTGTCGAGCAGTTCTCGCACTTCCATTTCAACCAGTTCCAGCAGTTCAGGATCATCCACCATGTCGGCTTTGTTCATGTAGACGATGATGTAGGGTACGCCGACCTGACGCGCAAGCAGGATGTGTTCGCGGGTCTGGGGCATGGGGCCGTCTGCCGCGGAAACCACGAGTATGGCGCCGTCCATTTGCGCCGCGCCGGTGATCATGTTCTTTACATAGTCGGCGTGCCCTGGACAGTCTACGTGCGCGTAGTGGCGATTTTGAGTTTCATATTCCACGTGCGCGGTGTTGATGGTGATGCCGCGCGCCTTTTCTTCTGGCGCGGAGTCAATCTGGTCATAACCCTTGGCTTCACCACCGAATTTCTTCGACAGGATCGTCGTGATCGCCGCCGTCAAAGTCGTCTTCCCATGATCCACGTGACCAATCGTCCCCACGTTTACGTGCGGCTTGGTACGTTCAAATTTACCTTTTGCCATGTCAGTTCCCTCTCAATCTCAATAACAGTCAGTTCTTGTTCAAACCATTACTTCTTATTCATCACGGCTTCAGCAACGTTCTTAGGTGCTTCGGCGTAGTGTTTAAATTCCATGGTATATGTGGCGCGACCCTGTGTCAGGGAACGCAGTGTAGTCGAGTAGCCAAACATTTCAGCCAGAGGAACTTCGGCCTTGATCGCCTTGCCTCCACCCGCCATGTCTTCCATGCCCTGGATCATGCCGCGACGGGATGACAAGTCACCCATTACATCGCCCATTTTTTCTTCCGGGGTCTCGACTTCAACAGCCATCATCGGCTCCAGCAGCACCGGATTCGCCTTACGCATGCCGTCCTTGAAACCAATAGAAGCGGCCATCTTGAATGCGTTTTCATTGGAGTCCACGTCGTGATAGGAACCATCGAACAGGGTAACCTTGACATCGACCACAGGGAAGCCGGCCAGCACGCCATTCGGCAACGTGTCTCGCAAGCCTTTCTCTACAGCGGGGATATATTCCCGTGGCACTGTTCCGCCTTTGATGGCATCAACGAACTCGAAGCCTTTGCCAGCCTCGTTCGGCTCCATTTTGAGCCACACGTGACCATACTGACCACGGCCGCCAGATTGCTTGACGAACTTACCCTCGACTTCAACCGCCTTGCGAATTGCTTCGCGATAAGCCACTTGAGGCGCACCTACGTTGGCTTCAACACCAAATTCGCGCTTCATACGGTCGACCAGAATTTCCAGGTGCAATTCACCCATGCCGGAAATAATGGTCTGATTGGTTTCCTCATCGGTACGCACGCGGAAAGAAGGGTCTTCCTGAGCGAGGCGATTCAGCGCTATGCCCATTTTCTCCTGGTCAACCTTCGTTTTGGGTTCAACCGCAACGTGAATCACCGGCTCCGGGAATATCATGCGCTCTAGAATGATTGTCTTGTTCAGATCGCACAGCGTGTCGCCAGTTGTCGCCTCTTTCAGGCCTACAGCAGCGGCGATGTCGCCAGCACGAACTTCCTTGATTTCCTGGCGCTGATTGGCGTGCATCTGCAGAATTCGGCCAAGACGCTCTTTCTTGCCCTTGACCGGGTTGTAGATCGTGTCGCCAGTTTTCACCACACCGGAATAAACGCGGAAGAAAATCAACTGCCCGACAAAGGGATCGGTCATGATTTTGAATGCCAGGCCCGAAAAGGGCTCATCATCAGATGCCTTACGCTCACCAATGCTTTCGTCCTCAAGGATACCCTTGACTGGCGGAATATCCATCGGCGACGGCATGAACTCGACCACGGCGTCAAGCATTGCCTGCACACCCTTATTCTTGAATGCGGAACCGCACATCATTGGCACAATTTCGCTGGCGATGGTGCGCTGACGCAAACCCTGCTTGATCTCCGCGATCGACAAATCACCTTCCTCGAGGTATTTATTCATCAGCTCTTCTGATGCCTCAGCAGCGCTCTCAACCATTTTCTCGCGCCATTCGTCGCAAGTAGCCTGGAGATCTGCGGGAATATCGCGCAACTCGAACTTCATGCCCTGGGTAGAGTCATCCCAGTAAATTGCCTTCATGCGAATCAGGTCAACCACGCCCTCAAACTTATCTTCCGCGCCGATTGGCACCTGCAGCGGCACAGGATTAGCCTTGAGACGGCTCTTCATCTGGTCGTAAACCTTGAAGAAGTTGGCGCCTGAGCGGTCCATCTTGTTCACGAAAGCCAGACGCGGAACGCCATACTTGTTTGCTTGGCGCCAAACAGTCTCAGACTGAGGTTGCACACCGCCCACAGCACAGTAAACCATACAAGCGCCATCCAGCACTCGCATGGAACGCTCCACCTCGATAGTGAAGTCAACGTGCCCCGGAGTGTCAATGATATTAATGTGGTGCTCGGGGAAATTGTTGTCCATTCCCTTCCAGAAGCAGGTCGTTGCAGCGGAAGTAATGGTAATACCGCGCTCTTGTTCCTGTTCCATCCAGTCCATGGTCGCAGCGCCGTCATGCACTTCGCCAATTTTATGAGACACGCCGGTGTAGAAAAGAATACGCTCGGTAGTCGTGGTTTTGCCGGCGTCAATATGGGCACTAATGCCGATATTACGGTAACGTTCGATTGGAGTTTTACGTGCCACAGCTATGCAACCTTAATTTAACTAGTACTGATTAGAAGCGGAAATGAGCAAAGGCTTTGTTGGCTTCAGCCATACGGTGCACTTCTTCACGTTTCTTGATGGCGGAACCGCGGTTCTCGGCAGCATCCATCAACTCACCCGCAAGGCGAATTCCCATGGATTTTTCACCACGCTTGCGCGCGGCATCACGCACCCAGCGCATGGCCAGAGCAGTACGACGCACTGAGCGGACTTCGACCGGAACCTGATAATTCGCACCGCCAACACGACGGCTCTTGACCTCAACCATCGGACGCACGTTCGTCAGCGCTTGGGTAAACACCTCAATCGGGTCTTTTCCACTCTTCTTCTGAATCTGGTCCAGCGCGCCATAGATAATGCGCTCCGCCACAGCCTTCTTGCCCTGGATCATAAGCACGTTAACGAACTTCGCCAACTCCTGGTTGCCGTATTTCGGATCAGGCAGCACATCGCGCTTCGGTACTTCTCTACGTCTTGGCATTATTTATACCTCAAATCAATTAAGCGGCTTTGGGACGCTTCGCGCCATACTTGGAACGGCTCTGTTTACGATCTTTCACGCCCGCGGTATCGAGGCTACCGCGCACGGTGTGGTAACGCACACCAGGCAAATCCTTGACACGACCACCGCGAATCAGCACAACCGAGTGCTCCTGCAGGTTGTGACCTTCACCGCCGATGTAGCTGATGACCTCAAACCCGTTGGTCAGGCGCACCTTGGCAACCTTACGCAATGCGGAGTTAGGCTTCTTCGGCGTGGTGGTGTAAACACGTGTGCAAACACCGCGACGCTGCGGGCAGCTCTCCAGCGCCGGGACCTTGCTCTTCTCGCGAATGGCGGTACGCGGCTTGCGCACTAATTGGTTGATAGTTGGCATGCGTTAATTCCTAAATAAAAATGACGGGACGGCCAGGCCGTCCCTAAATTCAATCCCTACGCCCAGGAAAATTGCCCAGAGCTAAAAAGACTCGGGATTTTATTGAGTTAATCCCCCTGTGTCAAGCGGGTTGTTCGTCGTCCTGTGTGGTTACGGGGATTTCCTCGGCCAGTACAGCGTCCCCCATATCCAAGCCCAGCTTCTGATTGCGACGTGTGTTGTGGTATGCGAGACCGGTACCGGCCGGAATCAAACGACCGACAATAACGTTCTCTTTGAGGCCGCGCAATTCGTCGCGTTTGCCCATGATCGCCGCTTCTGTCAGTACGCGCGTCGTTTCCTGGAAAGACGCCGCGGAAATGAAGGAATCTGTCGACAAGGAGGCTTTGGTAATGCCCAGCAGCATGTAAGTATACTGGGCTGGCAGTTTGCCTTCGGCCACGGCCGCTTCGTTCGCATCCAGCACATCGGCGCGTTCCACCTGCTCGCCCTGGATGAACCGGGTTTCCCCGGAATCCGAGATGGTTACACGGCGCAGCATCTGGCGCACGATCACTTCGATGTGTTTATCGTTGATCTTCACACCCTGCAGACGGTAAACATCCTGCACTTCGTCGGCGATATAGCGTGCCAGTGATTCCACACCCAGCAGGCGAAGAATATCGTGAGGATCAGCCGGTCCGTCAACAATCGACTCGCCCTTATTGACCACCTGACCATCGTGCGCGGTAACATGCTTATCCTTCGGAATCAGATATTCGTGGGCGATACCGTCGAGGTCGGTGATGACCAGGCGTTGCTTGCCCTTGGTGTCCTTGCCGAAGGAAATAGTGCCAGTAACTTCAGCCAACAGGCCAGCGTCCTTGGGCGAACGGGCTTCAAACAGCTCGGCCACACGCGGCAGACCGCCGGTAATATCACGGGTCTTTGAAGTTTCCTGCGGGATACGCGCCAGTACTTCACCTACATTTACATCCTGGCCGTTCTTCACGGTAATAATAGAACCAACGTGGAAAGTAATGTTTACCGGTAGCTCGGTGCCAGCAATCATGACTTCTTCACCGTTTTCACCGAGTAGCTTTACCTGTGGCCGCAAACCCTTCGATACGCTGGTGCCGCGACGCTTCGGATCGATAACAACCAAGGTGGAAAGACCTGTGACTTCATCGATCTGCTTGGCAACGGTAACGCCTTCTTCCACGTTTTCAAAACGCACCTTACCCGCGTATTCGGTAATGATAGGACGGGTATGCGGGTCCCACGTAGCCAGCACATGCCCGGCCTTGACCACCGCGCCGTCCATCGACAACAAGGTGGCGCCGTAAGGCACTTTGTGCCGTTCGCGCTCGCGGCCGCTATCGTCGGCGATGATCACTTCACCGCTACGCGAAATAACGATGGGTTCGTTTTTGGTATTGGTCACATAGCGCATGCCGGAGGTAAAGCGCAAGGTACCATTGGACTTGATATCGATCTGGCTGGTAACAGCAGCACGCGATGCCGCACCACCGATATGGAAGGTACGCATGGTCAGCTGGGTACCCGGCTCGCCAATGGACTGTGCCGCAATGACGCCCACCGCTTCGCCCACGTTAACCAGCATGCCACGGCCCAGGTCGCGGCCGTAGCATCTGGCGCAAAGACCAAAGCGGGTGTCGCAAGTCAGCGGCGTACGCACTTTAACTTCGTCAATACCCAGCGCTTCAATATGCTCCACCGCATCTTCATCCAGCAAGGCGCCGGACTCGAACACGGTCTCGCCGGTTTCAGGGTGCACCACATCAGCTGCAACGGTGCGGCCGAGAATACGCTCACGCAACGGTTCCACGACTTCGCCACCCTCGACCAATGCCTTCAGCGCAACGCCATTGCTGGTGCCGCAATCCTGCTGGGTCACCACCAGATCCTGGGTCACATCCACCAGACGGCGGGTGAGGTAGCCGGAGTTCGCGGTTTTCAGTGCGGTATCGGCCAGGCCTTTACGCGCACCGTGCGTGGAAATGAAGTACTGTAAAACGTTTAGACCTTCGCGGAAATTCGCTGTGATCGGCGTTTCAATAATTGAGCCGTCCGGCTTGGCCATCAGGCCACGCATGCCAGCCAGCTGGCGGATCTGGGCTGCCGAGCCGCGGGCGCCGGAGTCGGCCATCATGTAGATGGAGTTAAAGGATTCCTGCTTGACTTCCTTGCCTTCACGATTGATCACTTTCTCGCTACCAAGCTGATCCATCATGGCCTTGGCCACCACGTCACCGGCTCGGCCCCATATGTCCACCACCTTGTTGTAGCGTTCACCCTGAGTCACGAGACCAGAGGAGTACTGCATTTCGATTTCTTTCACTTCCGACTCGGCTGCACCGATGATGTCGCCCTTCTGAGTCGGCACCAGCATGTCGTCAACGCAGATCGAGATACCGGCACGCGCGGCATAGGCAAAGCCGGTGTACATCAGTTTGTCGGCCAGAATCACCGTTTCGCGCAATCCGCAGCGACGGAAGCTGGCATTGATGAGTTTTGATATTTCCTTTTTCTTCAACGGTTTGTTAAGCACCGAGAAGGGCAGGCCAGCTGGCAGTAATTCAGAAAGCAAAGCACGACCAACTGTCGTTTCGTAACGGGTTATCTTTTCGGTCTTTTCGCCATCCGCATTCAGGACGAACTCTTTGAGGCGCACCGTGATTTTTGCATGCAGTTCCACCTGGCGCGACTCATAGGCGCGGGAAATCTCGCCCACGTCAGCAAACATCATGCCCTCGCCCTTGACGTTGATCGCCTCGCGCGTCATGTAGTAAAGACCAAGCACGATATCCTGCGACGGCACGATGATCGGCTCGCCGTTGGCAGGAGACAACACGTTGTTCGAAGCCAGCATCAGGGTGCGCGCTTCCATCTGTGCTTCCAGTGACAACGGTACGTGTACAGCCATCTGGTCGCCGTCGAAGTCGGCGTTGAACGCGGAACACACCAGCGGGTGCAGCTGGATCGCCTTGCCTTCGATCAGTACCGGCTCGAATGCCTGGATACCCAGACGGTGCAGCGTGGGCGCACGGTTCAGCATGATCGGATGTTCGCGAATCACGTCTTCCAGGATATCCCATACTTCCGGACCCTCCTCCTCCACCATGCGCTTGGCCGCCTTGATGGTGGTTGCCAGGCCGAGCACTTCCAGCTTGTGGAAAATGAAGGGCTTGAACAGTTCCAGCGCCATCTTCTTGGGCAGACCGCACTGGTGCAATTTGAGCTGCGGACCAACCACGATCACGGAACGGCCGGAGTAATCCACGCGTTTGCCCAGCAAGTTCTGGCGGAAACGGCCGCCCTTGCCCTTGATCATGTCGGCGAGAGATTTCAGCGGACGCTTGTTGGCGCCAGTCATGGCCTTGCCACGACGGCCGTTATCGAGCAGGGAATCGACCGACTCCTGCAACATGCGTTTTTCGTTACGCACGATGATTTCCGGCGCCTTCAATTCCAGCAGCCGCTTGAGGCGGTTGTTGCGGTTGATCACGCGGCGATACAGGTCATTCAGGTCGGAAGTCGCAAAGCGGCCGCCATCCAGCGGCACCAGGGGACGAAGTTCCGGTGGCAATACAGGCAGAACTTCCAGAATCATCCAGTCCGGTTTAATCCCGGATTTCTGGAAACCTTCCAGTACCTTGAGACGCTTGGCGATTTTCTTGATCTTGGTGTCGGAGCCGGTTGCCGCCAAGTCCTTGTGCAACTTCTCGACTTCAGTATTGATGTCGATGCCGCGCAGCAACGCGCGCACACCTTCCGCACCCATGCTGGCGGAGAACTCGTCACCGTATTCCTCGACCTTGGCCAGGTAATCGTCTTCGGTCAGCAACTGGCAGCGGTTAAGCGGCGTCATGCCGGGGTCGGTCACGACATAGGCTTCGAAATACAATACTCGCTCGATGTCGCGTAAGGCCATGTCAAGCACCATACCCAAACGGGAAGGCAATGATTTGAGAAACCAGATATGGGCGACGGGGCTAGCAAGTTCGATATGCGCCATGCGCTCGCGACGCACCTTGGACAAAGTCACCTCGACGCCACATTTTTCGCAGATCACGCCGCGATGCTTGAGTCTCTTATACTTGCCGCACAGGCATTCGTAATCCTTGACCGGGCCAAATATCTTGGCGCAGAACAAACCGTCACGCTCAGGTTTGAAGGTACGATAGTTAATGGTCTCCGGCTTTTTCACTTCGCCGTAGGACCAGGAACGGATTTTCTCGGGAGAGGCGAGGCCAATCTTGATGGCGTCAAACTCTTCTTCCTGAGTCACCTGTTTGAACAAATCGAGCAATGCTTTCATGAAAACCTCCGGTTTTGGCTTTCTGCTACCAGCTATCAGCTGTCAGCTAATTCTTTAAATGTGAGACCCTACTTCAGACGCGCCGTCTGCACCGGAAATCCCAGGCACAGACGGCTGATGGCTGACAACTTTATTAAAACCGTTCCAGGTCGATATCGATGCCAAGGGAGCGAATTTCCTTGACCAGCACGTTGAATGATTCCGGCATGCCGGCATCTATCTTGTGCTCGCCTTTGACGATGTTTTCGTACACCTTGGTGCGGCCGCTGACGTCGTCCGACTTTACGGTCAGCATTTCCTGCAGAACGTAGGCTGCGCCGTAGGCTTCGAGTGCCCAGACTTCCATCTCGCCGAAACGCTGGCCGCCGAACTGCGCCTTACCTCCCAGCGGCTGCTGGGTCACAAGCGAGTAGGGTCCTGTGGAGCGGGCATGCATCTTGTCGTCGACCAAGTGGTGCAGCTTGAGCACGTGCATATAGCCCACCGTGACCGAGCGTTCGAACGCTTCACCGGTACGACCGTCCTGCAAGGTAACTTGCCCGGAACGCGGCAAACCCGCCAATTCCAGCATACCCTTGATTTCCTCTTCGCCCGCGCCATCGAATACCGGTGTCGCGAAGGGCACACCCTTTCTCAAGTTGCTTGCCAGTTCCATGATTTCGACATCGGAGAAGGAGTCGATGTCTTCCTGCTTGCCAGTACTGTTATAGATCTTTTCAACAAACTTGCGCACTTCCTGCACTTTCGTGTGGGCATCCAGCATGGCACCAATTTTCAGGCCGAGGCCCTTGCCGGCCCAACCGAGGTGAGTCTCAAGTATCTGCCCAACGTTCATGCGTGAAGGCACGCCCAGCGGGTTCAAAACGATGTCCATCGGCGTGCCATCGGCCATGAACGGCATATCCTCGACCGGCACGATCTTTGATATAACGCCCTTGTTACCGTGGCGGCCGGCCATCTTGTCGCCCGGCTGAAGACGACGCTTCACGGCCACATAGACCTTGACCATCTTCTGCACGCCCGGTGGCAGTTCGTCGCCACTGGTGAGCTTCTTCTTTTTCTCTTCGAACATGGCGTCGAACTCGACGCGCTTCTGCGCCAGGCTGTCCTTGAGTTGTTCCAGTTGACGCGCAGCATCTTCATCAGAGAGGCGAATATCGAACCAGTTATGACGCTCAAGCTTGTCCAGGTAGTCCTTGCTCACCACGCTGCCCTTGGCCAGTTTGGCGGGGCCGCCGTTGGCGGTTTTCCCTGTGAGCAGACGCTCGATCCGTCCGAAAGCGTCTTCTTCCACGATGCGCATCTGATCGTTCAGGTCATGGCGGAACCGCTTCAACTCATCGTCAATGATCTGCTGTGCCCGTTTGTCGCGCTCGATTCCCTCGCGGGTAAACACCTGCACATCGATCACGGTACCGGACATGCCGGAAGGCAGGCGCAAGGATGTGTCTTTTACATCGGAGGCCTTCTCGCCAAAAATGGCGCGCAGCAACTTCTCCTCAGGTGTGAGCTGGGTCTCGCCCTTGGGAGTTACCTTGCCCACCAGCACGTCACCGGCTTCGACTTCGGCACCGATATAGCAGATGCCGGATTCGTCAAGACGATTCAGTTGTACTTCGGAAAGATTGGATATGTCTCGCGTGATCTCTTCCGGTCCAAGTTTGGTATCACGCGCCACAACGCTTAATTCTTCGATGTGAATCGAGGTGTAGCGATCCTCTGCAACCACGGTCTCGGAAATGAGTATGGAGTCCTCGAAGTTGTATCCATTCCATGGCATGAACGCAACAAACATGTTCTGGCCCAGCGCCAGTTCGCCCATATCGGTGGAGGCGCCATCCGCGATCACGTCGCCCCTAGCCAGCACGTCGCCCACACGCACCAGTGGGCGCTGGTTGATGTTGGTATTCTGGTTGGAACGCGTATATTTGGTAAGGTTGTAGATATCCACGCCGACTTCACCCGCCACGGTTTCATCATCGTGCACGCGCACCACAATGCGGCTGGAGTCGATGTAATCCACCAGGCCGCCACGCCGGGCTTGAACTGTCGTGCCGGAATCCACCGCCACAGTACGCTCGATACCGGTTCCGACCAAGGATTTCTCCGCACGCAGACACGGCACAGCCTGACGTTGCATGTTGGAACCCATCAATGCGCGGTTGGCGTCGTCATGTTCGAGGAACGGGATCAGGGATGCTGCAACAGATACAATCTGCGCCGGCGCCACATCCATGTACTGCACTTTGTCCGGGGTGGACATGGCAAATTCATTGTGATGACGGCAGGACACCAGCTCATCCACCAGCTTGCCCCTTTTGTCCAGGCTGGCGTTTGCCTGCGCAATCACGTACTGACTTTCCTCGATAGCGGAAAGATAATCGATCTGGTCGGTCACCTTGCCGTCGTTGACCTTGCGGTATGGCGTTTCCAGGAAGCCATAATCGTTGGTGCGCGCAAATAGCGCCAGCGAGTTGATCAGACCAATGTTCGGGCCTTCCGGTGTTTCAATCGGGCACACGCGGCCATAGTGGGTCGGATGCACGTCGCGTACTTCGAAACCAGCACGTTCCCGCGTCAGGCCGCCCGGGCCCAAAGCTGAAACACGGCGTTTGTGCGTAATCTCGGAAAGCGGGTTGGTTTGATCCATAAACTGGGACAACTGGCTCGAACCAAAAAACTCCTTGATGGCACCTGACACAGGCTTGGCATTGATCATGTCATGTGGCATCAGGTTTTCTGATTCAGCTTGGCTCAGACGTTCCTTGACCGCGCGTTCGACGCGCACCAGGCCGGCACGGAACTGGTTTTCGACCAACTCACCAACGGAGCGAACACGACGATTGCCCAAGTGGTCGATATCATCTATCTCACCGCGACCATTGCGCAGTTCGACCAGGATCATGATGGTTGCGAGAATGTCCTGATTAACCAGTGTGGGCGTGCCTTCAGCTCCCTTAGGTCCAATCTGGTCAAGGAAACGGTTGATCCACTCCGAGCCCTTCTCGACGCGCTTTTCAGGATAGGCGCGACGATTGAATTTCATGCGCCCCACCCTGGAGAGATCATAGCGTTCCTCGCTGAAGAACAAGCCATCGAACAATGCCTGCACCGAATCTTCGGTCGGGGGTTCACCAGGGCGCATCATGCGGTAAATCGCGACACGCGCTGCCAATTGGTCAACAGTTTCGTCAATGCGCAATGTCTGGGAGATGTAGGCGCCTTGATCCAGATCGTTGGTGTAAAGCGTATTTACCTTGGCGATTCCTGCATCAGTCAACTTGGCCAGCAAATCCTCGGTGATTTCGTCATTGGCCTGGGCGACAATTTCGCCGCTTTCCTTATCCACCACGTTTGCCACCAGCACGCGCCCGAGAATAAATTCCTCGGGAACGGTAACTTTCTTGATGCCGGCCTGTTCCATCTCGCGGATATGCTTGACGGTGATGCGCTTGTCCTTGGGAACGATTACCACGCCGTCTTTGCCAGTGATATCGAAACGAGCCACTTCACCGCGCAGGCGCTCAGGCACCAGTTCAAACTGGACGCCCTTCTTGCCAAGATGGAAGGTATCGGTGGCGTAGAACATGCTCAGAATTTCTTCCGGCTTGTAACCCAGCGCCTTGAGCAGAATCGTGACCGGCATTTTGCGGCGACGATCAACGCGGAAATACAGGTAATCTTTCGGATCAAACTCGAAATCCAGCCAGGAACCACGGTAAGGAATGACCCGCGCCGAGAACAGCAGTTTGCCGGAGGAGTGGGTTTTGCCACGATCATGCTCGAAAAACACGCCCGGAGAACGGTGCAACTGGGACACGATCACCCGCTCGGTGCCATTGATGACAAAAGAGCCGTTGTCGGTCATCAGCGGAATTTCGCCCATGTAGACTTCCTGCTCCTTCACCTCTTTCACTGTCGGCTTGGATGCTTCCTTGTCCATCAGCGTCATGCGAACCTTCACGCGCAGTGGTGCTGCGAATGTCAGGCCGCGCTGTTGGCATTCCTTGACGTCAAATGGGGGTTCGCCTAATGTATAGCTAACAAAGTCCAGACGCGCATTTCCGGAATGGCTGGAGATGGGAAAAACAGAGCCAAACGCAGCTTGCAGACCCTCGGTCTTGCGTTCTGCGATCGGCGTTTCTGCCTGCAGGAACGAAGCATAGGAGTTAATCTGCATCGCCAGCAGGAAGGGTACTTCCTGCACGCTCACGCGTTTGGCGAAACTTT
This sequence comes from Sulfuricellaceae bacterium, assembly GCA_031426915.1. Taxonomy (GTDB): domain Bacteria; phylum Pseudomonadota; class Gammaproteobacteria; order Burkholderiales; family Sulfuricellaceae; genus Sulfurimicrobium. The sequence continues at coordinate 11,175 of JASJPB010000043.1, read as the reverse complement.
TGCGGATGCGTTTTTTCTCGGTAAATGAGTAGCTCATTGAGATCTCCATGGAGTACCTGCTGCAGCAGAGGATAGAAGAAACACAACGCGGATCGCCATGTTTCTTCTAGCTTCTACAAAAGTGAAAAGACAAGCGGAAAAAGGCTGGTGGTTTCCCACCAGCCTAAATCCATACTTCAAAAACCGATTACTTGACTTCGCAAGTCGCGCCAGCTTCGATCAACTGCTTGGCAACAGCATCGGCATCAGCCTTGGAAACGCCTTCCTTGACAGCCTTGGGAGCGCCGTCAACCAGGTCTTTGGCTTCTTTCAGGCCAAGACCGGTGATGGTGCGCACGACTTTGATGGTGTTGACCTTGTTGTCGCCGGCACCGGTCAGGATGACGTCGAATTCAGTCTTCTCTTCCACTGCAGCAGCGGCAGCGGCAGGAGCAGCGACAGCAACTGCTGCAGCAGCAGCGGACACGCCGAACTTTTCTTCCATTTCTTTGATCATCTCGGACAGTTCGAGAACGGTCATGCTAGCGATTGCGTCAAGAATTTCAGCTTTGGATACAGCCATGGTTATCTCCTAATTCAAAAATGTTTGCAGTGTTAAGCAGTTTGCTTTTGATCGCGCACCGCAGCCAGACCACGTACGAACTTGGTCGGCACTTCGTTGAGGGTACGCACGAAGGTTGCGATCGGCGCTTGCATGGTGCCAAGCAGCTTGGACAGCAGTTCTTCGCGGCTCGGCATGGTGGCCAGATTCGCGACATCCTTGGGAGTCATCACGAAATTGGCCATGGCACCGGCCTTGATCACGAATTTATCGTTGCCTTTGGCAAAGTCATGCAGCACTTTTGCCGCCGCCACGGGGTCGCTGGAAATGCCATATACCAGAGGGCCGACCAAATGGTCGGACAGACCGGCAAAAGGCGTATCTGCAACGGCGCGACGTGCCAGGGTATTTTTCAGTACGCGCAAGTACACACCGGCTTCACGCGCCTTGGCACGCAATGCGGTCATATTGCCCACTTCAATACCGCGGTGCTCGGCCACGATAATCGTTTGAGCCTTCGCCACTACAGCGCCGATCTCAACAACTACCGCTTTCTTTTCTTCAAGATTAAGACTCAAGGTCTTACCTCCTTCCGCCAAATTAAAGTCTCACGTTGACCCCCAACAGCCGGATCAAGCGCGAAACCAACTCACGGCGACCTCAAATCAGGAGATACCACTATCCTGCGTTGGGCACGCCATCTGCGTAGGAAACCGGCATGCCGGCAATTAAACCCCTACGGGGCTCCTACGGTCTTTGATAACCCGCCGGATTCAACCCCGGCGGCCCAAAGTCCTTAGTTTGTCAGGCTGGATTGATCCACCCTGACACCCGCCCCCATGGTGCTGGAGACGGCGATTTTCTTCAGATACACACCTTTGGATGCGGCAGGCTTGGCTTTGTTCAAGGCATCAACCAGCGCCAGCAGGTTTTCCTTCAGGGCATCTTCACCAAAGGAAGCACGGCCGATGGTGCTCTGCACGATACCGCCCTTGTCAGTACGATATTGAACCTGGCCGGCCTTGGCGTTCTTGACCGCTTCAGCCACGTTCGGCGTTACCGTTCCAACCTTGGGGTTTGGCATCAAGCCGCGCGGGCCGAGAATCTGACCCAGCGCACCAACTACGCGCATGGCGTCAGGAGTGGCTATCACCACATCGAAATCCATTTTGCCCGCTTTGACGTCGGCAGCAAGATCCTCGAAACCAACGATATCCGCACCGGCTTCCAGAGCGGCTTTGGCATTGTCGCCCTGAGCGAATACAGCTACGCGCACTGTCTTGCCTGTGCCGCGGGGAAGTACAACGGATCCACGAATAAGCTGGTCGGATTTACGCGCATCAATCCCCAGATTGACGGCTACGTCGATGGACTCATCGAACTTCGCAGTGGCATTTTTCTTTACCAGGGACAATGCATCGCCCAAGGGGTAAAGCTTGCTACGATCCACCGAAGCCCTGATCGCCTTGATACGTTTAGATAATTTTGCCATTTCACACCCCCTCGACTTCGATACCCATGCTGCGCGCACTGCCAGCAATAGTTCGCACCGCAGCATCCATATCGGACGCAGTAAGATCCGGCATTTTGGTCTTGGCGATTTCTTCCGCTTGAGCGCGGGTCAATTTGCCAACCTTATCGGTGTGAGGACGCGGACTACCCTTCTGGATGCCGGCCGCCTTCTTGATCAGAATAGTGGCAGGCGGGGTCTTCATGATGAAGGTGAAGCTCTTGTCTGCATAGGCGGTGATCACAACCGGGATCGGCAGACCCACTTCCACTCCCTGCGTTGCAGCGTTGAACGCCTTGCAGAACTCCATGATATTCAAGCCGCGCTGACCCAGGGCCGGGCCGATGGGCGGACTGGGGTTTGCTTTTCCAGCCGGCACTTGCAGCTTGATGTAGCCAATAATTTTCTTTGCCACTTCAACTACTCCTTATTAAATGGGTATAGCGGACATCCGGCTGGAAACCGGGGTTTCCGGTATGGCACATTCACCACACCCAAAAGCAGACGTCCTTCCCGTAATGCGCGCACCCTCAAACGGGCACGCCCTGCAGCCATCCGGAACCCCGTGCTCCGGACTACCGCTTAACCTCGACCAGACTAGGCCTTTTCCACCTGGCCGAAATCCAGCTCGACCGGGGTTGCGCGGCCAAAAATCAGCACCGACACGCGCAATTTATTCTTGTCATAATTGACTTCTTCCACCATACCGTGGAAATCGTTGAACGGGCCTTCGGTTACCCGCACCGCCTCGCCCACTTCAAACAGCACCTTGGGTTTCGGCTTCTCCACCCCATCCTGTATCTGCTGCAGGATGGCAGCAACTTCCTTGTCGCTGATCGGAGTCGGCTTGTTGCCGCTTCCACCCACAAAACCGGTCACTTTCGGCGTACTTTTGACCAAGTGCCAGGTTTCGTCGGTCATGTCCATTTGAGCGAAAACATAGCCAGGGAAAAACTTGCGCTCGCTAATGGACTTCTGGCCACCCTTCATTTCCACCACTTCTTCCAGCGGCACCAGAATTTCACCGAACTTGTCCTGCATTCCGGCGCGCTCGATGCGCTCCAGTAATGCACGTTGCACACTTTTCTCGAAACCGGAGTAGGCGTGAATCACATACCAGCGCATCGTCATTAAGCCCCCTGCCCCATCAGCAACTGCACCAGCCACATCAGACTCGCGTCCACCACCCACAAGAACAAGGCAACCACCACCACCAGCACAAACACCACGCCCGTGGTTTGCAATGTTTCCTTGCGAGTAGGCCACACCACTCTGCGGGTTTCAGCCACAGCCTCCTTGCTAAAGGCGAAGAACTCCTTTCCCGGCTGAGAACCCCACGCAGTGGCCGTAGCCGCAGCCACTCCGGCGAGCACCAACAGCACCCGAATGATTGCGGCCTGTTCGGCGAAATAATAATATCCAGCCACTCCCGCCATCAGCAGGAGAAACGCCAAGCTTAACTTGATCTTGTCAGTTGTTGTCATGTGTATTTTTTAGCCAATGCAATGTGGAATGCTTACCACGCCCCACTTTACCGGCTGTGGATGGCAGGCCAAGAGGGAATCGAACCCCCAACCTTCGGTTTTGGAGACCGACGCTCTGCCAGTTGAGCTATTGGCCTATACTTTAAATAGGTAGCGGGGCTGAACACGGAGATCCTCCGTGCCCAGCCCCACCGCCCAATTCTTTTTACTCGATAACCTTGGCTACGACACCCGCGCCGACGGTACGGCCGCCTTCGCGAATCGCGAAGCGCAGGCCTTCTTCCATGGCGATGGGCTGAATCAGCGCCACCGAGATGGAGATGTTGTCGCCAGGCATCACCATCTCAGTGCCGGCAGGCAGTTCGATCGCGCCGGTCACGTCGGTGGTGCGGAAGTAGAACTGCGGACGGTAGCCCTGGAAGAAGGGGGTGTGACGACCACCTTCGTCTTTGGACAGCACGTAGATCTCTGCCGTGAATTTGGTGTGCGGCGTGATCGAACCGGGCTTGGCCAGTACTTGACCACGCTCGACGTCTTCACGCTTGGTGCCGCGCAGCAGCACGCCCACGTTGTCGCCTGCCTGACCCTGATCGAGCAGTTTGCGGAACATTTCCACGCCGGTGCAGGTGGTCTTGATGGTGGGCTTGATGCCGACGATTTCGACTTCTTCACCAACCTTGACGATGCCGCGTTCGATACGGCCGGTCACCACGGTACCGCGACCAGAAATGGAGAATACGTCTTCCACTGGCATCAGGAAGGTGCCGTCGATGGCGCGTTCCGGCTGGGGGATGTAGTTGTCGAGGGCTTCGGCCAATTTGAAGATGGACGGCTCACCGATGTCGCTTTGGTCGCCTTCGAGTGCTTTCAGGGCGGAGCCAATGATAATGGGGGTCTTGTCGCCCGGGAAGTCGTATTTGTCGAGCAGTTCTCGCACTTCCATTTCAACCAGTTCCAGCAGTTCAGGATCATCCACCATGTCGGCTTTGTTCATGTAGACGATGATGTAGGGTACGCCGACCTGACGCGCAAGCAGGATGTGTTCGCGGGTCTGGGGCATGGGGCCGTCTGCCGCGGAAACCACGAGTATGGCGCCGTCCATTTGCGCCGCGCCGGTGATCATGTTCTTTACATAGTCGGCGTGCCCTGGACAGTCTACGTGCGCGTAGTGGCGATTTTGAGTTTCATATTCCACGTGCGCGGTGTTGATGGTGATGCCGCGCGCCTTTTCTTCTGGCGCGGAGTCAATCTGGTCATAACCCTTGGCTTCACCACCGAATTTCTTCGACAGGATCGTCGTGATCGCCGCCGTCAAAGTCGTCTTCCCATGATCCACGTGACCAATCGTCCCCACGTTTACGTGCGGCTTGGTACGTTCAAATTTACCTTTTGCCATGTCAGTTCCCTCTCAATCTCAATAACAGTCAGTTCTTGTTCAAACCATTACTTCTTATTCATCACGGCTTCAGCAACGTTCTTAGGTGCTTCGGCGTAGTGTTTAAATTCCATGGTATATGTGGCGCGACCCTGTGTCAGGGAACGCAGTGTAGTCGAGTAGCCAAACATTTCAGCCAGAGGAACTTCGGCCTTGATCGCCTTGCCTCCACCCGCCATGTCTTCCATGCCCTGGATCATGCCGCGACGGGATGACAAGTCACCCATTACATCGCCCATTTTTTCTTCCGGGGTCTCGACTTCAACAGCCATCATCGGCTCCAGCAGCACCGGATTCGCCTTACGCATGCCGTCCTTGAAACCAATAGAAGCGGCCATCTTGAATGCGTTTTCATTGGAGTCCACGTCGTGATAGGAACCATCGAACAGGGTAACCTTGACATCGACCACAGGGAAGCCGGCCAGCACGCCATTCGGCAACGTGTCTCGCAAGCCTTTCTCTACAGCGGGGATATATTCCCGTGGCACTGTTCCGCCTTTGATGGCATCAACGAACTCGAAGCCTTTGCCAGCCTCGTTCGGCTCCATTTTGAGCCACACGTGACCATACTGACCACGGCCGCCAGATTGCTTGACGAACTTACCCTCGACTTCAACCGCCTTGCGAATTGCTTCGCGATAAGCCACTTGAGGCGCACCTACGTTGGCTTCAACACCAAATTCGCGCTTCATACGGTCGACCAGAATTTCCAGGTGCAATTCACCCATGCCGGAAATAATGGTCTGATTGGTTTCCTCATCGGTACGCACGCGGAAAGAAGGGTCTTCCTGAGCGAGGCGATTCAGCGCTATGCCCATTTTCTCCTGGTCAACCTTCGTTTTGGGTTCAACCGCAACGTGAATCACCGGCTCCGGGAATATCATGCGCTCTAGAATGATTGTCTTGTTCAGATCGCACAGCGTGTCGCCAGTTGTCGCCTCTTTCAGGCCTACAGCAGCGGCGATGTCGCCAGCACGAACTTCCTTGATTTCCTGGCGCTGATTGGCGTGCATCTGCAGAATTCGGCCAAGACGCTCTTTCTTGCCCTTGACCGGGTTGTAGATCGTGTCGCCAGTTTTCACCACACCGGAATAAACGCGGAAGAAAATCAACTGCCCGACAAAGGGATCGGTCATGATTTTGAATGCCAGGCCCGAAAAGGGCTCATCATCAGATGCCTTACGCTCACCAATGCTTTCGTCCTCAAGGATACCCTTGACTGGCGGAATATCCATCGGCGACGGCATGAACTCGACCACGGCGTCAAGCATTGCCTGCACACCCTTATTCTTGAATGCGGAACCGCACATCATTGGCACAATTTCGCTGGCGATGGTGCGCTGACGCAAACCCTGCTTGATCTCCGCGATCGACAAATCACCTTCCTCGAGGTATTTATTCATCAGCTCTTCTGATGCCTCAGCAGCGCTCTCAACCATTTTCTCGCGCCATTCGTCGCAAGTAGCCTGGAGATCTGCGGGAATATCGCGCAACTCGAACTTCATGCCCTGGGTAGAGTCATCCCAGTAAATTGCCTTCATGCGAATCAGGTCAACCACGCCCTCAAACTTATCTTCCGCGCCGATTGGCACCTGCAGCGGCACAGGATTAGCCTTGAGACGGCTCTTCATCTGGTCGTAAACCTTGAAGAAGTTGGCGCCTGAGCGGTCCATCTTGTTCACGAAAGCCAGACGCGGAACGCCATACTTGTTTGCTTGGCGCCAAACAGTCTCAGACTGAGGTTGCACACCGCCCACAGCACAGTAAACCATACAAGCGCCATCCAGCACTCGCATGGAACGCTCCACCTCGATAGTGAAGTCAACGTGCCCCGGAGTGTCAATGATATTAATGTGGTGCTCGGGGAAATTGTTGTCCATTCCCTTCCAGAAGCAGGTCGTTGCAGCGGAAGTAATGGTAATACCGCGCTCTTGTTCCTGTTCCATCCAGTCCATGGTCGCAGCGCCGTCATGCACTTCGCCAATTTTATGAGACACGCCGGTGTAGAAAAGAATACGCTCGGTAGTCGTGGTTTTGCCGGCGTCAATATGGGCACTAATGCCGATATTACGGTAACGTTCGATTGGAGTTTTACGTGCCACAGCTATGCAACCTTAATTTAACTAGTACTGATTAGAAGCGGAAATGAGCAAAGGCTTTGTTGGCTTCAGCCATACGGTGCACTTCTTCACGTTTCTTGATGGCGGAACCGCGGTTCTCGGCAGCATCCATCAACTCACCCGCAAGGCGAATTCCCATGGATTTTTCACCACGCTTGCGCGCGGCATCACGCACCCAGCGCATGGCCAGAGCAGTACGACGCACTGAGCGGACTTCGACCGGAACCTGATAATTCGCACCGCCAACACGACGGCTCTTGACCTCAACCATCGGACGCACGTTCGTCAGCGCTTGGGTAAACACCTCAATCGGGTCTTTTCCACTCTTCTTCTGAATCTGGTCCAGCGCGCCATAGATAATGCGCTCCGCCACAGCCTTCTTGCCCTGGATCATAAGCACGTTAACGAACTTCGCCAACTCCTGGTTGCCGTATTTCGGATCAGGCAGCACATCGCGCTTCGGTACTTCTCTACGTCTTGGCATTATTTATACCTCAAATCAATTAAGCGGCTTTGGGACGCTTCGCGCCATACTTGGAACGGCTCTGTTTACGATCTTTCACGCCCGCGGTATCGAGGCTACCGCGCACGGTGTGGTAACGCACACCAGGCAAATCCTTGACACGACCACCGCGAATCAGCACAACCGAGTGCTCCTGCAGGTTGTGACCTTCACCGCCGATGTAGCTGATGACCTCAAACCCGTTGGTCAGGCGCACCTTGGCAACCTTACGCAATGCGGAGTTAGGCTTCTTCGGCGTGGTGGTGTAAACACGTGTGCAAACACCGCGACGCTGCGGGCAGCTCTCCAGCGCCGGGACCTTGCTCTTCTCGCGAATGGCGGTACGCGGCTTGCGCACTAATTGGTTGATAGTTGGCATGCGTTAATTCCTAAATAAAAATGACGGGACGGCCAGGCCGTCCCTAAATTCAATCCCTACGCCCAGGAAAATTGCCCAGAGCTAAAAAGACTCGGGATTTTATTGAGTTAATCCCCCTGTGTCAAGCGGGTTGTTCGTCGTCCTGTGTGGTTACGGGGATTTCCTCGGCCAGTACAGCGTCCCCCATATCCAAGCCCAGCTTCTGATTGCGACGTGTGTTGTGGTATGCGAGACCGGTACCGGCCGGAATCAAACGACCGACAATAACGTTCTCTTTGAGGCCGCGCAATTCGTCGCGTTTGCCCATGATCGCCGCTTCTGTCAGTACGCGCGTCGTTTCCTGGAAAGACGCCGCGGAAATGAAGGAATCTGTCGACAAGGAGGCTTTGGTAATGCCCAGCAGCATGTAAGTATACTGGGCTGGCAGTTTGCCTTCGGCCACGGCCGCTTCGTTCGCATCCAGCACATCGGCGCGTTCCACCTGCTCGCCCTGGATGAACCGGGTTTCCCCGGAATCCGAGATGGTTACACGGCGCAGCATCTGGCGCACGATCACTTCGATGTGTTTATCGTTGATCTTCACACCCTGCAGACGGTAAACATCCTGCACTTCGTCGGCGATATAGCGTGCCAGTGATTCCACACCCAGCAGGCGAAGAATATCGTGAGGATCAGCCGGTCCGTCAACAATCGACTCGCCCTTATTGACCACCTGACCATCGTGCGCGGTAACATGCTTATCCTTCGGAATCAGATATTCGTGGGCGATACCGTCGAGGTCGGTGATGACCAGGCGTTGCTTGCCCTTGGTGTCCTTGCCGAAGGAAATAGTGCCAGTAACTTCAGCCAACAGGCCAGCGTCCTTGGGCGAACGGGCTTCAAACAGCTCGGCCACACGCGGCAGACCGCCGGTAATATCACGGGTCTTTGAAGTTTCCTGCGGGATACGCGCCAGTACTTCACCTACATTTACATCCTGGCCGTTCTTCACGGTAATAATAGAACCAACGTGGAAAGTAATGTTTACCGGTAGCTCGGTGCCAGCAATCATGACTTCTTCACCGTTTTCACCGAGTAGCTTTACCTGTGGCCGCAAACCCTTCGATACGCTGGTGCCGCGACGCTTCGGATCGATAACAACCAAGGTGGAAAGACCTGTGACTTCATCGATCTGCTTGGCAACGGTAACGCCTTCTTCCACGTTTTCAAAACGCACCTTACCCGCGTATTCGGTAATGATAGGACGGGTATGCGGGTCCCACGTAGCCAGCACATGCCCGGCCTTGACCACCGCGCCGTCCATCGACAACAAGGTGGCGCCGTAAGGCACTTTGTGCCGTTCGCGCTCGCGGCCGCTATCGTCGGCGATGATCACTTCACCGCTACGCGAAATAACGATGGGTTCGTTTTTGGTATTGGTCACATAGCGCATGCCGGAGGTAAAGCGCAAGGTACCATTGGACTTGATATCGATCTGGCTGGTAACAGCAGCACGCGATGCCGCACCACCGATATGGAAGGTACGCATGGTCAGCTGGGTACCCGGCTCGCCAATGGACTGTGCCGCAATGACGCCCACCGCTTCGCCCACGTTAACCAGCATGCCACGGCCCAGGTCGCGGCCGTAGCATCTGGCGCAAAGACCAAAGCGGGTGTCGCAAGTCAGCGGCGTACGCACTTTAACTTCGTCAATACCCAGCGCTTCAATATGCTCCACCGCATCTTCATCCAGCAAGGCGCCGGACTCGAACACGGTCTCGCCGGTTTCAGGGTGCACCACATCAGCTGCAACGGTGCGGCCGAGAATACGCTCACGCAACGGTTCCACGACTTCGCCACCCTCGACCAATGCCTTCAGCGCAACGCCATTGCTGGTGCCGCAATCCTGCTGGGTCACCACCAGATCCTGGGTCACATCCACCAGACGGCGGGTGAGGTAGCCGGAGTTCGCGGTTTTCAGTGCGGTATCGGCCAGGCCTTTACGCGCACCGTGCGTGGAAATGAAGTACTGTAAAACGTTTAGACCTTCGCGGAAATTCGCTGTGATCGGCGTTTCAATAATTGAGCCGTCCGGCTTGGCCATCAGGCCACGCATGCCAGCCAGCTGGCGGATCTGGGCTGCCGAGCCGCGGGCGCCGGAGTCGGCCATCATGTAGATGGAGTTAAAGGATTCCTGCTTGACTTCCTTGCCTTCACGATTGATCACTTTCTCGCTACCAAGCTGATCCATCATGGCCTTGGCCACCACGTCACCGGCTCGGCCCCATATGTCCACCACCTTGTTGTAGCGTTCACCCTGAGTCACGAGACCAGAGGAGTACTGCATTTCGATTTCTTTCACTTCCGACTCGGCTGCACCGATGATGTCGCCCTTCTGAGTCGGCACCAGCATGTCGTCAACGCAGATCGAGATACCGGCACGCGCGGCATAGGCAAAGCCGGTGTACATCAGTTTGTCGGCCAGAATCACCGTTTCGCGCAATCCGCAGCGACGGAAGCTGGCATTGATGAGTTTTGATATTTCCTTTTTCTTCAACGGTTTGTTAAGCACCGAGAAGGGCAGGCCAGCTGGCAGTAATTCAGAAAGCAAAGCACGACCAACTGTCGTTTCGTAACGGGTTATCTTTTCGGTCTTTTCGCCATCCGCATTCAGGACGAACTCTTTGAGGCGCACCGTGATTTTTGCATGCAGTTCCACCTGGCGCGACTCATAGGCGCGGGAAATCTCGCCCACGTCAGCAAACATCATGCCCTCGCCCTTGACGTTGATCGCCTCGCGCGTCATGTAGTAAAGACCAAGCACGATATCCTGCGACGGCACGATGATCGGCTCGCCGTTGGCAGGAGACAACACGTTGTTCGAAGCCAGCATCAGGGTGCGCGCTTCCATCTGTGCTTCCAGTGACAACGGTACGTGTACAGCCATCTGGTCGCCGTCGAAGTCGGCGTTGAACGCGGAACACACCAGCGGGTGCAGCTGGATCGCCTTGCCTTCGATCAGTACCGGCTCGAATGCCTGGATACCCAGACGGTGCAGCGTGGGCGCACGGTTCAGCATGATCGGATGTTCGCGAATCACGTCTTCCAGGATATCCCATACTTCCGGACCCTCCTCCTCCACCATGCGCTTGGCCGCCTTGATGGTGGTTGCCAGGCCGAGCACTTCCAGCTTGTGGAAAATGAAGGGCTTGAACAGTTCCAGCG
>JASJPB010000042.1:95368-98178 GCA_031426915.1 Sulfuricellaceae bacterium | reverse complement strand
CAGCCAGCCGGCAAGCTGCCAGTCGCCGCGTATCCAGCGGTGGCGCCGGCTGGCCTCCAGGGCGTAACTGGACGGATGCTCTTCGATGAGGTCGACATCGGTCACCAGCGCCGAACGCGCATACCCGCTTTCCAGCAAGTCGTGACTGAGAATGAGATTCTCCGGAAAGCGCCCATCGACGGCCTGACGAAAAGCATCCACATCGTAGATACCCTTGCCGATGAACGAGCCCTCGCCGAAAATATCCTGGTAGACATCCGACACCTCACGCGTGTAGGGGTCGATGCCTGAGTCGCCTGCAAACAGTTTGGTAAAGCGCGACTGGCCTGCACTGCTCAGGCTGATCGAAGCGCGCGGTTGCAGGATCGCATAGCCTGCGCCTATACGTCCCTTGCCGGCGTCGTAGACCGGCCGATTGAGCGGATGAGCGAGGTTGCCGATCAGGGTGCGCGCCGCGTCGCGGGGCAGTTGCGTGTCGGTGTCCAGGGTGATGATGTATTTGATCGAAGCGAGGATGGACAGATCGCCGACAATGTCCGAGAACGCGCTTTGCGCCTCTCCCCTGAGCCGGGCATTGAACTGCTCCAGTTTGCCGCGCTTGCGCTCATAGCCCATCCACACCCGTTCGTATGGATTCCACACCCGGGGGCGGTGAAACAGGTAGAAGATACACGGCCGGTCTTCGCGATAGGTTTCGTTGAGCGCCTGCACGGCTGCGCGCGCGTGGGCGAGCAAGGCATCATCGCCTGGCTGGGTTTCCTCCGGCGCGTCGCGGAAATCCGTCAGCAAGGCAAAGAACAGATTGGGATCGCGATTGCCGAGATAGCGTATTTCCAGGGCTTCGAGCAGATCATCGACCTCTTGCGCTCTGCTCAGCAAGGTGGGGACGATCACCATGGTGCGGTGAATATCCGGGATGCCCTGCGCAAAATCCAGTCGCGGTAATGCGCGCGGCGGCATGAGCTGCGTGACCAGCAGGTTTACCAGCGAAACGGCCAGCGCCGAGACGGCGATGATGCCGGTGATGGCAAAAAACCAGTAGCGCCAGTCAGCCAAAACCAGTCCGCCGAACGAGGATAACAGGGCCGAGGTCGCCAGTGCGGTGAACAGCAGGATGGGGCCGAGATAAAGGAACAGGCGCAAATTCCGGCTCGCCAGGCTGGCGCGTAATTTCAGCGACCAAGGGCAGCCTACCGCACGCTCCAGCATCAGCCGTCCGTGATCGATCAGGTAGTATCCGACATGCGCACTGCGGTCGCTGCTGCCCAGACGCTCCGCAGCAGTCTGCGCGAGAGCGATGGCGGCGCGCGCCACCACCGACTCGCTGCGCGAACAGCCCCTGGCCACGTCTTCGATGACATGCCGGTAGCGGTCGCGGGTGGCGAAATCCTGGCCGGCATGCATACCCGCCGGGTCTTCGCGCAAGGTCTGTTCGACGACGCTGAGCGACTCGACATAATCCCTCCAGTTCATTGCGCCGATGAAACGCAGACTGCCGATGCTGTTTGCGATGGAGATCTGGTTGGTCGCAGCCGTTCGGCTGGCAGCCTCCGACAAGGCTGTTGCGGTCACCCCTTCTTCGAGCAGTTTTTGTTCGACCCAGGTTTGAACGAATGCCATGGCAGGCCCCTGAGCCTGGAGTCTGTCGTAAAACTCCTCCACGAACGGCGCGGTCAGCGGCACATCGGCATTGGCAAATTCGGCCAGCAACTGGATAAGCTGTTTCGGCTCCTTTTCTGCCGTCGCGAGCATGCGGTCCGCCCAGGTGATGGCCGCGTCGCGCTCCTCGCGCCGACGGGCGATGCGCAAGCCCACGCGACGCAGGTTTTCCAGTAGCGCCAACTGCAGCATGATCGGGAATGCCCACAATTCGCCCAGCTTTAACGGTTCAGCGCTCTGGTAGGCGGCGATGAAGTGGGTGGCGTTGTCGCTGTCGACGCGACCGTCCATGTGAGAGATCAATTCCAGCGCCAGGTCATAGATACGGGGAAACCCCGCTGACAGGCCATCAGCCAGTTGCGGCAACTGCCGGCTATAGCCGCGTGGCAGAAGCCGGCGCGCCTGACCGATCTGCTGCTCGATAAGGTAGAAATTGTCGAGCAACCAGGCCTCTGCCGGCACCAGCCGTTGCCCCGGCGCGGTTGCGGCGGTCACGACGTCATACGCCTCCTGCAGCACGCGCGCATTGTCCGCCAGCCGTAGCAGCAACCTGTCCGATCCCGGGCGTGGATCGATTCGATGCTGACCGGCCAGCATTAGAGCGTGGCGTTTCAATTGCTCGATGCTGAACAGCTCCGAACGCAGCAACTCGGTATCGCGGTCGTTGCGTGGCGCATTTCGAGTACGAGCCGAAAATACGAGCTCTTTGATTACTATGACATTCTCCTCGTTCGAACCAGGATTATCAGTGGTTCCTTAGCACGTGCAGGGGCGGTTTTCACCCGGCCAAATCACCCGAGTACAAGAACCGCCTTTGGCGAACCCCCGGCCAAACCACCCGAGGACAAGTGAATTCGCCCCTACATTATTCTCCAAGCAACTCCGCCACAGGCTGCAATTGTTCCACGTGCTGGGACACTACCTTCAGGATGACCACAATCGGAATGCCGAGCAGCATGCCCCATACCCCCCATAGCCACGCCCAGAACAACAGCGAGACAAACACCGCCGCGGCATTCATTTTGGCGATTTTTCCGGTCATCCAGGTGGTAACAAAAGTACCCACGAGCGTGGCAATCGCCAATGATGCCCCCACTACCAGCAGCGCCATCGAAAACGAGTCGAACTGCATGAAAGCCGCCATCCCGGTA
>JASJPB010000042.1:70705-95350 GCA_031426915.1 Sulfuricellaceae bacterium | reverse complement strand
TCAACAGCATGAACATATATTTCTGGATGGAATCGTTGATGTCATTCAGGATGGCAACCGTGATTTTCCGCCTCGACAGCGATGGTCCCGCGAGACGTACCAGTTTGCGCTTGAAGGTGTCGCCACCCGCAAGGAGAAAGAAAGCCAAAAAAATCACCATGCTCGCCTGGCCAAGGAAGCCCAGGGCCCCCATGGAACCCGCCCACATGAAATCACCCAGTTTGAACCCGGGCGCGTCGATGACCACGTGGGTGGTGCGTTGCTTGCTGCCCGGCGGAATGCTGGCCATCTGGCTGGACGCTCTTTCCATTTCGCCCACGGCGGTCTGCATTTTCTGCATGCTGCCGCTCGGATCATCCCGCATGCTGGCGAACCCCACAGACAGCTTACTCGCAGCTTCGGGCAACTGTGCGAGTATCGTCTGCATCTGCCCGCGCAACGAGTAGGCACCCAGCACGAGTGCGCACACCACGGTTACCATCACCATGCTGGCGCCCAGCACGCGCGGAATCTTGATCCGTTCCAATACGACAACGAGGGGATTCAGGGTATAAGCAAGGAAAATCCCGAGCAACAGGGGGACAAACAAGGTTTGCATCCAGTCCAGCGCGAACACCAGCGCGACTGTCGCCAGTATGCCAAGCGCCACGCCTCGCGCATCCACCGGAACGTGAACGATGAAAGGATGTGCACTCTCCGAAACCTGCGCGGTGAGGTCTTGATCGCCTGCCGGAGCCTCCGCAGGACTTGCGATTGCTGCCATCGGGACGGACCTCGTGGTGTTGGCTGTGAAAATCTTGAGCGGTAACGATGCGCCTGCTTCGGTTGTCGTGCTGCCCACGACCGCTGCCGAACCTCACGTCCGGCAGCGATGCATGGGCAGCCTTCGCTTACTTGATCCGCATGTCGTTCTTGACGGATTTCACGCCACGGACACTACGAGCCACCTCGACCGCCTTGCTCGATGCGGCCTGCGAGCTCACGAATCCACTCAGCTGAACCACGCCCTTGAAAGTTTCGACGTTGATCTCGGCGACTTTCAGCGTGGGTTCATCGAGTATGGCCGCCTTCACCTTGGCGGTGATGACGCTGTCGTCAATGTACTCGCCGGTTCCCTCCTGCTTCGACGTGGAGGCGCAACCCACGACGGATACCAGCGTAATGGCCAGGAAAAATGCGGATAGATATTTGCCAAGTTGTTTCATGGTTGATTCTCCAGATGTGAGTAAAACAGGACTTCCTGATTCCAGTTCCCTGACGACAAGCGGTTGCCTGTAGCTGCAACTGTCGGGACTTAAGGTTTCCTGGACAAGGCGGCGGGAATTCCAAGGAACCTTACCTACGCGCCATGTCGAAACCTTATTTACAGCATAGCCACACAGGCAGGCGCGGTCTGTACGGTATCGCACATAACGCTGGGGGGCTCAAGGCTTGCAACATGATCAGGCGCAGTCTGCGTCGGTGCACAAGATCAGCTTTCGGTCATGAGCGACCTCGCTCAGTTTCAGAATCCTGGCTCTGTGTGCGGTGCCGTACAGACGACGCCCTCGTTCGAGCAGCATTATGGACATGGACACAGCGATGACTGCCGAGATTCATGGTGGCCCGCCGCATTGGCGGCCTGTCATAGGACGCAACCGCTACAACTTGCTGTCAGGAGAAATAAAATGAATTTAGGAACAATTCTGCTGGTCGTTCTGATTCTGATGCTGATCGGCGCGATTCCAACCTGGCCCCACAGCCGGGGGTGGGGCTACGGCCCCAGCGGTGGCCTTGGGCTGGTATTGGTGATCCTGCTCATTCTGTTGCTGTTGGGCATGATATAACGCGTTGCCCCGGATCTGGTCTTCCTGTCAGCATCAGGAAGGCAGCGTACTCGATCAGCTCAACGTCAGGCATCTCTACCAGTTCAAGGAACGACTTTCACAGCCAATACTCGAGCCTGCGGGCAGTCCATTCCTTGAACCGGTCGCCCAGCGGGCGCTGCTCCCATTCTTCCCGGGTAATTTCGACCGAATTGCGCAGATCCTCGATAAACGCATTTTCCATTACATTGCCGAATTCCTCGCCAAAAACCACCACGTTGATTTCATGATTGTGCAGGAAGCTGCGGGTATCGATATTGGTCGACCCCACCGTCGCCCAAACCTTGTCGATCACGGCGGTCTTGGCATGCAAGACCGCGATTTGCAATTGATAGATCCTGATCCCGCTGGACAGCATTTCGCTATAAAAGGATCGTGCCGCATGAAAAAGCAGGCCGCTGTCCGTCACACCGGGCAAAATGATTTTGACGTCGACACCACGCTGCGCCGCAGCGCTCAATGCCAGCAGAATCTGCGCATCCGGTACGAAGTAGGCGCTGGTGATATGTACCGAATTTTTTGCCTCCTGTATCGCCAGAACATAAGCCTTGTATATGTCGTAATCGCCACCGGGTTCGCTGGCCAGAATTCGGACCAGCTTGTCGCCGGCCTCTTTTAGCGACGGGAAAAAATTGCTGTCAGGGAGATCGGGAGATTCCTGGCTGGCCCAGTTGTCCAGGAATACCAACTGCAGCGCGGCGACCGCCGGCCCTTCGATCCTGATATGGGTATCGCGCCAGCCGACTTTGGCATTGCGCCGGGCTTTGGAGCGGAACAGCGAACTGTTGGCGTAGGTACTGCTGATGTTCACGCCGCCGGTAAAGGCGACCACACCGTCGACAACCAGAATCTTCCGGTGATCGCGATTATTTGGCTCCCATAGCCCTCGCAGCTTCAGCGGGTTGACGGGATTGAAGGCCAGCAGATGAATACCGGCATCGCGCATTCTGTCGAAGAAGGCCTGCGGCGTCCCTATCGTGCCGACGCTGTCGTAGATCACATTGACTTGCACCCCGGCGCGCTGGCGGGCGATCAGGAGATCTGCAAAGCGGATACCGAGTTCATCCTGGTCGAAGATATAGGTTTCCAGATTGATGTGATCCTTGGCCGCGCTGATCGCTTCGATCATCGCGGCCATGGTTTGCGGGCCATCATAAAGCAGGGTGACTTTATTGCCGGCGATCAGAGGACTACCGGTAGCCGCTTCTTCCAGCGCCGCCAGCGCTGCAACATCCGCGTGCGAATTGCGCCAGCGTCTGGCCAGCAGGGCATTCGATTTTTTTGCGCTGAGGGTGCCTTGCGCATTGGTCACCGTTGGGTTCGCCGGTGCTAGCAGCGAGCTATTCAGATACCGCACCTCGGGGAGCGTTGCGCACGCGTTGGCCAGCAGAGCAATTCCGATCAAGCTGACAAAACGGATGATCCGGTAAAGACGAACATCGCAGCCCATGTGGTGCTCCGTATTCACGCCGCCAGCGGCGCCTTGATTCAGGGATTGCGCATGATTACGCCATCGATGATTTTGACTGAATCGCCAACCCGATAGCCCGGCTCGCTTGCAAAGGTAACGGTTTGTGTCGCGCCATTTTGCAGACGAACCAATACTTCATAGTGATTCGATGTGCGCGCTTTGCCTTCAATAACATGGCCCGCATAGGCACCGCCCAGCGCACCGGCTATTTGGGCGGCGGTACGGCCACTGCCGCCGCCGATCTGGCTACCCAGCAAAGCACCGACGACACCGCCGCCGATCGTGCCGAGATAGCCACCTTCGCCTTTGACTTCCACCAGATTGATCGCTTCGACCGTACCGCAGTTATTGCAGATACGTGCTGCGCGCACTGGCGCAGGCGCAGCGGCGCTTTGCAAGTCCTTGCCCAGGGTGGCGCTGGTTCCGCGCTCACCCAGGCGCAAATTGGCCGTCACGACGCTGTTCGACGTGATACGGTCGCGATTCCTGATGGTGTAGGTGCTGGCGTATTCGCCGCTATTAACTTCCGGCAAAAAGACTTTTCCCTTGACACCGCTGATGGTCAGATCCACCTTGCCGCCGGGAGTGCCGAATAGCGTGAAGCGCAAATCATTGCCGCCGCTCAAGTCCGCAACGGGTTCGACATCAAAGCGCTCGATTCTTGGCTGCGGGCCCGGCATGGCTTTGGCGCTGTGGTAACCGACGCCAACTTGCAGGGACTCATTCAGAACCGAACTGGCGACCTGATTGCCTACGCGCAGGTTGGCAGTTACCGGACTGCGGGCCACAATCTTGTCGCGACTGCTGATGGTGTAGCTGCCTTGATACAAGCCGGCTTCAACTTCGACCAGTATCAGACTGCGCGTCGCGCCGTCTATGCGTAAGGTCGCCAGGCCACCAGGGGTGCCATAGATATCAAAATTGAGTTCAACCCCGGGGGCCAGTTTTTTCACTTCATCGACATTGAAACCCTCAATGCGTGGGGTAACCTGGGATTGGTTATACTGTTGCGCGTGTGCCTGGACTGGCAGCAGTAGCGGCATCAGCGCTGACACTGCAAGCACTGCGGCAAG
Source organism: Sulfuricellaceae bacterium (assembly GCA_031426915.1). Taxonomy (GTDB): domain Bacteria; phylum Pseudomonadota; class Gammaproteobacteria; order Burkholderiales; family Sulfuricellaceae; genus Sulfurimicrobium. The sequence goes on along the minus strand of JASJPB010000042.1, from coordinate 90,941 downwards.
AATTTTTTGTGTGAGTTTCATGAGATTCCCCGCTTCTGTGATGCATTCAATTCGAATGAATTCATCATATAAGTTATGCCCGTTGGCCCGGTTTTCATTTTCCTGTCCATTGCGTCAAGCTATTTCTTGATGCTCATGTGATTGACCACACTGCTTACACCCTCGACGCCCTTCGCGATTTCCACCGCGCGCATAAATTGAACGGCGTTATCGACGAATCCACTTAGTTGAACTTCACCTTTTCTGGTCGTGACTGACACGTCCAGGCTTTTCATTACCGGGTCGGCGAGCATCGCCGACTTGACCCGCGTGGTGACCACACTATCGTCAATCTTGTTGCCGATAGACTGTTTGCCTTCTTTCAGGCTAAGCATATTGTCCACATGCTTGATTCCCTCGACGCCCTTCGCCACCGCGATACTGCGATCGATCTGGGATTGATTGTCGGCGAAGCCACTCAACATCACTACGCCCTTGTACGTCCTGACTTTGATATCAAGACTTTTGACATCATCATCTGACATCAACGCGGCTCTGACTTTGGTCGTGATCACCGTATCGTCGACCTCGGTGCCGATAGTCGTGGACGGGGTGGTACCGCTTATGTCCTGTGCATTGCCGGACAAAGGAGCGAGTAATGCGCATGCAAAAACTGCGCTGGCGCATGCAAAACGATTCGGAAGCGTAGCCATGATTTATCCAGTACGAAAGTTAAAAATGAGTTCAACCCATGAAGTGAACTTTGCTCCAAAATTCGGCGCCGATCTGTGCGTTAACGAACATAAGTGCGCATGACTACCCGGCTGGAGGGCGCACACACCACCTTTCTGCCCTTCAATCAAGGCGATAACGGCGCGGCGGGGAATCCGCCCAACGAGCGTGGGCATCGCACCGCCTACCTGTGGGAAACTGTCTGGGCGCGGGATAGCTGGCTGGAAATCCTGGGCCGCTATCTGGTCGCCATAGGGGGACAAAATGGCCGTTCAGATCAGGCTGGAGTTGGCATGAGCATTTTCATCGCAATAGTATCAATCAAACCAATGTATTGCGTTACCAGCACAGCACCAAATGACAACCGCAAATAATTGAAAATCAATCTGACAAAGCAGAATTAGATAATGGGCGAAGAGTTTTTCCGGTTACGCTCGCATCCGCGCGAAGTCTCAATGCCAGATAGGCACCAAGCACCCCCAGCACCAGACCTGCCAACATATCCACCACCACATGCTGGCGTGTGGCCAGGGTGGAATATATTATCCCAACGCACCACCGCTGCAGCCTGACGATACCAAGACGTCTGCTGACTATTTTCGCTCAAGGGTTGTTCTCCAGCATGGCTGGCTGAATTTTCTCTTCCCGGCAAAACACGCTGGTGGATGCCATAAAAACGCACCGACTGTGCAAACCACCTTGCTTCGAATAATGTCGCCAACATTTCCTGCCACGCCATCTCGATCAATGGCACCGTGGCTTGAAAAATTTTTCCACCTACAGAGTAGCACTAGATTACAGTGGCTAGCGTCAGCGCTTGACGTGCGCGCGAGCTTGCGCCAACATTCCCGGCTGCATTCCCTCCCTTTTCCCTTGGCCTTAATGTCCGCAACCGCCGCCGTCTCAGTCCATGCAGCAGAAAACCTGCTTTTTTTCACGCTCATGCAACTGGTGCTGATCCTGCTGGCGGCGCGTCTCGGCGGATCGCTGGCCTTGCGTCTTGGTCAGGCCCGCGTGGTAGGTGAAATCATCGTCGGCCTGCTGCTCGGGCCGAGTCTGTTCGGCTCATTGGCGCCGGAGACTTTCCATTACGTGTTTCATTCCGTTTCCGCTGCGCCGGTGACGATCATGAGCCAGATCGGACTGATCCTGCTGATGTTCCAGATCGGCCTGGATTTCGACTTCTCCCACTTGAAGGAGCGGGAGAACAAACGCGCCGTGCTGCTGGTGGCTGCGCTCGGACTGGTGGTGCCATTTGTGCTGGGGCTGGCGGTCGGCCATCTGTCCCACGACGCGCTGGCTCCCGAGGTGAATCCGCTCGGTTATAGCCTGTTCCTGGCCACCGCATTGGCCATCACCGCGGTGCCCATCCTGGGACGCATCATGATGGAATTCGATCTGACGCGCACGCCCATGGGCGTGATTACCATCACCTCGGCGGCGATCAACGATGTGGTAGGCTGGATCGCCCTTGCCGCCATCACTGCCCTCACGCTGTCGTCGTTCTCCCTGTCCGGCATGTTGCTCAACCTGGGCCTGCTGGCGCTCTATGCGGCATTCTGCTGGTGGGCACTGCGTCCCATGTTGCGTATCCTGCTGGCACGCTTCGCCTCGCATTCCGACAACCTGCCGCAAAGCCTGCTGGCAATCCTGCTGGCGGTGATTTTCCTGTCGGCGATGACCACCTACAAGATGGGCATTTTCGCCATCTTCGGCGGCTTCATCCTGGGCGTGCTGCTGCACGATGAACCCGCGTTCGTGACAGCCTGGAAAGCCAAGATCGCCGATTTCGTCACAGTGTTCTTCCTGCCCATCTTCTTCACCTACACCGGTCTGCGCACCAATATCGGCGCGCTCGACAGCTGGGCGTTATGGCAGTGGTGCCTGGTAATCCTGGCAGCCGCCACGCTGGGCAAGTTCGGAGGCTGCTATCTCGGCGCGCGCTGGGCCGGTCGCGCGGCGGCGGAATCGCGCATCATTGCCGTGATGATGAACACCCGCGCCCTGATGGAACTGATCGTCATCAACGTCGGCTACGACCTGGGCGTCATCCCGGCCAGCGTGTTCACCATGTTGGTCATCATGGCGGTGGTCAGTACGCTGGTAACGGCGCCGGCGCTGCGCCTGTGGCTGCCGCGACTCAAACTAAAACTTGCACGGGAAGCATCATGAGCGAACAACCCTCCCCGATCCAAACCTGCGACGTGCTGGTCATCGGCGGCGGACCTGCAGGTTCCACTGCCGCGACCCTGCTGGCGCAAAAGGGCTACCAGGTAGTCCTCATTGAAAAAGACAAATTTCCCCGCTTCCACATCGGCGAATCGCTGCTGCCGGTCAACAACGAACTGTTCGAGCAGCTCGGTGTGCTGGAGCAAGTGGCACGCATCGGCATGGTGAAGAACGCAGCGCAATTCGATTCCATGTACCACGGCAAGAAGCAGTCGTTCTATTTCTCGCAAGCCATGAACCAGCGTTATCCGTATTCCTACGAGGTCCACCGCGCCGAACTCGACCAGATCCTGCTCGACAATTGTCGCGCCAAGGGCGCGCAGGTGCAGGAGGAAACCAAGGTGACCGCAGCGGACTTCAGCGACCCGGCAAGCGTACGCGTCACCACCCAGGACCAGGAAGGCGAACGCCAGTGGCAGACACGCTTCCTGATCGATGCTTCGGGGCGCGATACTTTTCTCGCCAATCGTTTCGACAGCAAACAGCCGCATCCCAAGCATGCCAGCGCGGCGATCTACGGCCACTTCGAAGGCGTCGAACGGCTCCCAGGAACGGACGAGGGCAACATCTCCCTGTTCTGGTTCGACCACGGCTGGTTCTGGCTGATTCCGCTGCAGAACGGCATCACCAGCGTGGGCATGGTGTGCTGGCCGTATTACCTCAAGACGCGCAAAACCGACCTGGACACTTTCTTCCACGACACGGTTGCCACCTGCCCCCCGCTCGCCATGCGCATGAAGGAGGCCAGGCTCACCCGCCCGGTCACCGCCACCGGCAACTACAGTTACCTGTCCAGCAAGATGAGCGGCGACCGTTATCTGATGCTGGGCGATGCCTTCGCCTTCGTCGACCCGATTTTCTCCTCCGGTGTGCTGCTCGCCATGAAGAGTGCGGTCTTCGGCGCCGAAGCCGTGGATGCCGGCCTGCGCGACCCGGCGCGCATGTCGCTCCATTTGCAGCGCTTTGAAAAATCCGTGTTCAAGGGACTGAAGGGATTCACCTGGCTCATTTTCCGCATGACCACGCCGGTGATGCGCGAACTGCTGATGAGCCCGCGCAACATCTTCGGTGTCGAATCGGCCGTCATCGCCACGCTGGCCGGCGACGTGCATGACAACCCCCAAGCGCGCTTGCGGATGAAACTTTTCAAGCTGATTTACTACATGCGCAGCCTTGCCACGCTACCGCAAAGCATTCGCGCCCATTACCGCCGGCGCAGGATGATCCGCCCGGAAGCTTTCGAAAGCTGAGGCGAATGCCCATTTGGCCGTTGATGGTATAATTTCACTTAATTCAAAATCTTAAGATACCCGCTATGGCAGACAGCAATACTCCCTTCGAGCATGAAGTCGCAGCACTCATTGTTGAGGCGCTCAATCTTGAAATGGCTGCGGATGAAATTGAAGCGGAACAACCTCTATATCAAGACGGACTGGGGCTGGATTCGATCGACATGCTCGAAATCTCGCTCGCCGTTTCCAAAAAATACGGCTTTCAGCTCAAATCCGACGATCCGGACAATACAACTACTTTTTCGTCCTTGCGCAATCTGGCTCGGCATATCGAAAAAAACCGCGCGAAATAACATATGCATCTCGTCTCGCGCATTTTCATGATCGTCGCGCTGGGTTGGGGATTCGCCAAAATCATCGAGCTGTCACCCCCAGAATGGAAAGCTCTCGCAACCTGGCTCCCGCCCGTGCTCATCATCCTGCTGGTGGCTTTCGCCTTCGGTCGCAGCTTGTTCCGGGGTGAGGCCCTGATTACCCGTATCGCGCGTGCACACCATGATGGCGGATTTCCTGACGAACTGGTCGGCTACACCCGACAACTGACGGCGATTTGGGCGTTTTTCCTGCTGGGCTGTGCGATCCTGACCATGGCATTGGTACAGTTTGCAAATTTCCCACAAGCGGTCTCGTTGACGCCGCTATTGGTACCTTGCCTCATGATCGGTGAATATTTTTTCCGCAAATACCATTTCAGCCACTATTCCCATCGCAATCCCCTGTCGGTCATGCTGTTCATGCTGCTGCATGGCATGCCGCGCGAATGAACGATCCGGACCGGAGTGTCGGACTCCCGCTCTTCAAGCATGGCAACGCAGCCCAAGCGATCGCCTGGCGCAATAACCAGGTCATCACGGCAGGACGTTTTAATTGCGAAGTAAAACAACTGGCCGGGCAATTACCGCAGCGACCCTTCGTATTCAACCTGTGCACCGACCGTTACCACTTCCTGCTCACCTTCTGCGCCGCCCTGCTGCGCGGACAAACCAGCATGTTGCCGCCCAATCATGCAACAGGCACCCTGACACGGCTGCATGCCAGGTATCCGCAGTCTTATGGCGTGAGCGACAAGGCCCTGGTGCTGGAGGGGATGGACGTCATCCCCTTCCCCAATTTGCCGCTGCTCGATGAGAACGCCTTCGTCATTCCCACCATCGCGGCCGGGCATGTCGCCGCAATCGCCTTCACCTCGGGGAGCACCGGAGAACCGCAGCCCCATCCAAAAACCTGGGGCTCCTTGGTCAAACAGGCGCAACTGCAAGCAAGCAATCTCGGCATCGAAGCCGGCCACCATTTTCTCGGCACGGTTCCTCCGCAACACATGTATGGCCTCGAATCCACCCTGATGTTGCCGCTCCACAGCGGCGGAACACTGCATGCCGGCCAGCCCCTGTTTCCGGCGGACATCAGTCAGGCGCTGGCAGAACTGCCCGCCCCGCGCATACTCATCACCACGCCGCTGCATTTACGCATTTGCCTGGAACAAGACATTACGCTGCCCGCCCTTGCCATGGCTGTTTCCGCCGCCGCGCCCCTGACGTCCGAACTGGCGCAACGCGCCGAAGACAAGTTCGGCGTGCCGGTTATGGAAATTTACGGTTGCACCGAAGCGGGTGCCATCGCCACCCGCCGCACGGTGCAGGGAGATAGCTGGCAAACCATGGCGGGAATCAGCGTCTCCAGCGATAGCGAAGGCCAGGCCTGGGTCGAGGGTGGGCATGTCGGTGAACCTACCCCGCTACAGGATGTGATCGAACCTGCTGCCGATGGCGCGCAATTCCGCTTGCTGGGGCGCAAGGCCGACCTGGTCAACATCGCCGGAAAACGCGCGTCTCTCGGCGACCTCAACCGCCAGCTCGGCCAGATTCCCGGCGTGCGGGACGGGATCTTTTTCGCTCCCGACGACACCCCTGGCACGGCGGCGCGTTTGATTGCGCTGGTGGTCGCACCAGGGCTGCACGAGCGTGAAATCATCGCCGCCCTGCGGCAAAAAATCGATGCGGCCTTTTTACCCCGGCCCCTGTACAAGGTCGACAGTCTGCCGCGCACCCCCACCGGCAAGCTGCCGCGCACCACCCTCATCAGCCTGCTCGACGGATTGCAACATGCCTGACCAGGCATCCTGGCAAATCATTCCGGTGGACCATCCGGCTCTGCCCGGACACTTCCCCGGCAACCCCATCGTGCCGGGCGTGGTGCTGTTGAGCCAGGTGTGGGAGGCAGTCTGCCGTCAGTCCGGCACGCCGCTGCAGTGCATCGGCTGGCCCAGCGTCAAGTTTCTTGCGCCGCTGCTGCCCGGCGTGCCGTTCAGGGTGGAAGTGGAATTCGGCGCGACGCAGTCCGCCAAGTTTGTCTGCAAGACAGCGGCGGGCGCCATCGCACAAGGCAGCGTGCGCTTCACAGCAGAACTACCGGCATGAGCCGCAACTGGCTGGTTCAACAGGAGCGCGGCAACCTGTTGCTGATGCGCCTGATCACCTGGATCGCGCTCAACCTCGGCCGCCCGGCAACGCGCCTGCTGCTGGTGCCGATCAGCCTGTATTTCCTGCTGTTCTCCAGCAAGGCGCGCCGCGCTTCGCGCCTCTATCTACACCGCGCCCTGGAGCGCGAACCCGGCAGGCTGGATGTATACCGCCACTATTTCTGCTTTTCCGCCACCATTCTCGACCGGCTGTATTTCCTCTCCGGCCGCCATGCTTCTTTCGATGTCGCGGTGCACGGCGTAGAGACGCTGAACGAATATCTGCGTCGCGGACAAGGTTGCGTGCTGCTGGGCGCGCACCTCGGCAGCTTCGAAGTGCTGCGCACGCTGGCGGTGGAATTCGGCAAAGTGCCTTTCGCCATGCTGATGCACACCGATAACGCGCACAAGATGAGTGCCATCATCGACGGCCTCAACCCGGAAATGGCCAGCTCGATCATCGCCATGGGTTCTCCGGACAGCCTGTTGCGTGCCAAGGAAGTGATCGACGCCGGCGGCATTATCGGCATGCTCAGCGACCGCGTCAGGCCGGGCGACAAGACCCTGCCCTGCCGTTTTTTCGGCCTGGACGCCGCCTTGCCGGACGGCCCGCTGGCCTTTGCCAGCATCATGCATGCCCCAGTGCTGCTATGCCTCGGCCTGTATCGCGGCAAGCGCCGTTACGACGTGCATTTCGAACTGCTGGCGGAAGCCATCGACGCCCCGCGCGCGCGCCGCCGCGAGGCCATTCACGGTTATTTACAACAATACGTCTCGCGCCTGGAACACTATTGCCGTCTCGCGCCCTACAACTGGTTCAACTTCTATGATTATTGGCAAGCAGGTTAAGACCGAATGAATTCTTTTTTAAATTCATCACCGCGTAAAACAAATCACGGACTGAAACACATGCTCGCCGTGCTGGCCCTGGCCGTGTGGGCCGGCGCCGCTCAGGCCGAATGGGATGCCGACGCCTTGCTCAAGGCGCTGGCGGAACGCCCGGCCGGCCAATCGCGCTACACCGAGACCAAGACCTCCGCGTTGCTCAAGGAACCGTTCAAGTCGAGCGGCACGCTGCGCTTCAAGAAACCGGCTTTCCTGGAAAAACGCGTGCTAACCCCCTTCGAGGAAATCCTCACCGTGGACGGCGACCGCATGACCTGGGAAAAACCGGCGGCGAATAAAAAGCACACCATGGCGCTGCGCGATTACCCGATGGTCTGGGGTTTTATCGAAAGCATGCGCGCCACCCTCAACGGCGACGCCAAAACCCTGCAGCACTTTTACAAAGTGCGCCTCGACGGCAACGAACGGCAATGGACCCTGGTGCTGCTGCCCTCGGACATCGACATGGCGCAGTTCATCCGCGTGATCCGCATCAGCGGCAGCAACGCCCGGCTGGCGACGGTGGAAATCGAGGAAGCCGGCGGCGACCGCAGCCTGATGACCCTGCAAGAGGATTCAAAGTGAAGCGCTGGCCGGTTGCCATCTGGCTCGCCGCGCTGGCCTTCTGCATCTGGATCGTGGCGGCGCACACCCGCGTCAACACCGACATGGCGGCCTTCCTGCCCGACAGCGCCTCGCCGGCACAGCAACTCATGGTCGAGCAGCTGCGCGACGGGGTGACCTCGCGCATTGTTATGTTTGCGCTGGAAGGCGCGGAAGCCGGGCAACTTGCCGAGAACAGCAAAAAGCTGGCGCGTGCGCTGGAGGCCAGCGGCCATTTCAGCTATGTGCGCAGTGGCGAGCAGGCCCTCACCCCGGCGGAACGCGAGCGGCTGATGCGCTACCGCTACCTGCTCAGCCCCGCCACGGACGCCGCGCATTTCAGCGCGGCCGGACTGCAACAGTCCCTGCAGGATAGCCTGCAACTGCTGGCCTCACCGGCCGGCGCCATGATCAAGCAACTGCTGCCTGCCGACCCCACGGGCGAAATGCTCGCGCTGCTGGAAAGCTGGGGCGGCACGGGCAGCGGGCCGGGGGTAAACCACGGCGCGTGGTTCTCGGCGGACGGCAAGCGCGCGCTGCTGCTGGCCGAAACCAGGGCGCCGGCCTTCGACATCGACGCGCAGCAAAAAGTTGGCGACGAGGTGCGGCGGATTTTTGCCGAAACCAGCGCCATTCCCCAGATCAGGCTGCTCATGAGCGGGCCGAGCATTTTCGCCGTGGAATCGCGCAACCGCATCCACGACGACGCATGGAGCCTGAGCATGATGGCAACCGCGCTGGTGGCGGCGATCCTGCTGCTTGCCTACGGCTCGCCGCGCCTGCTGGTGCTCGGCATGCTGCCGGTGGCGAGCGGCGCGCTGGCCGGCCTGACCGCGGTCAGCCTGGGTTACGGCACGGTTCACGGCATCACCATGGGTTTCGGCGTCACCCTGATCGGCGAGGCGGTGGACTATCCGACCTATCTGTTCACCCAGCGCGCGCCCCACGAATCGCTGCGCCAGACGCTACGGCGCATCTGGCCCACGCTACGCCTGGCGGTGCTGACCACCGTGTTCGGCAGCCTCACCATGCTGCTTTCCGGGTTTTCCGGCCTGTCGCAACTGGGCATGTTTTCCCTCGCCGGCGTGCTCACGGCCGGGCTGATGACCCGTTTCGTCATTCCCGAAATCGCCCCAACGCACTTTGAAATCGCGGAAAGAACCGCCACGCAAGCCTTTCTGGCACGCGGTGCGACAGCATTGACCCGCCTGCGCTGGGCGCCCCTGACGGTGCTGCTGTGCGCCGCCGTGTACCTGGCTGCGCAGGGAAAAAACCTGTGGGAAAACGACCTCGCCAACCTGAGCCCGGTGTCGCAAAAGGGCAAGGAAATGGAGCGCCTGGATCAAAGCCTGCGCAACGAATTGGGCGCGCCGGACGTGCGTTACCTGATTGCCGTGCAAGGCAACACCCAGCAGTCCGCCCTGGAGCGCAGCGAACAGCTCGCGCCCAGGCTGCAAACCCTGGTGCTGCAAGATGCCATTAGCGGATTCGACCTCGCGGCGCGCGTGATCCCGAGCCAGAAAGTCCAGGCCGCGCGCCAGGCCGCCTTGCCCGATGCGGACACCCTGCGCCGCAACCTGCAAACCGCACTCGCGGCAACGCCGTTCAAGCCTGATATCTTCGAACCCTTTTTGCGGGATGTCGAACGCTCCCGCCACTTGCCCCTGCTGCAACCCGAAGTCTGGCACGGCACGCCCCTGGGCTCGCTGGCGCAAGGCATGCTGGTCAAGCACGGCACGGGCTGGGTGGCGCTGATTTCGCTGCGCGGCGTCAGGAGCGATGCCGCGCTCGCCAGCTTCATGACCGGGCTGCACGACGAAAACGCGTTCCTGCTCGACATCAAGGGCGAATCCAACAAAATGATCATGCAATACCGCGACCAGTCGCTGCTGTATTCGATCTTCGGCGTGGCGGCCATCGTTGCGGTGCTGGGCTTCGGTTTGCGCAATTTCCGCGCGGTGTTCTCGGTGATGCTCCCGGTCAGCGCGGCCATCCTCGGCACCACGGCCTTGCTGGCCTTGCTGGGCATCAAGCTGTCGCTGTTCCACGTCGTTTCGCTGCTGCTGGTGCTGGGTATCGGCCTCAACTACGCTTTGTTCGTCAACCTGCCGGCTAGCGACGAGAAAGAGCGGCAGCGCGCCCTGTTTTCCACGCTGGTGTGCGTGGCCAGCACGGTCAGCGCTTTCGGTGCCCTGGCGTTCTCCGCCTCCCCGGTATTGCAGGCGATCGGCGGCACGGTGGCGCTGGGCGCGGTTTTGTCCCTGTTGTTTGCCGCCATGTGGGCGGGCTCCTAGAGCAGCTTGTCGAAAATCGTCAGGCGCCCCTGCTTCAGCTTCCAGAATTGCGCCGGGCGCTGGCGTCCGGCCTGAACCTCGTCCTTGATCGTTTCGAGGAAATCCAGACTGGCGATCTTACGGCGGAAAGAGCTTTTATCGAGCCGCGACCCGAGTATCTTCTCGTAGGTGTGTTGCAGTTCCGTCAGGGTGAAGCGTTCCGGCAGCAGGTAGCAGGCCAAGGACGAATACGCCGCCTTGTTGCGCACGCGCTTCACCGCCGCCGCGACCAGCTTGTTGTGGTCGAAGGCCAGCACGGGGAGACCGTCCACCGGCAGCAGATCGAGTTGGCCGGCGGCCAGGGATTCCGGCGCCACCAGCGCGTAATAGGCCACCGACACCGACCAGCCGCGCGGGTCGCGCGCCGAATTGGCGAATGTTTCGAGCTGTTCGAGATAGGGCGCCTCGATGCCGGTTTTGTCCTTCAGCATGCGCCGCGCCGAACCTTCGGCATCGAAATCCTCGTCGTCGTGGATATACCCGCCGGGCAGAGCCAGTTGCCCGTTGTACGGCTCCTTGTCGCGACGCTGCACCGCAACCTGCAACCGGTCGTCGCGCAAGGTCAGCAGCACGACATCGACGGTCACGATGATGTTTTGCTCCATGGTTCCACACCCTCCATAACATGAAAATATAGTATCACAAGGCAACTAACATCAGGCATCGCTCTATGTTTTAATGGGATGAGTATATGAATCAATATAGTTGTATAAAACAACTATGTTTGTTAGAGTGATTGCGCAGCAACCATTTCCGCGAGGGGTGCAGTCATGACCAACACCAAAATCAGTCTGTTGATAATCGATCCGCAAAACGATTTCTGCGATATACCGGAAAGAGAACGTCCCATGCTGGAAAGCGGCATGCGGTTGAGCCCGGCGCTGCCGGTGAGCGGGGCGGATCGCGACATGAAGCGCCTGGCCGCGTTCATCGAGCGCGCCGGCGAGCGGCTGAGCGAGATCCACGTTTCCCTGGACTCGCATCACCCGGTCGATATCGCCCACCCGTCGTGGTGGCACGATGCCGATGGCGCCGCGCCCGCGCCCTTCACCGTGATCAGCGCCGCCGAGGTGCGCGCCGGGTCATGGCGGGCCAGCGATCCCGCCCGCCAGGCGCGCAGCCTGGCCTATGTCGAGGCACTGGAAAGGAACGGGCGCTACGCGCTGGTCGTCTGGCCGGAGCACTGCCTGATCGGGGACTGGGGGCACAACATGCACACCCCCGTTGCGGACGCCCTCGCTGCCTGGGCGCGCAAGCGGCTGAAAACTATCGGCTTCGTGACCAAGGGCTCAAACCCCTATACCGAGCACTACAGCGCGGTAAGGGCCGAAGTCCCGGACCCCGCCGATCCCGCCACGCTGACCAACGACAGGCTGATCGGAAAACTGGCCGAGGCCGACACCATCCTGATCGCGGGCGAAGCGCTCTCGCACTGCGTGGCCAACACCGTCAGGGACATCGCCGACAGCATTGGCGCGCAGAACATCAGCAAGATGGTGCTGCTGACCGACTGCACCAGCCCGGTCAGCGGCTTCGAGCATCTGGGCGAGGATTTCGTGCGCGAAATGACCGCGCGTGGCATGCGCGTCGCGGCTTCCACGGACCAGATGTAATGTAGGGTGGGTTAGCAACCCACCAAGCGTTGCGCAGCAACTCAACACATATTAATGAGTGCCTTACGGCACATCTGGTGGGTTACGCAAAAAACCGCTAACCCACCCTACATAGATAGATTGTGGAACCGCTTAAAGGAGTCAACATGGACCCCATCATCCAATCCCTGCTGGACACCGACCTGTACAAGTTCACCATGCTGCAGGCCGTGCTGCACAAGCACCCGGAGGCGGAAGGGACATACGAATTCAAGTGCAGGAATGCGACCGCCGACCCCCTGGCCAGCATCGCCGGCGAGGTGAACCGGCAGGTCGACGCACTCTGCACGCTGACGTTCCAGCCCGCCGAACTGGACTATCTACGCAGCCTGCGCTTCATCAAGCCCAGCTTTGTCGATTTCCTCGAGGATTTCCGCCTCAAGCGGCGCCATGTCTCGATCGCGGAGAACGACGCGGGCGGCCTGGATATTCGCGTCAAGGGGCCGCTGGTGCATGTGATGCTGTTCGAGATTTATCTGCTGGCTATCGTCAACGAGGTCTATTTCAGCCGCTGCGGCAGCGCGCCCTTGCTGGCTGAAGGTCGCCGCCGCCTCGACGCGAAGATCGTCCTGTTGCGCGATGCCGCGAACGGCATGGGCGAGCGCCGCTTCCCCTTCGAGTTTTTCGACTTCGGCACGCGCCGGCGTTATTCCAGGGACTGGCAGCGCGAGATGGTGAGCCGTTTCGCTCAGGAAGCGCCGCAGTTCTTCAAGGGAACCAGCAATGTGCAACTGGCGATGGACCTCGGCTTGCCGCCCATCGGCACCATGGCGCACGAGTACCTGCAACTGCACCAGGCGCTGGGTTACCGGCTACGCGATTTCCAGAAAATGGCGCTGGAGAACTGGGTGCAGGAATATCGCGGCGACCTGGGCATCGCGCTGACCGACGTGGTGGGCATGGACGCGTTCCTGGCGGATTTCGACCTGTACTTCGCCAAGCTGTTCGACGGCCTGCGTCACGATTCCGGCGACCCGGTGCAATGGGCCGAGAAGGCCATCGCCCATTACCGCGGGCTGGGCATCGACCCCGCCACCAAGCGCCTGGTGTTTTCTGACGGGCTGACGCTGCAGGCGGCGCTGGAGCTGCATGCGCGCTTCGGCGACGAAACCCGCCTGGGTTTCGGCATCGGCACAAACCTGAGCAACGACATGGGAGTGCCGGCGCTGAACATCGTGATCAAGCTGGTCGAGGCCAACGGCCAGCCGGTGGCCAAGCTGTCCGACAGCCCGGGCAAGACGATGTGCGGGGACAAGGCTTTTCTGACCTACCTGGCGCAGGTCTTCAAGGTGAAATATTTCGAGGAGCAAACGTGATGGATATCGCCTTGGCACAATGCAATTTCACCGTCGGGGACATTGCGGGCAACACCGCGAAGCTGCTTGCCTTCGCGCGGCGGGCAAAGGCGGAGGGCGCGGGAATTGTCGTTTTCTCCGAACTGGCCCTGACCGGCTATTACCCCATGGACCTGCTCGACGAGCCCTGGTTCATCGCGCGCCAGGACGCGGCGCTGAACGAGGTTGCCGCGGCCAGCGCAGAAATCGGCGTCACCCTGGTGTTTGGCGCGGTGACCGCCAGCAACAAGGGCTACGGCAAGCCGCACTACAACTCGCTGGTGGTTGCCGAGAACGGCCGCATCGTGGCTGTGTATCACAAGCAACTGCTGCCGACCTACAACATCTTCGACGAGGCGCGCCATTTCGAGCCGGGCAGCGAGGCGCTGGTGTGGGCGCGCAACGGAGTAAAAATCGGCTTCCTGATCTGCGAGGACGGCTGGAACGAGGACGGCGCGCAATACCAGGCCAACCCGTGGGAAGGCGTGCGCGGCGCGGACCTGGTGATCGCCATCAACGCCTCGCCCTCCGACATCGGCAAGCCGGAGCGCCGCGAGCAACTGTTCACCCGGCTGGCGGCGAAATACGCCCTGCCGCTGGTATACGTGAACCAGGTCGGGGCCAACGATTCCATCGTCTACGACGGGCACAGCTTCGCCTGCAACGGCGAGGGCGCAGTGCGGACGCGCATGGCCGGCTTCGCGGAGGACTTGCGCGTCGTGCAATTCGACCTGCCGTCCCGAAGCTTCGCACCGGCACTCGCCGCGCCTTTCGACGACACGCGCGAGGCGTTCATGTTCACCCAGTTGACCCTGGGCATCCGCGACTACGTGGCCAAGACCGGGATGAAAACGGTGGTGGTCGGCAGTTCCGGGGGCATCGACTCGGCCCTGGTGCTGGCGCTCGCCGCGCTGGCCATCGGCCCAAAAAACGTGACCGCGATCACCCTGCCGGGGCCGTATTCGTCGCCCGGCAGCGTGCTGGATTCCCGCGCCCTGTGCGAAAACCTCGCCATCGAGTTGCTGCAATGGCCGATCGGCGGCGGGTTCGATTGGGCAGTGGGCGCGTTCGAGGACGCCGTTGGCGAAGCCCCCTCCAAGCTCACGCGGGAAAACCTCCAGGCGCGCCTGCGCGGGCTGGCCTTGATGGCGTATTCCAACCACCGTGGCGCGCTGGTGCTCTCCACCGGCAACAAGAGCGAAATGAGCGTGGGTTACGCCACCCTCTACGGCGACATGAACGGCGGCCTCAACCCGCTGGGGGACTTGTACAAGACGGAAGTCTACGCGCTGGCGCAGTGGATCAACCGCAACTTCCCCGCCACGCCCATCCCCGCCGCCATCCTGGAGAAAGCGCCTTCCGCCGAACTGGCACCCGGCCAGAAGGACGAGGACAGCCTGCCGCCCTACCCGGTGCTGGACGAGATCTTGAAATACCAGATCGAGGGCGAACGCCTCCCGCACGAGGAATACCAACAGGCCAGGCGCTTCGTCGCAGACCTGGCGGCGAACGGCCAGGAAGCCCTGGTCGAACGGGTGTGGCGCATGGTGGCCGGATCGGAGTTCAAGCGCCGGCAGGCGCCGCCGATCATCCGGGTGCGTGCGCGCGCCTTCGGCAGCGGGCGGCAGATGCCGGTGGCGGCAAAATATTGAACCGGGAAAAATCATTTAGCCACAGAGAACACAGAGTGCACAGAGTGAACAGCCAAATGTAGGGTGGGTTAGCGTTTTTGCGTAACCCACCAGGCGTTGCGCAGCAACACAACACCTTTTAACGAGCGCCTGCGGCACGCTTGGTGGGTTACGGCACAAACTGCGTGCCTAACCCACCCTACATCGCTGTGGTCCCGTGGCTTGAACTGCGGTCTTTTGCTTGAAAGGAAATGACATGAACCAAACTCTCGAAGCCGTCGTCTACGTGGGCCGTTTCGAACCGGTTCACAACGGGCACTTCGCAACCGCGAAAGCAGCCCTGGCGCGCGGCAGGAATGTGGTGATCGTGATCGGCTCGGCCGACCGCCCGCGCACGCCGAAGAATCCGTTCACCGCCGCCGAACGCATCGCCATGTGGCAAGCCGCGATCAGTGCCAATCTCGGCGATGAAGCCCTGTCCCGCTTCGAATTCCTGCCCATGCGCGATTTCTTCGACGACGCGCGCTGGGCCGCCGCCTTGGAGCAGCAGGTCACCGCGCGGGTAGGCAGGAACAGCATCGGATTAATCGGCCATTTCAAGGATGCCACGTCCTACTATCTCAGCCTGTTCAAGAACTGGCAGCTGATCGAAATGGACAATCAGGCCGACCTGAGTTCAAGCTTGATCCGCAGAAACTGGTACGAACGCCCTGATGAGCTGGATGCTGGCTGGATGCCGCAGCCGTTGCCGGAAATGATGGCGAGCTTGCGCAAGCAGCCCTGGTTCGAGGACATCCGCGACGAATACTGGAAACTCGAACAGGAAATAGCCAAGTGGGGCAAGACACCCTACCCCCTGCAGCACGTCACGGCCGACGCGGTGGTGCGGTGCAACGGCAAGGTGCTGCTGATCCGCCGCAAGGGCATACCCGGCAAGGGGTTGCTGGCGCTCCCCGGCGGTTTCGTCGACCCGCGCGAACGGGCCGAGGCCGCGTCCCTGAGGGAGCTGGCGGAAGAGACGAACATCGCCCTCCCGCCCGAGTATCTGAAAAGCTGCCTCAAGGACAAGGAACTGTTCGACCATCCCGACCGCTCGTCGCGCGGGCGCACGTTCAGCATGGCCTATTTCTACGATCTGGACATGGGCGACTGTCCGGCAGTCCGGGCCGGCGACGATGCCGGCGAGGCGATGTGGGTTCCGGTGTCCAGCCTGGACGCCAGGCGGGCGGAGATGTTCGAGGACCACTTCGAGATTCTGGAGCGGTTTGTGGCGGAAGAGATGTGCACGTGAGTGGCCATGTTGGATGACAGGGGAAAATAATTACGGCAGCAAGTAGAATGCAGGTTATTCCCCCCGCGAATGGAGTTATTCATGAACCGCAGCAGAGCATTGCAGCTACTCGCCCAGCACAAGGCACAGTTGGCCGAACAGTTCGGCGTGACCCGCCTGGCCCTGTTCGGCTCCACGGTGCGCGATGCCGCCCGCGAGGATAGCGATGTGGACGTGCTCGTGGCATTCGACGGGGCGGCCACCTCCAAACGCTATTTCGGTGTCCAGTTCTATCTGGAAGATTTGCTGGAATGCCCGGTGGACCTGGTGACCGAAAAAGCGCTTCGCCCCGAACTGCGCCCCTTCATCGAAAGGGAGAGGGTCAATGTCTGAGCGCGAGGTAAGGATGGACAAGCAATTGCCAATGCATGGCACACTATCCTTTGAAGAACTGAAGCTAAGCAATGAGCACGGGGCCGAATACTGGAGCGCCCGTAATTTGCAGCCCATGCTCGGATACAGCCAGTGGCGGCGTTTTGAGGATGCCGTCAAGCGCGCAATGACCTCATGTGAAACATCCGGAAACAACCCTGGGTATCATTTTGCCGGCGCCGGCAAAATGATCGAAGTTGGCAAAGGCTGCCAGATTTATTGGCAATCAAGGCCATAGCTGGAATATGCCAGCAGCAGGTCGCGCGGCAAAGAGGTAAAATCCTCGTTAAAAGAACACTTTCATTGATCGCTTAACGGCGGGGGTCATGCCTAAACTTTACGAATATTTCGGGCTAATCATCATGTTCTACGCTAACGAACATGAGCCGGTCCATGTGCATGGCAAAATTCAGGATCGTGAATCCCGTGCCGAAATCATCGTGATTAACGGCGTAGTCTCGGAGATTCGTTACACTGCGGTTGCGGGTCGTGCCCCGCTCCACCTCAATGAAATGCGCCACTTTGAGGAAATCACCCGAGCACGCGCGGACGACATCATCGCCAAGTGGATTGATTTTTTTGTTCTACATAAGCACATCACACCGGAGCGCATTACGAGGAAACTCAAATGACAACAACAACCGCCATCAATATTGTCACTGCCGAACAGGTTGGAGACTTCTGTATCCGCCTGAAATTCGATGACGACACCGAGCAGACCGTTGACTTCAAACCTTTTCTTACGCACGCCCTCCACCCTGATATTCGCGCATGGCTGGATCCGGCCCATTTTGCGAAGTTTCGCCTTGAATACGGCGAATTGGTTTGGGGCGACTACGAGCTGTGCTTTCCAGTGATCGACTTGTACCGCAACCAGATCGAGCACTCTGCATCGCTTGAAGCAGTGGCTTGAGTACGACAGCGGATGTGCGCTTCAAGCACCACTCTCAAGCAAGATCTATCGCCGTTTGTGTTGGGGAAAATGCTGTAATGTTAGAACTGACACTCATGACCGTATTCCCTCATAAATCCCACCAAGGACACCCCATACGGTTATGGCTTGCCAGCTTTCATAAACGGCCTAATTGAGTCTATCTATGTTCATCCCGATAGCTCCGAATGGTTTGTGAACGTCGTGAATTCAATTGCCAAGCACTATTCGATTCATGCGGAAGTCAAACGTGGCATGTTCGGGAACAAATAGTTCTACAAAACCGGTTACAGGCGACGCCTGCACAATTCAATTGCAAAGTTGCATACATTTAGCAAACAATGACCCCAATCTCCATCACCCATTACACCCTCACCAGCGCCCTCGGCCACGGCAAAGGCGCAACCCGCGCCGCCCTGCTGCAAGGCCGCTCCGGCCTGCGCGCCAACGATTTCGCCGATGCCCCGCTCCCCACCTTCATCGGCCGCGTGGACGGCGTGGAAGACATCGCCCTGCCCCAGTCGCTTGAGCGTTTCGACTGCCGCAACAACCGTCTGGCGCAACTGGCGCTGGAGCAGGACGGCTTCGCGTCCGCAATCGCAACAGCGCGCGAAAAATACGGCGCCGGGCGCATCGCCGTGATTCTCGGCACCAGCACCTCAGGCATCCAGGCAACGGAGCACGCCTACCGCCATCGCGACCCAGCCGACGGCGCGCTGCCGGCGGACTTTCACTTTGCCGGCACGCAAAGCATGGGTTCCGTGGCCGATTTCGTGCGCCATTATCTGGGTCTGAGCGGCCCGGCTTTCGTCATTTCCACCGCCTGCTCCTCCAGCGCCAAGGTCTTCGCCAGCGCGGCCCGGCTGATGCAAACCGGCCTGTGCGACGCGGCGGTGGTGGGCGGAGTGGATTCGCTGTGCGCCATGACGCTGTACGGTTTCAACTCGCTGCAACTGGTTTCACCTGAGCCTTGTCGCCCGTGCGATCAGGAGCGCAAGGGCATTTCCATCGGCGAGGGCGCGGGCTTCTTCCTGCTGGAAAGATACCCTCTCCCCAACCCTCTCCCGCTTGCGGGCGAGGGGGCAAACGGTGCGGGATCGCTGGCGCTGCTGGGTTATGGCGAAAGCAGCGATGCTTACCACATGTCCACCCCCCACCCCGAGGGCCTGGGCGCCGCGCTGGCGATGGAGCAGGCGCTCGCCGCGGCGCGCCTGCAGCCGGGCGAGATCGACTACATCAACATGCACGGCACCTCCAGCCGCAGCAACGACGCCGCGGAAGACCAGGGCATGCAGCGCGTGTTCGGCACGAATACGCCGTGCAGCTCCACCAAGGGCGCGACCGGCCACACGCTCGGTGCGGCGGGCGCGGTGGAAGCGGCTATTTCCTGCATCTGCCTGGAAAACGGGTTTATGCCCGGCTCCTGCACTACCCGCACGCTCGACCCGGAACTCGGCTGTGCGATCCAGTTGCAGGCAGTCTCCCGCCCCTTGCGCCGGGTCATGAGCAATTCTTTCGGTTTTGGCGGCAATAATTGCAGCCTGATTTTCGGAGTGCAGCCATGATCCAGGTCTACGTGGCGAGCATCGGCCTGTGCGGCCCCGGCATGGCGGATTGGGCGACCGGACGCGCCGTGCTGCGCGGCGAAACGCCGTTCGATGGCGAACTTTCCAAACCGGCGGCTACCATTCTGCCCCCGGCGGAACGGCGCCGCTGCGGGCCGGCCACGCGCATCGCCCTGCAGGTGGCGCAGGAAGCCATGACGCAGGCCGGTTTCCCGCCTGCGCAGGCGGCTGTGGTGTTCGCCTCTTCCGACGCCGACGGCGAGAACCTGCACCACATCCTGGAATCCCTTGCCCAGGCCGAACACGAAGTCTCGCCGACGCGCTTCCACAACTCGGTGCACAACGCCGCGGCAGGCTACTGGAACATCGCCACCGGCGCGCGCACCGGCGCCAACAGCCTGGCCGCGTTCGACGCCTCCTTCGCTGCCGGCCTGCTGGAAGCCGCCGTGCAAGCGGTAGCGGAAAACATCCCGGTGTTGCTGGTGGTGTTCGACCTACCCTTTCCCTCGCCGCTCAACGAAGTCCGCACCATCACCGCGCCTTTCGCCGCCGCGCTGCTGCTGACGCCGCAAGCTACGGCGCAAAGCATGGCGCGCCTGCGCATCAGCCTGGGCACGGAACATACTGACAGCGCCATGGAACAGGCAGAGCTCGAAACCTTGCGCAGGGGCAACCCCGCCGCCCGCGCCCTGCCTTTGTTGCAGGCCATTGCCAGCGGGCAAGAGCAGCGCCTTGGCCTGAATTACGGCGCCAACAGTCTGATCATCGAAGTTGAAAGTCTATAAATGCAATTATTAACCTGGCCCTTAAATATCCGAGGGTGTAGGAGGCCCGCCCCGGGCCGATCCAACCGGCCAATCGCGGCCAACCCCCATCCCAACCTTCCCCCGCAAGCGGGGGAAGGGGCGAT
>JASJPB010000042.1:20624-70695 GCA_031426915.1 Sulfuricellaceae bacterium | reverse complement strand
TCTCCCCTCCCGCTCGCGGGAGGGGATTGAGGGGAGGGCTGGCGCCGCTCCTACCCGTGAATTTGACGGCCGGGTTAATAACCACGGAGCACACGGAGAGCACGAAGCAGGGCAGAACCCCTCCCAACCTCCCCTTGTCAGGGGAGGAGCCGCACTTCCCCCCTGACAAGGGGGGATTGAGGGGGGTTGGGGTTGACGCGCAAAACAACTCCGTGCCCTCCGTGGTTTCGAACCAAGATTTATGAAAATTTCCAAAGCCGAATTGTGCCAACTGGTGCCCCACACCGACGCCATGTGTCTGCTGCACGAAGTGACGGCATGGGACACGGAGCGCATCGCCTGCCTCGCCATCAACCATAATGACCCGGCCAATCCGCTGCGCCATAACGGTTTACTGCCCGCGCATTGCGCCATCGAATACGCCGCCCAGGCGATGGCTGTGCACGGCGGTCTGGCGGCGCAGGACAAAGCCAAGCCCAGGATCGGCTTCATCGGCAGCGTGCGCGACGTCAGGCTGTTTGCCGAACGCCTGGACGATATTGCGGAGCCGCTGGAGATCGAGGCTGTCAAGCAGCTGGCCGACGCCAACCACTCGCTCTATGAACTGCGGGTTTGCGCCGCCGGGCGCGAGCTGATGACGGGCCGCGCGGCGGTGTTTTTGCAGAAAGGGGATTCAGCATGAAACGCGCACTTGTTACCGGCGGCAGCGGCGCCATCGGCGCGGCGGTGTGCCGGGCGCTGGCGGCGGACGGCTTACACGTCGTCATCCACGCCAACTCGCGCCTCGAAACCGCGCAGGCACTGGCACAGGAGATTTGCGCCAATGGCGGCAGCGCCACGGCGCTGTGCTTCGACGTGGCCGATGCCGCCGCCAGCGCCGTGGCATTGGAAATATTGCTGCGGGACGGCCCGATACAGGTGCTGGTCAACAACGCCGGCATCCATCGCGACGGCATCCTCGCCGGCATGAGCCAGGAGCAGTGGCACAGCGTGATCGATGTCTCGCTCAACGGTTTCTTCAACGTCACCCAGCCGCTGCTGCTGCCCATGCTACGCACGCGCTGGGGCCGCATCGTCAACATGGCCTCGATCGCGGGCGTGATGGGCAACCGCGGCCAGGCCAATTATGCCGCCGCGAAAGCCGGCCTGATCGGCGCCACCAAGTCGCTGGCGCAGGAAGTCGCGTCGCGCAACGTCACGGTCAACGCCATCGCCCCCGGCATCATCGAAAGCCCGATGATCGAGGACGCCTTTCCGCCGGAAACCATCAACAGCCTGGTGCCGATGAAACGCGCCGGCCATCCCGAGGAAGTGGCCGACCTGGTGAGCTTCCTGGCCTCGGACAAGGCCGCCTATATCTCCGGCCAGGTGATTTCGATCAATGGCGCCATGGCCTGAGGGTTGACGCGCAATAGCGGCCAGTCACTGTAGGTCGGCATTCATGCCGACATATCGGCCTGAAGGCCGACCTACAAGAATCAGGACGCGCCGGCAATCGCCTCGATTTCCAGCAGCAACTCGCTGCGGCAGATGTCCGCCAGCAGGTAGAGGCAGGGGACATCCCGCCCGATGGTTTCTTCGATCACCGACTGGATAATGGGAAAGTCGCGCTCGTTGCGGATATACACCTTGAGCGCGCACAACAGGGAAAAGTCTTCCCCGTGCGGGAAAGCACGGCCAAGCAGCAGGCCGATGTTTTTCAGGGTTTCCGCAGTTTGCTGCGCCGCGTCGTCCAGGCAGATCGAGGCGTGCCCGACGATGCTGGCGGTGCCGGAAATGAACAGCTGCGGCTCCCTGAGCCAGGCAACCTCGGTGGCGCGGGCGAACAGCGGGCTGCGCGGGCTGTATTGCGGCGGGTAATCGTAAGCGCTGACCTGCCGCTCGTTTTCCACCGCCCTGCCCCCTCGTGTCGCCGCCAGAAAGTACAGCACGAACTCGCCGCCGCGGCTGCCCACCGCGCTGGCCGCCGGGATATCCTGCACGTTGAGGCGTCCGTATTGCGCGAAAGCGTCGTGGCGGCCGATGCAGAAATGCTTGTAGCGCTCCAGGCCGTCGTCCTCGTCGGCGTTGATGGCGGCGAAATAGTTCCAGATGCGCAGCAGCTTGGGGATGCTCTGCGCTTCAAGCAGCGCGAACACTTCCTGGTAGGCGATCAAGGTCTCCGCCTCCAGGCCGCTTTCATGCGCCGGCTGACGGTAGCTGCCGAACAGGCAATCCGCGGTGCGCGCCCAGCTGATGTTGCCGCTGCGCCCTGTGGTGACGGGTTCATGCGCGGTCCAGATTTCCAGCAGGGGCTGCTCGCCCAACTGGGGCATCGCGACTTCGGCCAGGGGAATATCCGGCGCGACGAAGGGTGCGCTCAGGCCGTGGCACACCACGCCCAGCACCTGGCCGGCGTGGCGTGTCAAAAAATCGCGTGCCGCTGGAAACGGCAGATATAGCGCGCTGACGGCAGGGCTGCCGAGCGCTGCATCACGCGTTTCATTCTTCCGCATGTTGGCTTGTTGGCGATGTGCGACAGTGATCACCCTGTTTGTTGCTCCATTTTCCCGTGAATTGCGAATTATCGCACCTGCATAGCCCTTGCTCAATCCGTCCCGCCGGCAAAACCATCTGCAAGCTGCTTCGATCCGGATTCAGGATAACGAGTCGGATACTTCCGGATGCCGGTGCCGGACGTTTCCGCTCGCGCCCGCACGATGCCGCAATGACAAATAGGCGCCCAGCAAGCCCAGCGCGAGGCCGGCAAACACATCCACTGCCACATGCTGGCGGGTGGCCAGTGTGGAATAGATGATGCCGGTGCACCACGTCCAGTTGATGAGGAGCATCCATTGCGGCGCGGCAAAGTTGCTCAGCAGGCGATGCAACCAGACAGCCGAAAAAACCGCCGTGGCAACATGGAGCGAGGGGCAGGCATTACCCGCGGCATCCATGCTTTTCAGAAACTCCAGGTCGGAATACAGGGACCAGTCAATGTTGGCGGCAGGAACGACAGTAGGCCAGAAATAGAAAACGATCAACGCTGCCAGGCATGTCACGGCCATGGCCATGCCGTAGCCATACAGTTCGCGCCGCGTCGCCAGCAAAGCCGGGGGCAGGGAAACGTAAACCCACAACGATATGTAGATGGACAAGGCCTGAGGCTGAAAACCGATCAAGCGGTCCGGCAAGGTAACGGGCATCACCGTCGCCGGGTAAGCCGGGTCCTTGAGCAAATAGAAGTAAGCGCCGAAAAACAGGCCGATGAAGAGCGTCGTTCCGATGCTTTTGAGATACAAATGCCTGCGAATTGCCGCCGACGCTTGATGGTACCAGGGCTCCTGCTCGCTCTTGTCAATCAAGGACTGCTCTCCACAGGATAATTATCAACTCTCGACATGGCAGCACTTTACAGCAATCCGAATTGCTCATTGCTAACCGTTGGAGTCTTCACACATTCCATTTGCATCGATCTATCACGCTAACAAAACCATAACACTTGAGAGGTATAATTCCATTGGGTTCGAATTCAGAATAACAGGCCGGACATTTTCGCCACATTCATTATCGATATGCCGCATCCCAGAATAATTACGCTTAGTTCATCCGGTTCCATCCGGACCAGCCTCAACCGGGTCGAGACATTGCTTAAACATCTCTATGAATACACCGTGCTGTATGGCGGACTGCTGCTGTTCGCATTGATCTGCCTCGTCTGGAGCCTTATCGCCACGCTGATCGCCCCGTTCCTGCCGCGAAAGAACGCCACCCCGCTGGGCCAGTTCGCCATCATGACCGGGTTCCGCTTCTATCTTGCCATCCTGAAAATCACCGGCCTCGTCCGTCTCGACCTGAGCGCTCTGGATACGCTACGCGATGACCATTCCCTCATCATCGCGCCCAACCATCCTTCGCTGATCGATGTGGTGCTGATCGCTTCGCGCCTGCCACATATCGTATGCATCATGAAGGCCAGCATCTGGGACAACATCCTGCTCGGCGGTGGCGCGCGCCTGGCCGGCTATATCCGCAACGACGCCCCCAAGGAGATGATCCGCCTTGCCGCCGTAGCCGCCCGCGAGGGCAACCAGTTGCTGATCTTTCCTGAAGGCACGCGCACAATTACGCAACCTGTCAACGATTTCAAAGGTGGCTTTGGACTGATTGCAAAAAAAGCCGGCGTTCCGATACAGACGGTTTTCATTGAAACCAATAGCCCGTTCCTTGGCAAGGAGTGGCCGTTGCTGAAGCTGCCCGAGTTTCCCCTCATTTACCGGGTGCGACTGGGACAGCGTTTCGAGGTAAAGGGCGATGTTAAAACCTTTATCGCCGGGCTTGAGCAATATTTCCGCCAGCAGCCCGGAATACAGAAATTCATCAGCGAAGACGGCGATCAAAGCCTGTAAATGACAACGTCCTCCGCCACGCACCTCATCCTCATTCCCAGCTACAACACCGGCGCCGCGGTTTTCCACACCGTGCGTGAAGCCCGGCAATTCTGGCAACCGGTGTGGGTAGTAGTAGACGGCAGCAGCGACGGCACCGGAGAGGGCCTGCAAGCCATGGCCGCTGCCGATCCCGGACTGAAAGTCATGATCCTGCCGCACAACCAGGGCAAGGGGGCGGCGATCCTGCACGGCCTGCACGCCGCGCTTGAGGCCGGCTTCACCCACGTGCTGGCGATGGATGCCGACGGGCAACACCCTGCCGGCAAAATCCCGGAATTCATGCGCGCTTCGCGGGAGAATCCGGATGCGCTCATTCTGGGACAACCCGTGTTTGACGCGAGCGCCCCTCTGCTGCGGGTGCGTGGCCGCAAAATCTCCAACTGGTGGACCAATCTGGAGACCCTGTGGCAAGGTATCGGCGATTCCTTGTTCGGTTTTCGCGTCTACCCGGCTCGCCCCTTGCGGGATGTAATGGCACGCAGTCGCTGGATGCGGCGCTTCGATTTCGACACCGAAGCGGCGGTGCGGCTGTGCTGGCGCGGCATACGCCCGATCAACGTAGCGGCGCCGGTCAAATACCTGCGGCCGGAAGACGGCGGCGTATCGCACTTCAATTATCTGCGCGACAACGTTTTGCTCACCGGCATGCATACGCGCCTGTTCTTCGGCTTCCTGTTGCGGCTGCCGCTGCTGCTGTGGCGCAAGCTGTTCTCATAACGCGCCGCTCATGCGCATAACCCTGGTCCACCCGGCGGGATTCAATTTCGTCCCCGGCCAGCCCGATTTCTCGGTGCTGGCCAACCGTATGGTGCCGATCGGCATTCTCACCCTGGCCGCCTGGCTCGAAAAACACGGCCACCCCACCGCCGTGCATGACTGCCTCGGACCGCACTCCCCGCCCGGCATCGAGGCCAACGCCGAGATCATCCTGGCGAGCGAGCCGGAGATGGTGGGCTTTTCCGCCACCACTTCGGCGTTCATGGATGCGGTCGAGATCAGCGCTTACCTCAAGAAAAAACGCCCTGACCTCAGGATCGTATATGGCAACGTCCATGTTTCCTCGATCGGCACGCCGCTGCTCGACCATTTCCCGGAGATCGACTACCTGGTCATCGGCGAGGGCGAAGGCTCCATGCTGGACCTGGCCGACGGCAAGGCGCCCGGCGACATCCCCAACCTGGTCTACCGCGCGGACGGACGCAACATCTCCAACCCGCGCCGCGCCCGCATCCTCGACCTGGACGAACTGCCCTTCCCGGCCTACGAAAAGCTCCAGGGCTTCCCCGCAGGCTATCACCTGCCCCTGTTCTCCTACGAGAAGCGCTGGGGCGGCACCATGGTCACCTCGCGCGGCTGCCCCTACACCTGCTCGTTCTGCGACCGCACCGTGTTCGAGCGGCTGTACAAGTACAACTCCGCAGCTTACATCTACGACCACATGAAGCACCTGCGCGACAACTTCGGCGTCTACCACATCAATTTCTACGACGACCTCTTCACCGCCCAGAAGAAGCGCGTCACCGAGCTGTGCCGGCTGCTCATCGACCAGCCGCTCGGCATGCACTTCAACTGCGCCATCCGCACCGGCCACACCTCGGACGAGATGCTGGCGCTGCTGAAACAAGCCGGGGCGCTGATGGTCTCCATGGGCATCGAGTCCGCCGACGCGGAGATGATGGAACGCCACAAGGCCGGCGTCACGCTGGAAGCGGTGAAGAAAACGGTGGAACAGATCCACGCCGCCGGCCTGCGCGCCAAGGGCCTGTTCATTTTCGGCATGCCGGGCGAAACCCCGGAAACGGTGAAGGTCACCAGCGACTTCATCCTCTCGCTCGATCTCGACGAGATGAACATGACCAAGTTCAGCCCGCTCTACGGCGCGCCCATCTGGGACGAATGCAAGAACGGCAGCGGCGAGTTCAACGAGGACTGGCGGCTGATGAACTGTCTCAATTTCGTCTATCTGCCCGAAGGATTTTCCTCGCGCGAGGAAATGGATGCGCTCTACAACTGGCATGTACGGCGTTTCTACGACAGCAAGGGCTACCGCCGCCGCTTCGCCAAACGGCTATGGGAGCACCGCTGGAGCCTGTGGCACCTGGTGAAGAACCTGCCGCGCGTGATTCAGGCCATGCGCTATTTCAGCGCCAACCAGAAACAGCTCGAAGCCATCCGCAAGAATTTCCCACTCCATCCGCGCCAACCGCAAAGCCTCGAACCCCTGCTCGGTCCGGAGCTACGAATCGTGCCGAAAGCGGTAAAAATCGCTCCCAGACCAAGCGAGGCGGTTTCCGAACTCTAATCCACCTTGTCCGCGTGATATTCCGAAAATATGCCCAGTTCCAGGTGACGGTCGACGTTGGCGAAGCCAACGCTTTCCAGTGTGTGCATGACTTCCTGCGGCGCGGCGCAGGCCTGGATGGTGTCCCAATAATAGCGCCACAGCAGGGCGGTGTCCTTGTCCCGTGCCGCCAGTTTGGCCAGGGTTGGCACCACATTGCGGAAGTAGGCTTTCATCAGTGCCGTGCGGATCCGGCCCACGGGGCGGGTGATTTCAAGCACGCAGATTCTTCCCCCCGGCTTCAAAACACGGCGAAACTCAGCAAATGCCACGGAAAGGTCTGAAATGTGGCGCAGCGCGTAACCCATGCTGAGAAAATCGAAGCTGTTGTCCGGGAAGGGAATGTCCTCGGCGCGCCCCTCGACCAGTTCCACGCCGGCCGGGAGCTTGGCGCTTTGCAGCATACCCGGGCTGGGATCGACACCCGTCACCATGCGCGAGTCGCCCAGGATGTCCACCGCCTGACGCGCCACCAGGCCGGTGCCGACTCCAACGTCCAACATCCGCATTCCGGGCTTCAGGCCAGCTCGCAGCAATGCCTGACGGCGATACCACGAACCCGTGCCGAGTCCAAGGATGCTTTCCATGCGGTCATAGTCAACCGCTGTCTTGTTGAATATGCGGTGCACCCACCCGCGCCGGTCTTCCTCGGCATCGTAGTACTCGGTGAGCGGAGGGTGAGGTGCATGAACGACAACTTCCGCAGCAAGCTTGGGATCGGTCATTTATTTGGACTCGAATTGTGGATGAGGGGCGGAGCAGCCCGATTGGGGGCAATCGCTATCGCGCATCGTACTGGAGGACGCAATAGCTGACAAACTTCATGTACAGGGCGAGACTCGATACGTCGCGTAATCCTGCAATCGAAGCATTACGCCATTACCGGCGCCCGATACTTACAAAGGAAGGCTTCACAGCAATGTCGAACGCAGGGTTACACAACGCAGCCCCGCAGCCGTAGCCGTTTGCAACAGGGTTGGCAAGACATTGAGGATTACCGGCTCTCCCGTGGATGATCGGGCTGCATTGCCGTCATGGAGCAGGAGGATGTCGCCTTCGCCAAGACCATGCAAAAGCTTGGCTGCAACAGAATCCGGGTCTCCGTCACGAGTATCGAAACCGCGACGAGTCCAGCTCGCCAGATGCAAATCGAGCCGAGACAGGACGGGGTCCAGCAGCGGGCTGCGCAATCCGGCGGTAGGGCGGAAGAAGCGCGGCAATTGCCCGGTAATATCGGACAGCGTGTCCTGGGCATCCTGCAGTTCGCGCTCGACCCTCCGTGGGCCGAACAGCGAGAAATAATGTGAATGACTCTGGCTGTGGTTTTCCACGGCATGTCCGCGAGCCGCGATTTCCCTGCACAGTTCTGGATAACGGGCAGCACGCGCGCCAATACAGAAGAAACTCGCTTTTGCGCCATGCTTATCAAGGATTTCCAGAACGCGCGGCGTCACCTCGGGGTCAGGCCCATCGTCGATGGTGATCGCGATTTCGCTTCGAGATGCCGCCGCCCCCGGCAGGCAAGTCCAGTTCGCACCCAACAGTGAACTGCGCGGCCACATGCCGGCAGCGGTCAATACACCTTGATTGGCAGCGATGGCAGCGATGGCCCAGGGCCAGATTTCAGGCTGCAGGATTGTTCCCATTGCCGCACAGGCATGCAGGGCAAAGGATCCCTTGATCAGGGGATAAGGTTTCCAGCGACGGGATTTCGAGGATTCTGCCATGGAGTCATGGGTTTCCGCCCCTGGCAAGTTGTTAGATTTGATGGATTTCAGAAACTGCTTCTGTATGATTGCTTTGAATTCGCATTGGTGCAATTCAAAGTCACAAAGGCATTTGCTTGAGTAAATTTTTCCATTTCCGGTTTACTTTTTCTCTTCAGCAGTTTGTTCTATCTTTTCACCAAGTATAGACATATCCTTCCCCAGGCCCTTCAGCACAGGGCTATTCTTTTCCTCCCCCTTGCGTTCAATCTTGACGCCCAAGTCAGCCGTACCCTTGCCCACACCTTGAACCGTATTGCACCCCGCCAGAAACATCAAAGAAAGTGCCAGCAAAAATAATTTCAGAGCACGCATAAAAATCATCGCCTAAATTGAGTATGGTGGGGATAGAAAATTCAGCCACACGAGCCAAAGCATCCTAGAGGCAAGTGAAGCAAGTTGTCAATAATCATCAAGTATGGCCGCCTTCACCTTGGCGGTGATGGCACTGTCGTCAATGTAAAAATGAGCACGTTGCCTTGTGCATCCGGAGTCGCTTCGGCCGGGCACACCCTGATGTATTTCCGCATTCGTTGGTCGATGCGGAGTTGCCTTTAAAACAAAAGGCCAACCGAAAATCGAGGTTGGCCTTTATTTTTGCGGAATATTCTGGGAAACCGGGTTACTTCTGCACCGGCTTCTGAACCCTTACTTCCACCATTACACGGCGATTCGGCTGCAGGCATTCAACCAGTTTTTTGTTCTTGCCGCTGGCTTTGCCTTTCACGTTGTCGCAGGAAACAACAGGCTCGGATTCACCTTTGGCAGCGGTCTCAATGCGCTTGTCTTCAACGCCCTGACCAACCAGGTAAGCCTTCACGGTATCTGCACGACGCTGGGATAGCTTCTGGTTGTAGCCATCGGTGCCGATACGGTCGGCATGGCCGGTCAACAACACCACCTCAACCTGCGGATATTGTTTCATCTTGCCAACGACTTCATCGTCCAGTATTTTCTTGCCGTCAGCGCGCAGGACTGATTTGTCAAAGTCAAACAGCGTCTCCGCTTGCAGCGTGATGGCGACAAAGGCAGCTTTATCCGGGCCGGCGACAGGCGCTGGAGCGGGTGCAGGTGCCTTGGCTTCTGCCGCTTTGGGTTTATCTTTCTTTACCAGATCCGGATCGCATTCTTCAATCGCCATGGCCGGGGTCCAGTAGCCAGTTTTCCAGCATTCGTTGTAGTTGTTCTTGACCACGTTGCCGCGGCTATCGATCAGATAACCTTCCTTGGGGACTTCATGTGCGGAAGCAATGCCTGCCAAGCTTATAGACGCCATGGCAAGCGCATTTAAAATGATTCGTGAAGTTTTCATGTTCTTTTCCTTTTTTGTGGTCTGAAACCAAGATCCGGCGCTCTGCGGGCCGCCGGCAATAAAATTACCGCTCAATAGCGCGTCACGCGGTTGTTCTCGATACGAACCCGGTCTCCGACGCGCAAATCGTTCATGCTTTGCTGTGTCACGGTTTGATACCCTCCGTTGTCGAGCCGCACCCGTATGCGATATGCATCCTGTTGCCTGTTGCCCTTTTGTATCTGGTGACCCACCACGGCGCCACCTACCACGCCAGCCACGGTCGCGACATCCCTGCCGGTGCCACCGCCGACTTGATTTCCGAGCACACCGCCCACGACACCGCCGATGACGGCGCCAGCACCTATCCCGTCGCTGCTCTCACGAATTATCTCGATCGCGTCAATCACGCCATAAGATGCTCCTGAATAGTAAGAGGAAGATGACACGGGACGAGAATCGGTATTGGCACAACCGCTCATCAGGGCGGCTACCGCAAGAAAAGTTGCAGTTAGGATTTGGGGCGTTTTCATAAAACCTCCTGAATTGATGGTTGAAGGTTAGGCGCAAAATAAAATGCGGTCTGTGCGCTGGCGTACAAACGACAAACACTGCCTAAACAGGGTTTGTGGCGCCTGGCATGTTTCAAAAAAGCCTCAATGTGCATTACTCATTGCGATCCCGGCCTCGCCCCTGTTCATGCCCTTGCCACCGTTTTGGCTCGCGCGTGGCGTCCTTGCCTTGCGGTCTTTCTTCCCGGCCCTGCGATCTGGGCATCTGCTGCTCACGCTGGTCTGGCGACAGCCGATCTTGAACTTCCGGGCGTCCCTGAGGAGCAGGCACGCGTTGCACTGCCCGCTCCTGATTGTGTTGCCGCACGACGGGATCACGCGGCTGGTAACGGTAATTCTGCTCGTGAAGCTCCCGCTGCTGCTCGATTTGTCGTGGATAGCGATCCCCTGAATACTGCCGCTGATAGACCGGCAGCGGGGCAGGTTTCGGAACGGCGCCGCGGTTCCATCTGTCCCAGCCGCTTCTGTGCTGCTCCCAATCACGACCCCAGTGATCACCCCAACGGGGCGGCGCGTCAGAGCGCCACCCGCGGAAGTACGCCGGAGGCTGGCGGTAGTAACGCACGGGAACCCGCAGCAAGAACACCGGCACCGCCTCTGGACCCACAAGCCACCAGGGCCCGTTGTACCAGGAACCCGCGTACCAGTTATCATCCTGGTAAACCCAGTACATACTGTCGTAAAAGAAGAAGTTCGCTTCCAGTCGTGGCGCGTAGTAGACCGGGTAACCCGGCACGACGACAAGTTCCGGGTATGCCGGCAGATTGATCCCTATGCTTAGGTTTGGAAGCCCGATCCCGATGCTTACCTGAGCAGCAGAAGCAGCCATCGAGCTCAACAACATCCCTAACGCAATGAATACTTGACGCATTTTCAGCATTTTATGGCCTCCAATTCGATCACCAAGGTCGGAATCATGTTTGTCGACGAAATGCGACACCCACTCTAACGCTCCACATGCTACCCGCCATTACCCAGGAACTTCAGTGCGGTATCGCACATAAGGCGATCTGTTATCCGCCCGTTCCGGCGTATCCGCAAAGTGGCCGAATCCGGAACGGCTCCCAGAAACTGCCGCAATTGCGTATACGGCACCATCATTTGGCGCTTCGAAATACGCACTACGTGGTATTCACGTTCCCACTTCGCATGGCTTAGGCTATCGCCATCAAGCTCGTCCATGTTAGTTCGACTTCTCGTGTACCTGGCGGCGCACAAACCGTGACTTTTCTATGGGCTCCCGCATATCTCGAACTTCCAATGTCTTACCGGCAGAACCGGGGAAACTGTCATGTTTCAAGGAGGCGCCAATGCCTGACTCGCATGCCCCACGACAAAACCACCTTCTCGCAGCGTTGCCCAGAGCCGAATACGAGCACCTATCTCCCCATCTTGAACTGGTCCGGATGTCTTTTGGCCAGATCCTTTATGAATCCGGCTGTCGGTTGCACCATGTCTATTTCCCCACGACCGCCATCGTGTCCCTGCTTTACGTCATGGAAGATGGCGCGTCAGCTGAAATCGCCGCAGTTGGCAATGAGGGAATACTTGGCGTTGCCCTCTTCGCGGGAGGCGAGACCGTACCAAATCGAGCCATGGTGTTGTGCGCGGGCCATGCCTATCGGCTGAAGTCGCAGTTACTGAGGGATGAATTCAATCGTACCGGCGCAGTGCAAAAACTGTTGCTGCGTTATACCCTGGCGCTGATGACGCAGATGTCCCAG
The DNA here is from genome assembly GCA_031426915.1 of Sulfuricellaceae bacterium. GTDB lineage: Bacteria > Pseudomonadota > Gammaproteobacteria > Burkholderiales > Sulfuricellaceae > Sulfurimicrobium. Next base: position 58,571 of record JASJPB010000042.1, on the reverse strand, counting down.
ACCGCAGTCTGCAATCGATATCATTCGGTGGAACAGCAACTGTGCCGCTGGTTACTGTCGAGTCTCGACCGATCACCATCGAATGAATTGACCGTGACGCAGGAGTTGATTGCCAGCACCTTCGGAGTGCGCCGCGAGGGCATCACGGAGGCTGCCGGAAAACTGAAGCATGCCGGGTTTATTAGTTACCGCCGAGGTCACATCACGGTGCTCGACCGGTCTGGACTGGAGAAACGGGCCTGCGAGTGCTATCAGGTAGTCAGAACGGAGTTCGATCGTCTGCTCCCCGATGAGGGCGCTACGCAAACCAGCCCGTTTTCATGTGGACATACGTTTCCAGGGGGAGGCTTCGACACACAAGCGCTCAACACAAACTCGCCCACGATCATGGCGCGAGATGTAGTGAGGTAAGCCCCAAGCTTACCGGGAAAATGACCAATGTTAACCCCAGTGGAAACCGGCAAGACTGGTAGCGGGTGATGCCGGGCCGACAAGGAAACGTACGCTCGTATCATGCATTGAAGGAAGGGAAATGCTCCATAATTCCTGTTACTGGCGATTTGTCACGCTTCCGGCTGAATGATCAGAAAATGAATGCTGGTGGATGGCGCTGCGAAAAATGCAACGCAAGGCGCCTCCGGTCAATGATTCATCTTGCTTGAACGCGGCATGAGATGGCCTGAACGCATACTGATCGCACTAGCGCTGCTGCTTGCAATTGGGGTAGTGCTGCCGTTGTTTCTCTCGCTCAACGATTACATTCCCCGGATCGAAAAAGAGGTATCGGCCCGGCTCAAGGAACCGGTGTCGATAAAAAATATCAGGTTCACTGCATTGCCATTGCCGCATGTCACGGTCGACGGCATCATGGTCGGCACGAGCGATGACATCAGGCTCGGCAAGGTGCGGGTAACCCCGGATATTTTCTCGTTGCTGAAGTCGACCAGGGTCATCAAGAGCATCGAGATCGATTCTCTGACGCTGACACAGAAGGCGATCGCCAGGATTCCGCTTTGGAGCAGGTCGGATGCAGCCAGGTCGCAACAATCGCTGCAAGTCCGGGTCGAGAGCATCCATATCGATAAGGTACGGGTCAATTTCGCCAAGGCAAACCTTGGTCCGTTTGATGTCCGAGTTAGGCTCGACAGCGCAGGCGCGGTGCAGGACGCATCGATAAGCTCGCGGGACGGCAAGCTCAAGGCATACATCAAACCCGAGCAGTCGCATTATCTGATCGACGCGAGCGCGCAAGCGTGGACAATGCCGCTCGGCCCGGGAATAGTGTTCGACGAGTTGATCGTCATAGGTGTGGCAACGCTTCAAGATGCAGAACTGAGCCAGGTGAGCGCCAAGCTCTATGGCGGCACAGCCAATGGCAAAGTGACCGTCACCTGGAAGAAAGGCATGCAGCTCAACTGCAATCTCGACGTCAAGCAAGTGGAGATGCAGGAAATCGCTTCCATGCTGTCATCCCAAACCCGCGTCAGCGGCAAGCTTCGTGCCAAGCCGGTGCTATCTGCATCGGCGGCATCCGCAGAGCAACTTTTGAATGCGTTGCGGCTGGAAACGCCCTTTAACGTTCAGAACGGTGTGATCCACGGCGTCGATATCCAGAAAGCGGCGACCGGTCTGACCAGGCAGGGATCAAGCGGCGGAGAAACCCATTTCGACCACTTGTCCGGGCATCTCGTCATGGAACACCACGACTTCCATTTGACGCAACTCAAGATTGCCTCGGGTGCGTTGGCTGTCGACGGCAATGTAAAAATCTCGTCGAAGAAGGCGCTGTCGGGGCGTATCAATGCCCGGGTGAAAGCGGTGGGCACCAGCGCCAGTGTGCCGCTCAACGTTGCGGGAACGCTCGACGCGCCGTTACTCTACCCCACTACTGGAACCTTGGCTGGTGCTGCGGTTGGCACAGTTATACTGGGCCCAGGAGTCGGCACTTCGGTGGGTGCAAAAATCGGAGACTGGGTCGAAGGCTTGTTCGGCGGGAATGAAGAAAAAAAGCCCAAAAAATGACCTATCCGGCTTGAGTGTGGGTCACGGCAACGGGGCGTCCTCCACTTCTGCGTACAAAAACTCAAGGCCCGCATGCGCAACGGCAAACAGCATCGCGGCGAACATGGTCAGCGATCGAGCACCCCATCCGCCCGCCGGGTGTTTTCTCTGTCATGGTGCGGCGACTAGCGGCGGCCGATGAGAAAGCCAATCAGTAGGCTGAAACCGGCGGCGACGCCGATGGCTTCCCATGGATTTTCGTGGACATAAACGTCGGTAGCCTTGGCTGCCGCTTTGGTTTTGACCAGCAATTCCGTTTGCGCCTGCGCCATTCTGGCTTTCGCAACCTGGAGGGATTCTTCCATCTTGGCGCGTACCTCAAGCAGTTTTTCCCCGCCTTGATTGGCGGTCGCTTTCACCAGCGCTTCCGCATCTGCAACCACCACCTTGAAATCGGCTGTCAGTTCTTCGAATAATTGTTCCATGCTTTTTTCCGTTGCCACTTCGATCTTTTTCATGATGGATTCCTATCGTTTTACTTTGCGGTTCAGTTGTTAAAAATGGGCGAAATCCGGAATTCACCGGCTCATCCCTATTGCCCTCAGCATCAAAATCAGCTGGAGCTGATTCTATTTGCGCACAAAAAGCAGGATCACCCCCGCCACCATCGCCGCCACGCCTGCCCAGACCGGGATGTTAACTGTCTGCGTCTCCTTGACCGACAGCTCTATCGGACCCAGCTTGGCCTCATGCGTTTCCTTGGTGTAAGAGAAACCGCCATACACCAGCCCCAGGCTGCCGGCTACGATCAACACGATTGCCAACATCTTGATTGCGTTCATTTATTTTTCTCCGCTAGAGACACACTTGTATCGGCGACGAGGATGCCGGGTAAACAATAAAGTGAACAACCGCATGGTTTTACCCGACACGCCTCGCCACATGGAAAAATCCCCATCTCGTTACAGGCGTCGACCTTGAATGACACGCAGCAATATCACCACGATCGCGATGACCAGGAGAATGTGAACGAATCCGCCCATGGTGTAAGAGGAAACCAAGCCAAGCAACCACAGGATGATCAAGATAATCGCAATAGTTCCGAGCATTTTTGCCACTCCTAATCAAGATGCGCAGATCTGCCATCGACCCTTGATACGCATGCTATTTTTGACGGATGTCGCATCCTTTGCGCTACGCGCAACTTCGACCGCCTTGTTAATATCGGCCTCATACCTGACGAAGTTAATAATGAATTTAACTTGTTTCATGGCAGGCCTGTCCGTGTTAATTCGAACGACCTGGACACAAGTCATGACCGTCCAATGATGATCTTCTTATTTTCTAAAACGCTCTGTGCGTTAGCGCACTTATCGAGCAGACTTTTGCGTTGCCCTGATTTGCCCGAATTGATCGATGACCAACTGGCCGACCGTGCTGAAGCGCTGCGCTCGCAGCATGAGGTTAGGGAGAAGTAAGGCCACCGGGAAGGAATGTATGGCGCCGAGGTTTCGCCATTGCTGATTGTTCTCGGTCGCGGATGCGGCCTTTGAGGATGTCAAGGCCTGGCAGCCCAGGGTGCGGATCAAGGTGGTGAGCCGTGAGCAGACCCAAGCATCATGGCTCTTTCCGGAACGGCGAGGCGTTATTGAAGCTGATCTATTTGGCGCTCAAAACATCAGCCAGTAGTAACCCAGCCGATCCGGCATGGGGAAGCTGCGCGAAACCGCTCTAGCACCCAGTTCGCCGAGCGTATAACGGAAACTCAAGCCCCCACTATGAAGAACGATTAATCAGGGTCCCTGGCGTTTCTTTTCCTCCTTCTTGATTTTCTTTGCATCCTTTTTTTCCTTCATTGTTTTAGCGGGTTCCTTCTTGACCGTTTTTTTCGCGTCCTGGCCTTTGCTCATGATTTTTACTCCCTTGTTCAGAAATTCGAATAAGCATCGTCGATCAGGTCAACGATGCGACTATTGCAACGTCCTGGCTGGCAACATCCAGGTTACCGTCAAGCAACGCACTGCAGCAATGCGACAAGATTGATTCGGCGTGCAAGCACGGACACGCCCTCAAGCAGACAAAAGTCAACATCTGGACTTGCTGATTTGTCTGAAAAATGGCGTACCGCCTTCGTAGTATGAACGCAAAATGCTAAAATAGTTGCCAAATCAACCCAACCTGAGTGAGTGCCTTTTCCATGCAAATCGTTTGTCTTGACCTTGAAGGTGTACTTGTCCCCGAGATCTGGATTGCCTTCGCCGAACGCACCGGCATTCCAGAACTGCGCCGCACCACCCGCGACGAGCCGGATTACGACAAGCTGATGAAATACCGCCTGGGCATCCTGGCGGAGAAGAAGCTGGGCCTGCCCGACATCCAGGAAGTGATTTCAGGGCTGGAGCCGCTACCGGGTGCGTGCGAGTTCGTGGAGTGGCTGCGCCCTCGCTTCCAGGTGGTGATTCTTTCCGACACCTTCTACGAATTCGCCATGCCCCTGATGAAACACCTCGACTGGCCCACCCTGTTCTGCCATCGCCTGGAAGCGGATGGCAACGGCATGCTGGTGAATTACCACCTGCGCATGCCGGACCAGAAACGGGAATCGGTGAAAGCATTCAAGGGACTTAATTTCAGGACCATCGCGGCCGGCGATTCGTACAATGACACCGCGATGCTCGGCGAAGCCCACGCCGGCATCCTGTTCTGCCCGCCGGACAACGTGGTGCGGGAATTCCCCCAATTTCCCGTAACGCGCGACTACGAGGCCCTCAAGGCTGCCATCCTCTCCGCCAGCGAGCGCATTGGAGAATAAGCTGCTTGCCGCACCATGGTCGGGCATGAAGAAATCAATTTGAAAAAAATAGTCGTCACCATCGAAGGCAAGACAGTCATCCTTCAATACCAGGTCAAGCCCGGGTCGGCACGCAAGGGTTTGGGCTGGGAAACGTATATTGAAGTATTACCCTCCCCGGAGTTGTCCAGATTCAATTTGAGGGGACTCACCCCCGAGACCTTCTGCGTGAATATCTCGGACATGGTGAATGTCAGGGGTTTATTTTCTTCTGCGGTTGAGAACGAGCAGCAAATCCCGGTTGCACGATGGAAAATGAATCACGATGACTACCTGAAAGCCATCAGCAACCTGAAGGTCAAACTGTCGCATCTGCAAATGGTGAACTTGCTTGAGTCCTTGCCGGGGTTTGTTCAGGAAGCCGATAGCCAGTTCATCGATTTTGAAGAAAGAGTCGTTCCTCACGCGCATGAAGAACAGCCTGAAGCCATCACTTATAGCGGATACCGGCTGACCATCGTGACGGATGACATGGGGGATAAACTTGCCCCTTATGCCTTTTACAATCTGGACACCCATACTGCTGAAGAGTGGCAAGGATACCCGCCTCCGCCGGCGCATCATGAAACCGTGCGCATGGCGCTGGAAACCAAGTTGCAGCTTATCGGCGAAGCCGGCGTGCCGGTCACGCAAATATACGACGAAACCGATTACGCCGCGGCAATGCCATCTTCTTAATCTTTCAGAATCTTGAACACCATCAAAAGGCAACATGAACGACTTATTTTCCCTGGCAAAACGCGCCGACGCCGTGGCGGCGACACATTCCGGTTCCTTCCATGCCGATGACGTTTTCGCGGCGGCGGCGTTGCGCCTGATCAATCCCGCCCTGCCAATCTTGCGCACGCGCGAAACCGGGCAACTGGAAGCGGCGCACATCCTGTTTGATGTCGGCCGTATTTTAAATCCCGCTGCCGGCAGGTTCGACCATCACCAGAAGGATTACAAAGAAGCGCGCGAAAACGGCATCCCCTACAGTTCGTTTGGACTGGTATGGCGCGAGCTGGGCAGCGCGCTTTGCGGCTCCGCAGCGGCGGCGGAGCGGGTTGACAGATGGCTGGTTCAAGGCGTGGACGCGCTTGACTGCGGGGTCACCCTGAATACGGAAACGCCTCTGGTGACGATCATGTCCATCACATCCGCCCTATCGGGCTTCAATCCCGGATGGCAGGACGACAACTCGCCAAGCGCCATGGATCAGGCCTTCGAGCGCGCGATGGCAGTAGCGCAAGCCGTTCTGCAAAACACCATACGCGAAGCAAGCGGGCTGGAACAGGCCCGAACCGTGGTGAAGTACAGTACCTTGTCGCATCAAGGCCGGCTTCTGGTTCTGGAAAGCGACGCGCCATGGAAAGAAACGGTACTGGAGTCGCCGGAATATGCACAGCTCCTGTACGTGATCTATCCGGTTGCGACGAAATGGCATCTCCACACCGTTCCGGATTTTGCCGGCAGTTTCAATAACCGCAAGTCGCTTCCTGCCGCCTGGGCGGGACTGGATGAGGAAGCGCTGGACGCCGCATCCGGCGTGAAAGGCTGCGTGTTCTGCCATAAAGGGCGATTCGTTGCCGGCCATCAGACCAGGGAAGGCGCCCTTGAACTGGCCCAACTGGCTTTGCAGGATGAATAGGAACATGAGCGAGAGCGACATCGAAGCGTTCAGCAACGGCACCGAGGACGAAAAAATCGGGCTGGAGCGCCAACTGGCCGAAAAGTATCTTCAGTTAAGTCTGCTTGCGGGCGCCGCGCCGATGGATCGCGCCCGCCTGCAGCTGGATATCGCCGAGATCCTGGTCTGGCTGGAACGCAAGGAAGAAGCCTGGAATCCGGCACGTGAAGCCTTCGATACCGCCCTGGAAAACGAATCCTGGCAAGATGCGGTCGAGGCATGCAATGTGCTCTACCAGACCGAGCAAGCGGCTTCCATTCCGGCGCTGGGAATGGGCGTGTGGCTGGCAGTTTCTTTCCCGATCGACCCCGAGCTCACCTTCGCCATGCTCGATCATATCGTCGATGAAACACCCAACAACTCGGATGGCGCCGCGCTCGCAGCCGTCACGGCACGCTATGTCATCGATTTGCGGGCCGAGGACAACAAGCACGAAAGCCAGAGCCTTCTGGCCAACAACCTCATCGCCCGCGTCGCCGCCCGCCATGGCAAGGTACAGGACCAGCAAGGTCTTGACGCATGGATGGATAAACTGGAACTGCGCGACCCGCAGGTATTTCTGCCCCGTCTGAGTCGGGTGGTAGCTAGCGTTGTCGGTGACTCCTGGTGGTTTGACCGCAATCAGCTGCGCGACAAATTACCCGCTTGAACATGAACGCAACCCCCTGCGTGGCACTATGAGCCCCTTGCGTTGCCTGAATGCAGGCTTCCTTGTGACGTCAAGGCAGGAACAATTATGACGTATGTATGTGATTCCATGTATATTTATTTGCCGCCTTATGTAGGCTACAATGACCTGTATCAATGTATTCCCAAGAGCCTCGCAGCGCTGGTTTTTTCAGTCAGCCTCACTCCGGCCTCGGTGAATCGCCCTGTGGCAATAAATTGAATGTGTTTGCACAATAAAGCCATGCGAGGTTTCTCATAACAAATTCAGCATTCAATATTGCCGATGCGCAACGGCCCGCTACCGAACAGAAACTGCGGCGGGTGCTGGTAGTGGACGACGTCGAACTCAACAGGGACATCTTCAGGATGCACCTGGAGTGCGCCGCTCAGCATATCGACGATGCCGCGAATGGAATGGCGGCCTTGGCTCTGTTCAAGCAGTACCGCTACGACGCCGTCCTGCTGGACATTGAAATGCCCGGACTCGATGGCTACGGCACCTTGGCCGAAATGCGTAGCTGGGAACAGGCGCAGAAGCTGCCCCGAACCCTGATTCTGGCCGTCACCTCCAGCGACTTCCCTGAGGACAAACAACGCATTCTGGATGCCGGCGCCAACGCTTACCTGGCAAAGCCACTGAAGCAAAAAGACCTGATGATGACATTGCAGCTCCTGCAACCGGTTGAACCGGCTCAGCATCCATTGGCGAACCTGTTTCCAAAAATGTTTGCCTATGCCGGCGCCATGCTGGATGGAATAGAAACTTGCGACGACTTCGAAGCGGTTTCAGGAAAGCTGCATCAATTGCGCGGCATGATGGCCGTTTATGGTTTTGAGAATTTTGCAGAGCATTTGAAGCAAATTCACTTTACGATGCAACAGGAAGGAATGCCAAAAAAAGCGCTATTCGAACAGTTGCGCAAGGAATTGCGCGGCCTGGAAATTGCTGCTCAAGCTTCTGAGTGCGGCAATTCATACTAGCGATGTTCAACACATTCCGATCTGGCAAGCGACATGAGACGTTGGCATGAAGACAAGAAAACACGGGCTCGCATCGAGGTCATACCCATGATCGATGTGATGATGTTCCTGCTGGTGTTTTTCGTTCTCATCAGCATCGACGTCATACCAGCCTTCGGCGTCAAGACCCGCCTGCCTTCGTCATCCGGCGCCGAGGCGAATATCGGGCGACATAACGCGATCGTTTCCCTGGGGCGAAACGGCGAACTGCAACTCGATGGCATTGCGCTAGGCGCCGAAGAACTGGTTCCCCGCCTGCTTGCGATCAGGCAGGACCACCCCCAGCTTGCGGTCATCATCAATGGCGACCAGAGCGTCGAATTGCAGCGCGTCATCGACGTGATGGATCGCATCAGGACAGCAGGTTTTCAAGCAATATCGATTGCTGCAAAACAACGCACGAAGCCATGAGCGAATTTCTGTATCGCTTCCGGGAACCGCTCTCCGCAACCGTTGCAACGGCATTGATGCTGTTGTCGCTATTGCTGCTCGACGCAGCGGCACCGGCATTGAAGCGCACGGCAGCTCACATCCCGCCGATTGAACTGACATTTATCGCACCTGAAATCCAGTCCGCCCCTGAACCACAGCGCGTGCAGCCGTCAACGGCAGCCAGCCCGCTGGCCCGGCGCCACAGCGCCCAAACTGCTGTTCCGGCCACGGCTCCCATGGACACAGGCATAACTGCCACCGCACCGGCTGCTCAAGTTGCGCCCGAGACGGCAGCCCCCGAGGCGCCCTCGGCTTCCGTTCCGCCTCCCGCGCCGACAAACGCCGGGCAGGAAGCCAGGGCTGAGGCCATTTACGTTGCCAGGCTGCGTGCTTATCTGCAAAGCATCAAACGCTACCCAACGGGGCGCGAAGTCAGCCTGCAGCGTCCGGCGGGAAGCGCCGTGATCTGGTTCACGCTGCGACGCAGTGGCGTCCTGGTCGAGGCCGGGATCGAAACATCATCCAGCTCCATGCTGCTCGACAATGCGGCGCTGGCGACTATTCGGCGCGGATCTTATCCCGCCTTTCCCGACGAAGCCTGGGCCGGCAAGGCCCAGCAGCGCTTCAGTGTCGAACTTGATTTTGTTCCAGGCAATTGATCTATAGGAAAACACATGAAACTTCGTGAAAAACATCTCGCATTCGTCATCGCCGCCCTGTTTTCCGGGGCCGTAATCGCCGATGACACCACGGCCCTTGGCCGCATCGTCGTCGAGGGTGACGCTCCCGGCAACGGACTGATGATGCAGGAAGAAACCCCCAAGGCCCGCAGCTCGGTGACACGTGCCGCGATCGAACAAAAAAGCGCGCTCAACAACCCCTTCCAGCTGATCGATCTGTTACCCGGGGTCAATACCTACAGCCATGACGCTACCGGCCTCTTCGGCGGCGGCCTGCGCATGCGCGGGTTCAACAGCGACCAACTGGGCGTCACCGTCGATGGCGTGCCGGTCAACGATTCCGGCAACTTCGCGGTCTATCCGCCAGAACTCATCGACATCGAGAACCTGGAAGAAATATTCATCACCCAGGGATCGACGGATACCGATGCGCCCCATGTCGGCGCGACCGGCGGCAACATCGGCATGGTCACCTCGATCCCGGTTGACAAATCGCGCCTGCGCGCACAGCAGACCTTCGGCTCCGACAATGCCCGCAAGACCTTTGTGCGCGCCGATACCGGCTATCTGGGCGACAATCGCTTCAAGGCATTCATCTCGTACTCCAAGGCGGAAGCGGACAAATGGAAAGGTTCCGGCGCGGCGGAACGCGAGCACATCGATCTCAAGGGCGTCCTCAACCTCGCGCCGGGCAACAGCATCACCGCGGGCCTGCTATGGAACAAAATGCTCAACAACAACCTGCGCACCCTCACCCTGGCGCAGATCGATACACTCGGCCGCAACACCGATTTCGGCACCGTCGCGCCCCAGCATCTGGTCGGCGTGAATGGCACCGCGCAGACAGAAAGGCCGCCGTCCGATCTGTATTACAACCTCAATCTCAACCCGTTCAAGAACTACATCGCCACCCTCAAGGGCAACTTCCAGCTCACGCCGACCCTGCGCCTGGATGTCGAACCGTACTTCTGGTACGGCTACGGCACCGGCGGCAGCCAGCTCAGGACGCTGACGGAGAGCAATACGCCAACCCGGCTGGGCGGCGGGATACGCGACATCAACCGCGACGGCGACACGCTGGATACCGCGATGATCTATAGCGGCGCCGTGACCGAGACGCGCCGCCCCGGCATCACCACCCGCCTCAGCACCCAGCTCGACAACCACAAGTTGATGGCAGGCATCTGGTACGAGCATGCGCGGCACAGCAGGACGCAGCCCGGGGTCACTTTCGACAACGCCGGCAACAGCGCCGATCCCTGGCTGGACAACCCGGCGCAATACCTGCTGCGCCAGGACGGCACGGCCTATCAGGGACGCGACTTTCTGACCGTCAGCACCGGCAAGTCCGTTTTCCTGCAAGACAATATCGGACTCATGAACGACAGGCTCAACCTGCTGCTGGGCCTGCGCCACACCGGGATCAGCCGTGACTTCACCAACACCGCTAGCGAGGGCGGCGGAGCCACCTACAACGTCCAGCAGGATTATTCCAAAACGCTACCCAGCCTCGGCGCCCGCTATCAGCTGAACAACGAGCAGCAGGTGTTCTTCAATGTCGCCGAGAACTTCAGGGCCCCGCCGGATTCCATCTACTACGGGCTGCTCAACGGCGGAACCTATACCAACGGCGTGCTGACCGGTTTCACCCTCAAGCCGGTCAACGTCGCGGCGGAAACCGCGACCAACTGGGACCTCGGCTACCGTTACGCGGGCAAGGAAATTTCCTTTTCCGGTTCGCTGTTCTTCGTCGACTTCAAGAACCGCATCGCCTCGGCCTACGATCCGGTCAACAACGCGAACACCAACTACAACGTCGGCGACTCCACCACCCGTGGTTTCGAACTGGAATCGGCGTGGCGCTTCCAACCCAAGTGGAGCGTCTATGGCTCGCTGACCTACACCCGCAGCCGTATCGACCAGAATCTGCAAACGGGAGCAAACAGCTTCGAAGCCACTGCCGGCAAGCAGTTCCCCGACGTGCCCAACTGGATGGCGGGCGCTGCGCTGCAATACCGCGATGGCCCATGGTCAGGCAACCTGTCCGCCAAATACACCGGTCAGCGCTACTCGACCCTGGTCAACGACGAATCGGTCGGCGGATTTACCCTGGTCAATTTCGACGCCGGCTATCGCCTGCCCTCGACCGCGCTGTTCCGCAATCCTTGGCTGCGCTTCAACGTCTACAACCTGCTCGACACCGACTATCTCTACCTGAACGCCGGCAGCGGCAGCAGCTTCACCAATCGTGCCCTGGGCGATGGCGGCAGCGCGCCGTCCTACTACATCGGCGCACCGCGCACCTTCAGCGTGATGCTGGCCTCGGACTTTTAGGCCATGCCCGACGGTACAACTGAGACACGCACATGAGTTACCAGCTCCTGCACGAAATCACCTTCCTGGTGATGTATCTTGCTGCGGGCCTGGCGACTTTTGTCATAATCGAGCGCCTGATATTTTATGTCATCACGCTGCGCCGCGCGCGCGCCCTGGAGTCCCTGCTTATTGCCGGGGATGGCGATCCGGCGCAGATCGTGGGGCGGCTTGAAAGCGGCATGAGCGTACCTGCAGAAGCGCTTCGCCGCATGGTGGATGCACGCCATCGCATGGAGACCCGACACGATCAGGAGGATATTTCCGAGGCGATTTACCTTTCGCTCAAAGCCAAGCTCCGGCGTCATCTGTGGATACTCGACACGATCGTCACGGCGGCACCGCTGCTGGGCTTGCTCGGCACCATTCTCGGCATCATCGAGACCTTCAGCGCTCTTGCGCAGTCAGGCATATCCGACCCTGCGAGTGTTTCAGCCGGCATCGGCACGGCGCTGTTCGCGACCGCGCTGGGCATTGCCATCGCACTCTACGGCCTGATTTTCTTCAATTTGTTTCAAGCGCGAGTAGAGCGTATCGACGAGCATCTGCGCATCATCATTCTGCATGCCGGTCTGGGTGTCGGCAGCGACCCCAAGGCCGGGGTCAATTAGGGCATGCTCTGGCCTCGTGTCGCATCGTTTATTTTCCTGGCACTGCTTGCGCTATCGGCGCTGAGCGCGCCATCCCGTTCCCTGCGCTTCGAAAATCTGGGTAGTCAGGCAACAGAAAGCCGGAGCATCGCCTCGCTATTGCAGGACCGGCAGGGATTTATCTGGATGGGAACAGAAGATGGGCTTTATCGCCACGATGGTTACCGCTCCATTACTTACCGGAATGACCCCGACAATCCGCACAGTCTGCCCGACAATTATGTTTTGACTTTGTACGAGGACGACCAAGGCAAAATATGGGCCGGCACGATTGGAGGCCTTGCCCGCTTTGATGCTGAATCAGGCGGATTCACCCGCTTCACTCCCGAACCGGGACTGGGCAATGCTGATTACCTCAAATACATCCAGAAAATCATAAGCGACGGTCGGGGCGGGATGTGGCTGGCGACGCGGGACGGGTTGCTGCATTTCGACCCGAAAAGCGGCCATTTCCGGGCTTACCACAACGACCCCTCCCAACCCGGCAGTCTGGCATCGAACAATGTGTCCGCGCTGGCGCTTGATGCAAAGGGAGGCTTATGGATCGGCAACTGGCCTGGTGGACTGTGTTATCTGCCTCCCGGTTCCTCCGTCTTTCAGCATTTCCGTGTAAGCCGCTCTGCTCAACAGAACTATGTCAGAGCCCTGCACTTCGATGGGCAGAAATTATGGATCGGCACCGAAACCGGCGTGCTCGTGTGGCAGACGGACACCGACTGGTCGCAAAGAAAGCGCCTGGATGCGCAGCCGGGCCTGAGCGAACTCAAGGTCAACACGATTTACCAGGATAGCGACGCGACACTCTGGATCGCCACCATGGGCTCAGGTTTATTGGCTTGGGATGCCGTCAAGCAGCAATTCATTGTTCACCAGCATCAAACAGAAGATCCGCGCAGTCCGCCTACCAGCAACATCACCTCGGTCCTCAAGGATCGCTCCGGTCCGTTGTGGGTGGGAACACTGGGCGAGGGCGTGAGCCGGGTCGACCTGGCCAGCCAGGGATTCGAGCGCATCATTCCACGCGACATCGATCCCGGCAATCCCAGAATCAGCAATGTCATTTCGAGTTTTGCCGCAGATGCCAACGGCCGTCTGTGGTTTGGTGGCGGCGGCGGATTGTCACATTACGATCCTGCAAGCCGCAAGTTCCTCAAGAGCTTCCAACATGATCCCAAGCGCGCTGGCTCGCTGACGCATAGCTTCATATACAACCTGTTTCAGCAGCCCGGCGGCCCGCTCTGGGTTGGCACCCCTTCCGGTTTGAACCGGCTTGATCCGGCAGATAACCGATTTCGCGCAATTCACTTTGCCGATCCGGCCAGCGATTACGTCAGTCGGATAACGCCTGGCCGTGACGGATCGCTTTGGCTCGGCACCGGCGGCGGCCTGATCCGCTACAACCCCAGCTCCGGATCGATCAATAGATTTACCCACGACCCGGCCGACCCGCACAGCCGCAGTGTCAATTCCACCAACGTGATAATGGAAAACCGTGCTGGAAAACTGCTCGTGGGTGGGTGGTATGCAGGGGGCGGACTGGATATCCTCGATCAGGCCACGGGCAAATTCACTCACCACCGTCACGATCCGGGGAATCCTGCCAGTCTGAGCAGCGACTTCATTACCAGCCTGTTCGAAGACAAAAATGGCGCGTTATGGGTGGGTACGTTAAATGGCCTCAACCGGGGCGCCCCTTCATCAAAGGGAGGGCTGGAATTCCGCGCCTACACCACAAAAAACGGACTTGCCTCCAATTCGATCAGTGCCTTACAGGGCGATGACGCGGGACAAATATGGATAAGCACCGCCGCAGGTTTGTCCAGGCTTGACCCGGCAAGCGGAAGCATCACCAATCATTTCGCTTCGGACGGGCTTACTGACGGCAGCTTCTATCATGGCTCCTCCTTTCGCGGCAACGATGGCGTTTTGTATTTCGGCAGCCTGGTAGGCATCACGGCGGTGCGTCCGGAAGCGGTGCGGAGCAATTTGACGCCGCCGCAGATCGCCATCACCGACATCAACATTTTCAACCGCTCGCTGGGCGATGGACCACAGGCCGAAGGGGTCAAGCTGGTGGGGCCGCTTACCGACCCCAGGGCATTGACGCTTTCCTGGCACAAATCCACCTTCTCTCTTGAGTTCGCCGCGCTGCATTATGCCGACCCTGGCCGCAACCGCTACGCCTACCGTCTGGAAGGTTTCGACCGCGACTGGGTGCAAGCCGACGCCAACCACCGGGTGGCCACCTACACCAAGCTCAATCCCGGCAAATATGTGTTCCGCGTCAAGGCCGCCAACAAGAACGGCATCTGGAACGAAACCGGCATCACGCTGCCGATCACCATCACCCCGCCGTTCTGGGCCACCTGGTGGTTCCGCACCCTGGCGGCCGGACTGTTGCTCGGCCTTCTGGCCATGGCCTACCGCTGGCGCATCCGCCAGCTCACGCACAACCAGATCCGCCTCGAACAACTGGTGGCCGAGCGCAGTGCCGAAGCCATGGAAATGCGCGATCAGGCCCTGGCCGCAAGCCAGGTCAAGAGCGAATTCCTGGCCAACATGAGCCACGAGATCCGCACCCCGATGAACGCCATCATCGGCATGACCCAACTCGCCCTGCGCACCGAGCTCGACCCCAAACAGCGCAACTACCTCCAGAAAGCCGATGTCGCCGCCTATGGCCTGCTTGAGATCATCAACGACATCCTCGACTTTTCCAAGATCGAAGCCGGCAAGATGGAACTGGAGCAGGCCGATTTCTGCCTCGGGCAGGTGCTGCAGCATGTGACCGACCTCACCGCCAGCAAGGCCCAGGAGAAAGCGCTCGATCTGCGCTTCGACATCGGCGGCGACGTCCCCGACGCGCTGGTCGGCGATGCCTTGCGCCTGGGACAGGTCCTGATCAACCTGGTCAACAACGCCATCAAGTTCACCGCGCGCGGCAGCATCACCCTTGGCATTCATCGTCTCCCCGCCGATCCGGCGCGCGTGCGCCTGCGCTTCGATGTCATCGACACCGGGATAGGCCTGAGCGAGGAACAACGGCAGCGCCTGTTCAGTCCTTTTGTGCAGGCCGACAATTCGACCACCCGGAAATACGGCGGCACCGGCCTGGGGCTGTCGATCTGCAAGCGCCTGGTCGCGATGATGGAGGGCGAGATCGGCGTGCAAAGCACGCCCGGCGTCGGCAGCACCTTCTCCTTCAGCGCCGGCTTCGGGGCGCAGGCCGGGCAGCGCCAGACGGACGAGGCCGCAGAGCCGTGCGGCCGCAGGGAACACAGCCGGGCCCTCGCCCGGGATGCCGAACAAGGCCTGCGCGGCGCTTATCTGCTGCTGGTCGAGGATAACGAGGTCAACCGCGAGTTGATGCTGGAAATTCTCGCCAATGCGGGCATTCGCGCCGATGTCGCCGTGAATGGCGCGGAGGCGGTGGCGATGGCCTGCCGTACCGACTACGATGGCGTGCTGATGGATTGCCAGATGCCGCTCATGGACGGCTACGAGGCCACCCGGATAATTCGCGCCGACGGGCGCACTTTGCCCATCATCGCCATGACCGCCAACGCGCTGGCGGGGGACAGGGAGAAGTGCATCGCCTGCGGCATGAACGAACATATCGCCAAGCCGATCGATGTCAGTCAGTTCTTCCTGACCCTGGCGCGCTGGGTGCACCCGCGTTCGCCCCAGGCCGCAACGGCGGGCGCCGGGACAGCGCTCCCTGAGCGCGGTGTGCCGCGCCTGGCCGGGGTGAATACGGACGAGGCGATGGAATGCGTCGGCGGCAATGTTGCGCTCTACCGCAAGATTCTGACGCTGTTCCGCGACAAGCAGGCCGATGCCGCCGAGCGCATCGGCGCAGCATGGCGCTCGGGCGACCGCGAAACCGCGGCGCGCCTGGCACATACACTGCGGGGGCTGGCCGGCAACATCGGCGCCGGGGATCTGGTCAGCAAGGCCAGGGAACTCGAGTTGGCGTTCCGCAACAGGCAGGACGATTTGGCTGAAACCCGGCTGCAAGAGGTCGGCCTGGCCCTGAACGTTCTATTGGGCGAAATCGATCGTGCCATACCGCCTGGCACCTGTGGGGAAGAAGCAGTGCAAGCGGCGTGCAGCAGCCTGGATCTGGTCGCGTTGAGCGCAATGCTGAGCGATATCGCCTGGCTGTTGGCGCAAGACGATTGGCGGGTGGGTGCGGGGATGGGCCTGCTTGCGGAACGGCTGAAAGGCAGTGTCGTGGAGAGCGATATTCTGCGTTTGGGCCAGATGGTCGCGCGCTACGATTTCGCTCCCGCGCTTGAGCTGTTACACCAGATCTCCGACCGGCTGGGCGTCCGGCTGACCGTGCACGCGGATACGACACAGGGGCTGCAGGCCAGGCAAACGATCATGGTGGTGGATGATGCCCCGGAGAATATCGATCTGCTGTGCGAGGCGCTCGGGTCTGACTACCGCTTCAGGATCGCCATCAATGGGGAGAATGCGCTCAGGATTGCATCCTCGGCCAGCGACAAGCCGGACCTGATCCTGATGGATGTCACCATGCCAGGCATGAGCGGCTATGAGGTGTGTCAGATACTCAAGCAGAGTCCGGACACTCAGGATATTCCGGTCATTTTCGTGACGGCCCGGGGGGAGTCGCTGGAGGTGGAGACGGGGCTGAAACTGGGCGCCGTCGATTATATTACCAAGCCCATCAGCCCGCCGATTGTCCGCGCCAAGCTGCGCAACCACATCAACCTCAAGCTGAAGGCGGATCTGCTGGAATCCAGGGCGTCCCTGGACGGTTTGACCAGCATCCCCAACCGACGCCGTTTCGACGAGGCGCTGGAGACGGAATGGAAGCGTGCCTTGCGCGCCGCTTCTCCGCTGTCAATCATCATGATAGACGTCGATCACTTCAAAGCCTACAACGACTGCTATGGTCATGGCACGGGTGACATCTGCCTGAAGACGGTAGCTGCAGCCTTGGCAGCCGAAGCGGCCACCCGCTCCCAAGACCTGATCGCGCGTTACGGGGGAGAGGAGTTCATCGCCTTGTTGCCCGGAACCGACACCAACGGTGCTCATGTACTCGCTGAGCGTTTGCGCAGCCGCGTGGAGGAGCTGCGACTTCCTCATGAATGTTCCGATACCTCACGCTGGGTGACGATCAGCGTCGGATACGCCAGCTTGGTCCCGAGTCAGGACAATTCAGCCCGGCAACTGCTGCAGGATGCGGACCGGATGCTTTATCAGGCCAAGACGGAGGGGCGCAATCGGGTGCGGGGATAGTAGAATACCGCCCCGGGACCCTCCCTGCATTGAACGCCCCGCCCCTGTTTTATCAACCCATCATTCCCCAGGTACCCCTTTATGAAAATTTTCTTCAAGACGCTGCGCATCGTGATCGGCCCCCTGCTCCTGCTTTGGGAAAAAATGACCACACCCAAGGGCATGCTCCGCTCGTCAGACGAGCAGCGCCGAATCGACCAGCAATGCGGGAGCCTGGCCCTCTATCAGTTTAAAACCTGCCCCTTCTGTATCAAGGTCCGGCGCGAGCTTCGCCGCCTGTCGCTCAATATCGCGTTGCGCGATGCGCGAAATGATGCGGACCACCGCCAGGCGTTATTGCAAGGGGGTGGCGCGGTAAAAGTGCCCTGCCTGAAAATAACGGATGAACAGGGAACGATCCAGTGGATGTACGAATCCTCCGATATCATCCGCTATCTGGAACAACGCTTTTCCCGGGAAGCGACATCCCCGCATGGGGAAGTCGCCTCATGAGCAGCTTCAATGCTCTGGCTTGATCCTGCCGTCCATGAGAGAATGCAGCGCTGTGCGCCTGTGGTGAAATTGGTAGACACAAGGGACTTAAACAATTTGAGCACCCGAGCGCGAAAGCCTCGACGTGAATCCCGTCAAACTCAGCGAACCCCCTGCTTCCGGGCGAGGCAACGCTGAGCGAAGCCCCGCAATGCGGGGAACGTGCAGAGACTTGACGGCGGGGACCCCCAGACGACTCAGTCCGGGTCAAGACAAAGTCCAGACCACGAACAGCCTGCCTGGCGGCGAAAGCCGAAGTGGTAAGAAAATCCCTCGACTTCGGTCGTACCGGTTCAATTCCGGTCAGGCGCACCACCTTTATTTTCAGGCTTCCTGAATCCTGGCAATAACGCTTTGCCAGCTCTGACATCATACCCAGGCATCACTTCTTCTGCTTCCGAAGCGGCGGCCAACGCGCCGCGTTTTGCAACCGTTTACGGACTCAATCCTCTCAGGAGCGGGTGAAACCCAGCTTCTGAAACGAGCGGACGCTGCTCGGGCATGCGTGGTTTGGACACATATGGCGGCTTCGTCATGAGGCTGTCACCAAGTCACCGGACAATTCACGCCATCAATTGTCCAGCCCAAGGAGAACACCGAGTGAATGCCCCGCTTACCCTCACCCTGAACCAGGAAGAACTGCTTCAGGTCGACGCCTACTGGCGTGCCTGCAACTACCTCGCGGCCGGCATGATCTACCTGCGCGACAATCCCCTGCTCAAGGAGCCGCTCCGGGCCGAGCACGTCAAAAGCCGCCTGCTGGGGCACTGGGGGTCGAGTCCCGGTCTCGCTTTCGCCTACATTCACCTCAACCGCCTGATCAACAAGTACGACCAGGATGCCATCTTTCTTGCCGGACCCGGTCACGGCGCACCCGGCGTGCTGGGACCGGTCTACCTGGAGGGCACCTATAGCGAAATCTACCCCAACAAGGGCGAAGACGAAGAAGGGATGCGCCAGTTTTTCAAGGAGTTTTCCTTTCCCGGCGGTATCGGCAGCCACTGCACGCCGGAGACGCCGGGCTCCATCCACGAGGGGGGCGAACTGGGCTACAGCATTTCTCACGCTTTCGGTGCCGCCTACGACAATCCGGATCTGCTGGTGGCGGTGGTGGTGGGCGATGGCGAGTCTGAAACGGCCCCTCTGGCCACCTCCTGGCACTCCAACAAGTTCCTCAACCCGATCCGCGACGGCGCAGTGCTGCCGATCCTGCATCTCAACGGCTACAAAATCAATAACCCCACCATTCTTTCGCGCATCTCTCACGAGGAACTGGAAAACCTGTTCAAGGGTTATGGCTGGACGCCGTATTTCGTCGAGGGCAGCGACCCCGAAACCATGCACCAGGTAATGGCCGCCACCATGGAGCAGTGCGTGCTGGAAATCCGCCGCATCCAGGCGGAAGCACGCAGTAGCGGCAAGCCGATCCGTCCGCGCTGGCCGATGATCGTGTTGCGCAGCCCCAAGGGCTGGACCGGCCCCAAGGAGGTCGATGGCCACAAAGTGGAAGGATTCTGGCGCGCGCACCAGGTGCCGATCGGCAACGTGCGCAACGACCCCGCGCATCTGGCCCAACTGGAAGCCTGGCTGCGCAGTTACAAGCCGGAAGAACTGTTCGATCAAAGCGGCAAGCTGCGGCCCGAACTCAAGGCACTGGCGCCCAAAGGCACACGCCGCATGAGCGCCAATCCCCACGCTAACGGCGGCCAACTGCGCAAGGCATTGCGCATGCCGGACTACCGCGACTACGCCCTCGCCGTCACCCAACCCGGCACCACGGTGGCCGAGAATACCCGTCCGCTGGGCAAGATGCTGCGCGACATCATGCGCAACAACATGAACAATTTCCGCGTCTTCGGCCCGGACGAGAATTCCTCCAACAAGCTCGACGACGTGTATGAGGTCAGCAAGAAAACCTGGCTCGCCGATTTTCTGCCGGAAGATGCCGATGGCGGCGAACTGTCGCCGGACGGGCGGGTCATGGAAATGCTCTCCGAACACACGCTGGAAGGCTGGCTCGAAGGTTACCTGCTGACCGGCCGCCACGGCTTCTTCTCCACCTACGAAGCTTTCGTCCATGTCATCGACTCGATGTTCAACCAGCACGCCAAGTGGCTCGCCATGTCGAAAGAAGTACCCTGGCGCGCGCCGGTGTCTTCGCTCAATCTGCTGATCACTTCGACCGTGTGGCGCCAGGATCACAACGGCTTCACTCACCAGGACCCGGGCTTCCTCGATGTGGTGGTGAACAAGAGCCCGGATGTCACGCGAATCTATTTGCCGCCCGACGTCAACACCCTGCTGTCGGTTGCGCAGCACTGCCTGGAAAGCACCGACTACATCAACGTGATCGTTTGCGACAAGCAGAAGCATTTGCAGTTTCTCGACATGGACGCGGCAATCAAGCATTGCAGCAAGGGCATCGGCATCTGGGACTGGGCCAGCAACGACGACGGTTACGAGCCCGACCTGGTGATGGCCAGCGCCGGTGACATTCCCACCAAGGAAGCGCTGGCGGCGGTGGTGCTGCTGCGCGAGAATTTCCCCGACCTCAAGATCCGTTTCGTCAACGTGGTCGATCTGTACAAACTGACGCCCTCCAGCGAGCACCCGCACGGCCTGTCGGACAAGGACTTCGACAGCCTGTTCACGGAAGACAAGCCGGTGATCTTCAATTTCCACGGCTATCCCTGGCTGATCCATCGCCTCGCCTACCGCCGCACCAACCACAAGAACATGCACGTGCGCGGCTACAAGGAAAAGGGCAGCATCAATACGCCGCTGGAACTGGCGATCCAGAACGAGATCGACCGCTTCAGCCTGGCCATCGATGCCATCGACCGTATCCCCGCGTTGCGCGTGTCCGGCGCCCACGTCAAGGAGCGACTGCGCGACAGGCAACTCGAGTGCCGCAACTACGCTTATGAGCATGGCGTGGATCTGCCCGAGGCCGACGGCTGGACATGGCCGTACTGAGATCAGAAAAGGAAAACATGAACAATTTCGTCAGTATCGAAACCCTGGGCGGAGAGGCGGCGCACGAGCACACCCGCACCGGGCGTTCGGTGGAGGCGCTGAAGCGCGCTTTCACCGACAATCTGTTCTATGTCACCGGGCTGCCCCTGGCCAAGGCCTCGCCCCAGGACCATTGCCGGGTGCTGGCCTATACCATCCGCGACCGCCTGCTGGAGCGCTTTATCGCCTCGGGCCAGAATTACAAGCGCAGCGGGGCGAAAACGGTATGCTATCTCTCGGCCGAGTTTCTGTTGGGCCCCCATCTGGGGAACAACATTCTCAACCTGGATCTGTGGAACAACGTCGAACAGGCGATGAACGAACTCGGCCTGGACCTGAACGCGATCCTGGAGCAGGAACACGAGCCCGGTCTCGGCAACGGCGGTCTCGGGAGGCTGGCGGCCTGTTACATGGATTCGCTGGCGACGCTGGAAATCCCCGCCATCGGCTATGGCATCCGCTACGAGTTCGGCATTTTCGATCAGGAAATAAGGGATGGCTGGCAGGTGGAAGTCACCGATGCCTGGTTGCGTAACGGCAACCCCTGGGAGCTGCCGCGCCCCACGCTGCGTTTTCCGGTAAACCTGGGTGGTCATGCCGAGCACTATACCGACGGACAAGGGCAGCCGCGGGTGCGGTGGATTCCAGGCTATACCGTTTATGGTCAGGCTTACGACACCCCCATCCTCGGCTACGGCGTAAACAACGTGAACCTGTTGCGCCTGTGGAAAGCCGAAGCACGGGAGTCTTTCGACCTGCATGCGTTCAATCTCGGCGACTACTACGGCGCCGTCAACGACATGGTGGTGGCGGAAAACCTCTCCAAGGTGCTCTATCCCAACGACGAGCCGGAAGCCGGCAAGGAACTGCGCCTCAAGCAGCAGTATTTTTTTGTTTCCTGCTCGCTGCAGGACATGATCCGCATCGCGCTGCGCGATGTGGGCGGGCTCGACCGTTTCCCTGACAAGTTCGTCGCCCAGCTCAACGATACCCACCCGGCCATCGCCGTGGCCGAACTGATGCGCCTGCTGATCGACGAACACCTTGTGCCGTGGGACCAGGCCTGGAACATCACCCGTCGTACCTTTGCCTACACCAATCACACCTTGCTGCCGGAAGCGCTGGAAACCTGGTCCCTGGATTTGTTCGAACGCATTTTGCCGCGCCACCTGGAGATCATCCACGGGATCAACAATCTCTTCCTCGACGAGGTGCGCATGCGTTTCCTCGGCGACGAACAACGCGTGGCGCGCATGTCGCTGATCGATGAAGCCAACGGCCGGCGGGTGCGCATGGCGAACCTCGCCTGTGTGGGCAGCTTTGCCGTCAACGGCGTTGCCGCGATGCACAGCGAACTGCTGAAAGAGACGGTGCTGCGCGACTTCCACGAAATGTGGCCGGAAAAGTTCAACAACAAGACCAACGGCATCACACCGCGCCGCTTCATCGCGCTCGCCAACCGGCGCCTCGGCACATTGATCAGTGACACCATCGGAGGCGACTGGCTGCGCAATCTGGAACGCCTGCGCGAGCTGGAACCCTATGCAAATGACGCCGCCTTCCGCGCGGACTGGCGCCAGGTCAAGCGCGGCGCTAAAGTGGATCTTTCCAATTACATCCGGCGCGTGCTTGGCGTCGACGTGGATCCCGATTCGCTCTATGACGTCCAGGTCAAGCGCATACACGAATACAAGCGCCAGCATCTCAACGTGCTGCATATCATCAGTCTCTACAACCGCCTCAAGCACAGCCCCAGCCTGGAAATCACGCCGCGCACCTTTATTTTCGGCGGCAAGGCGGCACCCGGCTACCGCATGGCGAAACTGATCATCAAGCTGATCAATTCCGTGGCAGAAACCATCAACCGCGACCCCCAGGTCAATCAGCTCATGAAAGTGGTGTTCATCCCCGATCTGAGCGTCAAGACCAGTCAGTGGATTTATCCGGCGGCCGACTTGTCGGAGCAGATTTCCACTGCCGGCAAGGAAGCATCGGGTACCGGCAACATGAAGTTTTCCATGAACGGAGCCCTGACCATTGGTACGCTGGACGGGGCCAATGTCGAAATTCGCGATGCCGTCGGCCATGAAAACTTCTTCCTCTTCGGCCACAATGTCGAACAGGTTGAAGCCTTGTGGGCGAGCGGCTACCAACCCCGGCAAGTCGTGGAGGCGGACACGGAGCTGCAGGCGACGATAGCGCTCATCAATTCGGGGCTGTTTTCACATGGGGATCGCGAGTTGTTTACCCCGCTGACGGACAACCTCTACCACCATGACCCCTTCCTGTGTTGCGCGGATTTTCGTTCCTATGCAGCGTGTCAGGAAGACGTCAGCAAACGATTCCGCGAGTCGGAACACTGGAGCCGCATGTCGATTCTGAATGTGGCGCGCGTCGGGTATTTCTCCTCCGACCGCGCCATCCGCGAATACTGCGAACAGATCTGGAAGGTTGCCCCGGTTTCCGTCGGCGACAGCCTGTGACAAGCCATGGGCGTTGATGCCGGGATGGCACTGAGCATCCTGACCGTCAACAGTGGTTCGTCGTCCCTGAAAGCGAGCTTGTTCCGCGCTGACGGCACACGGAGCAATTTCCGCTACCAGCACATCGGCCAGGGCTTTTTGCATGATCACGCGGAGGCGTTCGACCAGTTGATGAAGGATCTGGAAGGTAATGCGCCGGATGCGGTCGGGCATCGATTCGTCCATGGCGGGGACGTCACCGATCAGGCGCGCCTCGTCGATGCAGCCGAACTCGCGCGCCTGGAAAATATCGTCCATCTGGCCCCGTTGCACCTGCCGGGCAACATCCTTGGCGTGTCCCTGTGCAGGGAGCGCTTTGACGTGCCCCAAGCGGCCTGTTTCGATACGGCATTCCACGTCACCATGCCGGAGCTGTCGAAGCGTCTGCCCATCCCGCAAAGTCTGGGCATGCATCGTTACGGATTTCATGGCATCAGCTATTCCCACGTTGCGCGCAGCCTGCCTGCCATTTTGGGCGAAGCCGCATACGGCCGCATCGTGGTCGCCCATCTGGGCTCGGGCGCCAGTCTGTGCCTGCTGGAGAAGCTCCGGTCGGTGGATACCAGCATGGGTTACACACCGGCAGGCGGCATCCCCATGGGCACACGTAGCGGCGATCTCGATCCCGGCGTGATGCTGGAATTGGCAAAGCGCTACAACGCCTCCGAACTGGCCGACCTGGTTTATCACCGCATGGGTCTGGTTGCACTCTCGGCGGGAGAGAATTGCGAAATGTCCACCCTGGTCGAGAGCAAGAGCGCCGAGGCCATTTTTGCGGTGCAATATTTTTGCCGCCAGGTGCGCGCCGCCATCGGCGCCTTCGCTGCCAAGGCCGGCGGCATAGATGCCCTGGTGTTCACCGGCGGCATCGGCGAGCATTCTCCCCCGATTCGAGCCATGATTTGCGATCCGCTGGAATTTCTCGGTTTCAGGCTGGACCCCCATTCCAACCATGACAACGAAGTGATGCTCAGTGCCAAGGGATCGAAGCCGGTCCTTAATTTGGCCGCTGACGAGGAAAAAACGATCGGCATACTTGTCCGCCAGCTTCTGGAAATGAACTAGGGCGTAATACTATTGCAACCTTCAAGTAGCTAAATGCGGAAAGAAATCAATAACCGCATCGAGTACCCCATGACCACCACCGCACACCCCCTCAACCATCAGCTTAATGCGATTTTCATACCCGAGCCGCTGCGCGTGTGCGGCAACTGCCATTTCTGGGTAGGACCGAGGGTAAGAAACGGTCGTCTTGGATACGCAGCAATGAACGGGGTCGTGGGATGCTGTTGCAACAGGACGCGCAAACAGGAAATTCCTGAAGCACTGCTGGGCGACGCAACCCCGCTCTCGAATCCCGATTGCCCGATCTGGAAAAGCGGCTATTAAGTGCCTGTTTCACCGGGTATTTACGCGCCAAGCATCTTTAGTCTCGACCCTCCCCAGTCACGAACGGAATACCTGATCAATGGTGCAAGCCCGAGCTGTTTTTATTTCTGACGTCCACCTCGGCACGGCTGCCTGCCAAGCGTCAAGACTGGTCGACTTTTTGCGCGAATACGAGTCGGAGTATCTCTTCCTGATCGGCGACATCGTCGATTTCTGGGCCATGAGCCGCGGCAGCATCTATTGGTCGCGCGATCAAAATACCATCGTGCAAAAATTATTGCGGCGTGCGCGCCACGGGCAACAGGTGATATTTATCCCCGGCAATCACGATGAAGCATTGCGGGAATATATCGGCACCTCCTTCGGCGACATTCGTATCGAAGATGAATATATCCATACCGCCGCCGATGGCAAACGCTACCTGCTGCTGCACGGCGACGAGTTCGATCAGGTCACGCGCCACCACAAGTGGGTGGCCATTCTCGGCGACATGTCCTACAACCTCCTGGTTCGCCTCAACGGCTGGCTGTCATGGTTGCGCCGCACGCTGCGCCGACCCGGATACTGGTCCTTGGCGGGCTACGCCAAGCGCAAGGTCAAAACCGCCATCAATTTCATTTTCGATTTCGAGGACTCGGTCATTCATCACGTGCGCGAGCAAGGACTGGACGGCGTGATTTGCGGCCATATCCACTGGCCGATGAAAAAAGAGGTCGGTGAGCTGGTATACCTCAACTGCGGGGACTGGGTTGATAGTTGTACCGCCATCGTCGAACACATGGATGGAAGGATGGAATTAATCGCCTGGGGCGCAGGCCCGAAGCTCTGACGCATTGTCTGAACCATGTCTCCTGGGTGAGTCCATCCGCGGAGAGAACCCCCACTGTCATCACGGCGCAACATGTGGCGGATAAAGTGCCTCATGTGATTTGAACATTATTACCTGGAGAAATAATATGGTGACCTTCTGTCCTGACCATGAACTGGCTCACGCCCTGGCGGTTGATTTATGCTCGCACTGGAAGCAGGAAAACCGCAAAAGCGTGTTATCCGTGGATGACCTGATGAAAATCAAGGAATGGATCACCGCATCCGGCAATAGCGTTATAAAATATCCAGCCATGGCGCCTCTGGCCACCCGGGGTCTGGATGATCTGATCGCGGAAAACTTTCGGACAGAGCCTCCCGGGGCCAATCTATTGAGAATCTAGCGGAACATTCTCTGCAGCCTGTTTATAATCGGCGCTTCTGGCCTTTGTCCGAGAATTAAGCACAGCTCCATGAGTCTCTTGGGATATGTCGCCACGAAGATAACTTGATTTATAAGCGTGGTGGATTTATGAAAGATTCATGGAAAGACAGCATTTATCTGCAACGGGAAGAACTGGCGCGCAAACTGCGTGAGCCGCTGGCGCATCTGGCCGAGCGATGTGCTCCGGCATGGGGCGAGCGTGAACAACTGGAAGCGCTGCTCACAGAAGGCTTCGCCTCCATCCCCCACTGCACGTTCCTGTACTGCGTAAATACCGAAGGCATACAGATTTGTGATAACGTCGGCCAGGCGGGGCTTGTGCCCGAACATTTCGGACGCGACCGCTCCCAGCGTCCTTACATGAAAGAAG
The DNA here is from genome assembly GCA_031426915.1 of Sulfuricellaceae bacterium. Taxonomy (GTDB): domain Bacteria; phylum Pseudomonadota; class Gammaproteobacteria; order Burkholderiales; family Sulfuricellaceae; genus Sulfurimicrobium. The sequence goes on along the minus strand of JASJPB010000042.1, from coordinate 31,876 downwards.
TAGTGCCCAGCTGGGGATTTCTGCTCTCCGATGCCTACATCAGCCTGCTGGAACGCCGGCCTTCGCTCACGGCACTGCAGATTGTGCGCGCGGATTCCCACTCGCTGGGCTATCTCGGCGCAGACTTTGACTTGCGCAACCTGCCAGTGACATCAGAGCTCTACGATGAGCCCGGCTATTGGCTGCAGGTCAAAGGGGACCCGGCGATTCGCAGCACAGTCTTTTTGCAGACCCGCACCGAAAGTCCGATGGACCGCAATATGGAGCAGGCCTTATCCATTCTGGAGGAGCTGCTGACGCACCGCGGCGTGTTTCAATGCCAGATTCACTTTTCCAGTAGCCAGGTCACGATCTGGACCGTGGATGACCCGTTCCGGTACCACATGCTGGATCACGAAGCCCTGAACGATCCGGACATCTGCCTGGTATTCCCCTCTCACCCCTACCCAAGCAATGCGGCAATCGAGCAGATCGACATCAGACGGATTCTCAACACCATGCAATCCCTGCGCCTCGCCGATCCCACGATCTATCTGCGCACGGCCTCGATCAATATTTTCAATGGCATGATCAGCCTGACCTTTTCCTGCGATGGGTCGCACTACATGCCACACGTGGAGTTCCTGCTCAAGGATACTTCGTTCTGGTTCTGAAACAGGTTCCTGGTCATACGCTGCATCTGCCCTGACATCGCTATCGCTTGTGCGATGAGAAACCGCAACGTCGAAAGGGATCAGGCACAGGTTGCTGCGCTCGACCGGCCTGTCGCGAGAAAACAAACTGCATGCAGGAAGGACCTTTCTGTGTGCCCACGGTTCTGCTGGAGCCGCCATGGAAACGGCGTCTCCAGGCGGTTTCAGGTTTTATCGCTGGGCGGACAGACCAGTTCCGTGATGCGCTCTTTGGTTTTTGTGTAACGGTCCAGACGCCATCTTTTCAGCGTGTCGATAGCCAGCTCGAAGTCATCCAGGGACAATTCGTAGAGATCGGAAATTTTGAATTTTTCCTCCAGGCACAGCGCTTTCACGACTTCCCTCAGGATGGTCTGGCCCGGGTCCGCCGGGCCGTGCAACAGACGTTTTTCAAGATCTTTCAGGTTGGGCACAATAAACCCCTTCTAGGATTGTTGGTATTGCCCAACATAGCACAAAAAGATTTAAGCTTCGTGACAGCGCAATGATTATGTGCGCTGTCACGAGCAATCGCGATGTCACATCTCCCGCTTAAATTGCGATCTTGCTGTTAACAACAGAATCCTGGCCAATCTGTTCCTGTTCTCATCGTCAAGCTACAAATTTTCCCCCTGCATCCCCACGCACCAAGAACGCCTCACCGCCCAGCACTTGGCCGCTCCGTCCCCGAGCCAAATAAGCGACCTTCATAAAAGCTTCATTAGTTGGTGCTAGATTTGCTGGCCCAAGCTTAATCAGGCGCGATATAACAAAATCATCAGGCGCATTCTGGCTGACGCGAGCTTCAACCCGCTCTTTCACATCATGCCGGACTGACGCCAAGCGGAGCCACATCAGTCCGGCGGACACGGCAATACCAAACCCGGAAGCACAAGTTCAAGAGGTGCCACCATGAAACTGCTCGTCGCCGAACATGATCCAGAAAAAATGCGCAGGCTAGCCAATCTGCTCAAAAAAAATGGACACGAGGTCATCCGCGCCACCCGCTGCCAGACGGTTCTGTCCCAGCTGCTCCGCAATCGTATCGACCTCGTTCTCATGGACGTCAAGTTACCCGGCGAGGGAGGCTATGTCTGCACGAAAAAAATTTGCGCACTGGCGAACGAGCGCTTCATTCCCGTTCTGCTCACCGTTACGAACGGGGAGAACATTTCGCTGGATGACTTTCTCAACTGCGGCGCGGTGGATTTCATCGATGAGCTCATCGAGCCGCACCTGCTGCTGGCGAAACTCTCCGGCTATGAGCGCATGCGCGAAATCTATTCCCAACTCGAACGCCACCAGCAGCGCATCAACCATGAAGTCAGGCTGGCCAAGCACATGTTCGACAATTTCATCGGGCGCAGCCCCACCAACATTACTGCAATCAAACACTGGATACTCCCCGCGGGACATTTTAGTGGCGACCTGGTGGTGTATGAGCGCACCCCTGCCAACGAACTGCACATCCTGATGGGCGATTTCACCGGGCATGGACTTGCAGCGGCGGTCGGTGCACTGCCAACCACGGACATTTTCTTCACCATGAGCCAGCGAGGCTGCGGTATTGGCGAGATTGCCACAGAAATCAATCGCAAGCTGTATTCCCTGCTGCCTACCGGAAGGTTTTGCGCCGCCTTGCTGGCGCGCTTCTCGCCCCAGCGACAGCGACTGGAAGTCTGGAACGGCGGCCAACCACCGTTGCTCCTGCTGTCCGAATCGCATCAGGTGGTAAGAGAAATCAGCGCCAGTCAGTTCCCGCTTGGTATCGTCAGCGCCGAACGCTTCGATGCCAGCACCCAGGTTGTTGATCTATCCGCAGTTGCCCAGATTCTGTTATGCAGTGATGGCTTGCTGGAGGCGCAAAACACCAATGGCGAGATGTTCGGCGAGCGGCATTTCCGGGAAGTGCTCAGCAGCCCGCAACATGAGGAAGCTCCCCTGATGGAAAAAATCAAGCGCAAGCTGGTGCATTTCCTCGACGGGATGGAACCCCACGACGACGTATCCATCCTGACCCTGGACCTCAACCAGTGCAGAGCGACGGCCTGAAAACAGGAGGCTAGACATGAGCAAATTCTCCCTGGAAGAAAACCCATTTTTGTGCGACTCACGCCCTGAACAATCATTGATGCCCAAGGTGCTGGATGCGGTACTGGAACATCATTTGTCCGGCATTCTGGTAGTGCAGCAAGACGGCACCATCCTTTGCGCCAACGCCGCGGCCAGACGTATGCTGTGCCTGGAAGAATGCGATGATGGCGGCCAGTTGTTCGGTCACCCGTTGCTGCCCGATGAAACCATGGAAATTGAACTTTTCCAGGCGGACGGCACACGCGCCATGGCAGAAATGTACACACTTGCCATACCCTGGCACGACAAGCAGGCCTATATGGTGAACCTGCAAACCACGCAGGGAAAAACCCGCCTGCGCGAGCAACTTCTGAAATCAAACAAGCTGCTCAATGCCATCATTGGCTCCTCCCCGCTGGCTATCATCGCTCTCGACACTGCGGGACAAGTCACCTTGTGGAATCATGCCGCCACGCAAATATACGGCTGGCACGCTCATGAAGTGCTAGGCCAGCATGCGCCTCTTACATCGGATACTTCGGACCAGTTTCTGGATACCCTTGCCAGCGATGCCCTGCAAGGAAAACCCTTGTCCGGCAGGGAATTGCTAGGGCAATTCCGCCGTGACGGCAAACCTATCGATTTGCTGGTCTGGTCTTCGGTGCTCAGCGACAGTCACGGCCTGCCCAGCGGCGTCATGCTGATTTTCTCCGATATTTCGGAGAGACGGCGCGCACGCGCCCATATTCGCAGCCTGGTGGGGCGCGATCAGTTGACTTCGCTGCCCGACCGGCGCCATTTCCGCCATGCCCTGCGCGGCGCCCTGATGGGGCGTAAAAAGGAGAAGAACGACACGCCGCTGATGATCCTGCAACTGGACATCGACCGTTTCAAGACCGTCAACCATTCCATTGGCCAGACCGGCGGCGACCACCTGCTGCAAATGGTGGCGCAGCGGCTCGCGGGCAAACTGTATGAGACCGACCTGCTCGCCCGCACCGGTTCGGATGAATTTTCCGTGCTGCTCAACCAGGCGCCCCAGCTCCAGGATTGCGCCCGCGTGGCAGACCGGCTGTTGCATATGTTCGATACCCCGTTCGAGCACGGTGGCGAGCAGTATTACCTCACCGCCAGCATCGGCATCGCCGTTTACCCGCATGATGGCAAAAAAACCGATGATCTTCTGGGTGCCGCGGACAGCGCGCTGGAGCGCGCCAAGGAAGAAGGTGGAAGCTGCGTCCAGTTCTTCACGCCCGATCTGGATCAGCGCGCGCGCAACCAGCTCGCCCTGGAAGGCAATCTCAGGCAGGCCATTGAGCGCCAGGAGCTCTACCTCGTCTACCAGCCCCAGTTTGGCATGCAGTGCGGCCATGTTCGCGGTGTCGAGGCACTGTTGCGCTGGCGCCATCCGCTGCTGGGCGATATTTCTCCGGCAGAATTCATCCCCATCGCGGAAAAGAGCGGCATGATCAACAACATCGGCGCCTGGGTGTTGAAAACAGCCTGCCAGCAACTGCGCGACTGGGATGAACAAAATTTTTCACGCTTGCGCATGGCGGTGAATATTTCCGTGCGCCAGTTTCACAGCCGGAATTTTCTCGCCGAAACGATGCACATTATTGCGCAGAGCGGAATAGCGCCGGGTCGCATCGAGCTGGAGCTGACCGAATCCGTGCTGATGGACGATATGCTGTATGCGCGGCAAATTCTGCAGGAATTGAAAACCTTTGGCGTGCGCATCTCGATCGACGATTTCGGCACCGGTTATTCCAGTCTGACCTACCTCGCCAATTTGCCCATCGACACGCTCAAGATCGACCAGGGATTCATGCGCGAACTCGCGCAGCTACCCAAAATGGCGGCCATCATCCATGCCATCGGAAACCTGGCGCAGGGGCTTGATCTGCACGTGATCGCGGAGGGTGTCGAAACCTACGCACAGCTTGAATTCCTGCGCCAGATCCACTGTCATGAAGTACAGGGTTACCTGCTCAGCCGCCCGCTTGCGTCCGGGCAAATGGCTGAGCGGCTGCAGAACCCTCAGGCGCACCCGTTCATGCAGGCCGGGGTGGACTGGGTTGCAGGCCCCTATGGGCCGAACTGAAGCCTGGAAGCTGTTTAAACGGCTGCCTGGTCCGTAGATTCATAATTCTGACGCAATTCCAGCGTATATATTTCACCATTCGCTACGGGCAGCAGTATCTTGCGCAATCCCTGCAGAAACACTGGAAGCACTCATACAGCCAAGGCTACGCCATGAAACCCGCCAAGCCCAGCAAGGAAAAACCGTCTAAAAACGTCGAACTGTGCAGAGCTGAGCTGGAGCAGGTAATTGCCTCCAGAAATTTCTCCACGCGCTTTCGGCCCGTGGTCTCGCTCAAGTCGCGCCAGATATTCGGCCATTTCGCACAGGTGTATGGCCCGCCGGACAGTCCCATGCGCGATATGGCGCGCTATTTCGCTGTCGCGCGCGAACTGGAACTGGTGGATAAGCTTTGCAGCCGCTATTTCGAAGCCGTGCTGACCCGTTTCAAAAACAGCGAGGTCACGGGGGAGCTGCTGTTACCCCTCCCCGACGCCTGCCTGGACGATTTCGATGATGAAGTCGCACACCTGCTGGCGAAAGCGCTGAAAAAACATGAGGTCTCGGCGCAACGGGTGAAACTGGTCTACCCCTGCAGCTCATCCTTGCAGCCGCTCAGTCACCCGGCCAACAAAAACCTGATGAAGGAGCTACGCCAACTCGGCGTAGGCCTGGCTGCTCAGGGGATAGGATGCGCCCTGGACGAGAGCGTTTTCCTTGCTGATTGGCCGCCAAGGCTGCTGTTGCTGGACGAACAGCATTTCGAGGACATGGACATCAAAACCGCATCGCTGGAACGTCTGCGCGCCCTGATCCAGGACGAAATCGATCAGGGCAAGCAGGTGCTGGCGCAAGGAATCAACACCTCGAGCCATTTCAATCTGATCCGTGAGCTCGGCATCGAGGCGGCTGCGGGCGATTTCATAGGGAAATTCAGCTCCAAGCCCTATGACATGCTGTCTGCTGCAGCTTTCCAGGCGATCAACAACAGCTGCGACAGCACCACCAGCATCCCGCAGGAATCCGGCCACCTGCTCGACCGGCTGCTGATCAAGCGCCCGCCGGTGAGCCCCGAAACCCAGGCCGAGGAGGTGTTCCGTATATTTGAAGCCGAGCACGAGTCGCGCGCTATCGCTGTGGTCAAGGACGACCTGCCGGTGGGGCTGATTTCCCGCTACGAGATGATCGACAAAATGGCCCGGCCATTCCGCCACGAGCTATTCGGCCGTCGCCCCTGCGAGCGCTTCATGGACCCCGAGCCACTCATCATGGACGTGGGTATCAACCTGGCTGAATTGACCGATATGGTGATCCACGCCGATGCGCGCCATCTGGTCAGCGGTTTCATCGTAACCGAGGGGGGGCGCTATATCGGCATGGGCTCGGTGCAGGATCTGGTGCGCGAAATCACCGCCATGCAAATGGAGGCCGCGAAGTATGCCAATCCCCTGACCCAATTGCCGGGCAATGTTCCCATCAACCAGAAAATCGACAACCTGCTGGGGGAACACGCCGCATTCTCCGTCGCCTACTGTGATCTGGATCACTTCAAGCCATTCAACGATGTCTATGGCTATGCCAAGGGAGATGCGATCATCCTGCTGACAGCGCGCGTCCTGTCCGACGCCATCGTGCCGGAAACCGATTTTCTCGGCCATATCGGAGGAGATGATTTTGTCCTGATTTTCCGCAGCACGGACTGGAAATCGCGTTGCGAGCAAGCGCTGAAACGCTTCGAGGAAGAAATCCTGGGCTTCTTTTCGCCCAGCGACATCGATCAGGGCGGTTATCTTGCCACCAACCGCAAGGGTGAAATGGAATTCTGCTGCCTCACCAGCCTCTCCATTGGCGCGGTTGAGATCGAGCCCGGCATGTATGCCAACCATCTCGCGGTAGCAACCGTGGCAGCCGAAGTAAAAAAGAAGGCCAAGGCGATCGCGGGCAACAGTCTTTATGTCAACCAGCGCAAAAGCCTGCCGGCCAGCGAGGACGGGGAACCTGTACTGCAGACATGAAGTGTTTCGCGAGTATGAGTTTGGCCCGAATCACGTCCCTGCGTCTTTTAACTTGCGGTAAAGCGTGCGCTCTCCCAAGCCCAGTTTGCGCGCAAGGGCGCGGCGGTCCGCCCCATGTTGAGCCAGCGCCCAGAGCAGGTAGCGCCGCTCGGCTTCAGCCAGGGGAAGGATTTTTTCTTCCCAGGGCTCCTGTTCACCCCCCAGAACGCTCTCCAGTTCGTCCGGGAGATGCTCTGGCAAGATGGTATCGCCATCCGCCAGCAAGCAGGCACGTTCCATGATGTTGCGCAATTCTCGGATATTACCGGGAAAGTCGTGGGCGACAAGGGTAGCGAGGGCATCCGGATGGAGGCGCCGCCGTTGCTGGCACAGCCGTTCCAGCATGGAATTCACCAGCAGCGGAAGATCTTCCCTGCGCTCGCGCAGGGGCGGAACGCGAATGGGGAAAGCACTGATACGATAGTAAAGATCGCGTCGGAAAGTCCCCTCCTCCACCATTGCCTTGATATCGCGGTGAGTCGCCAGAACCAGGCGAAAATTGGCGCGTAGCGGCTCCAGTCCGCCTACCCGACGGAAGGTTCCGCTTTCCAGCAGGCGCAGCAGTTTGACCTGGAGACATAGCGGCATGTCGCCGATCTCGTCGAAAAACAGCGTACCGCCAGCGGCAGACTCCACCAATCCGATCTTGCGGGCAGCGGCACCGGTAAATGCCCCTTTCTCGTAGCCGAACAGCTCACTACCAAACAGCGTTTCCGTCACGCCGGCACAGTCCACTGCCACGAATGGTCCCCTGGAACGTGCGCTCGCATCATGCAGCGCCTGTGCGGCCAATTCCTTGCCAGTTCCGGACTCGCCCAGCAATAACACCGTGGCTTCAGCAGGCGCAACGCGCTCAAGCAGCGCAATCATGCGGTTAAAAGAGGGCGAACGCCCGACCAGACCCTCGGCGGAGGGTCCGCTTCGAGCCCTGCGTACCGTGCGTATGGATTCCACGTAGAACAGGACACGGCCAGTGCGATCCCGAATCGGCGCGACTTCCACATCCACATGCTCCTGCCCTCGCGGCGTGTGGTGGATGTGCAGCACACGCGAGGCTTCTCCGGTCTCGCGACTGGTTTTCAGGGGGCAGCTCTCGCCCGCCTGATCGCACGGCTCGGAAATGTGATGGGAAAGCTCATAGCAGAAATGCTGCGACAGATCGTCGGGCACGCCGAACTGATCGCGATAGGCTTTATTCGCCGCCAGCACGCGGTAATCCGCGCTGATGAACAAACGGGGTTCCGGCATGGAATCCATCATGGCCGCCATATCCGGCAGCAGATCGGGAAATGGATTGTCGGAAAGATTCATTTTTTGCTTCCTACATATTGGCCTGCCTGATTTTACATGACGCCAATTCGTTACTGTCAATATTGACATGATATTTCTGGATTATCGCCTGGAAAAACGCATCGCAGGCTTGAACATACATAAATATGGTTATGTAACATAATGTATCCATTATGTTATTAGCAGTTGCTAATGCACTCTGGCATAGCCATTGCTAATGCCTCACCCCGATGCATGTGCAGAGACACGCACAGACGTGTCTTAAATTTACCGAGGGGACAAAAACTAATGAACTGGATATTTCCCACCTTATCGCGCCGCGCCTTCCTGAAAGCGGCTGGAGCAGGCGCGGCGGGAGCCGCGGGTCTTGGGCTGCTGAAACCGGCCGGACTGGGCGGTTTGGCCGAGGCGGCAGGCGGCGAGACGAAAAGTCCGGATGAGTACACTTACAGCATCTGCAACTTCTGTTCTTCCCTCTGCAACATTCGGGTCACCACCCGCATCGAGAGCGGCATCAAGCGCATTGTCAAAATTGACGGCAATCCCAACTCCACACTCAACCGCGGCAAAATCTGCGCGCGCGGCCAGGCCGGCTTGCGTCAGACTTACGATACCGACCGCATCAAGACCCCGCTGATCCGCGTCGAAGGCAGCAAACGCGGCGAAGTGAAATTCCGCCAGGCGAGCTGGGAAGAAACCTGGGACTACATCGCCAGGAAGCAGAAATCGGCCAACATCCAGCCCTGGGAATGGACCATGGTGGGCGGCTGGACCTCGTGCGTGTTCTACATGAACTGGGCGGTGCCGTTCGCGCTGGCAAACCGCATCCCCAACATCATCGCCTCGCCGATGCAGCACTGCGTCACCACCGGCCATCTGGGTACCGACTCGGTGACCGGGAATTTCAATATCCACGACGAGGTGCTGCCGGATTACGACAACGCCAAGTACATCCTGTTCGTCGCCAACAACGCCTCGATCGGCGCGGTCTCGACCTGCCGCATGGTGCGCTTCGCCCAGGGACGCAAGAACGGCGCCAAGGTGGTGGCGCTCGATTCACGCCTGTCGGAGACCGCCTCCAAGGCGGACGAGTGGATTTCCATCCGCCCCGGCACCGACCTGGATTTCTGCCTGGCGATGCTGAAGATCATGCTGGAAGAGCAGCTTTACGACGCCGATTTCCTGATGCGCCATTCCAACATGCCGTTCCTCGCCTATCGCGATGCCGACGGCCAGGTCCAGCTGGCGCTGGACGACAAGGGCAGGCCGCGCGTGGTGCAGGAAAGAACCGCCACCATCCGCACCCTCCCCGCCGTGACCAACGACAACACCACCGACGTGGACGGCAACGCCTGCCAACCCGCGCTCTACGCGCCACCCGGCCTGAAGCTGGACGGCCGCGAAGTGGTGACGGTGCTGCAGGCGCAACTGGGCGAGCTGAAGAGCTACACCCCGGAATGGGCCGAACCCTCCACCGGCGTACCGGCCGCCACCATCCGCCGCATCGCGCGCGAGTTCGGCACCTCCCGCCCGGCAATCATCGACCCCGGCTGGCACGGTGCGCGCTACGGCAACATGATGATGCTGCGCCGCGTCCAGGCGATGATCCAGGCGCTCACCGGCGGCATCGACCGCACCGGGGGCTGGATCATGAGCGGCGAACTCCACCACAAGGTGGCCCACTCGCACAAGTCCCAGCAGGAAGGCCATGAGCCAGGCCCGCCCATGACCAGCCTGGGCGGCATGCCATTCGCCAAGATGGTGATCGACACCTTCTCCAACGGCAAGAATTTCGGCCATGGCAAACCCGGCTGGGCCTGGGCCTTCTCCAAGCAGGAGCGCGAGGCAGGACGCGACTGGGTGATGCTGCCGGTGATGGCCGACACCGGCCTCAAGGAATCCGTGGAAGGCAACCTCAACTTCGAGGGCGAGCCCTACTACACCCGGGCCATCCTCATCAACGCGGCCAACCCGGTGCGCCACTACTACCCGGACAGCCGCTGGAAGGACATCCTCTCGCACAAGAACGTGGAGCTGGTGATCGCCATCGACGTGCTGCCATCCGACACCACCATGTACGCCGACGTGATCCTGCCCAACTCGACCTACCTGGAGCGCGGCGAGCCCAACATCTACGGCAACGGCGTCAACCACGACCTGGCGATGGTGACGCGCTACCCGGCCATCGAGCCCCTTTACGATACGCGCGAAATGCCCGACATTTTGTTGAAGCTGACCGAGATCATCAGCGGCAATCCGGACGGCTTCATGGACTGGATCGAGAAGCTCACCGGCATGCAGGCCGCACCGGTCAAGGAGAAGCTGGCAAAATTCACCGCGCAGAAGATGAAGAGCCCGTATTCGGCCGCCTGCCGCGAGGAGGCATTCGAAAGCGCCGCGAAGCGGGCGGGCATCACCGTCAAGCAACTCGACAGCGCGCTGCGCGAGAAGGGGGTATATCTCGAAGAGGACCACAAAAAAATCCTCGAGCACTCCGCCATGCCGCGCAAGCTGCCCATGCCGACCGGCAGCGGACGGGTCGAGTTTTACTCCGGCCTGTTCGACATGCTCAGGAAGGGCGGTGGCAAGGCGCCCAACTTCAGCGTGCTGGCCACCCACATCCCGGCGGAGTGCCGCAAGAACGCCAAGACCGGGATGCTGGAGGACGACGAGTTCTACTTCACCTACGGCAAGGCGCCCACCGTGTCCTACGCCTCCACCAACAGCAACAACCCGGTACTGGCGGCGATCAACCGCTTCAAGAAAGGCGTCTATACCAACGTCTGGATGCACCCGGCACGCGCGGCCTTCCTCGGCATCAAGGATGGCGACGCAATCCGCCTGGTCAACTCCATGTCCGGGCAGACGGCTGACGGGCACGCCCACGTCACGCGCCTGATCCATCGCGACGCGGTGTTCCTGTATTCCTCGTTCGGGGCGGAAAACCCCATCCTCACCCGTGCGGTGGGTATGGGCACCGCAACCAGCAAGCTGATTCCCTACAACGTCGAGCCGGTGGTCGCCGGCTTCCGCTCCCAGGAATTCACGGTTCGGATCAAGAAGATTGAAGGCAAAGGAGTA
>JASJPB010000042.1:0-20614 GCA_031426915.1 Sulfuricellaceae bacterium | reverse complement strand
CATGACGCACTACGCAATGGTGATCGATTTGAATACCTGCGTCGGCTGCAATGCATGCATGGCGGCCTGCGCGATGGAAAACCAGACCCCGGTATGGAAAGGTGCCTGGCGCACTTACGTGCACGAGAAGGAAATCGGCGTCGCCGAGCAGGTGCGGCGGCGCTTTTTCCCACGCCTGTGCAACCACTGCGACAACCCGCCCTGCCTCACGGTATGCCCCACCGGCGCAACCTACAAGCGCGCCGACGGCATCGTGCTGGTCGACCCGGACCGCTGCATGGGCTGCCGCGCCTGCGCCATGGCCTGCCCCTACGACGCGCGTTACGAGGTGACCTACGACGACATCCGCATCGGCAAGGAATTCTACGGCGAACTGAAGCGCACCAGCCCGAGCATGGACAAGTGCTCGTTCTGCGCCCACCGCGTGGACAAGGGCCAGAAGCCGGCCTGCGTCGAAACCTGCGTCGGCTCGGCGCGCCTGTTCGGCGACCTGGACAATCCCTCCGATCCGGTGGCGCAACTGGTGGCGAGCGGCGTGGCCCAACCGCTGATGCAGCACCTGGGAACACGGCCCAACGTTTATTACATCGACGACATGAAGCGGAAAGGCTGAACCATGGACACCATGACCTATACCACACAAAACATCTGGACCTGGTGGATCGCGCTGTACCTGTTCTTTGGCGGTCTGGGTGCGGCCACCCTAACCATCACCTTCCTCACCGACATGTACTGCCGCCCGCATCGCAGGCTGGTGCTGTGGGGCGCGCTGTCCGGCGTGGTGCTGCTGGGCATCAGCTCGGCGGTACTATTCGGCCATTTGCTGCACCACACCGCCGTGATCTACGTGCTCAACCCGCTGGTGTTCATCCTCAAACCGGATTCGTGGATCGCCTGGGGCACCCAGTTCATCCTGTGGATGATGGTGTGGGGCATGCTCTACGCCCTGCCCTACATGCGCGAAACGCCGCTGTTCATGCGCATGCCGCTGGTGCGCGGCATACTGCAGTGGCCGCTGGTGAGCTGGCTTTCCGCCTGCTGCGTGAAGCGCCGCCGTATCGTGGGCTGGCTGGCGTCGATCAACGGCATCGGCACCACCGTCTACACCGGCCTCTTGATCCAGTCCTTCCCAGCCGTGGCGCTGTGGCACAACCCCGGCGTGCCGCTTTTGTTCACGGTGTCGGCCTTCTCGACCGCCTTCGCCTACCTATTGCTGTTGCTGAACATCTTCATTACCGACGAGAACGACCAGGACATCCGCCACCGCTACGAGCGCATGGACCTGATTCTGATCGCCACCGAGCTGGTGATCCTGTTCAGTTTCTTCAACTACACCCTGTCCGGCTCGGAATCCGGCTACCGCTCGGCGCAGTTGCTGTGGAACGACTGGGGCTGGCTCATCGGCTTCATCGGCTTCGGCCTGCTGGTACCGTTCATGATCGAGCTCAAGGGCGTCACCAAGGGCTGGAGCGGGCGTCTACCGACCGTGGCGGCGGCGGTACTGGTGCTGATGGGCGGCTACCTGCTGCGGCACTACTTCATGTACGCGGGTGTCTATGCCTACCCCTGGTGAACGGCTGCGCCTGCTCGGCGTGTTGCTGGCGGCGCCGGTGGCGGGATCCCGCGAGCTGTTGCAGGATTTTTCAAGCCGCCACGGATGGCTGGCTGCCCCGCTGGAAGAACTGGCAGCGACGCCCCTTGAGGAATGGCAGGCGGAACATACGCGCCTGTTCGTCAACGGCCACCCCCGTACTGCTTGCCCACCCTTCGAATCCGCATGGCTCAACGGCATGATGCCCGGCCCCGCCACCTCTGCGGTGGGCAGCCTGTACCGCAGGCTCGGCCTGGAGGAAGACGGCATTTCGCCCGACTTCCTGGGCACCATGCTGGAATACGCCGCCTACCTCGAAGAATTGCCGGGCGAGCAAGGTCTGACCGTGAAAGAAGCACTCTGGCGGGAACATCTCGGGCGCTGGTTGCCGCAATTCACCCAGACACTTGCCGAGGAAAGTCGCCTGACGCTCTACCGTGGCCTGGCCGGGAAGCTTTCCGCCATATGCGGAGAACGCTGTGCATAAGCCGGCCTGGGAAGTGGGCGATGCCTTCCTGCACGACGACCAGGCCGTGGCAACGGGAGTTACCCAGTGCTTCGAGGAAATCTACCGGCGCCAGTTCCACGACGAATGGCTGGTGAACCATGATTTACCTGTGGAAGTGCGCGCCTTCCGCCGCATGGAAGGCTGGTGCGTATTCCTGCTGCTGACGCCATGGATGATGTCCCGGCTGTTCCTCGCCGAACGCGATCCGGGCATCGCCATTCCACCGGAGTGGAGCATCGAAAATCGCACTAACGTGTCCTACGAGGTCATCGGCCCGGCGCTTTCATTCAACCTGCTCGGCAACACCCAGCAAGCGCATCTCAACTACACCCCGATGCTGGGACACTACCTGGTACAACCGCTAGTCCAGTCGATGGAGCGCTTCGCAGGCGCCGATGATGTGTTCGAAGCCTGGAACGACATCATCCGCACCCGCAACCGCATTATGGAGGAGCAGAAGCACGAATGCGGGTGGCAAAAGGAAGTTTCAAGACGGGAGTTCTTTTCGCGCCTGGTGCGGGGGGCGCAAGCGTCCAGGTAGGGGCGAATTCATTCGCCCATCGGCATTATCAGCCGTGACGCCACTTCTCTGGCGTGAGCCCTTGCAGCGCGGCCTGGTAAGGCGCATAGAGGTCCGTTACCTCTGGCGTTTCCTTTAAAGCATCGTAGATACGTTCGGCAAGAACGGAGCCAATGGCATGAAGCGCGTCATGGCGGCTGATCCCAGCCTCCAGCAAACGCTGTAGCGTGTCCCGGGCAATCGCCTGATCGTCCAGTGCCAACTGGTTTTCCATGACAATATGGATGCGCCAGCAGTTTCTCGCCGAGGTTGTTACGGTCGGTTTGTTTATTCCGACAAACGGCCACCTGTTGCGCGGAGAATGAGGCAAGGCGTATATTTCAAGACATCGGGGGGGAACATATTGCGCCCCCGAGCAGTCAGACTTGTTAGATCGGAATCTCGCGCGCCCTCGTGGGCGCAAAGCGCGCCGATCACGACAACGGTGACACTAAGGGAGGAGAGTGCCATGAACATCTTCAGCCATTACGTTTCCCACTACGAGGAAAGCAAGGAAGAGGAATACTCACTCCAGGAATACCTGGATATCTGCAAGAAAGATCCATCCGCCTATGCTTCGGCGGCGGAAAGGATGCTGATGGCGATCGGCGAGCCGGAATTGGTGGATACCCGGAAAACACCGCGCCAGAGCCGCATCTTCGCCAACAAGGTGATCAGGATCTATCCCGCCTTCAAGGAGTTTTACGGGATGGAGGATTCCATCGAGCAGATCGTGTCCTATTTCAGGCACGCCGCCCAGGGCCTGGAGGAAAAGAAGCAGATCCTCTACCTGCTGGGGCCGGTGGGCGGCGGCAAGTCTTCCCTGGCCGAGAAGCTCAAGTACCTGATGGAGAAAGTGCCGTTCTACGCCATCAAGGGCTCCCCGGTACACGAATCGCCGCTCGGGCTGTTCTCCATGGAGGAGGATGGCGCGATCCTGGAGGAGGATTACGGGATTCCCCGCCGCTACCTGAACAGCATCATGTCGCCCTGGGCGATGAAGCGGCTGCGCGAATTCAACGGCGACATCACCAAGTTCACCGTGGTCAAGCTGCATCCTTCGGTGCTGCGCCAGGTCGCGGTTTCCAAGACCGAACCGGGCGACGAGAACAACCAGGACATTTCCTCGCTGGTGGGCAAGGTCGACATCCGCAAACTGGAAGCCTACGCCCAGGACGATCCGGATGCCTACAGTTACTCGGGCGGGCTGTGCCTGGCCAACCAGGGGCTGCTGGAATTCGTCGAGATGTTCAAGGCGCCGATCAAGGTGCTGCACCCGCTGCTCACCGCCACGCAGGAAGCCAACTACAAGGGCACCGAGGGTTTCGGCGCGATACCCTTCAACGGCATCGTGCTGGCCCACTCCAACGAGTCGGAATGGCTGGCATTCAAGAACAACCGCAACAACGAGGCCTTCCTCGACCGCATCTACATCGTCAAGGTGCCCTACTGCCTGCGCGTCTCGGAGGAGGTCAAGATCTATGAGAAGCTGCTCGCCAACAGCTCGCTGGCGCAGGCGCCGTGCGCGCCCGACACCCTGCAGATGATGGCACAGTTCGCGGTGCTGTCGCGCCTCAAGGAGCCGGAGAATTCCAACATCGTCTCCAAGATGCGGGTCTACGACGGCGAGAATCTCAAGGACACCGACCCCAAGGCCAAGTCCTACCAGGAATACCGCGACTACGCCGGGGTTGACGAGGGCATGACCGGGCTTTCCACCCGTTTCGCCTTCAAGATCCTGTCCAAGGTGTTCAACTTCGACAACAGCGAAATCGCCGCCAACCCGGTGCACCTGCTCTACGTGCTGGAACAGCAGGTGGAACGCGAGCAGTTCGCGCCCGAAGTCGAGGAGCGCTATCTTTCCTACCTCAAGGGCTTCCTCGTCACCCAGTACGTCGAGTTCATCGGCAAGGAAATCCAGACCGCCTACCTGGAATCCTATTCCGAATACGGCCAGAACATATTCGACCGCTACGTGACCTACGCCGACTTCTGGATCCAGGACCAGGAATACCGCGACCCGGACACCGGCGAGGTGTTCAACCGTTCGTCCCTCAACGAGGAACTGGAAAAGATCGAGAAGCCGGCGGGCATCAGCAATCCCAAGGACTTCCGCAACGAGATCGTGAACTTCGTGCTGCGCGCTCGCGCCCAGAACCACGGCAAGAACCCGTCCTGGACCAGCTACGAAAAGCTGCGCGCGGTGATCGAGAAGAAGATGTTCTCCAACACCGAGGACCTGTTGCCGGTGATCTCCTTCAACGCCAAGGCCTCGGCCGACGACCAGAAGAAGCACCAGGACTTCGTCAACCGCATGGAGCAAAAAGGTTATACGCCAAAACAGGTGCGCTTGTTGAGCGAATGGTACCTGCGCGTGCGCAAGTCATCGTAACGAAGGACTTCTCATGCACCAGATCGTTGACAGGAGGCTCAACGGCCGGAACAAGAGCGCGGTCAACCGCGGCCGCTTCATCCGCCGTTACAGGAGCCAGATCAAGAAGGCGGTCGCGGACGCCATCGCCGGGCGGAGCATTGCCGATATCGACAACGGCGAGAAGATCTCGATTCCGGCCAGGGACATTTCCGAACCGGTATTCGGCCATGGCCAGGGCGGCTCGCGCGAAAGGGTGCACCCCGGCAACGTCGATTTCATCACCGGCGACGAGCTGGACCGCCCGCCGAACGCCGGCAAGGGCAAGGGGGGAGGCGCCAGCAACAGCGGCGAGGGCATGGACGACTTCGTGTTCGAGCTGTCGCGCGAGGAATTCCTGAATTTCTTCTTCGAAGATCTGGCGCTGCCCAACCTGGTCAAGACCCAGCTCGCCACCCTGGCCCAGCACAAGATGGTACGTGCGGGCTTCACCGCCGACGGCACCCCTTCCAACATCAACGTGATCCGCTCGCTGCGGGGCGCGCAGGGACGGCGCATCGCCCTTTCGTCGCCCTACCGCGCCCAGTTGAAGCAAGCCGAGGAAGCGCTGGAAGCCCTGCTGAAGACGGCGCCGGACGACCCCCAGGTCGTCGAGCTGGAACAGGAAATCGCCCGGCTGAAGGAGAAGATCCTGTCTTTCCCCTTCATCGATACCTTCGACCTGCGCTACAACAACCGCATCCCGCAGCCCAGGCCCACCACCCAGGCGGTCATGTTCTGCCTGATGGACGTTTCGGGCTCCATGGACCAGGAACGCAAGGATATCGCCAAGCGCTTCTTCATCCTGCTCTACCTGTTCCTCACCCGCGCCTACGAAAAAATCCAGCTGGTGTTCATCCGCCACCACACGGTCGCCATGGAGGTGGACGAGGAGGATTTCTTCCACTCGCGGGAGAGCGGCGGCACGGTGGTGTCGAGCGCGCTGGATCTGATGGACGAAATCATCCGCCAGCGCTACCCCAGTTCGGACTGGAACATTTACGCGGCACAGGCTTCGGACGGGGACAACTGGACCGACGATTCTCCCCTCTGCCGCGACCTGCTGATCGGCCGCATCATGCCCTGCCTGCAATATTTCGCCTATATCGAAATCACGCCGGAGCAACACCAGAGCCTGTGGATGGAGTACCAGAACGTGCAGGCGGCCTACCCGAATTTCGCCATGCAGCAGATCGAAACCCAGGCGGACATCTACCCGGTGTTCCGCGAACTGTTCAAGAGGCGCGTCTCATGAAAAAACGCAGAATCCTCTCCGACACCTCCGAATGGACCTTCGACCTGATCGAGCGCTACCACGGCGAAATCGCGCGCGTGGCGGGACAATATTCCTTGAGCACCTACCCCAACCAGATCGAGATCATCTCCTCGGAACAGATGATGGACGCCTACTCCTCGGTCGGCCTGCCGGTGGGTTACCATCACTGGTCCTTCGGCAAGGAATTCCTTAACACCGAGAAGCGTTACAAGCGCGGCCAGATGGGACTGGCCTACGAGATCGTGATCAATTCCAACCCCTGC
This sequence comes from Sulfuricellaceae bacterium, assembly GCA_031426915.1. Taxonomy (GTDB): domain Bacteria; phylum Pseudomonadota; class Gammaproteobacteria; order Burkholderiales; family Sulfuricellaceae; genus Sulfurimicrobium. Next base: position 14,007 of record JASJPB010000042.1, on the reverse strand, counting down.
ATCTCCTACCTCATGGAAGAAAACACCATGATGATGCAGGCGCTGGTGATCGCCCACGCCGCCTACGGCCACAACTCCTTCTTCAAGAACAACTACCTGTTCAAGACCTGGACCAGCGCGGACTCCATCATCGACTACCTGGTCTTCGCCCGAAATTACATCGAGGAGTGCGAACAGCGCCATGGCTACGAGGAGGTCGAGGCGATTCTGGATTCCTGCCACGCCCTGATGAACCACGGCGTGGACCGCTACAAGCGGCCCGCGCCGCTTTCCCTGCATCAGGAGCAGATGCGCCAGAAGGAGCGCGAGGAATACCAGCAGTCGCAAGTCAACGACCTGTGGCGCACGCTGCCCGGCAGGCACCAGGCGGCAGGCTCGGTGGCGGCTGCCAGATTTCCCGCCGAGCCACAGGAGAACCTGCTGTACTTCATCGAGAAGCATTCGCCGGCGCTGGAACCCTGGCAACGGGAAATCGTGCGCATCGTGCGGAAAATCGCCCAGTATTTCTATCCCCAGCGCCAGACACAGGTGATGAACGAGGGCTGGGCGACATTCTGGCATTATACCATTCTCAACACCCTGTACGACGAGGGACGTCTCACCGACGGCTTCATGATCGAGTTCCTCCAGTCGCACAGCAATGTGCTGACCCAGCCGCCCTATTTCAGCGAATATTATTCCGGCATCAACCCCTATGCCCTCGGCTTCGCCATGATGAGCGATATCCGCCGCATGTGCGAACATCCGACCGAGGAAGATAGATACTGGTTTCCGCAACTGGCCGGCAGCGACTGGGTAAAATCCCTCGACTTCGCCATGCGCAATTTCAAGGACGAAAGCTTCATCTCGCAATATCTCTCGCCCAAGCTGATGCGGGATTTGAAACTGTTTGCGGTGCTTGACAACGACACCCGGGAGAAACTAGAAATCACCGCCATCCACGAGGAAAAAGGCTATCGCTACATCCGCCATGCCCTATCCGACCAGTACAACCTCGGCAGCCGCGAACCTGATATCCAGGTCCATGACGTCGACCATGGCGGCGACCGCACCCTGACGCTACGCCATACCCAATATCAGCGCCGTCCCCTGGGCGAAAGCCTGGACGAAGTCATGAAGCACGTCAGCCATTTGTGGGGTTTCGGGGTACGCATGGAAACTGTTTTCGAGGACGGCAGGGTCGAACTGACCCACGAAGCCAGGGTCGAGAAAAGAAAGCTTGCGACGCTGTAGGTTTCGGGCAAAACGGAAGATGGAGGCGGGGACCGGAATCGAACCGGTCTAAACGGCTTTGCAGGCCGCTGCATAACCTCTTTGCTACCCCGCCAGTGTGACCTGGCAAACTGCTGGAACTAAAAAGGGAAAGCTTTGCGCTTTCCCTTAAATTTGGAGCGGGAAACGAGATTCGAACTCGCGACCTATACCTTGGCAAGGTATCGCTCTACCAACTGAGCTATTCCCGCGTTTAAGAAGCCGCCATTTTAATGATCTAGCGGCCGATGTCAAGCACTGGAGCCATTCAATTTTGTTCGGCGATCTGCGGCCAGGCCTTTTTCAGGTAATAAGCCATTGACCATAAAGTCAAAACAGCCGCAACATAAATCAGGATAGCACCGATAAATTGAGAATCGAACAGGCCACCAATCGGGTCGTGATAGAGCAACAGCGGAATGGCCGTCATTTGCGCCGTGGTTTTGAGTTTTCCAATAAAGGAAACCGCCACGTTCTTGCTCTTGCCGATGGCCGCCATCCACTCCCGTAGCGCGGAGATGGCGATTTCACGGCCGATGATGATGAAGGCGATAACGGCATCCAGCCTCTGCAACTTGACCAGCACCACCAGCGCCGCCGCCACCATGAGCTTGTCGGCCACGGGGTCGAGGAAGGCGCCAAACGCCGATGCCTGGTTCAAGGCGCGTGCAAGGAAGCCGTCCAGCCAGTCCGTAATGGCCGCCGCGACAAAAATGGCGGTCGCGGTGTAATTTGCCATATGGGGAGAAAGCCAGTCCGCCGGCAGGTAATACACGGCGACGAACACCGGAATCAGCACGATCCTGAGCCAGGTGAGAAGGTTCGGTATGTTTAATGGCATGTTGGCCTAAGCGCTCGTTAATGCAATTCCTGGTAAATCTTTTCCGCCAGCGCCCGGCTGATCCCTTCCACCTGGGTCAGTTCATCCACATTGGCCTCGATCACACCCTTCAACCCGCCGAAACGGGCCAGCAGGCGCTGCCGACGCTTGGCACCGATGCCGCTGATATCCTCCAGCGAAGAATGGGTTCGCGCCTTGCCGCGCCTGGCCCGGTGGCCGCTGATGGCAAAGCGATGGGCTTCGTCGCGAATTTGCTGGATCAGGTGCAGCGCCGGGCTGTCCTGAGGCAATTGTAACGCTTTGTCATCCCCGGGGAAAATTAACTGTTCCAGCCCGGGCTTGCGCGCCTCGCCCTTGGCCACACCCACCACGGCCACATCGTTCAGGCCGAGCTCGCTCAGCACCTCCACCGCGATGCCGAGCTGCCCCTTGCCGCCGTCGATCAGGATCAGGTCCGGCATCCTGCCTTCGCCTGCGGCAATCTTGCTGTAGCGGCGCTGCAGCGCGTCGCGCATGGCCGCGAAATCGTCTCCCGGCATAATGCCGCTGATGTTGTAGCGGCGGTATTCCCCGTTGCGCATGTCGCCCTGATCGAACACCACGCACGACGCCACCGTCGCCTCCCCCATGGTATGGCTGATGTCGAAGCATTCGATGCGGCGCGCCTCCGCTTCCAGTCCCAGCGCCTCCCGCAGGGCTGACAGGCGAGCCTCCTGGTTGGATTTCTGGCTGAGCCGCTGCTCCAGGGCCAGGCGCGCGTTGGTGAGCGCCATTTCCAGCCACACCCGGCGCTCGCCGCTCACGCGCCAGCTGATTTGTACCTTGTGCCGCGCCTGTTCGCTCAACAAGGTCTCCAGCGCCTCGCCGTCGATCGCCTCGCTGACAAAAATCTGGCGTGGCACCGGCTGGCTCAGATAATGCTGCTCCAGGAAAGCCTCCAGCGCCTCCGCGGTATCGTTTTGCCCGGCATTGCTGGGGAAAAAGCTCTTGTCGCCCAGATGCCTGCCGCCCCGCATCATCACCAGGTTGACGCACACCATGCCCTGCAGCTCGACACAGGCCACCACGTCCGCATCCGCCCCGCTGCCGCTGCTGACATACTGTTTCTCCTGCACCTGGCGCAGCGCCCCGATCTGGTCGCGAAACAGCGCGGCCTCCTCGTAGCGGAACTGCTGCGCCGCCTGCTGCATTTTTTCGTTGATGGTCTCCATCACCTGCTGGTCCTTGCCCTGCATGAACAGCGCGGCATGGTGCACGTCGGCGCGGTAGCTCTCGGCGTCGATCAGGCCGACACAAGGCGCGGTACAGCGCTGGATCTGATGCAGCAGGCAGGGACGGGAACGGTTGTTGAACACGCTGTCCTCGCAGGTGCGCAGGCGGAACACCTTCTGCAGCAGCTGAATGCTTTCCTTGACCGCCCCGGCATTGGGAAAAGGCCCGAAATACTGGTTGCCCTTATGCTGCGTGCCACGGAAATAACCCAGGCGGGGGAAACGATGGCCCGTAATAACGATGAAGGGATAGGACTTGTCGTCGCGAAACAGGATATTGAAGCGCGGCACCAGCGACTTGATAAGGTTGTTTTCCAGCAGCAAGGCCTCGGCCTCGCTGCGTGTCACGGTGGTTTCGATGGCTGCGATCTGCGACACCATCAGGCGCGTGCGCGGCACGTGGTCGGTCTTCTGGAAATACGACGCCACGCGCTTTTTAAGATCGCGCGCCTTTCCGACGTAGATCACTTCCCCCGCCGCGTTGAGCATGCGGTAAACGCCGGGCAGATGCGACAAGCCCGCGAGGAAGGCCTTGCTATCGAACATCAATCCTCGTCCAGAAGCTTTCCGGCAATTGCCCAGTTTTCATCGGGCAACTCGTCGAAGGCGATATAGGTATAGGACTTCGGCTTGTGGGCGATGCGCTCCAGGGTATCGGTGATTTCCTCGGCGATCTTCTGCTTCTGTTCCCGGCTCAGGGTGCCGGCGATGCGGATGTTGACGTAGGGCATGGCGAATCTCCATCAAGGTCATGGCGAATGGCGGCAAACACCGCTTCGAACATCTCCGCGGTCAGCCGCCTGGTCTGAGTATTATATCGGCTGCAGTGATAGCTATCGTAAAGCGCCAGGCCACTTGGGAGCACGTAATGAGCCGCGTGACCGAACGGGTAATCCCTGATTTTCAGCCCCTGTGCCCACAATACCGCCTGGTGCGCCACAGTACCCAGGGCCAGCACCGCGGTTCCCGGCTGCAATGCGGCAAGCTCCGCGCGCAGGTAATCGTTGCACTGCCTGATCTCGGCGGTTTCCGGCTTGTTCTGCGGCGGCAGACACTTCACCGCATTGGTGATACGGCACTGCAACAGGCGCAAGCCGTCGTCGGCATGGACCGATTCGGTGCCGGAAGCAAAACCGAAGCGATGCAGGGTCTGGTACAGCAAAATCCCCGCATGGTCGCCGGTAAAGGGCCTGCCGGTCCGATTGGCGCCATGCATGCCCGGCGCCAGACCGACGATAAGCAAGCGCGGCGCAGCATCGCCAAAAGGAAGAACCGGGCGAGCGTAATAGGATGGGTTGGCTACCCGGACATCGTCGAGAAAGCTTGCCAGACGGGGGCATTGGCGGCAGGAAGCCAGGTTCATGGATTCTGATCCTCGGCAAACCCCTCCCGGCCTCCCCTTGACAGGGGAGGAGTGTCGTCACCGCGCCTCCCCCCTGACAAGGGGGGACCGAGGGGGGTTAGGTTTTGAATCCGAAGCAGCAAATCGTCATAAACGCCCTCGATATTTCCCAGCACCTCGTTATTGGCATAGCGCACAACGCTCAGACCAAGTTGGTTCAGGGATTTACTACGCTCACAATCGTATTCGGCTTTTTCGGCGTGGTCATGCCCATCGATCTCGATCACGAGCCGCAACTCGGAACAGAAGAAATCAACAATAAAACCGCCGATGGGTTTCTGACGGAGAAATTTATACCGGGCAAGCTGCCGCATGCGCAGCACTTGCCACATCCGGATTTCGGCTTGGGTGGGGTTCTTGCGGTTTTCTCGGGCTAGCGAGGTAAGGTTTTTGTCATAGGGAAGAAAGTGCTTAACCCCTCCCAGCCTCCCCTTGTCAGGGGAGGAGTGTCGTCGCACCTCCCCCCTGACAAGGGGGGACCGAGGGGGGTTTAAAGCGCTACGCATGCCCACAACTGTTCGTCGGATCATCCAGCGGCAAATTGCCCTCGTGGATACCGATGCTGCCCACGGCATGAATAGCCTTGAGAAAAAGAGCGTCCTCATGCAGTTTCGCCATGGAAAGCGGATGGGGCTTGCCGTGCATGCGCAGCAGGCGCATCACCCCCACCGCCGGCAGGGTGTAATGCAATCCCGCCAGCAACTCGTCCGCATCATCGGGCTTGTTGCAGAGCAGCACCATGTCACAGCCGGCCTTGAGCGCGGCTTCCGCGCGTTGCACCGGGCCACCGGCCACATGCGCCCCGGCCATGGACAGATCGTCGCTGAAAATCACCCCCTCGAATCCCAGCCGCTTGCGCAGAATATCCTTGAGCCAGACGCTGGAAAACCCCGCCGGATTCGGGTCCACCCTGGGGTAGATGACGTGGGCCGGCATGATGCCTGCCACGCCGAAATCGATCATTTGCCGGAACGGCACCAAATCGTCCATTTCGATATCGGCAAAGGCGCGCTCGTCCAGCGGCACTTCGAGATGGGAATCGGCGCGCACGAAACCGTGGCCGGGGAAATGCTTGCCCACCGCCGCCATGCCGCCCTGCTTCATGCCCAGCATCAGGTTATGCGCCAGTTCGGCGATGGCCTGCGGATCACGGTGGAAGGCGCGGCTGCCGATCACGCCGCTGGCGCCGTAATCGATGTCCAGTACCGGGGCAAAACTGAAATCCACGCCATGGGCGCGCAGCTCGGCGGCGAGAACATGGCCGGTCTGCTGGGCGAGCGACTTGGCGCGGTGCGGATGCTGGTCCCAGATCATGCCCAGCTCGCGCATCGGCGGCAGGCGGGTGAAGCCTTCCTTGAAGCGCTGCACCCTGCCCCCTTCGTGGTCCACCGCGATCAGCAACTGCGGGGTGCGCAGGGCATGGATTTCGGCGGTAAGCATGCGCAGTTGCTCGGGGGACTCGTAGTTGCGGCTGAACAGGATCACCCCGCCCACCAGCGGATGCTTCAGCCGCCTGCGGTCGTCATCGTTCAGTTCGGTTCCCACCACATCCAGCATCACCGGGCCAAGGGACATCTCAACACTCCAGGATTACGAAAGCCGCCGCCATATCCTTCTCATCGCTGATGGAAAGATGGTGGCTGCAAATGGCATGGCGAGCGAGCAGGTCCGCCAGTGCGGGAGCGAAATCCAGCATCGGCTTGCCGAGCTCGTCGTGCACCACGCGGATATTGTGCCAGGTCACCGGCGGACGTATGCCCGTGCCGAGCGCCTTGGCGAAGGCCTCCTTGGCGGCGAAGCGCTTGGCCAGGAAGCGCGCGGGATGGGTATCGGCCGCAAAGCGCTCCCATTCCTGGGGCGCCAGGATGCGCCGTGCAAAAGCCTCGCCGTGCCGCGCCCAGGCGGCGGCGATACGCGGGGTGGAAACGATATCGGTGCCGATGCCGAAAATCACCGAACGGCTGCCACCATCAGGGATTTCATTTCCCGCACCGCATTTTCCCAGCCCACGAACAGCGCGTGGGCAACGATGGCATGGCCGATATTCAGTTCGGCCATGCCCGGAATGGCGGCGATGGGTTGTACATTGTGATAATGCAGGCCGTGCCCGGCGTTGACCCGCAAGCCGAGGGACTGGCCATGCGCGGATGCATCCGCGATGCGCGCGAATTCCTGCTGCTGCTCGGCATGGGATTTGGCGTCGGCATAGTGGCCGGTATGGATCTCCACCACCGGAGCGCCAGCCGCGCTGGCCGCGTCCATCTGCCTCCGGTCGGCATCGATGAAAAGCGAAACCCGGATGCCCGCCTGCGCGAGTTTGATGCATGCCTCGCGCACCTTGTCGAAATGCCCCACCACATCCAGCCCGCCCTCAGTGGTCAATTCCTCGCGCTTTTCCGGCACCAGGCAAACATCCTGTGGGCGCACGCGCAGGGCGATGGCCAGCATCTCGTCCGTCACCGCCATTTCCAGATTCATGCGCGTCTGCAACACCTGGCGCAAGATTTCCACGTCCGCATCCTGGATATGGCGGCGGTCCTCGCGCAGATGCAGCGTGATCGAATCCGCCCCGGAGGATTCCGCCATCAGCGCCGCCTGCACCGGGCTGGGATAAAGCGTGCCGCGCTGCTGGCGCAGGGTGGCGACATGATCAATGTTTACGCCAAGCTGGATCATATTTGTTGTAAATCCTTCAATAATTGCCGCGTATGCAGCGGCTGGTCGCCAAGCAAGTGGTTGAGCAGCGTACGCATCAGCGCCTTGCCCTGCTGCAGCGTGACCGGATCGCTGTAATCGTCGGCATGCAGATCGAGCAGGGTTTTGCCGCGCAATTCTACACCGATTTGCGCCGCGGAATGGCGTAGCGGGCCACGCTCGATCACGTAGACATAGCGCTCGCCCGCCTCCACGGGAGCACCCGTTTCCGCCTCGCGGTCGAGCGTCAGCGCATAACCCAGTTCCTGCAGCATGCGCTTCTCGAAACGCCGCAAAATGGCCGCGTGATCGTGGCTGACACTGAGCAGGCGCAACGCTTCCTGATAGTGATCGAAAAGCTGCTCGTGCGGGTCATCCCGATGCAGCAGTTTGAGCAGCAGCTCGTTGAGATAAAAACCGCAAATCAGCGCCATGCCCTTCAACTGCGGCTGACCCCCCTGCCACTCGGCGCTGTGCAGGGTACGCAGCTCGGACTTGCCGAACCAGCTCAGGCTGAGCGGTTGAAAGGACAGCAACAAGCCGCGCACCGCAGATTTGGGCCGTCGCGCCCCGCGCGCCACCAGCGCCACACGCCCCAGATCGCGGCTGAACACCTCGACGATCAGGCTGGTCTCGCGATAGGGATAGGTATGTAGCACGAAGGCGGGCTGATTTTCCCGCCGGGTTTTATTATCGATTGCCATTCAAGCTTTTCTCAGAGCCGATCCAGCGGGCTTTCCACCCCACGCCCGCCACGGTTGAGGACATGGGTATAGATCATCGTTGTGCTCACGTCCGAGTGGCCCAACAACTCCTGCACCGTGCGTATGTCGTAGCCGCCTTCCAGCAAATGGGTGGCGAAGGAGTGGCGCAGGGTGTGGGGCGAAACCGGCTTAGTGATACCAACTTGCTCCGCCGCCGCCTTGACCGTCCGCTGCACACGCTTTTCGTCCACGTGATGCCGGCGAACCGAACCGGACCGGGGGTCCACGGAAAACCCACTCGCCGGAAAAACATATTGCCACCCGAAAGCGCGCGCCGCGCTGGGATATTTAACCGCCAGCGCGTCCGGCAGCCAGACCTCGCCCCGCCCTGCCGCCAGGTCCACCTCGTGCTGCACCTTCGCTTTCGCGATTTGCGCCCGTAGCGGCACCGTCAACTGTAGCGGCACCATGGTGACGCGGTCCTTGCCGCCCTTGCCGTCGCGCACCACGATCTCGCTCCGCGCCAAATCCACGTCCTTCACCCTCAGGCGCAAGCACTCCAGCAGCCGCATTCCACTGCCATACAGCAGGCGCACGACCAACTGCAATTCGCCATCCCCGATCTGCCCAAGCAGGGCAGCCGTTTCCTCCCGCGTCAAGACCGTCGGCAGGCGCGCGGGCTTCTTTGCCCGCGTCACATCGTCCAGCCAGGGCAATTCAATCCCCAGCACCTCGCGATAAAGAAACAACAAGGCGCTCAATGCCTGATTCTGCGTCGCCGCGCTCACGTTGCGTTCAACCGCCAGCGAAGTCAGAAAAGCCTCGACCTCCTCCTTCCCCATCTCGCCAGGGTGCCGCTTGCCATGAAAGAAGATATAGCGTTTAATCCACCCAGAATATGCCGTTTCGGTACGCAGGCTGTAATGCTTGAGCCGCAACCGGTCCCGGACGCGGTCCAGCAGTTTTGGTGCCTCGGGCGCGGCGAAGGGTATGGAAAGATTATCGGACATCTAGAGCAACCGGCGGCCAAGAAGAACTTGAATATACAAAATGTTAGCACGGCATCCGAGATTATCGGACAGTCCAATAAACTTTTATTGGCCGAATTGACGGCTATACCACGTTAGCCATCACAAGACCGAGGATCGCTATGGACATTGCCACTACCTTATCCGCCATATCTACTGCGAAGGACTTTGCATCTCTCATAATCAGTCGCAAGATTGATAGCGCGGTCACGGAGAAAGCAATCGAACTTCAAAATTCCATCATTGGCTTGCAGAGTGCTATCCTCGGGCTACAGGGTGAGAATCAAACTCTGGCTCAAGAAAACCGCTCCTTGAAGGAAGCTATGGAACGCATTTCGAATTGGGAACACGAGGCGGCCCAATTCGAATTGACCAAGATCGCTGAGGGTGTCTTCGTTTATGAAGTCAAAGACAAAGGCACGAATGCAGCCTCACCGTGGCTCTGTGTTTCCTGCTTCGAATCTCGGAAGCGAGGCATTCTTCAGCGTATCTCACAGGACTATGGCGGTACTTTGTATCGCTGTAGCTCTTGCAAGGGTGAAGTCTATGACCACGAAGACTGTGCCCAAGTGCGTTCTTTCTAATCCGTGGGGGCTAACCCTGCATTCGAGAGGGACTGGCCGATAAGCGTTCTTTCACGGCCTGCGGTTTTTTGAACTCTCGGGGCTCCGGCCAAGTTCTGTGCGGCCAGCCCCTCAATTTGAACGTTGGGCACCACAACTTCCCCAGAGGAATAGCAATGCTCGAGAAAATCTTCGAACTGACACCAATTGCTCAGAACATAATCGGAGGCTTCGGTTTCTGGTTGCTTTTTGAAGTCTTTCGCCGCTCAGGCATTCGGGTGTCCAAGTTCATAGGAAGATTTAATAAGGCTTGGAAAGAAGAAACCCTTGAATTCGAGCAGCTTCAATCTCAATACATGCTAGCAGCACCGATGGAAAAGGTTAACTTCATCCTATTAGCGCTCTACGGTGCAGCAAACCGCGTTGTGGTGGGTCTCATTTATATGGCAATGGGAGCTGTTGCCAACTCGTTCATCGAGCCAATTGGTCTTGCAAGCTACGCGATTGGCATGGTTTACTTCTTTCGAGCCCTTAGAGCAGTTCCTTTTACAGTCCGTGATGGCCGCTCACTCGACTGGCACCGACAAAGGGTCTCCGAGCTACAGATTGAACTGAACGCGCTACGCCGTTGTGTCTAACCCTTCGCTCAACCTCGCTCCCCTCGCTCCCCTCGGTCGCTGGACGCTGCGCGATAAAGCCGCGCAGCGCCGGTTAGCTCCACGTTATGCATCTTGAGTCGTCCAGTCTATGTCACATACATCGCTAGCTGAGCTTTACCGCAGGAGCGTCGAATACCCCGGCCCGTCGCTACGTATGGCCGGCCTGGATGCTGCGCGCACCGCGATAGAGGACCAACTCGACCACTTGAAGGGGCAACGTGCTGTGCGGCTTTACGCTCGCCTCAAGAAAGAGGCGCATGCGATGGCCCCGGACGATGTCGAATACGAAGTCGATCAACTCAAGAACACGGTCGAGGAGCTTTTCCCAAAAGTCTTCCGTGGTGGATTCATCATTTCGCTGTGGTCGGTTTTCGAGGCGTGTATCAAGGATCTTGCGGAGTACGTGCGTCGAGAGAAGGACATTCCGTTCGGTCTGCAAGACCTTCGCGCTGGTGATTTTCTTGAGCAGACTGACAAGTTTTTCTCGCGCCTACTTTCCGTGAAGCCATTCCCAGAGAAGTCCGTCCGCACCAAGCTTGAGGAGTTGAAGGGCTTTCGTAATGCGCTGGTACACCACGACGGTGCAACAGAAGAACTGCCCAAGAGCCTTCGCAGCAAGACAGAGGTCGAATATCGGAGCAAGGGCCTGCTCGTGTACAGCGACCTACATCATCAGTATGCCGTGCCTACGGCAGAGTACGCAGAGGAGGCATTCAACGCAGTTCGCACTTTTCTCGAACAATTCGCCGAAACCGTATATGTCGCAATTCACCCTGTCGCGCTTGAAGACGACGCATAACCCTGCGGTCCACCGGACGCTGCGCGATAAAGCCGCGTAGCGCCGGTGGCCTCCACGTTGGGCAACTCAATCGGAGCATCAATGACACGACTTCTTGAACGCGCACTTTTTGTCGTTGCACCACAAGATTCTGGAAAGAGCACAACGCTTCGATCACTATTTCTCGACCGCAGGCTGGGCACAGAAGGAGTCCCACCGCCGTCATCTGCGCAACCGCGACTTCCCGAGATTTATCACCTGAGCAACGAGCGTCGCCTTTATCTACGACTGACCTCACCGCATGAGTACGACGAAACTCCAAAAGAATTCCTCGAAAAAACGAGCAACAAAATGGGAGCTGGTCGTTGGTGTTATGCAGGGCCATTTCAGCCCGACGCCTTCCGAAAGATGCCCGACGTAGTCAAGTCTGTCGAATCATTCATAGGTGTTTTCAACCCGGAGCGAATCAGAGTTGCCTTCCTGTCGCCCAATCGCCATGGACAATCCGTAGGGACATTCTTGCCGGGGCGGGATCTAACGCAAGAGTTGCTGGCAATCCCACGGGTCGAAGTCATGTGCCTTGATGGTCGCCAAAGAGGCAAAAATGGCCTGTTGCTGGCCGACTTCTTTGATTTCACGTAAGTCGCCCAACCCTGCATTCGAGAGGGACTGGCCGATAAGCGCTCTCTTCACGGCCTGTGGTTATTTGAACTTTCGGGGCTCCGGCCATGTTTTGCGGTCGGCCAGCCCCTCAATTTGAACGTTATGCCTAAGGAAACATTGATGGTTGATGAAATAGTGAAGTCGGCAAAGGCGCAACTTAGCGAGCGGATTGCAAGCCCTTTGATTGGCAGCTTTGCAATTTCATGGTGCTTATGGAATTACAAGTTCATTGTGATTTTATTTTCTGCGGCATCCGTTTCTCAAACTTTTGCCCTTATCGACACAATCGTTTTCTCGACCACTTGGTCGTTGATTCTCAATGGTGCGCTGCTTCCTGCTGCCACCACTTTTGCCTACATTTTTGTGTATCCATACCCCGCCAAATTTGTTTACGAATTCACCCGACGCAGGCAAAAGGAAATAAACGAAGTTCGACAACGTATTGAAGATGAAACACTGCTAACGATTGAAGAATCTCGCAAGATTCGAGCCGAAGTTCTTCAGACGGAAAAGGCTCACCAAGAAATTGTCGATCGGTTGAATGGCGAAATTTCGCGCCTGAAGCTAGAAATGACAAACGGGCAAACCGAACCGCCGCCAGCCCCCCCCATCAAGGGCGATTCTTCACAGCGCGCTGTAACACCGACTCAGCTTGCGCTACTTAAGCTACTCGAGAAAGCAGGCGGGAAGATGAATGACGATATCCTGATGAAATCCAGTAAGGAGTCAAAGGTAAAGACCGAGTTTGACCTTGGCGAATTGGTCAAATTGGAGCTGATCAAGAGACGCAATGACATGAGAACGGGGGAGATTACGTATGAATTCCTTCACGAAGGAAGGCGGACATTGTTAGACAGCGCTAGCAATGCGGCATAACCCGGCGCTCAACCTCGCTCCCTTCGGTCGCTGGACGCTGCGCGATAAAGCCGCGCAGCGCCGGTTAGCTCCACGTTGGGCGTCATAGGAGCCGACATGGTCATCGAGTATCTCACTGCCATTCTCGCGTTCATTACAGCGATATACGTCTACTTAACGCACCGCATGGCGAAGGCAAGCGAAGCTTCTGTTGAGGAAATTCGAGAGCAATCCGAGGCTATCCGAAGGCCATATATCGTCATCGCTCCTTTCATTCGGCCACATACGTCAGTGCTCTATCTGCGAGTGAAAAATACGGGGCAGACGAGTGCACACAACCTACGGCTAACGCTTGATCGAGATTTCTTTCAGTTCGGAGAAAAGGCAAACCCCAATCGAAACCTGCGAACGATGACTGCGTTTTCTACGCCCATCGATAGTTTCCCGCCGGGTGCAGAGCTGATTTTCTCTCTTGCACAGGGGTGGGTTCTATTTGGTGAAGGTGCAAGTCCCGAGGTGTCGCCGGTACAGTTCAATATCATCGCCAACTATCAGTTCTTTGGGAAAGCCGCAGAAGAATCGAGCGCCATCGATCTTCGCCCCTACATCGGAAGCGAGGGAGAACGTGATCCCATTGTTGAAGAACTAGAGCGAATTCGCAAAGCACTGGAGCAACAAAAATGATGCCCAACCCGGCAGTCGAGCGGACCTGCGCGAAAAGCCGCGCAGGCCGCTCACTTCTACGTTAGGCACCCCAATTGAACCCGGACATCTTGGGCGTATTTCACGATGGCGTAGTCGAACAGATCGTTGGGGCTGTGCCCGGCTCAGTAGCCCTTCGCCTCAACATTCCATACCTTCGTAAGATGTTCGCTGGCGAGGGGCAAGTCTTCATTCTCACGCTATTCGGTTGCACGAAGTTCGAGTACACCGAATACGGCAAAGAACCGATTTCGGACATCCCGACGATCGCAACCAAACAGCCGGAGATTCTGTATGTGACCTCCATTGAGCCTCTCGTTCTGGATTGTGCGATGGGCACCCTTGAGCTCGCATTCAAGGAAATGGAAGTCTCACTCGACTCAGGGAGCCCAGTCAGCTACGAGGCTCTCGGTGCCGCCAGTGAAAAATACTGGAGCGATTGGGAGGCCAACACACGTGCCTAACCATCGCTTCGAGGGGACCGCCGAGAAGCTTCGCTTCTCGGCACCCCGTCGGCTGCGCCGCCGGGCCCCTCAAGCTAAACGTTGACGCTGTAGAAAAACCCTTTTTCGAGTAATTATCAGAGCGAGTTTTCC
>JASJPB010000041.1:0-107365 GCA_031426915.1 Sulfuricellaceae bacterium | reverse complement strand
CACCAACCCCGGCACCAACTCCTACAAGCGTCTGGTGCCCGGCTTCGAAGCTCCCGTGATGTTGGCTTACTCCGCCAAGAACCGCTCCGCTTCGATCCGCATTCCGCACGTGGCCAGCGACAAGGGCCGCCGCATCGAAACCCGTTTCCCTGATCCATCCGCCAACCCGTACCTGTGCTTCTCCGCACTGCTGATGGCCGGTCTGGACGGCATTCAGAACAAGATTCACCCTGGCGACGCCATGGACAAGAACCTGTACGACCTGCCACCGGAAGAAGAGAAGCTGATCCCGACCGTGTGCTCGTCCCTCGACCAGGCGCTGGACTACCTGGACAAGGACCGCGAGTTCCTGACCCGTGGCGGCGTGTTTTCCAACGACTGGATCGACGCCTTCATCGAACTGAAAATGGAAGAAGTAACCCGCTTCCGCATGACCACTCACCCGGTCGAGTTCGCGATGTATTACAGCCTGTAATCTTCGGCGGCTGTTCCAATGGAAGGGCGGGGAAACCCGCCCTTTTTTTATGCTAGAATCCTGTCTATTTTTCTTCACGGAAAGCCAAAGAATTGACCAAGCGTCTGGGAGAAATTCTGATCGAACGCGGCAAGCTGGATGCTGCCAGTCTTGAACGCGCGCTGCGAATTCAGGAGGCGGACAAGCAGGAACGCATCGGTGCCGTTTTGATTAGAACGGGAATGACAGCGGAACGCGAGGTGGTGGAAGCCTTGTCCGTTCAGCTGAATTTGCCCGTGGTTGCGGCTGCAGAATATCCCGAATTGCCGGTGATGGAAGAGCGCGTCGCGGTCAGATTCATCAAGGAAGCGAAAGCGCTGCCACTATATGAGGATGCCGAGCAGCTGGTGCTGGCGATGGCAGACCCGCTGAACGAATACGTCATCAACGCTTTCCGTCTGGTGACGCACCGCAAGATCATTCCCCGCCTGGCGCTGCCCTCTGAGCTGGAAGCCGCCTTCGAACGCCTTTACGGCAGCGGCAAGACCTCCATGGACCAGATCGTGGGCGAGGTCGAAACGCGCGAGGAAGAGGGTGGCAACGAGGATTTGCAGCAGCTCAAGGACCTCGCCTCCGAAGCGCCCATCATTCGTCTGGTGAGCTTGATCATCAGCCATGCGCTGGAGGCGCGCGCCTCCGACATCCACATCGAGCCTTTCGAAAACCGCCTTATCGTGCGCTACCGGGTGGATGGCGTGATGCACGAAGTGGAATCCCCGCCCAGACGCTTTTCCGCCGCGGTGATCTCGCGCATCAAGATCATGGCCAGCCTCGACATCGCCGAGCGTCGCCTGCCCCAGGACGGACGCATCAAGCTGCGCATCCAGGGTAAGGAAATCGACCTGCGCGTGTCCACGGTGCCCACCATGCACGGCGAGAGCGTGGTGATGCGGATTCTCGACAAGAGCGGCACGGCGCTGGATTTCGTGACGCTGGGCTTCGATGCGGACGTGCTGCAACGCTTCATGGAAGTGCTGATGCAGCCGCACGGCATCCTGCTGGTCACCGGTCCCACCGGCAGCGGCAAGACCACCACCCTGTATACCGCGCTGGACAAGCTCAACAATCCCGATCTCAAGATACTCACCGTGGAAGACCCGGTGGAATACCAGATGGAGGGCATCAACCAGATCCAGGTCAAGCCCCAGATCGGTCTGACCTTCGCCAACGCCCTGCGCTCCATCGTGCGCCAGGATCCAGACGTGATCATGATCGGTGAAATCCGCGACCTGGAAACGGCGCAAATCGCGGTGCAGTCCGCGCTCACTGGCCACATGGTGCTGTCCACCCTGCACACCAACGATGCCGCGAGCACGGTCAACCGCCTGCTCGACATGGGCATGGACGACTACCTGCTGACCTCCACCGTGAACGGAATCCTGGCCCAGCGCTTGGTGCGCACGCTGTGCAGCCATTGCCGCCAGGCCTGCCCGGCACTCCCCGAGGTAGTGGAAGAAATGCAGCTCAGACGCTACACCCGGGCCGATCCGGTGATGCTGTACCGCCCCGTCGGTTGTGAGCATTGCGGCGGCACCGGATACATGGGCCGGGTCAGCATCGTGGAATTGCTGGTGATGTCGGACACCATCCGCAGCCTGGTGATGCGCCACGTCACGGCGGGGGAAATTCGCCACAAGGCGATCGAGGAAGGGATGCTGAGCATGTATGAAAACGGTTTGCGCAAGGCGGTGGCGGGCGTGACCACCATCGAGGAAGTCCTGCGCGTGACGCGGGAGGAATAGCCTTGCCGCTGTATCGCTACAAGGCGGTGACATCCACTGGGGAAACGCAGGAAGGCGAGATGGAAGGTCTGGCCCAGGCAGCGGTGGTGGAGCGTTTGCAGGCCATGGGCTATCTCCCTATCCTGGTCGAGGAAGGCGGGGTGAAGCCGGCACATCAGGAAAACGGCGCCTTCAGCCTGTTCTCCGGAAAGCGCGTCAGCCAGGACGAAGTGGCCGCTTTTACCCGCGAAATCGCCACCCTGTTGCGTGCCGGCCTGCCCCTTGACCGCAGTCTGGAAATTCTCATCGGTTTGTCCGCCAACGAACAGGTGCGCCAGTTGCTGACCCAGGTACGCGAGGACGTGCGCGGCGGTTCTGCCCTGTCCGCGGCGATGGAAGCCCAGACGGGTGTGTTTACCCGCTTCTATCTCAACATGATTCGTGCCGGCGAAGCGGGCGGTTCTCTGGACGTGGTGCTGGATCGGCTCACGGAATTCATGGAACGCTCCAGGGAACTCAAGGAAACGGTCAAGTCCGCGCTCATTTATCCCGCGATCCTGGTGGGGGTGGCGGTGCTGTCGGTAGCGGTCCTGCTGGTGTGGGTGGTGCCGCAGTTTTCCCAGATGTTCGAGGAATCGGGCAAGGCCTTGCCCCTGCCCACCCAGATCGTTATCGCCTCGGGCGACTTCTTCCGCCTTTACTGGTGGGCGCTGATCCTGGGCGGAATTGGCATCTATTCCTGGTTCTCGCGCCAGATGCGGGAGCCGGGAACCCGCTACAAATGGGATAAGCGTTTTCTCGCCCTTCCCCTGGTGGGCGATCTGGTCGGCAAGCTCGAGGTGGCGCGTTTTTCCCGCACCCTGGGGACATTGATCGGCAATGGCGTGACCTTGCTCACCGCGCTTTCCATCGTCAGGGAAACCTTGAGCAACACGGTGATGTCAGAAGGCCTGGGCGCAGTTGCTTCCCAGCTCAAGGAAGGCAAGGGGCTGGGCAAGCCGCTCATGGAAACCGAACTATTTCCCCGCCTGGCAGTACACATGGTAATGGTGGGCGAGGAAACCGGAAAATTGCAGGAAATGTTGATCCGCATCGCCGATGTATACGACCGCGAGGTGCAAACCACGGTCAAGCGCATGCTGGCGCTCATGGAGCCGGTGCTGATTCTGGGGCTGGGGCTGGTGATCGGCGGCATCATCATGTCCGTGCTGGTGGCGATATTGAGCGTGAACGATTTGGCGATGTAAGCTATTTTTGATTTTTGTGGAGAAGAAATACATGGAAAGAAAACAATTGGGCATGCGGCAGCGGGGATTCACCCTGATCGAGCTGCTGGTGGTGCTGGTGATTCTGGGTCTGCTGGCCAGCCTGGCCGGCCCCAAGGTGATCAATTATCTAGGGGGCGCAAAGTCGGATTCCGCCAAGCTGCAAATCGAGGAATTCGGTGCGGCGCTGGATCTTTTCAAGCTTGAAACCGGGCGCTATCCCTCCAGCCAGGAAGGGATGCCGGCGCTGGTGCAACAGCCGTCCGGACTCCCGGGCTGGAACGGGCCTTACCTCAAGAAGAAAGCGGTGCCCAAGGATCCCTGGGGCAACGACTACCATTATGTTTCCCCGGGCCAGCATGGGGCCTATGACCTCTCCTCTCTGGGTGCCGACAACAGGGAAGGCGGCGAGGGTGAAAACAAGGACTTGACGAGCTGGTGACGCCATCCCGCCACAGGGGTTTTACCCTGGTCGAACTGCTGGTGGTGATGGTGGTGATCGGCTTGGCCTATTCGCTGGTCCCGCCCCTGTTCTCCTCCGGAGCGGCGGGTGCCGAGTTGAAGGCGGTGACGCGGCAGCTGGCGGCGGGCCTGCGCAAGGCCCGCAGCGAGGCGATTACCAAAAGACATGAAGCGGCACTGGTGCTGGATGTCGAGCAACACAAATTCCAGATTTCCGGCGATAGCCGCATCTACAACATGCCGCGCAAGGTGGAGATTACCTTGCATACCGCCCAGAGCGAATTGCAGGGCGGACAGGTGGGTGCCATCCGGTTTTACCCCGATGGCAGTTCCACCGGGGGACGCATTACCCTGGCGGGAAACAACCGGGAATATCAGGTCGACGTGGACTGGATGACCGGTCGGGTGGCGATAAGCGAATGATGGCGCCGGAATCGAGCAAGGGTTTCTCGTTACTCGAGATCCTGGTCGCATTCGTGATCCTGTCCCTGACGCTGGGCGTGATCATGCAGATATTTTCCGGCGGCCTGCGCAACGTTCGTCACTCCGATGATTACAGCCGAGCCATCTATCTTGCCGAGTCCAGGCTGGCCGCCCTCGGGGTGGAGCAGCCGTTGCGCGAAGGTGGAATGTCGGGTGAGCTGGATCGCCGCTTTCGCTGGCAGGTGTCGGTGCAGCCCTACCGCGAGGCCGTGACCTCGGACGAGAGCCAGATGAAAGTGGCGCTTTACCGTGCTTCGGTGACGGTCGCATGGGACGACGGCGGACATGTGCGCAGTGTCGAACTGTCCACGCTGCGACTGGCGCCAAAGTCATGACAGTCATGCGCCGGATGGCCGGTTTTACCCTGCTCGAATTGCTGATAGGGCTGACCCTGCTGGGGCTGATGCTGGCCCTCATGTTTGGCGGATTGCGCCTGAGTATTCGCAGCTGGGATGCGGGTTCGCTCGCATCCGAAGGCTCGGCCCGGATTCGGGTGTTCGAGGGCTTCGTGCGGCGTCAATTGAGCGAGATTTACCCCTATGCATGGAAGTCCGCAGGCGGCCAGGCGCTGGCTTTCCGCGGCGAGCCGGACGCAATTCGTTACGTGGGCTTCCTGCCCTCCGGCGGCGGGGCGCGTAGCGGTTTGTACCTGCTCAGTCTGGAGATCGAGCGTCGAGAGCGACAGCAGCGCCTAGTGCTCAGATCGATGCCGCTGCAGCCCGATGCCAGGGATTTCTCAGGGTTGCAGGGCGTGCAGCAAACCGTGCTGGCATCCGGTGTCATGGCCGAGGATGTGGAAGAACTGGCATTTTCCTATTTTGGTGCTGAAACCGAACAGGCTGAGCCGAAGTGGCTGACCCAGTGGAGCGATCCAAAACGCATGCCCTTGCTGGTCCGGTTGCGGGTCAAGCTGGCCACCGGACAGGAATGGCCGGAGCTGGTGGTGGCCCCGATGGTGGGGAGCGCTGAAAGTGCCATTTAGCGTGAACCGGTACACCAGTCAGCAAGGCCAGCGCGGGCTGGCGCTGATCATCGTGTTGTGGATGGTGACCCTGCTGTCGGTGATCGCTTCCAGTTTCGCCTTCAATATGCGCAGTGACCTGCTGCTGGCGCGCAATCAGTTGTCATCCGCGCAGGCGCAGGCCCTCGCCGATGCCGGGATACAGCGGGCCATGTACGAACTGGCGAAGCCCGTGACGGACCGGCAACGCTGGGTGGCGGGTGGAACACGGCGCGAGTTCGAGCTGGCAGGCGCCAAGATAGCCGTTACCGTGCTGGATGAGTCTGGTAAAATCGACCTCAACGCAGCACCGGAAACCTTGCTCAAGAGTGCATTGGGTGCCGCTGGTCTGGCCGAAGCGCAAAGTGCCGCGGTACTGGATGCGATTCTCGACTGGCGCGACAAGGATAGCCTGAAGCGGCCGCTGGGAGCGGAAGACGAGGAGTATCGAAGTGCCGGCCTGAAATTCAGGCCGGCGAACAGCCCTTTTGAAACAGTGGAAGAGCTGCAGCATGTAATAGGGGTAAGTCCGGGCTTGTACGCGAAAATAGCGGGAATGCTAACGGTTTATTCGAGGCTGCCCGGCATCAACCCGGCGTATGCCCCGCGCGAAGTGTTGCGGGCAATACCCAACCTGGACCCTGCACAGTTGGAGGCGTATCTGGTTCAGAGACGGCAGAACCTGGAAAGCGGTTTGCCGCCGCCACCATTTCCGGTGGCTGCGAGCTATCTTTCACAGTCCAGTTCGCAGGTGATGGGCTTGCGAGCAGAGGCGCGGCTAGCTGACGGAACGGTTTTCATCCGCGAAGCCGTGGTAAAGGCAAGCCAGGAGAAGAAACGGCCTTATCTGATTCTCAGGTGGGGGGAAGGCGCTTCCGCGGGTCAGGATGCGCTCATAAGATGAGTCTAGATGCGAAACACAATTGACGTTTACCGCCAGCGCCTCAAACGCCTGGCGAAACACCCGAAAATAGCCGGATTCCTTCGCTGGTGGCTGGATGAGCTAAGCGCTCTGCTGCCGCAGGGATGGCGCTCGTCCGGACCTGATTTTTCCGATGCGGCCGTAGTGCGGCTGGCCTTGCCGAACGTAAGCGTGAGCCGGGTTGAAAAGGGCGGACTGGCGGAAATCGGGCGCATGGATTTGAAATCCGCCACCCCCGCGGATCAGCGCACTTTATTCAAATCCTTGCTGGGTAAATTTCCGGGCGGGACCAAGGTGGTGATCGGGTTGCCGGGCGATGCCGTACTGCTGAAGGCGCTGACATTGCCACTGGCTGCAGAAGAAAATCTGGAGCAGGTGCTGGCATTTGAAATGGACAGGCACACGCCGTTCAAGGCTGAACAAGTCTATTTCGATTATCGCATTCTGCGCCGGGACGCCCACAACAATCGCCTGGAACTGGAATTGGCCGTCGTGCCGCGCGAAGCCGTGGATAAGCCGCTTACCCAGCTCGCCGGGTGGGGTGTGACGCCGATCGCGGTGACGCTTGAAGAACAGATCGCCTGCAAGGGGAGCTTCAACCTGCTTCCGCGCGCCCGTCGCCCCCAGCGGGCCTCTTTTCTGGGGCCGCGCGATGCTGTTCTGCTGGGCCTGGTTTTCGTCCTGGCGCTGGGTGCCCTGATATTGCCGATCGTCATCAAGCGGGAAGCCGCAGTGCAGCTCCTGCCGCTGGTGGAACGGGCCAAACACGCCGCCGAGGCGACCGATGTGTTACACCGCAAGCTGGATGCTTTGACTGCCCAGCACAACTTCCTGCTGGAGAAGAAGCAGGCCTCGCCGGTGATGATCGTGCTGTTCGATGAACTGACCCGGCTTCTTCCGGACGATACCTGGGTGCAGCAACTGGATTTGAAAGGCAAGGAACTGCAAATCATGGGCGAGACCGCGTCCTCGTCGAAGCTGATCGGCCTCATGGAGCAGTCGAGAATCCTGCGTGACGCCAATTTCCGCTCCCCGCTTACCAAGGGGCAGAGTCCAAATGGCGAGCGATATCACCTGGTGGCAGAGGTGAAACCCTTGCCTGTTGGTTTGACCGTGGCATCTCAAGCTGCCGGGCCCCAGCCGGGGATTGACGCGCTACCCCCCGGGACAGAAGGGGGCAAACCTGCACAGCCCGGTGACGACCAGAAACCAGAAGCGCAGCCTCAGTCGTCTCAAACGAACCAGGATAAAGACTGAATGCGCGATTTGACCCCCAAACAAAGCCGCATTCTTGCGATTGCACTTCTGATTGCATTGCTGGGGCTGGCCGCCACGGCGGTTGCGGTGCCGGTCATGTTGTTGCACGGGCACTACGATCAGGCGCTGGAAAGCCTGAACGACCGCCTGTCCCGCTACCGGAAAATCGCAGCCATGCGCCCCGATATCGAGGCGCAGCTCAAGGCCGCGCAGACCGATGCCGTGGCCCGATTCTATCTGAAGAATAGTGGCCCCTCGCTGGCTGCGGCAGAGATTCAGGATATCGCAAAAGGCGTGATCGAGACGCGCGGCTGCAAGCTGACCAGCATGCAGGTGTTGCCGCACAAGGACGAGGAAGGCTATCGCCAGATAACCGTGAATGTGCAATTGTCCGGCAGTTTCCATGCCTTGCACGAGGTGTTGTACGAACTGGAAAATTCCCGTCCTTACCTGTTTCTCGATAATGCCAGCATTCGATCCCCACTGGGTTTTGCGCAGCGCAATACCAGCGATCCGGAACTGTATGCGCAGTTCGACCTGGTAGGTTATGCGGTGATGAAGGGCGGGCAATGAACACATCGCGCAGTATGGGAAAAATGCTCTCCATCGCGTCCCTGGCCATGAGCCTGTTGCTGATTGGAGTGATGTATTCCGAGTGGCAATGGGGCGAGGATTTCAGGCTGGCAATTCTCAAGGCTCCGGTGTCCGCGGCAAAAATGCCGCCCGCCGCCCTGCTGCCGGAGTTCGGTCTGCCGCCAAGGGAATCAGCATACAGGGAAACCCTGGCCCGTCCCTTGTTCATGTCCAGCCGTTATTCCACCCAGACCGGGAGAGCCGGGCTTCAGCAAATGAAAAAAGGGCAATTCATCCTGACCGGGATCATTATCGTGCCGGGCCAAAGGCTGGCAATGCTGAAAGATGTGGCAAGCGGCAAGTCGGAGCGGGTGGAGCAGGGGCAGGAAATCAGGGGCATGCGGGCGGAACGGGTGGATGCGGGAGTGCTGGTGCTGAAACAGGGGAATGAAACGGAAGAACTGCTACTCAAGATTCAGCGCGCACCTTCTGCTCCGGTACCCGAAGGAAGCGCGTCAGCCCAGCCCGCACCCAGGCCCTCTGGCGTGGCATCGGTTACCATTAGCGAAACCGCAAGGCCGCTGGATACCAGTGAGCAGAAACTGGCCGAGCAGGATCGCCAGCGTCAGAAGCAGTTGGACCAATACCGGGAAAACAACCGCCAGCGGGCGGAAAAGGGAATGCCGCTCCTGATAATACCGGAAAGCTTGCTGCAGCCGGTCAAGAGACCGTAAACGTATTGGGTTAATTAAAGTCGTTATCTGGCGCGCATTGCGGCCAAATTGAGGATCACGGAATGAAGCGGAAAGAAATTACTGTTGCCATCGGTCTGGTGCTTGCGACATTCATGTTCGGCTGCGCGACAAGCCCGCAGGCCGAACGCCGGGACGACGCGGGCATGACCGCGACTGCCGTTGCGAGCGAAGAAAAAACGAACGCAGTCGCTGTTGCCCAGGCTGAAGTCATGGCAGTGGAACCGAAAAAGGCCGAGCCCGCGGCAGAGCAGCCAGCCAGCTCCACGGCCGAACAAAAGAGCGAGCGTTACAAGCTGCATCCGGGCAGTGGCGTTTTCGTCAAGCCGGCGCCGGCGGTCATTCCTTCCGCAACTCCGTCAGGGGCCGAGCAGGAGATGTCTCTCAATTTCGAGGGCGCCGAAATTCGTGAAGTGGTCAAAGTCGTGCTGGGTGACGTTCTCAAGGAAAACTATATTGTCGACCCACGGGTACAGGGGACCATTACGGTACGCACCAGCAAGCCGATGTCCCGAAGCGCATTGCTGCCGACCCTGGAAATGTTGCTGCGCATGAATGGAGCCGCGCTGGTGCGCGAAACCAGCGGAATCTTCAAGATTGTTCCGACGGGTGCGGCAATCAAGGGTACCGCCAGCCCGCGCCTGGGTGGCGGCGGCAGGGCGCTCGCGGATGGCCACAGCGTCCAGATCGTGCCTCTGCAATATGTCGGAGCGCGCGAGATGGCAAAAATCCTCGAGCCTTTCGCGCCTGAAGGCGGCGGCGGGGTGGTGCGGGTGGATGAAACCCGCAATCTGCTGATCCTGTCTGGAGCCGAGTCGGAGCTGCGGCACTCCCTGGAAACCATCGACATGTTCGACGTGGACTGGATGTCCGGCATGTCCATCGGGCTTTTCCCCCTCAAGCATGCCGATGTCAAAACCGTCAATGCCGAGCTGGACAAACTGTTCGGCGAGAGAAGCACCAGCCCGGTCGCGGGTCTGATCCGCATCGTGCCGATAGAAAGAATGAACGCCTTGCTGATCGTGACGCCACAGCCCAAGTATCTCGAACAAGCCAAAATATGGGTGGAACGGCTGGATCAGGGCGGTTCGACAGGAGGAAGCAACCTGTACGTTTACGCGGTGCAAAACGGCAAGGCTGAAAACATCGCCACCTTGCTCAGCGACATATTCGGTTGGCGCCGCACCCAGCAGCCGGCTGCGCCACAACTGGCGCCAGGCTTGACGCCCGTGGACATTACGGGATCCGCAACCACGTCGGCAAGCTCGATGCTGGACAAGAAACCGGGCGACACGACGCAGGTCCAGTCCTTCCCCTTCACGCCTTCTGCGCAGACTACTTCCAGCACCGGCAGCAGTGCCAGCGGATCGGCTGCGCCCCAGTCAACGGGCACTTCTTCGGTGCGGGTCATCGCGGACAAGGACAACAACGCACTTCTCATCTACGCGCCGGCTGGCGAGTACGAAAAGATCGAGGCCGCGGTCAAGAAGCTGGACGTCATTCCGCGCCAGGTGCTGATCGAGGTGACGATAGCGGAAGTCACGCTGACGGACGAATACCAGTATGGGCTGGAATGGTACTTCAGCAATGGCAAACGCCTGGGCGGACAACTGGATACCGGCACCAGCGGAATCGCCCAGATCGTTCCGGGCTTCTCCTATGCATGGAAAGACAGCGCGGGAGCGATCCAGGCGGTACTGAACACCCTCGCCACCAACTCGAAGCTGAACATCATCTCCTCGCCCCACATCATGGTGTCCGACAACCAGGTGGCCAAGATTCAGGTCGGCGACCGCGTGCCGACCGTCAGCCAGACCCAGACCCTGGCCACCACTACCACCACCAGCGGTCTCATCAGCTCGGTCCAGTACCTGGATACCGGCGTCATGCTTGCCGTGCGGCCGCATATCAACGCGGGTGGACAGGTGACCATGGAAGTCAGCCAGGAAGTGAGCAACGCGACGAAAACCACCTCGTCCGGGATCGATTCCCCAACCATCAGCAAACGCACCGCGCAAAGCACGGTGACCATCCAGTCTGGAGAAACCATGGTGCTGGGCGGGCTGATCAAGGAAGAAAAGAACGACGGCAGCGCCGGGATTCCGCTGCTGTCGGAAATTCCTGTCGTAGGCGCCTTGTTCGGTAATCAGACCAAAAAGAACAACCGTACCGAACTGGTGATACTCATCACGCCGCGGGTTGCCGTCAACAGCCAGCAGTCGCGTGAGATTACCGATGAGATCAGGAAGAGAATTTCAGGGTTGCATACGCTGGGCCCCAAGCGCGAGGCAAAATTCAAGGAGTAGGGCTTTTCCGCGCGTCAGGGGAAATAGCGCGGACCCGGTCCGCGCTAAAAGTGAAAACGGGTGAGCGTCATTTGCCGCCCATCCGGAAGCGTCAGGATGGCGTCAGTGGTTGAAGTGAAGAAAAGCTCGATGCTGCCCACGTTCGAATTCACGATCGAAGGCGCCTTGTAGCTCCCGCTCAGTGTCTGCCCGTTGCCCCATTGAATCCAGGTGCCGCGATAACTGTCGGAAGCGGCCATCGTCCCGGCGCTCGAATACCAGATCGGGTTGCCGAGCGAGTCGTACATGTACCCCGCCATGAACAGGCTGCCGTTCTGGATTTCCAGCGCAAAGCCGCGCCCGCTTTCGGTCGGATTCCACCACCAGCCTGATTCCGGCTGAAAAGACGCTGCAGGGGCGCCGAGTCCATTCGCCACGATATTGAAACGTTCGACAGGCATGGCGCCCCCCGGCCAGGTCAGTATCCCGTGGGTGGCGTTGCTGAACTGGATCGAAACGCTGCCGACAGCTCCCGGGCTGGTCGGCGCAACATAGCTGCCGGTCAGGGTCTGGCCGTTGATGTATGCGGTCAGGTTGCCCTGATAGGACGAACTGCCGGCGTTTCCCCCCGAGGCATACCAGGTGGCTCGGCCATTGCTTGCATAAAGGTAGCTGGCCATGAACAAGTTGCCGCCCCGCCTCTCGATCATGAAACCTCGACCGCTCTGGTTCGGGTTCCACCACCAGCCGGTTTGCGGGATCACCTGGCCCGCCTGTGCCAGGGCGATGGCGGTGCCGGCGTTGACCATGCCGCTCCCGCAGTTGCCCGGATTGATTGCGCACCAGGTGCCTGCAGCGAAGGGACGCGCGGATGACTGAAGATAGGACAGCACCTGGGACGGGGTCAAGGAGGGTTTGACGGCAAACATCAGCGCCACGATGCCGGATACATGCGGCGCCGCCATGCTGGTGCCGTGGATGGACTGGTAAATGTGCGTTGTGGCAATCGTGGTGCCGATGTTGTAGGTGGAACCGATGGCGTTGATCCCACCGTCCGGACCATCACCGCCGGGAGCGGAAATCTTGGTCAGCGAGCCGTAGTTGGTATAGGCAGTAGCGTCCCCGGAGCGGCCATTGGCAGCAACGGCAATGACACCGCTGCAGTTGGCCGGCCAACTGGTGGCAACGTTCTGGCTCTTGTTGCCCGCTGCGACCACCACCACCGCGCCGCTCGCCAGCGCATCGTTAATCGCCGACTGGATGCTGCTGAAGCAGGCGTTCTCGCCACCCAGACTGATGTTGATCACTTTCGCCGGGGTGGTGTTGGTGGGCGCGCCCGGCACCGCCAGTCCCACCGCCCAGCGGATACTGTCGATGACATCACTGGATGTCGCACCGCATTTGCCCCCGGTTCGTACCGGTAAGATTCTGGAATTCCATCCCACACCCGCCACACCCGAGCCGTTGTTGGTCGCAGCGCCGACAATCCCCGCCACATGGGTTCCATGCCAGTCGCTCGGGTGGGCGGGTTCGCCGGGGCCGCACTCATCTGCGGCGACCCAGTCGCCGGGGTCGGTCGGGTCATTGTCGCGACCATCGCCATCGTTGGAGATAGTGGTGTCGGTTACCATATCGTAGCCGGCAAGGACTTTTCCGGCCAGATCGGGGTGGGGCAGGATGCCGCCATCGATCACCGCCACCACAATACCGGCGGAGCCGGTGGAGATATCCCAGGCAGCAGGGAGATTGGCGCCGCCCGGTAATTCGAACAAATTCCACTGCAGCGGATAATAAGTATCGTTAGGTGTCAGCCTCGGTTTGGCTGAAACAACCGGGTCGGCATAAAGCACATCGGGATGTTGTTCCAGAAGACGAGACAATACTGCCAGTTCGCTGGCCGTGACGTTACGGGGAAGAGCCAGCAAATGAGCGCCACCCGACATCGCACGCAGATAGGTGAGTTCGGTTCCTGCCGTCCGGCTCAATTGAGCCAGGATCTGCTGCGGCAAGTCATCCTGATTCCTGAGCCTGAGCGCGATTTGATTACTGCTCCTTGCTTGCTGGGCGCTCAGGAACTGGCTGCGCTTCGCTGCCTGCTCAATGGGGTTGGGGACCAGTTCTGCCCACAGCACTTCGGGCAGGAGGCGCAAGCGGTCGAGGATCTGATGGGCCTCGGCCACGCTGACTGCTTGCGAAAATTGCAGTACCTGAGCCCCGGTCCGCGTCATGCGGGCGGGGGTCAGCCCGGATTGTGCCACCCCGGACAGCCGTCCGAGCGTGGTCGGGTATCCCGGCCGGGTTTGCAGGGCGATTTCAATGATGCGCTCGGTGCTGGGCCGGGCTTTGGCCCCGCCGTCAATGGGAGCAGCACGGACATGGAAATTTACCGGGAAACACAGTGCCAGCAGCAACAGCAGGGCATGAATGCGCTTCATTCCGGGCGCAAATCAGCGCGGGAATAACTAATCGCAAGTCGTATTGGCGTTGCCCACCCAGGGCTTTCTGAGAATCACTGTACCCGCATCCCATGCGGCCCAGGTGCTGGGATCGTCGAAATTAACCGTAGCCCGGTCCGCGATGATGCCAACGACCTGCCATGTGCCAACCGGGACGCCGTCCAGTGCGAGGGAGGAGGCGACGAGGTTTTCGGTGATGGCGCCACCCAGGTTTTTTTCCTTGGGAAGATAAATGTCGGTGGCCGGAACGATCTCGGAAAGATCCCAGCGCGTAACGAAAACCACGCCGGCACTGGTGCTGGAATAACGTGTTCCAACCTGGAAAGTGGGCAGCGTGCTATTGGTGCCGTTGGGGGTGTAAAGGATGATATAAACGTCCTTCATGTCCGCAGGGATGGTGCCCGCGTTATAGCTCAAGGCAAAGGTCACCGCATCGATCAGGCCGACATTGTTGCACGGCGTGAATTTTGTGTTGGTCGGTTGGGTGGTGGCCAGGGTGGCGCCCGCGCTTCCCTTGGGCATGCTGACGGTGACTTTCATGGAATAGGTTGCCGCCGCGGCCCAGACATTGGCCTGCATGGCGATCAACAGGCAGGCCGTGCCCAGTAGGTGCTTGATCAATCTCATGCTTGTCTCCTCAACATTAATTGGCGGCAGCTACGCCACCCTGTCCGATACCGGCTTACTTGCAAGCAATGAAAGAGGCAGGAATCTTGCTGCCCCGGGGATAAGGATGATTAAGCGTCATTTCCCCCAATGCACCATTCTACATCTCCGCAAGCAATTTTCACTGCCTGGAGCAAGCAGTTTGCTGGTTATGGACTAACCGCGCGGGGCGAGCAACAGCATCAGCCTGAACATCAGGTTGCGGGTGCGGCCCTGGCGGCGGAATTCATGGCGGCGGACAGTGGCCAGGCGATGTGCCCGGCCCTGCTCGTGCAGGCGGGAATAGGCTTCGATTCGCGGCAGCAGGCTGGTAGCCTGGGTATTTCCTGCGTGGCGGATTTTCTCGGCCAATGCATGAGCCTGGCGGAAGGTGGCGATAAAATGCCCATGCGCGCGGCCAAGATGGGCATACAACTTGCCCCGCAACGGGTTCAGCAGTGCCGGCAAGGATTTCGCGCCAACCTGGTTGCCGCCGTGCTGGCGGTACAGCAGGGTGGGTTGATCGAGATAGACGACCCGGCCCCAGGCAGCGGCGCACAGAGCCAGCCACCAGTCATGGATGATGGCGCCGGGGGGGAGAGGGCAGGCGAGCTGGAGCAGCGCGCGGTTGAACATCATGGTGCAGCCGGTGACGAAGTTTTGGGCCAGCAGTGCCACGAGCGGAGCCGCCTGGTGGCGAATGCCCTGGTAAGCCATGAACGAGCGGTGAATCGGCTTCAGGTGCCGGTCCACCACGCTCATGTCGCTATGGACGAGAACAGGCGTACCGTCGGGGGCCTGATCCTGGGCCTGTTCCAGTTTTGCGAGCTGGGCTGCAAGTTTTTCCGGCAGCCACACGTCATCCTGATCGGCAAAGCAGACCACGTGCGCGCCTTGCGCAAGCGCCCTCTCCATCAGTGCCTGAAAGTTCCCCAGTGTGCCTAGCCGGCCCTGCCTGTCATCGACAAGGTCCATGCGCGATTCCTGCTGGGCGAAATGCCCCAGAATGGCGCGTGTATCGTCGCTGGAGCTGTCGTCGCGTACTAGCAGGCGCCAGTTGGTGTGCTTCTGGCGTTGCAGGCTGGCGAGAAACTCCGGCAGGTAAGCCGCCCCGTTGTAGGTGGCGAGCAGGATGGTGATGGCGTGGTTCGGGATCATTTCCGCCACGGCAGCGACCAGCCTTTTTTCCTGGGGGGTTCGAATCCTTCCCGGTAACGCAACAGTCGCGCCGGGTTGCCCGCCACGATCCCATAGGGCGGCACGGAACGGGTCACCACGGCGCCCGCGCCCACCACGGCACCCTCGCCGATGGTGATACCCTGCAGAATGGTGGCGCCGGCTGCGATCCAGGCGCCACGGCCGATGCGGATTTTTGCGTGATTGATGGGGTTGCGCCAGATGCTGGCAGCGGCCCCGTCGATGACATGGCCGGCGGAGAGAATATGTACGTGAGAGCCGATCAGAACTTCGTCGCCGATTTCCAGCCCGCCCTCGCCCGAGAGATAACTGCCGACGTTCACGATCACGTCATTGCCGAAGGTGATACCCGTGTCGGGGTGCTGGGCGGGGTCGCCGATCACCAGCCGTACCCGGTCGTAGAGACTGACGCGGTCGCCGAGCGTGATGCAGGGAGCGGAGACTGGAGACGAAAAACGCATCACCGACACGCCCGGGGCGATGCGGCATTCGCTCCCGATCCGGTCGATGCCGGCATGCGCGCTGGTGAATTCAGGGATGCCGAGGAGCTGGACTGTCATTTAATCGTGAGCCTCCACGGAAGTGAAACCTGTCACGGATTTCCAGATACTCATGCCTGGGCGTGAAGCCAGGTCAATCTTCTCCGGGCCTGACGCTGATATCCTCGACCAGAATCTTGACCTTCCAGCGCTCCTTCAGTTCCTTGAACAGCGCGTCCGTGCGCAGGCGGGTGCAATAGGCCTGCTGGTCGACGGCGGCATCCTTGCGGACCGATTCGAAGTCGGCCGTGATGGGTTCCCTGCGGTCGGTGACCTGGTAAAGGAACAACATCCTGCCCTGTTCCACGGGGCCGACGATCTCACCGGTTTTCGCCTGGCGCAGTCGCGCCATGACCGGATTCACCGGGTCATTATCGGGCACGAAACCGATGTTGCCATTCCTTTCCCTGCTGATTTCATCATCGCTGGTGGTGGCGATTTCGGCAAAACTGGTCTCTTTCCGGCTTAGGCGTCGGGATAGTTCTGCCAGGCGGGCTTCCACCTCCTTGCGGTTGTCCGGGGTGAAATTCAGCGCGTAACGGTTGAGGCGCAGGTAAGGCGGGGTGGAGAATTTGTCCGGATTGGCCTGGTAGTAGTCCAGGGCGTCTTTGTCGGTGGCTTCCGCGCACGATGGCGCCAGCCTGTTGCGCACCGCAATGGCGTACCCGGCTGCGCCGCCGGCCTGATCGCCGTGGTCCGGCTGTCCGATGCGCTGTCCCTCGAGCGCAAGCAGGCGGATTTTTATCATATCGTCGAGTACGCGCATCGGGCCGCCCTGCACTCCGAGCTGGGGTAACAGGTAGGGATTGCTGGTGGCATAGTTGCGCAAGTCGAGTTTGGTGATCCTGATTTCGTCGTTGATGGTGGCAAGTGTATGCTTCCCCATGGCCTCAACTGATGAGCTGGCGTGGGTGAGGGGGCTGATGACGAAAGTCAGGAGCAGAAAAGCTGTTTTTTTCATGGCAGAGGGGTGGCCTTATCCCAGAGGGGTCCGAAGTAGATTTGTACGTCCTTGTAACCGCTATTGGCGAAATAAAGATCCATTTCCCCGTCCTGGTCGAGATCGAAGAACTGCAGGTCCTGCGGCAGGTCGCCCGCCGGCAGGCCGCGCCTTTCCCATTCGCCGCGCGGGTTGGCGCCGTTTTTGGGACGCGCCAGTACGATGCGCCGGTTCTCGCTCATAGCCAGCAGCGGAATGCCGTTCAAGCGGGTGAACGTGACCGCGCTATATCCATATGAAGGCGCGGGAATTTCAATCTTTTCGGGCAGAACGCCACCCTTGCGGTCATTGAACAGGATGCGTGCAGCTTTTCCCGTTTCCAGGGCCATTACAAGATCGGGATAGCCGTCCCCGTCGATGTCGCCAACTTCGAGCTGGCGTGGCGTACCGGGTCCCTTGTCCTGCAGCAGGGTAACGGCAAACTTGCGTTGTCCGAGATTGCGCGCCAGTCGCACCGAGCCGGCATAGTAATCGGACCAGATGATGTCTGGCTTCCCGTCCAGATCCCAGTCGGCAACGCGCGCATGGTGCGGGGTTCTGGCGGCATCCAGATTTTGCCGGGTGAATTCGCCCTGGCCCTTGCCCCACAGCAGGGTGAGTTTTTCCCCGGCGTAAGGGCTGCTGACCAGATCGAGTTGTCCGTCCTGGTCCAGATCCACCGGCACGACGTTGATGGGCGCATATTCCACGGGGATTTTCTGGCGCAAGCTCAGCTTGCCGTCGATGACCTGCCAGTGCTGGAGCTCTCGGGAGCCCTCGGCGCTGGCATAAAGGTCGCCGCTCTGACCATGCCAGCGTACGCCGTCAGGGTGAAATCCGATCGCGGTATCCTTGCCGACGGCGCGCAACTGGCGCTCACGTGTCAGTTCCCAGATCTCAAGGTAGTTGTCGCGGTGGCTGGTGGTGGCGATCAGCACCTTGCCGTCGGCAGTCAAGTTTGCCGAGACGGTCCAGGGGTCGTTGATCGCGATATCCAGGGACGGTTGCGGTTTTGCGGCGACAGGTTCGTTGCCCTGCGGCGGGGTCTGGGCGCAGGCGCCCAGCAAAACGGCGCATAGTGCGGCAACGGACAATTGTTTGGTGGTGTTTGTCATGTTCTGGATGCGGCTGATGAAAGAGTAAGGGAAGAATTATACCAAAACTGGCATTCACATTCCCCGATGGGTGCGTATCTATTGCGAGCAAACAAAAAAATGGGGCCGCAAGGCCCCATTTTCCTGGATCAGCTAAGTATTAATAAATATTAATACGAAGAGCCCATCAGAGTCTGAGTCGCGCCGAAGGCAGGATCAGAAACTACGCTGTAAACCAGAATGCCGCTGGCCAGAGCCGAAGTCAGGCTCCAGTCAACAAAACCGTCCAGGAAGGCAGCAGGGCGGCCAACTTGGGCTTCAACGTTGTACACGTTCAACTCAGCGTTAGGCAGAGCCATGGTAACGGACTGAGGAGTCTGTGCATCGTTGTAGATGTTGACGGTGTACGGGCTGGTTGCAGATTGTGGATTTGCGG
This sequence comes from Sulfuricellaceae bacterium, assembly GCA_031426915.1. Classification (GTDB taxonomy): domain Bacteria; phylum Pseudomonadota; class Gammaproteobacteria; order Burkholderiales; family Sulfuricellaceae; genus Sulfurimicrobium. Next base: position 88,785 of record JASJPB010000041.1, on the reverse strand, counting down.
ACCAGATCACGACGGAAGTGTCGCGGCCACCGGTGGCGCCATCGATCCAGTAACGCATGTGGATACCAGTTGCCTGCATTGCGCTGTCTTCAGCCGGGGACACGGTGTGCACCCAGCCGCTGCCCATGCCCAGAGCGACGATGGATGTCGGCCCAAGAGTGGTCAGGTTGGCGATGGCAGCAGCCGAGTAGTCGGAAGTGGTCAGAGACACTGCCGGGATGTAAGCGGCGTCGCCAGCGGTCACGTAGAAAGCGTTACATGCGATCGCTTCGGAAGTGGTTGCCAGAGCGTTGGTGCCAGCAGTAACGGCACTGATCGTCAGGTAACCTTGGATGCCGGAGGTCAGCGCGCCAGCAACACCAGCCAGGCTGAATGCGTGCAGGTCGTTAGCGGTCATGTTGATACGGCCGTCGGAGATGTGGTTGGAGTTCACATCGAAGAAGGTCCAGTGAACGCTGTTAGCGGTACGGGTAGTAATACCAACAACGGTGTCAGTAGCGCCAGTGGTGTAGATGGCGGAAGGAACCAGACAGCCTTGGTCGTACTCGCCCAGAACTGCTGCGCCGGCCCCGGTTGCTGCGAATGCACCAGCTACAGCTAGGGCGATAGACAGTTTATTCATATGTATTTCTCCTTTTATTACGATGACTACGGGTTAATTACTAACTTAAACACAACACTATCAATTTCTTCTCCCCCTGTTCAGGAGATTTGCTTCCCCTGTTCAGGAGATTTGCTTCGCGACGTCATACCCTGAATATTTCCCCCGCGAGCAGTACAGGCAGGGCCACTTTACGACAGCAGTTATCAAAATGCAATATCCACTTTGCAAAAAAAACATCATGTGTTGCACAAATGATACATATTGCATCCGACCTGCGCATACTTGATTGTCCTTTTACCTTGTTTGACCGGGCAAGGCAGGAATATACGCATGATACCACTCGCCGTCGATCCTGATCCATTCATCCTCTATGGTCCTGGACAGGGACTTGCTGGATAGCAATCCAGGGATGCGCATTTCGGTTTCGGTGATGGCCACGCCTTTTTCGGGGGAGTCGATGCGGGCGCCGATTACCTTTGCCTTGATATAAAGAGGCGGGTTGGCCCGGACATACTGCTGCAGGGTCTGTTTCTTGCGTCCAGCGAGTTCTTCATAGACGAATGCGTTGGTCAGGTCGCCGTCCAGGCGTGCTTTCCAGTAGGCCTCGGCCCGCTGCTGCAGTTGTTCCGGTCCAGGTTGCAGCGTGGCGCAGCCCTGCAGGGCAAGAAGGACGAGGGCAGACAGAATGCCGGACTTGACGGAAGGTGACTTGAAAAATGCCATGATCGAATCTCGAAATACCCTGGAATTAATGGAATGGCGCAAATAATAGCATGTTTGAATGGGTCGGGGGTGTCGATGCTCGATCAGTCGATACATGGCCTGCTTCGGGCTTTGCAGGTAAAATCGCACTCCTTTAATATAATGTGATCAGGTAAGGACATCATGGCACCAAGCCAAAATGCTCCGTGCGCGTGCGGCAGCGGCAGGAAATTCAAGCACTGTTGTGGCAAGAAGGCGCAATCCTTCACGCCGCCGGGGTTCGATGTCGCTTCAGTATTGAAACAGGCTTTCGCTTTTCACCAAGGCGGGCAGTTGCAACAGGCCGAGGCCGGCTATCGGCGCGTGCTCGAAGTGCAGCCCAGCCATCCGGATGCGCTGCATTTGCTGGGTCAGATCGCGGAAAGCGCCGGCAGGCTGGAAATCGCGCGCGATCTCATCGGCCGCGCGAGCGGGGCGAAACCGGATGAAGTGCTGTATCGCCTCAGCCTGGCCAGGGTGTTGCTGGCATTGAAGCAGCCCGTGGATGCCGAGGTGCAGGCGCGCAAGGCGCTCCAGCTCCGGCCCGGCAACCATGAAGCCCGCTATGTGCTGGCCAATGTGTTCCTGCTTCAGGCCCGGCTGCCCGAGGCGATCAAGGAGTATGAACGGGTACTGGCGATCGAGCCGCGCCATGCCGGGGCGCTCAACAATCTCGGCTCGGCCTTGAACGATGCGGGGCGGCTGGCGGAGTCGCTAGTCCGCCTGTACAAATTTCTGGAAGTCCAGCCCGGCTCGGTCGAGGGTCTCTGCAACGTCGGCAACGCGTTGCGGAGAATGGGGCGTTTCGGCGAGGCCATCGAGTATTACGAGCGCGCCTTGCTGCTGCGGCCGAGCCACGAGGCGCGCTTCAGCCTGTCGTTGTGCCTGCTGGGCCTGGGCCGATTGGACCGGGCCTGGGCGGAATACGGCGAGCGTTTTCGCAAGGAGAACGATCCCGTGCCTCTCCGCCCCTTTCCCTATCCGTGGTGGCAGGGCGAAGCGCTGGCCGGCAAGACGCTGCTGGTCTGGGGCGAACAGGGGGTGGGGGACGAAATCCTGTTCAGCGAAGTGCTGGGCGACGCGATCAGGGGCGGCGCGCGGGTATTGGTGGAATGCGAGCCCAGGCTGGTGTCGCTGTTCGCCCGCTCTTTCCCCGAGGCCGAGGTGTTCGGCAAGACGGAACGCCCCGACACCCGCTTGCAGCAAGCCGGCGTGGACTACCAGATCCCGATGGGCAGCCTGGCGCGCTGGTATCGTTCCACGGTGGAGCGTTTTCCGCGCCAAGAGGGCTGCCTCAAGCCAGATCCGCAGCGCAGCGCGCACTGGAAGGACTGGCTCGACACCCTCGGTCCCGGCCCCAAGGTGGGTATCGGCTGGCGCAGCATGCTGCGGCGGCTGGACCGCGACAGCTACTATACCGAGCTGAGCCAGTGGGACGAGATACTCAAGACCCCCGGCGTGGTATTCGTCAACCTGCAATACGGCGATTGTCGCGAAGAGCTGGAGCAGGCGCGCCGGCTGTTCGGGGTGGAAATCCACCAGGCGTCCGGGCTGAACCTCAAGGACCAACTGGACGATGCGGCGGCGCTGACTCGCGCGCTGGACCTGGTAATCGCCCCCAATACCTCGGTATTCGCCATGGCCGGCGCGGTCGGCGTGCCGACCTGGCTGCTGAACCTGGACAGCGACTGGACCATGCTGGGGACGGATTTCATTCCTTGGTTCCCCAGCGTGAAGGTTTATCTCAAGGCCTGGGATGCGCCGTGGGCGCCGCTGTTGCAGGGTGTGGCCGGCAATCTGCGCGAGCTGGCCGAGGGGCGCCCTGTTTCCGACTGGAAGATGCCGGGTGCGGAGCTGGCAGGCGAAGCTATTACGCCTGCGCCGGTGCTCGATGTCGAGCAGGCCCTGGCCCAGGGCTATCAGCATCATCAGGGCGGGCGGCCGGTGCAGGCGGAATTCCTGTATTGGCGTGTCCTGGCGCAACAGCCCGGGAATCCGGACGCATTGAACCTGCTCGGCCTGCTGTCCATGCAGTCGGGACGCAACGATCTCGCGGTCGAGCTGCTGTCCCGCGCCACGGCCGCCAGGCCGGCCCTGCCCGCATACCACAGCAATCTGGGCAACGCCTTGCGCGCCCAGGGGCGGCTTGCGGAAGCTGCGGCGAGTTACGAGCGCGCCTTGCAGCTCGATCCGGCGTATGCGAAGGCACACAATAACCTGGGTATCGTGCTGAAGCAGCTGGAGCGCGTGGAGGATGCGGAAAAGAGCTTTCGCCAGGCGGTGGAAGTGGACCCCGCGTCCGCCGAGGCCTGGGCCAATCTCGGCAACACCCTGCTGGACCAGGGCCGTCCCGACGAGGCGATTCCTCTGCTGGAGCGCGCGCTCGAACTGAATCCCGGCCTCGCCGAAGCGAACAGCAGCATGGGCGCTGCCCTGTATTTCATGCCCGGCGGGCTGGAGCCTGCGCTCAAGTACCACGAGCTGGCGATTGCCCAGATGCCGGGTTATTTCATGGCGCGCTGGCGCATGGCGCCCACGCTGCTGGCGAGCGGCAACCTCGAACGGGGCTGGGCGGAATATGCCTTGCGCTTCAAGGCGCGCGAGGGCTATCGCTGTCCCTATCCCCAGGCCTGGTGGCGGGGAGAACCGCTTGCCGGCAAGCGCCTGCTGATCTGGGGCGAACAGGGGGTGGGGGACGAAATCCTTTTCGCCTCGCTGGTGGGCGATGCGCTGGCCGCCGGTGCGCAGGTCATGCTGGCGTGCGAGCCGAGGCTGGCGACCTTGTTTGCGCGTTCATTCCCCAGGGTCCGGGTATTCCCGCATGCGGTTCCGCTACAGCCGGAGCTGATGGATGGCGCTATCGATTACCACGTGCCGGCAGGCGATATCGCGCGCTGGCGCCGTCACACGGTAGACAGCTTCCCCCGGCATGAAGGCTATCTGGTTCCCGCCGCCGAAAGCATCCGTTACTGGAAGGACTGGCTCGCCACGCTCGGCCCCGCCGCCCTGCCCAAAGTCGGGATCGCCTGGCGCAGCATGGTGCAGGGAAAATTCCGCAACAGCTATTACACCGATCTGAGCCAGTGGGGCGAGATCCTCAGGACCCCCGGGGTGGTGTTCGTCAACCTGCAATACGGCGAGTGTGGCGAGGAGCTGGAGCAGGCGCGCAAGCTGTTCGGAGTGGACATCCACCAGGCGCCCGGGCTGAACCTCAAGGACCAACTGGACGACGCGGCGGCGCTGACCCGTGCGCTGGACCTGGCGATTGCCCCCAATACCTCGGTATTTGCCATGGCGGGCGCGGTGGGGGTGCCGACCTGGCTGCTCAACCTGGACTGCGACTGGACCATGCTGGGCACGGACCGCGTGCCGTGGCTCCCGAGCGTGAAGGTCTACCGCAAGCCCTGGGGCGAGGCGTGGGAGCCGCTGCTGGCGCAAGTGGCCGGAGACCTGGGTGAAATGACGCAAAGAGGCGGGGCATGACGACAGGCCGCAACGCCCCCTGCCCGTGCGGCAGCGGCAAGAAATACAAGCAATGCTGCGGCAGGAACGAGCGGCCCGCGCCCTCTTCCGCCGTAGACGTCCCGGCCCTGCTGCGGCAGGGCTTCCACTTCTTCCAGAGCGGCCAGCCGCAACAGGCGGAAATGCTGTTCCAGCGCGTGCTGGCGCTCCAGCCGCACAATCCGGATGCGCTGAACCTGCTGGGATTGCTGTCGATGCAAACGGGACGCGCCGCAGCAGCGGTGGAGCTGCTGCGGCGCGCGGTTGCGGTAAAGCCGAAGATGGCGGCTTACCATAACAATCTCGGCAACGCCCTGAGAAGCATGGGGCAGGCAGAAGAAGCCATGGCGAGTTACGCGGCCGCCCTGCGCCTCGATCCTGCTTATGCGCGGGCGCACAACAACCTCGGCATTACCCTGAAAACGCTGGAACGTGTCGAGGATGCGGAAAAAAGCTTTCGCCAGGCAGTCAGGTACGACCAGAACCTGACCGAAGCCTGGGCCAACCTGGGCAACACGCTGCTGGACCGGGGTTTCCCGGACGAGGCGATCCCCTGCCTGGAGCGGGCGCTCAAGCTCGATCCCAACCTGGCCGAGGCGCACAGCACGCTGGGGAGCGCCCTGCGCTTCATGCCGGGAGAACTGGAGCGCGCGCTCAGGCATCATGAGCTGGCGCTCGCCCGCATGCCGGGTTTCGTCATGGCGCGCTGGCGCAGGGCATTTTCCCTGCTGACGGCCGGCAACCTCGAACGGGCATGGGTGGAATATGCTTGCCGCTTCAAGGCCGACGAAAAACTGGCGCGCAGCTTTCCCCAGCCGTGGTGGGAAGGCGAGTCGCTGGCCGGCAAGAGCTTGCTGATTTGGGGCGAGCAGGGTGTGGGGGACGAAATCCTGTTCGCGGAAGGGATTATGGATGCGCGGCAGGCCGGCGCGCGGGTGATCGTGGAATGCGAAGCGCGGCTGGTGGCGCTGTTCACGCGCTCCTTCCCCGGGGTGGAAGTTTACGGCCGGGAAAATCCGCCGCATCCACGCCTGCAGCAGGCGGACATCGACTACCAGCTGCCGATGGGCAGCCTGGCGCGCTGGTACCGCCCCACGGTGGAAAGCTTCCCTGCGCATCGAGGCTACCTGAAACCGGCCTCCGAACGTGTGGAACACTGGAAGGCGTGGCTCGCCAGCCTCGGCCCCGGCCTCAAGGTGGGCATCTCGTGGCGCAGCATGAAACGCGGCGCGGACCGCGACAGCTACTACACAGAGCTGAGCCAGTGGGGCGAAGTCCTCAAGATGGCGGGGGTGGTGTTCGTCAACCTGCAATACGGCGACTGCCGCGCGGAGCTGGACGAAGCAAGCCAGCGCTTCGGGGTGGAAATCCATGAAGCGCCTGGTTTGAATCTCAAGGATGAGCTGGACGACGCGGCCGCGCTGACGAAAGCGCTGGACCTGGCGATCGCGCCCAACACCTCGGTATTCGGCATGGCGGGGGCGGTGGGCGCACCGACCTGGCTGCTCAACCTGGACAGCGACTGGACCATGCTGGGCACGGACCGGGTGCCGTGGTTCCCGAGCGTGAAGGTCTACCGCAAGTCCTGGGGCGAACCCTGGGCACCGCTGCTGGCGCAGGTGGCCGGCGAGCTGGGCGAAATTACGCAGAAAGGCAAGGCATGACGACGGGCCGCAACGCCCCTTGCCCGTGCGGCAGCGGGAAGAAATACAAGCGATGTTGCGGTGCCGGCACTGTTCCCACGCAAAAAAAGGCAAGCACGGACGATGTGCTGGCGATTGCCTACCAGCGCTTCAATGCCGGGGATTTGCCCGGCGCGGAAGTGCTGTGTCGCCAGGCGCTAGCCGTGACGCCACGCAACGGCAGCGCGGTGCAACTGGAGGCGCTGATCGCGCAGCGCAAGGGCGACCTGCCGACCGCCATCCGCCACATGCGGAAAGCGCTCGAACTCGATCCGCGTTCGCCCGCGTTCGCCGGCAACCTGGGCACATTTCTTTGTCAGATGGGTGAAACCGACGAGGGTGAGCAATATTTCAAGCAGGCGCTGGCACTGGACCCGTCGGACGTGCGCGCCCTGAACAATCTGGGCAACCTGGAAAAGGATCGTGGCAACCTGGACGCCGCCAGGCGGCACTACGAGCAGGCGCTCGCCATCAAGCCCGACTACCTTGGCGCCCTGATCAGCCTGGCAAACATCTATCGCGATACCGGCCAATTCGCCAAGGCCGGCGCGTGCTACCAGCGTGCGTTATCCCTTGTGCCTGGCGATCCCGACATCCGTTTCAACGCAGCGCTGATGGACCTGATGAGAGGCGACCTGGTTGCGGGGTGGACGGGCTTCGAGGCGCGCTTCAACATGCAAACCTGCGCAATTTCGCGCCGGCCGTTTGCCCACCCGAATTTTCAGGGGCCGGAAAATGTGGCGCTGGCTGGCAGGACGCTGCTGGTCTGGGGCGAGCAGGGCGTGGGAGATGAAATCCTGTTCGCGTCGCAAATCGATGCCGCGCGACAGGCCGGGGCGCGGGTGGTGCTGGAATGCGAGCCCCGGCTGAAAAGCCTGTTCGCCCGTTCCTTTCCCGGGGTGGAGGTGATTGCCCGCACCGATCCGCCGTCCGGCCGCTTGTTGCAGGGCGATATCGATTGCCAGGCGCCGGCAGGAAGCCTTGCCCGCTGGTTCAGGTCGACCCTGGACAGTTTTCCGCGGCAGCGGGCTTATCTCGAGCCGGACCCGCAACGCATCGACCACTGGCGGGCGTGGCTGGCCGCTCTCGGTGCCACGGAGAGCCTCAAGGTCGGCATCAGCTGGCGCAGCGGCCTGAGGCTGGGGGCGAGAAACTGGTATTACACCGATCTGAACCAGTGGGGCGAAATCCTCAGGACCCCCGGCGTGGTGTTCGTCAACCTGCAATATGGTGAGTGCCGCGAGGAGCTGGAGGAAGCGCGCCGGCTGTTCGGGGTGGAAATTCACCAAGCGTCGGGCCTGAACCTCAAGGATGAGCTGGACGATGCGGCGGCGCTGACCCGCGCGCTGGACCTGGTGATCGCGCCCAATACCTCGGTATTCGCCATGGCGGGCGCAGTCGGCACGCCGACCTGGATGCTCAATCTGGAAAGCGACTGGACCATGCTGGGGACGGAGCGCATGCCCTGGTTCCCGGGCGTGACGGTTTACCTCCGGCGCTGGGGCGAGCCGTGGGAGGGGGTGCTGTCCCGTATGGCGCTGGCACTGGCTGAAGAAGCCAGGGAAGGCAATCCATGACGGTCAGCCGCAATGGCCCCTGCCCCTGCGGCAGCGGGAAAAAATACAAGCAATGCTGCGGCAGGAATGTGGCGGCGGGCTTCGATGTCGTCGGCACGCTGCGCCAGGCGTGGCAGTTTCATCAGGCCGGGCTGCTGCAACAGGCCGAGGGTCTATATCGCAGGATTCTGGCCGCTCAGCCGGACAACGCCGACGCGCTGCATCTGCTCGGGCTGATCGCGCAAGGGGCTGGCCAACTGGAGGCGGCGCGGGAGTTGCTGGAAAAAGCGGTGCGTGCCAAGCCCGGCGAGGCGATGTTTCGCCATAACCTGGCCACGCTGCTTTATGGGCAGGGCAAGCTGAAGGAGGCGGAAGCGCATGCGGCCAGGGCGGTGCAGTTGCAGCCCGGCCTGGCCGAGGCCCGGCAGCTCCTGGGCACGGTGTACAAGGCGCAGGGGCGCTTTGCCGAGGCGATCCAGTCGTTCGAGGCGGTGCTGCGGCTTCACCCCGACCATGTCGCGGCGCTCAACAACCTGGGTGTGGCATTGATCGATGCGGAGCAGGCCGAGCTCGCGCTGGCGCCGTTGAGCCGCTTGCTGGAACTCGTCCCCGGCATGGCCGAGGGGATGTTTTCGCTGGGCTCTGCGTTGAAGGCGCTGGGGCGGTTCGGCGAGGCGGAGCGCCGTTTCTCCGCAGTGCTGGACCTGCAGCCGGAGCATGAGGGCGCCTTGCAGAATTTCGCCGACATGCTGCAAATCAAGGGCGATTTCGAGCATGCGCGCCCGGTTTATCTCAAGCTGGTGAACCAGTATCCGGGCTCGGCCCTGGGGCATCTGGGACTGGCGACCTGCCTGCTGGCGCTGGGCGAGCTTGAGAATGGATGGCGCGAATATCATTGGCGCATGGAACGGGTTTTTGCCGGCGGGGTCACCAAGAAACGCCCCTTTGTCCAGCCGTGGTGGCAAGGCGAAGCGCTGGCCGGCAAGACCCTGCTGGTCTGGGGCGAACAGGGGGTGGGCGACGAAATCCTGTTCGCGTCGCTGGTCGGGGATGCCCTGGCACGCGGCGCGCGCGTGATCCTGGAATGCGAGCCGCGCCTGGCGGAGCTGTTCGCGCGTTCTTTTCCCACGGTCGAAATCTGCCCGAGGACGGGGCTGGTGCCGGACCCGCCGCCCGCCCGTTTGTTGCAGACGGATATCGACTACCAGATTCCCTCCGGCAGCCTGGCGCGCTGGCTCCGCCCCACGCCGGAAAGCTTCCCCGCGCATCAGGGCTACCTGGCTCCCGCCCCGGAGCGGATCGCGTACTGGAAAGGCTGGCTGGCCAGCCTCGGCCCCGGCCCCAAGGTAGGCATTTCCTGGCGCAGCCTGATGCGGGATGGCGTGCGCAATGCCTTTTACACCGAACTTGCGCAGTGGGGCGAAATACTCAGGACCCCCGGGGTGGTGTTCGTCAACCTGCAATACGGCGACTGCCGCGAGGAGCTGGAAGAAGCGCACCGGCTGTTCGGGGTGGAAATCCGCCAGGCACCGGGTCTGAACCTCAAGGACCAACTGGACGACGCGGCGGCGCTGACCCGTGCGCTGGACCTGGCGATCGCCCCCAATACCTCGGTATTCGCCATGGCGGGCGCGGTCGGCACGCCGACCTGGATGCTCAATCTGGACAGCGACTGGACCATGCTGGGTAGCGATGGGATGCCGTGGTTCCCGAGCGTCAGGGTTTATCGCAAGGGATTGAACGAAGCGTGGGAAGTGCTGCTGGCGCAGGTGGCCGGCGCTCTGGGCGCAATGACGAAGAAAGGCGAGGCATGACGACAGGCCGTAACGCCCCCTGCACGTGCGGCAGCGGGAAGAAATACAAGCAATGCTGCGGCCGGGACGGCCAAGCAGCCGTGGCGCCGTCCGGAGGGACGGTCCAGGCTGCATTGCAGCAGGCGCGCCAGTTCTTCCAGAACGGGGCGTTGCAGCAGACGGAAATTCTGTGCCGGAAATTGCTCGCGGCGCAGCCGGACAATCCGGATGCGAACCATCTGCTGGGCCAGCTGGCGCATCGGGTGGGCAAGCTGGAGGATGCGCGCAGGCTGATCGGGCAGGCTGTTTCGCGCCGCCCCGGCAATGTCGTTTTCCGGCTCGATCTGGCCAATGTTCTGTTCGACCTGGGGAATTTTCAGGATGCCATAAAGGAAGCGCAGGAAGCCTTGAAGCGCGAGCCGGATTCGTTAGGCGCGCGTTTCACCCTGGCACTGGCGTTGCGCAGCCTGGGCAGGCTCGAGGAGGCGATCGCGGAGTATCGCAAGCTGCTCGCCAGGCATCCGCAGCAGCTGGCGGTGTTGCAAAATCTTGGCGTGACGCTCAAGGAAGCGGGCAAGCTTGACGAAGCGCTGGGCATGCTGGGCAAGGCCTTGCAGGTCCAGCCGGATTCGGCCCTGATTCATTGCGTGATCGGGGTCATCCTGAAGCTGCAGGGGCATTACGAAAACGCGGCGAAATCCCTGGAGAACGCGATCCGCCTCGACCCCAACATGGCGGATGCACACAGCAACCTGGGCGTGGTGTTGCAAATCATGGGCGCCACCGCACTCGCGCTGCAGCATCATGCCCGCGCCATCGCCCTGGCACCCGGTTTTGCTCAGGCGCACTGGGGCATGGCGCCTGCCCTGCTGGCTGCCGGGAACCTGGCCCCGGGCTGGGAAAAATATGACTGGCGCCTTTCTGTTGACGGGTTTTGCCGCACGTTCCCCCAGGCCTGGTGGCAGGGGGAGCCGCTCGCCGGCAAGACGCTGCTGATCTGGGGCGAACAGGGGGTGGGCGACGAAATCCTGTTTGCACAAGGGATCGCCGATGCCATCCAGGCGGGTGCGCGGGTGATCGTGGAATGCGAGGCCAGGCTGGCGCCCCTGTTTTCCCGTTCCTTCCCCGGGATCGCAGCCCATGGCAAGGAGAATCCGCCCCACGCGAGGCTGCTGCAGGCGGATATCGACTACCAGATCCCGATGGGCAGTCTGGCGCGCTGGTACCGCCCCACGCTGGAAAGCTTCCCCGCGCATCAAGGCTACCTGATTCCGGCCCCGGAACGGGTGGAACACTGGAAGGACTGGCTCGCCAGCCTCGGCCCCGGCCCCAAGGTGGGTATCTCCTGGCGCAGCATGAAACGTGGCGCCGGCCGCGACAACTACTACACCGAACTGAGCCAGTGGGGCGAAATTCTAGCAACCCCCGGTGCGGTGTTCGTCAACCTGCAGTACGGCGAGTGCAGCGAGGAGCTGGAACAGGCACGCCAACTGTTCGGGGTGGAAATCCGCCAGGCACCGGGGCTGAACCTCAAGGACCAACTGGACGATGTGGCGGCGCTGACGAAAGCGCTGGATCTGGTGATCGGCCCCAAGACGTCGGTGACGGCCATGGCGGGCGCGGTGGGAGTGCCGACCTGGCTGCTTAATTCCGACAGCGACTGGAGCATGCTGGGGACAGACCGCATGCCGTGGTTCCCGAGCGTGAAGGTTTACCGCAAGTGCTGGGGTGATGCGTGGGAACCGCTGCTGGCGCAGGTGGCGGGCGAGCTGAACGAACTGACGAAGAAAGGCACGGCATGACGATCAGTCGCAACGCCCCTTGCCCCTGCGGCAGCGGGAAGAAATACAAGCAATGCTGCGGCCGGGAGGGCCAGGCCGGCGCACCGTCCGGAGGCGAGATTCAGGCTGCATTGCAGCAGGCGCGCCAGTTGTTCCAGAACGGGGCGTTGCAGCAGACGGAAATCCTGTGCCGGAAACTGCTCGCGGCGCAGCCGGACAACCCGGATGCGAACCATCTGCTGGGCCAGCTGGCGCATCGGGTGGGCAAGCTGGATGCCGCGCTGGAACTGTTCGGGCGCGCGCTTGCGGCACGGCCGGATCAACCCGGGTTCCGCCTGGACCTGGCCAATGCCCTGTTCGACCTGGGCCGGCTGGAACAGGCAGAACGGGAGACGCTGGCGGTGCTGAAACGCAAGCCGGGAATGACCGGGGCGCGCTTTACGCTGGCGCTGATCCTGCGGTCGCAGGGCAGGCTGGATGATTCGATCCGCGAGTACCGGCGCGTTCTGTCGGAAGCGCCCGGCAATGTCGGCGCGCTGAACAACCTGGGCATGACGCTCAAGGAAGCGAACCATTGCGAGGAAGCGCTGAGCTGCTTCGAGAAGCTGATCAAGGTTCAGCCCGATTCGGTGGTGGTGCTGTTCAATACCGGCGTCGTGCTGCGGCGCATGGAGCGGTTTGCTGAAGCGGCGGAATACTTCGCGCGCGCCTTGCGCATCAAGCCCGATTATGGCGATGCGCATTTCGAACTGGCCTGGTGTTTCCTGGTGGCGGGCGATCTTCGTCGTGGCTGGGAAGAATACGGCTGGCGCTTCCGCAAGGAAGAGATGCCGATTGCGAAACGGGCGTTTTCCTTCCCCGAGTGGCAGGGCGAGTCGCTGGCCGGCAAGAGCTTGCTGATCTGGGGCGAGCAGGGGGTGGGGGACGAAATCCTGTTTGCGGAAGGGATTATGGATGCGCGGCAGGCTGGCGCGCGGGTGATCGTGGAATGCGAAGCGCGGCTGGTGGCGCTGTTCACGCGCTCCTTCCCCGGGGTGGAAGTTTACGGCCGGGAAAATCCGCCGCATCCACGCCTGCAGCAGGCGGACATCGACTACCAGCTGCCGATGGGCAGCCTGGCGCGCTGGTACCGCCCCACGGTGGAAAGCTTCCCTGCGCATCGAGGCTACCTGAAACCGGCCTCCGAACGTGTGGAACACTGGAAGGCGTGGCTCGCCAGCCTCGGCCCCGGCCTCAAGGTGGGCATCTCGTGGCGCAGCATGAAACGCGGCGCGGACCGCGACAGCTACTACACAGAGCTGAGCCAGTGGGGCGAAGTCCTCAAGATGGCGGGGGTGGTGTTCGTCAACCTGCAATACGGCGACTGCCGCGCGGAGCTGGACGAAGCAAGCCAGCGCTTCGGGGTGGAAATCCATGAAGCGCCTGGTTTGAATCTCAAGGATGAGCTGGACGACGCGGCCGCGCTGACGAAAGCGCTGGACCTGGCGATCGCGCCCAACACCTCGGTATTCGGCATGGCGGGGGCGGTGGGCGCACCGACCTGGCTGCTCAACCTGGACAGCGACTGGACCATGCTGGGCACGGACCGGGTGCCGTGGTTCCCGAGCGTGAAGGTCTACCGCAAGTCCTGGGGGGAACCCTGGGCACCGCTGCTGGCGCAAGTGGCCGGCGCGCTGAACGAGATGACAAGGAAAGGCAAGGCATGACAGTCAGCCGCAACACCCCCTGCCCGTGCGGCAGCGGCAAGAAATACAAACAATGTTGCGGCAGCCTGGCTGACGCGGCGCAAGCCGCTGCCGTCCCGGCTCCTGCGCCCGCCGACAGCGAGGCGCTGCTGCGCGAAGGCTGGCGCCACCAGAGCGAGGGCCGGCTGCAGCAGGCGGCCGAACTGTATCAAAAAGTGCTGGGTGCCGAGCCGAACAACAGCGACGCGCTGAACCTGCTGGGCACGCTCGCCCTGCAGGCCGGCCGCAACGACATGGCGGCGAATCTGCTGGAGAAGGCGATTGCGACACGGCCGGAAGTGGCGGTGTACCACAACAACCTGGGCAATGCGCTGCGGGGTCTGGGGCGGCTGGACGAGGCGGGGGAAAATTACCGGCGCGCGCTGTCGCTGAAGCCGGACTACGCCCGGGCGCACAACAACCTGGGCGTATGCCTGAAGGAACTGGGGCGGATGGACGAAGCGCTGGCGTGTTTCCGCCAGGCGGTGGCGCTGGAGCCGGCGTTCGCCGATGCCTGGGGAAACCTGGGCAATGCCTTGCGCGACATGGGCAAACTGGCCGAGGCGGCCACCCACCTGGAGCAGGACATCGCGCTGCGGCCCCATTATGCCGAAGCGCATTTCAGGCTGGCCGGGTGCCGGCTGGCCCAGGGCGATCTTCGTCGTGGCTGGGAGGAATATGGCTGGCGCTTCCGCAAGGAAGAGATGCCGATTGCGAAACGGGCGTTTTCCTTCCCCGAGTGGCAGGGCGAGTCGCTGGCCGGCAAGAGCTTGCTGATCTGGGGCGAGCAGGGGGTGGGGGACGAAATCCTGTTTGCGGAAGGGATTATGGATGCGCGGCAGGCTGGCGCGCGGGTGCTTGTGGAATGCGAACCGCGGCTGGTGGCGCTGTTCGCGCGTTCCTTCCCCGGGGTGGAAGTTTACGGCCGGGAAAATCCGCCGCATCCACGCCTGGTGCAGGCGGACATCGACTACCAGCTGCCGATGGGCAGCCTGGCGCGCTGGTACCGCCCCACGGTGGAAAGCTTCCCTGCGCATCGAGGCTACCTGAAACCGGCCTCCGAACGTGTGGAACACTGGAAGGCGTGGCTCGCCAGCCTCGGCCCCGGCCTCAAGGTGGGCATCTCGTGGCGCAGCATGAAACGCGGCGCGGACCGCGACAGCTACTACACAGAGCTGAGCCAGTGGGGCGAAGTCCTCAAGATGGCGGGGGTGGTGTTCGTCAACCTGCAATACGGCGACTGCCGCGCGGAGCTGGACGAAGCAAGCCAGCGCTTCGGGGTGGAAATCCATGAAGCGCCTGGTTTGAATCTCAAGGATGAGCTGGACGACGCGGCCGCGCTGACGAAAGCGCTGGACCTGGCGATCGCGCCCAACACCTCGGTATTCGGCATGGCGGGGGCGGTGGGCGCACCGACCTGGCTGCTCAACCTGGACAGCGACTGGACCATGCTGGGCACGGACCGGGTGCCGTGGTTCCCGAGCGTGAAGGTCTACCGCAAGTCCTGGGGGGAACCCTGGGCACCGCTGCTGGCGCAAGTGGCCGGCGCGCTGAACGAGATGACAAGGAAAGGCAAGGCATGACAGTCAGCCGCAACACCCCCTGCCCGTGCGGCAGCGGCAAGAAATACAAACAATGTTGCGGCAGCCTGGCTGACGCGGCGCAAGCCGCTGCCGTCCCGGCTCCTGCGCCCGCCGACAGCGAGGCGCTGCTGCGCGAAGGCTGGCGCCACCAGAGCGAGGGCCGGCTGCAGCAGGCGGCCGAACTGTATCAAAAAGTGCTGGGTGCCGAGCCGAACAACAGCGACGCGCTGAACCTGCTGGGCACGCTCGCCCTGCAGGCCGGCCGCAACGACATGGCGGCGAATCTGCTGGAGAAGGCGATTGCGACACGGCCGGAAGTGGCGGTGTACCACAACAACCTGGGCAATGCGCTGCGGGGTCTGGGGCGGCTGGACGAGGCGGGGGAAAATTACCGGCGCGCGCTGTCGCTGAAGCCGGACTACGCCCGGGCGCACAACAACCTGGGCGTATGCCTGAAGGAACTGGAGCGGATGGACGAAGCGCTGGCGTGTTTCCGCCAGGCGGTGGCGCTGGAGCCGGCCTTCGCCGAGGCCTGGGGAAACCTGGGCAATGCCTTGAAAAGCCTGGGGCAACTCGACGAGGCCGTTGCCAGCCTGGATCAAGCCGTCCGGCTCAAGCCCGACTTCGTCGAGGCCTGGTCGAACCGGGGCAATGCCCTGACCCAGGCGGGCAGGCTGGGCGAGGCGATCGTCAGCCTGGAACGCGCGATCGAACTCCGCCCCGATTTCGGGGAGGCCCATTCGAACATGGGCAGCGCTTTGAGGCAGATGGGGCGGTTCGACGAGGCGCTGCAACACCTGGACCGGGCGATCGAATTGAAGCCGGATTTTCCGGGGGGTCACTGGAATCTTGCGCTGTTCCTGCTGGAACTCGGGAAACTGGAGCGAGGCTGGATCGAGCATGAATGGCGGCTCAGGGAGTTTCCCAAGCTGTACCGTCCCTTCCCCTGTCCGCGCTGGGCCGGCGAGCCTCTGGCTGGCAAGAGCTTGCTGATCTGGGGCGAACAGGGGGTGGGGGACGAAATCCTGTTTTCCTCGGGGATTCCCGATGCCATCAAGGCCGGCGCCCGGGTGGTTGTGGAATGCGAGCCGCGCCTGGTGGCGTTGTTGGCGCGCTCCTTCCCCGGGATGGAAGTGCATGGCCGGGAAAATCCGCCGCATCCGCGCCTGCTGCAGGCGGACATCGACTACCAGCTGCCGATGGGCAGCCTGGCGCGCTGGTACCGCCCCACGCTGGAAAGTTTCCCCGCGCATCGAGGCTACCTGACCCCCGCTCCCGAACGGATCGCGCACTGGAAGGACTGGCTCGCCAGCCTCGGTCCCGGCCCCAAGGTGGGCATTTCCTGGCGCAGCATGAAACGCGGCGCTTACCGCGACAGCTACTACACCGAGCTGAGCCAGTGGGGCGAAATCCTCAGAACGGCCGGGATAGTGTTCGTCAACCTGCAATACGGCGACTGCCGCGAGGAACTGGAGGATGCGCGCCGGCTGTTGGGGGGGGCGATCCACGAAGCGCCGGGCCTGAACCTCAAGGACGAACTGGATGATGCGGCGGCGCTGACGAAGGCGCTGGACCTGGTGATCGCGCCCAACACCTCGGTATTCGCCATGGCGGGCGCAGTCGGCGTGCCGACTTGGCTGCTCAATCTCGACAGCGACTGGACCATGCTGGGGACGGATCGCATGCCCTGGTTTCCGGACGTCAAGGCTTACCTGAAAGGCCCGGAGGCGCCGTGGGCAGGCTTGCTTGCGCAGGTGGCGCGCGACCTGTCGGATCTATAGGGGAGAGCTAGTTCCTGAATTTCGCCGCCATGACCATGTCCACTTCCTGTCCTTCCCACAAAAAGTGGCGGCTGCGGCGGCCTTCCTCGTCCATTCCGCTTTTCTGCATCACTGCCAGCATGCCCTGATTGGTCGCCATGGTGCCGGCGGTGATCTTGCGCACCGGCTGGCTGGAAAACAATTCCTGCATCATGGCAAGCCAGGCTTCGGAACCGAAGCCGCTGCCCCAATGCTGTCTTTCCCCGATCATGAGCGCCATGTCGGCAACCTGGTTCGGGATGTCCATGACCACGGTCATGTTGCCTACATGTTCGCCGTCGTCCTTCTTCAGGATGGCGCAGAAAAAATGCGGACTGGCTTCGATCGAGCGCCAATAGGCGGCACAGGATTCCAGCGTGTGGCGGCGGTGTCTCTGTTCGCTATGGCGCACCACTTCCGGGTCGTTGAGCCAGCCGACATAGCGTTCCGTGAGGAAGGCGGCGTCGAAAGGGACGATGCGGAGGCGGGGGGTTTCCAGCGGAGGGAGTTTGGCCATGGGGGATATGCCTTATCAAGGGTGTGCTAGGAGCCGGTCATGTAGAAACGAAGGGACACCCCCCTGACAAGGGGGAAGGGGGGTTGGCCGGGAGGTTATGCCATTGTCGCACCCCCCCTCGATCCCCCCTTGTCAGGGGGGAAGTGTCCGTGGTTCGTCGCACTTTATCTGTTTCATGCAGACCACCTGTTAGGCCTGGTCGACCCAGCCGCGGCCGACCAGGATGTAGCGGTCCTCGACGGCATTGGGGTCGCGCGGTGGGTTGAGCTGGAATTCGCAGCTTTCCTTGCGCTCCAGTCGTACCGCATCGACGCCATCGTCCTGGCGATGGTTGAGTATGGAATCCTGCAGCATCCACTCGCCGTTCTCGTCGCGTGACCAGATGCGCGGGTCGCGTTTCTGATTTATCCACTGCCAGAACTGCTCTTCGCCGATGTCCGCCCATTTCAGGAACAGGGCCAGGTCTTCGGGCTTCCTGTCCTGGTAGCGCTGCACCAGGGCGATACCTTCCTCGCGGGTGAGGCGCTTGAGGCGGATTTCCCGGCTGGCGTGGTCGCTTACCTTGCCATAGCCCCACTTGAGGAACTTGATGGTGTCGTGGATGCCGGAGTAATGAAAGCTGTCCACATCGTTGTAGGTGTCGAAGGTGCGCTGCTGGGCTGAAGTTTCATAGCCGTAGGCGGCGATCATTTTTTCGTGCTGGGCCTTGGAGTCCCAGCGCAGGTAGTTGTTGAGGTAGATGCCGCGTACCCCGACCGAGCGGATTTCATTGTCGTGGGGGTAGATGAAGGGCTCCATGTCGTCCAGCGTGAGTTCTTCGCTGTTGCGCACCAGGTCTTCCGCCTCCACGCCCATCAGGTCATGGTCCTTGCGGTATTTGCGCGTCATCTCCACCTCGTCGAGGTGGGAGAACATGCCGACCTGGTCGTTGCCCTGGTGTGCGCCCCAGATGATCAGCGGGATCTTGAACTTGACCGCGACCTGTACCGGGAAAGCCGTTGTACCCGCCAGACAGTGCCAGTACATGCTGCCGAGCTGGCGCAGGGATTCGCGCGTCACTTTCTTGACCAGGGCCGGGCTTGCGGTCTGGGTGAAGATGTCGCAGCCGAGCAGGGATTGCAGGTAGGCCAGGTTGCGGATGCCCATGCGGGTGTTGTAATGCTTGTTGTAGTTGACCAGCAGCGGGTGCATGCCGAATTCGTGCTTGATGGTGTGCACGATGAAATGGGAATCCCGCCCCCCGGAAACGGGAATGATGCAGTCGTGCAGGCTGCGTGAACGCGATTTGAACTCGCTCAGCAGGCTGCGCAGTTTTTCCTTGCGTTCGGCCCAGTCGATCTGGTCCTTTTCCTCGTGCACGCGGCAGCCGCTGCATACGCCTTCTTCGTCGAAGGTGAGGTTGAGCGGGTGGTTTTCCGGATAGAGGCAGCGTTTGCAGTATTTCATATGACTTCCTCGGGGATCACCTTGAAACGCAATTTTTCCAGCGCTTCATCCCCAATCCGCGCCACGCGACCGTCGCTGTCGAACTGGCAGTCGTCGTAGGTTACAAAAGAGTCGAGCCGCACATTGATTCCCGCCGTGTGCAGATAGCTCTTGGCGACAATGACGCTGTGCTCGGTGTAGTGGTAGAAGTTGCCGGCAGCAACGCCGGATATCCCCAGCCTGCACGCTTCCAGAAGATGTTGTGGATGCCCTGCGCCGCCGCACGCGACCAGCGGGATGTCCACGGCTTCGGCGACCCGGTTGATGAGCTCCAGGTCGAATCCCCGTTTCATGCCGTCCTGATCGATGGCGGTCAGCAGAATTTCTCCCGCGCCCAGTTCTTCCAGCTGGCGCGCCAGTGTTTCAGGGCTGTGCCCGGTGGGTCTGGTGCCGGAATGGCTGAAAACCTCATAATTTCCGTCTGGCTTGCGTCGCGCGTCGATCGAAACCACCATGCACTGTGCGCCGAAAAACCTTGCCCCCTCGCTGATCAGTCGAGGGTTGGCGATGGCCGAGGCATTGAGGGCGATCCGGTCTGCACCGGATTGCAGCAGGTTCTCCATGTCTTTCACACTACGCACGCCGCCACCCACTGTGAGCGGGACCTGGCAAAAACGGGAATATTCCCGGATTTTTTCGAAGTTCGGCGGCCTGCCTTGAGGGGTGGCGTCCATGTCCAGCAAGACGATATCGTCTATGCCCCAGCGATTGAGGTATTCCACGGCAATGGAAACCCGGCCGACCGGCAGATAGCGTTTGAACTGGATGCTCTGGACCACGATGCCGTTCCTGATGACCAGCACGCCCACGACGCGAGTTTTCAGCATGGTGTGGGTTCCTGTGCGGTTTTCCCGGAAGGGGCGGCGGCGTAATTGAGGAAATTCCTCAACAGTTTGAGGCCGTGACGCTGGCTTTTTTCCGGGTGAAACTGGGTGGCAAAGATGTTGTCTTTCTGCACGGATGCCACGAAATGGCCGCCGTAATCGAACGTGGCGCTGACCAGGTCATGCGGGCAGGTCAGGTGATAGCTGTGGTCAAAATAGAAATGCGCATCTTCGGCAAGATTGTGAAACAGGGGTTCCTGTTTGCGGATATGGCAGTTGTTCCAGCCGACATGGGGAATGCGCACTTCGTGGGAAGGCTCGAATGCAATCACGTGGCCCTCGATCCAGCCCAGTCCTGAATGCAAGCCGAGTTCGACGGAATCCCGCGCCAGCAGTTGCATGCCCAGGCAGATGCCGAGGAAGGGTTTGCCTTTTTCGACCACCGTGTCGGTCAGCAAGTCGACCAGTTCGAGTTTGCGGAGGTTTTCCATGGCGGCGGCGAATGCGCCTACGCCGGGGAGTATCAGCGCGGTGCTGGCGAGGATGTCTTCGCGGCGGCTGGAAATCAGGTAATCCGCCCCGAGGTATTCGATGGCGTTGCCGACCGACTGGGTGTTGCCCATGCCGTAGTCAATGATGCAGATATGGGGTTTCATTGTTCAATCCTGCAGAGAGGGGCTGGACGCCAGGTCCACTTTGAGTTTCCAGTTGCCCTGGGCATCCTTTTCCCAGATGTCCTTGCCCCGGACGGATTCGACGATTTCCCAGAATTTTTCCTCGCTGATGCCGAGATACTCGCAATAACGTCTGATGTAAACGGGGTCGCATTTTCCGTCATAACGGGTAACCAGGTCGATGCCTGTCTCGCGATCCATATGGCCCAGCGCGATGCCTTCCGCAGCCTGGTCCGTGACGCGGCCAAAACCGAACTTGATGTATTTGATCATCTGGTTGACGGTGACGAAATCCTCATCCAGGGCCGTATAGCCATTGATGTCGCCAATTTTTTCCGGCGGTTCGTTGCGGATTTCCAGGCCCCGGGCAATGGCGAATTCGGCGTTGCTGTAGTGGTTGAAATCCTCAATGTAGTAGCCGAGGTAGACCAGCCGTAGATTGGCGTCACTGAGCTCGGTGTCGGATGGGTAACGGTAGAAATGCACATCCTGTGGCGTGATGTCCTCGCTCATGAGATGGTCGGGGGTGCCGCCTCCCAGCGTGTTGGAATACTTCATGCGCGAGGCGTCGCCATCCAGTCCGCCGGTGCGTTCGCCAATGGTAAAAGCGGGATTCTCGCCCAGGAATATCAGCGGTATCTTGTAGGCGATGGCGACATGGATCGGTATCGCGTACAGCGCCAGCTCGGTGGATTTGCACCAGTTGGCGTATTTGAGAAAACCCTGGTTCATCATGGTTTTCCACACCTGCGGGTTGAGGCTCAGGCTGAGCGTGTCGAAACCATGTTCGATCAGGTTGGCAAAGTTGCGCGCGCCGCGTTCGGACATCTGCTCGGGTGGGTAGGCGCAACTGACCAGCAGCGGCTTTGCTTTCAGAACATCGCGCACATAGAAGGCCTGGCGCATGCTGTCCTTGCCCCCGCTGACCGTGACGATGCAGTCGTAACTGTTTGAGGTATGGTCGCGTCCCCACTGGATGATGTCATCCAGTTCCCGGCGGCGCGCCTCCCAGTCGACTTCATGATGCTTTTTCTGCTCGGCAAAACGACACGGCAGGCACACGCCTTCCTCGTCGAAATGGATGTTGGGCCGGGTGTCCGGGTTGACGCATTTTTTGCAATATCGCATGGAGAGCAGTTTCGGTTTCTGGATTGTTGGAGGCGAATCATGGCTGCTACACAGCCATAGCCTTAGGCCGCATCGGGATATATTAGTCGTGACCGGTCGTAAAGCGTTTCAGGTGATATGTCGATATTGCCAGGCCAGACGACCGTGCCGTAATCAATATTTGCCATGGCGAACAATGGATAAGCTTTTAACCTCACGAATGGTTGTTTTTCCATATATGGAGTCATGTCGAAGATACGTTGCTCGCCATTTTCAAATTCAAGGTAAAGCAGGTAGCCCGGTCTTGCTTCCACTTTTATTATGTCCAGAAGTGCATCCATATCAATTTCCTTATTGAAGTGGCGCAATACGAAAAGGTTCTACACCAAACCAATGTTTCTCAGTCGACTCAAGCACAACTAAACCAGTTCAGACCTGTTTTCAAAAACCTTGTGGAATGCCCGCACGATGTCTTCGAGATCCCCCTGCGTCAGGCTGGCATGGCAGAAGTCGCCCTGCAGCAGTTCCTGGAAATGCATGCGCTCCGTGACCGGGCAGATGCCGCGTTCGTAGTTGATGGTGCCGTGGTAGCCGGGGTAGGTGAAGGGGAAGCCGTCCTTGCCGTAGGCGATGCGTTGCTGGTACATGGGCTGGAGATAGATCGGCTCGACGTAGCCCTGGCCGAGCGGGATGCCTTCGGCCTGCATCGCCGCGACGAAACGCTCGCGTGGTACGCCGGTGGCGGCGGCAGCGTATTTCATGACGTAGATGTAGTAGCCGTGCCGCACGCCAGGCTGGACAGCGGGCGGCGTCAGGCCGGGCAGACCGGACAGTTCGCGGGTAAGGAAGTCGGCGGCCTCGACGCGGGGGGCAACCAGGCCTTCCAGTTTCTTCAGTTGCTCCGAGGCAATGGCGGCTTCGATCTCGGTCATGCGGTAGTTGAAGCCCACCATGTTGACGATGTTTTCCACGCCCTTTTTCTTCACCACCACTTCAGCGTGGTTGCGGATGAGCTGCAGGCGTTCGGCGAGGTCGGCATTGTCGGTGACCACGATCCCGCCTTCGCCGCAGTGGATGGTCTTGTGGTAATTGAGGCTGAACACGCCCATGTCAGCCAGGGTGCCGGCAAACTTGCCGTGGTAAGTCGCGCCCGGCGCCTGCGCGGTATCCTCGATCACGATCAGGCCATGTTCCCGCGCAATAGCCATGATTTCGTTCATTTCGGCCGGGTGGCCGAAAATGTCGACCACGATGATGGCCTTGGTGCGGGGCGTGATGCATTCGCGGATGCTGGCTGGCGACAGGCAGAAGGTGTCCGGGTCGATGTCGGCAAAGACCGGAATGCCGCCATACACCAGCGCGGCGGCGGCCGAGGCGGACATGGTGTAGGGGGAAACGATCACCTCGTCGCCGGGGCCGACGCCGGCCGCGCCTACTGCGGCATATAGCCCGGAAGTGGCGGAATTGACGCTGACCGCGTGCTTGACGCCGAAGTAGGCCTCCCACTCGCGTTCGAGTTTCTGCACACGGGGGCCGCCGAAAAAATCCGGCGACCAGGTGCCGAGAAATTTCGACAGCACGGTGCTGTCCATCACTTCCATTACGGCGCGCTTTTCTTCCTCGCCGATGGTGACGTAAAGGGGGAACGGATTTTTTCTGACGGGTTCCCCGCCGTTGATTGCCAGTTTTGCCACGAACTTTCCTGTCTCTAAATGCCGATCATCGAATACGCCAATTGTGCCACATTCCGGCCGGCATTGCCCGCATGGGGCGCCGTTTCGGGGCGGCAGGCACCTCCCTCGAGCATGGCGTCAAGCGCATTGCGCAGATCCTCCTCGCGGTAAACCGGGAATGTCAGATGCGAACGGTTGGGCGGGAAATCGTCCGGCAGCGGAAGATCGAGACGGATGCTCAGGGTGGGCCTGCCGAGCTGGGCGGCTTCCACCAGAAACATGGTGTTCATTCCTGCCACGACGTCGGCTGCGAGAGCCAGGTCGCGCGAGTTACCTTCGCCGCTGACCTTGATGCTTACCGTGTCGTGAATGAGATGGCGATAAATTTCACCATCTTCGCGCGGATGGGGGCGGATGAGCAGCGTGGCGCGTTTTCCCCGGGCGCGGGCAAGGTCGGCCAGCGCCGAGAGCAGCGCGCCGACCGTGCGCTTGCGATCCAGCCAGGGCGGGGGCGTGCTTTCGTCGTGATCGGAAAAGGTGGGCGGCTGGGAGGCGTAAAGCACCAGCCAGTCGTCCGGGCCGACACACAGATTTTCCCTGAGGGTGTCGCGCTGTGCTGGAGTGAAGGCGGCACGGTGCGTTCCCAGGCTATCCAGCGCGGGGTGGCCGGTGACTGTCAGGCGCGCGGGCGGGAAACCCGCCGTGATCATTTCTTCCCGTGCCAGCTCATCCATGACCGCGATGCGGTCCGGCAGGAAGACGAGTTCGCCTTGCTCATCGCTGAAGCGCAGGCGGTAGTTGGACCAGAAGTCGATCACGGCGAGCGTGGGAATGCCCAGTTCGCGGGCGGCGGCGATGTAGTGTTTCTCGAATTCGAGCGGATTGACGGAGGTGCCGGCGAGCACCAGGCGCGCATCGAGGTGCTGGAGCTGGGCGCGGATTGCCTCGTGGGTGGTGCTGTCCGGAATGACTTCGTGCGTCAGATTACGCTCGGTCCACAGGGTGTGGGCCTGGCGGTAGGCGAGGGCATGCACGGTCACACGCTTTTCGGCGCGCAAGAACTCGATCACCGGCGACACGGCATTGGCGCCGCCGGGGTCGCCGCAAACGGCGACGATATTCAGGCCCGAAGTCAAAATGCAAAGCGGGTGATCGGCACCTGCACACCGCTCGGCAAGGTCAGCGTGCCGGCCGTTCTGCTGCTGAACTGCAACTGGATCGTCCCGACGTTGCCATTGACCAGGGTCGGCGCAACATAGGCTGCCCCCACGCTCTGCCCGTTGGCGTAGAGCTGCAGGTTGCCCTGGAACTGCGTGTCCGAAGTCATGGTGTTGTAGGTGGAATACCAGACCGGCGTGCCGTCCGGGTTGTACATATAGGTGGCAATGAATGCGGTGTTCTGCTGAATCTCAAGGAAATAGCCGCGCCCGGATTCGGCAGCGCTCCACCACCATCCCGACTCCGGGGCGGTCGCGGAAACCGGCGCGCCCAGGCTTCCCGGCGTGAATTCGAAGCGCCGCAGCGCGACCACCATGCCGGGGTTTGTTCCGGCGCCCGTCAGCGTGAGCAGTGCGTGGGTAGAGTCGACCGGATCGAGCCTGGCGGTGCCATACTGGCTGGCGACCGGCGCGATATAGGCACCGGCGAGGGACTGCCCGCCCGCGTATTGATAGAGCGACCCAGTGTAGTCATTCTGGTCGGAGCGTATCAACCCGGCGGAAAGCCAGGTGGATGCGCCGGTCTGTCCATACAGGTAGGCGGCGAGGAAGATGTTGCCGCTGGTCGCATTTCGTTCGATGCTGTAGCCGCGCCCGCTTTCGCTGGCGTTCCACCACCATCCGTTCTGCGGTATCTCGGCGGGGGTCCAGCCGCCGTTGTCCGTTGGCGAGCGGTAGGCGGTGAGGGTGGCGATTTGCAGGGCAGCCGCGGCGAGCTGGGCTTCCGAGGGTTCGGTCGCGAAGGAGGTCACGTTCAGCGCATAGAGGGTAAAAATGTAGCGGTGCGAGCCGCTGGGCGGGCAGGGGCCGCCGTAGCCGAGCGTGCCGAAATCATTGTTGGCCTGCGTGATAGTGGTGATGGCGGAAAAATCGTGCGGCAGCGCGTCTATGGTGGCGGGGATGTTCCATATCTTCCAGTGCAGCCAGTTGCCACCGTCGGGATCGCGCAGCACCAGCGCAAAGCTCTGGGTTCCGTCCGGCACGTTGCCGAAAATCAGCGGCGGCGACTGGTTGCCGCCCCCGCATTGCCCTCCCAGCGTGAAAACGAAGGCATTGGGTATGGTTGCACCTGCCGCGAAGGCGGGAGAGGTCAGGGTGAGGGCATAGGCATTCGAAAATGACATGGCAAGGACCAGCAGGATGCCGGACAGCAGCGACCTGACATGGGATCCGAAAAAAACGGTGCTGGAAGTAATCGTCGACATTTCTTTCTCCTTATCTATTGCAGCAAGGCTTAAAGAGGACTGGAGCATAATCGTGCGCCCAACCCGGCTACGAGGCAATAGCGGGCAAAACCTCGACCTTTCCTGTTGCCGCCGAGCGATGGGCGGCAAGGCCGATGTTCAGTGCCTGGAGGGCATCCTTTCCAGAGCAGAGGGGGGGGCGGTGCGTGTCGAGGCAGGCAGCTGTGTCTTCGACCGCGCGCAGCATGGCGTGGGACAGACCGCCATCGAGTTTTTCGGAAAAGCCCAGGCGCTGGTATCCTGCGCCGAATGGGCTCGCTTCGAGCCGGTAGATTTCGATGGAAAAACCGGAGTCGACGACACGTACCCGTCCTTTCGAACACAGGATATCCATTTCGAACAGGGCGAAAGCGCGTGAATCGAGACCCTGGAGGTGGCCTGTCGCGCCGCACTCGAAGTCCAGCACCACGTCCAGCGTCGGGTCAGCACCGTTTTCGTGCAGTTGGTTCGTGGCGCTGACGCTTTGCACCGGCCCGATCAGGAACTCTGCCAGGTCGAACCAGTGTCCACCGTTGTGCAGCGTGCCCTTGGTGTAGAGGCCCAATACGCATTGCACCGTGCCGAGGATTCCCGAGCGGAGTTGCATGCGAATCTGTTCGAAGCCCGATGCATAACGGCGGGTGTAGTTGACCGCAAGCACGACATTCCGTTCGGCGGCAATATTCACCAGTTCTGCGGCCTCCCGCAGATCGAGCGCGAGCGGTTTTTCGGCCAGTACCGCGCGCACGGCGGGGTGTTGCAGCGCGGTCTTGATCTGGACGTAATGGGCGGCGTCCGGCGCGCAGATGCTGACGATCTCCGGCTGGGCGCCATCCAGCATGGCGGCAAAATCGGTGTAACGCGCCGCCACGTGCCAGCGGGTGGCGCAACGGTCCAGTTTTTCCTGGTTTTGATCGCATACCGCAACCAGTTCGGTGCCGGCGCATTGCGAATAGGCATCCGCGTGCGACCAAACGCCGGGCAGCGTCATGGTGTCTGAAAATTCGCTGCCGATCAGGCCGCATCCGGCGATGGCGGCGCGATAGGGCATCAGCGCGCGGCCTTTTGCGCGATTCCGCCGTTGAGCGCCAGCAGCTCGGGTTTGCCGTCGAGGAACTCCAGCATTTCCGCCAAGCCGAAGGCCGGGTTGGCGGGATACAGCGCTTCGAACACGGCGCTCACCACGGTAAAGTCCTCGGGGGTGTCGACGGTGAGGCGATAGCTGCGATATTTTTCCGCCAGCCCGCTTGCCACGTTTTTCAACGAGAATTTTTCCGGGTGCTCGTAGATATAGAGCGAAACATGTTCCCGGTCCGCGGGGTCCTGGGTGGAGCGCGCGGTTTCTTCCAGCACCCGGGTGGCGAAAACCTGTATCGCCAGTCCGATGGGGTGGGTGGCAGGGCGCACATTGCCGACGTAATCGCAGCCGCTGGAGCGGTAGGCGTTGACGATCTCGTCCACCATGGCCGGGTCGGTCAGCGGGCAGTCGCCGGTGATTTCGACGATGGTGTCCGCGCCGAAAGCCTGCGCCGCGCTCAATACCCGGTCCAGCACGTCGTCCATGCTGCCGCGATAGCATCCGGCGCCAATCCGGGCGCAGGTCTGCTCGATGGCGTCGTCGGACGGATCAGTGGTGGTAGCGACCACTACGCCGTCCAGGGTTTTTGCGTGCTTCAGGCGCTCGACCAGCATTTCCAGCATGGGCTTGCCGAGGATGGGGCGCAGGTTCTTGCCCGGCAGCCGGGTGGATTTCATGCGGGCTTCGATGATGGCGAGGGTTTTCATTGTTTGGGCCTGGATTGTGTCATTCATACTTGCCGCACACCCTCGCCATAGGCGGCCACCAGAGTATCTGCGGTGAGCAGTATCATGGCTTCTATGCGGGCCTGGGCGACGAGGATGCGGTCGAAAGGGTCTTTGTGTAACAGGGGCAATTCATGTATTGCCATGGCGTGCTCGCTGGTGACCGGCAACTCGCGGTAACCATTCGCCAGTAACAAACGCCATAAACGGCGCGGGTCAACATTAAAGTCGGGGCGCTCCAGTCCACGCTTGATGGTGATTTCCCACAGGCTGGCGGAGCTGAAAACAGGCTGGTTTGCCGAATCCAGCAACAAGTCCCGCACGAGAGTTGGTAGTCGGTCCGGCTGGCCGGCAGCCCATAGCAGCAGATGGGTGTCGAGCAAAAGGTTCAAACCGGTTTCCCGTCGAATAACTCGGCGATCACGTCACTTCCCATCCGGTCGAAATCATCCGGCACGCTGATCTCCCCGGCCATGAAACCCAGCCGGCGCGCTGTTTCGATATCAGCGGCCTCAAGCGCAACGACCTTGACCATGGGTTTCCCGGCCTTGGCGATGATGAAGGTTTCCCCTCGCGCGGCCTGATCTACCAGACGGGAGAGCTGGGTCTTGGCGTCGTGGATGTTGACAGTTAACATGAGTGTGCCTGATGTGGACTAACCATGGTTAGTCTACCATTCGTGTGTTATGCCAGCAAGTCCCACTTCAGAGGCGTTCCCCTCCGGACGTCGCGGCTGGCTTTCCGTCCCATGAAAGTTTCCAGGTGTTTCGTGGGCAGCCCCAGGCCGGGACGGATGGCGCGCACATTGTCGCGGGTGAAGGCTTCGCCCGCCTTGATGTCCTGGGTCACATAGAGCGAGCGGCGGTATTGCAGCGAGGGCTTTTCCGCAGCGGAGGGACCGTAGCTTACTGCGCCCAGGGATTGCCAGGCGCGCTCGGTTTCGAGCACCAGGGAATGCATTTCCTCCGGTTCCAGCGAGAATGACGAATCCACGCCGCCGTCGGCGCGGCGCAACGTGAAATGCTTTTCGATCACGGTGGCGCCCAGCACCACGCTGGCAACTGCTGCGCCGACCCCCATGGTGTGGTCGGAGAGGCCGGTCTGGCACCTGAACAGCTCGCGCATGTGGGGGATGGTGCGCAGGTTGGTGTTTTCCGGGGTGGAGGGGTAGGTGCTGGTGCATTTGAGCAGCACGAAATTTTCGCAACCCGCCGCGCGGATGGTGCGCACCGTTTCATCCAGTTCCGCCACGGTGGCCATGCCGGTGGAGACGATCATCGGCTTGCCGGTTGCGGCCACCTTGCGGATCAGCGGCAGATCGGTATTCTCGAAGGAGGCGATCTTGTAGCAGGGCACCTCCAGCGATTCCAGGAAGTCCACCGCGGTTTCATCGAACGGGGTGCTGAAGCCGATCATGCCCTGTTCCCGGCAGCGTTCGAAGATGGGCTGGTGCCATTCCCAGGGGGTGTAGGCTTCCTGGTAAAGCTTGTAGAGGGATTTTCCTTGCCACAGGCTGCCGCTGTCGCCGATGAAAAACTCTCCCTCGCTCAGGTCCAGGGTCATGGTGTCGGCGGTGTAGGTCTGGATTTTCAGGGCATGGGCGCCTGCCTTCGCGGCCGCGTCCACTATGGCGAGCGCACGATCCAGGGACTGGTTGTGGTTGCCGGACATTTCGGCGATGACGAATGGTTGCTGATTTGGGCCGATCTTTCGGCCAGCGATGTCGAATTCCTTCACTTTTTCATCCTGTTGTCGTCAATATTCCCGCCGGGGACAATATGGTATTCGAAGATGCCGCCCGATTCCACATAGCCGGCTTTGGCAAAAGCCTTTTGCGAAGGGATGTTCTCGGGCAGGATCTTGGCGCGGATTCGGCTTGCTTGTGGCAGGTTCAGTTTTATCCAGGCGCTGCCTTCCCGCAACAAGGCAGTTCCCAGCCCGCGCCCGCTCTGGCCGGGCACGAGATAAATGGATATTTCGGCGCAGTCGCCGTCCAGGTCATATCTCAGGACACCAAGCGCTTCCCCATCCATTTCGCCGATCAGCAGATACCGCTCGGCGCGCTCAAGCGAGGCGCGAAACCAGCGCACATGGTCTTCCCAGGCAATGGGATTGGAATCGAATGCATAACGGCGTGTTTCGGGCGCGTTGCGCCATTCGAACAGCTTGCGCTCGTCATTTGCCGTGGCGCGTCTCAGCTCTATCCTGTTCACTGGCTCGACCCGGGCCATTGCACTGCCATGACTGTAGCGACTCGTGACGCGCCGAGCCCGTCCACCAGGGCCATGGCGATGTCCGACATGGCGACGCGTTCACGGGGCGCTTGTGATAGTTGCAGCAGCGCTTCCCGGATATGTTCCGCCCCGATGTCCCGGGCGCTGCCGAGATAGCGTTGGGCGCCCTGTGTCGCAAGGTGTTGGGCGATTTGTTCCTGGTTGGACGCGACGCTGATGACCAGCGTGGGCAAACCCAGTGCCATGCGTTCCCAGGTCGTGCTGCCCCCCGCGCCTATGGACAAATCTGCACATGCCATCAGCTGCGCCATGTTGGAAACCTGGCAATGGTAAGTCGTGTCGGGACGTGCGGCGCATAGCTCCCTGATCCTGTCCCGGCATGGATTGGATGCGCCCACCACGACGTCCAGCGCGATTCCGGCAAAATCCGGAGTGGACAGTGCATCAAGTGCTTTTTCGGTTTCGTTGCTCGGGTCGCTGCCGCCGAAAAATACCAGAATGCGCTTCAGCGAAGCGTCGCGGGGCGAGAGTGCGGCACGCGCTTGCGCGAACTCGCGGCGCAATAGCGCGTAGTGCGGACCCAGCAACTGGCTGGCGTGAGGTGGGATCAGCCTGGCATAGGCTGTCTCCTGGCCCGCGTGGGTGTTCTGGTCGAGCAGCAGGTCGCAGTCGTGCGGGCGGTCGGCGAGATCGTCGATGGCCATGATGTGGCCGGCCAAGGGACGTAGCGCGGATTCCCAGCGGGCGTCGAGTCCGTAGTGGTCGGTGATCACCCAGTCCGGATGCGCTCCGCTATCGGTAATCGCCGTCAGCGTCTGGCGGGCATCCTCTTCCCAGCCTGCACTTGCGTCGTGGGCGATGGAACAAACACGGAAACCTTGCTGTTCAATGTAAGCGTTGAGGTTGCCCGGCAGTTCCCTGCAGATGAAGCTGACCGATGCCCCCGCTTCACGCAAGGCTTGCGCCAGCGTCAGGCAACGCATGACGTGACCCGTGCCGATAGCCACGGAGGCATCGGCACGGATGAAGATTTTCATGCGCGGGTTTTTTCCAGCAGGAACCAGGTCAGGTCGTCCTGCGGGAAGTTGTTGTCGCGGTGGTAGCTGAAACCATAGTCCACCAGGCGCAGATCGCTGAAGCGATCGAGCATTTCACCCGCGAAATCGCGCTTGAACAGCTTGTCGCTTTCGCCGCGGTAGGGGATGTTTACCGGCGAGGGATTATAGTATTCGGCGATGCAGATGTAACGGGCGCTGCTCTGGTAAAGCCGGTCGTACACCTGGGGCAGCATGTCCGGATTGATGTGGATCAGCACCCCCTTGATGAGCGCAAGGTCGCGCGGCTGGTCGGGCGTGAAATCGAGGATGGAGTGCGGGTAAACCTTGACGAATCCCAGTCGGCCCAAGGCATCGACGGCTTTCTGGTTGATTTCGATGGCGGACAGTTCGGCGTTCGGCAGAAGCTGCTTCAGCGCCATCAGGTTGAGTCCGATGTTGGCGCCGAATTCGATGATCGAGCCAATGTCGCTGGTGCGGCTGAGGACCTTGGAAAAGAAAGCCAGATTGGCGGCAATCCAGTGCTCGCCCTGGTTGCGGTCAGCGTAAGCGTCACCGAATTCGCCGGCCCAGAAGGCTTCCTGCGCGGTCTTGTACTGTTCGTTCATGTTTTGCCCTTGCTTATTGTCCGAGTTTTTTCTGTTCCACATGGGCGTTGATGGCAGCCCAGGCGGGGTGTTTTTCCAGCAGGTCCAGGATGTCCGCCAGCGAGAAGTCTGGCTTGGCCGGGTACAGCGCCGTGAGGAGCTTGCTCACCAGTTCGAAATCCTCAGGCGTATCCACGGTCCAGCGGTGTTGCGCCAGATTTTCCGTCGCGGCCACGTTTGCCAGGCGGTAGCGTTGAGGCTGGCGGTAGATAAAGGGTGTGACGTGTTCGCGCTCCGCTTGTTCGAGCGCTTCCGAGAAGGCTTCATGGAGGGCGCGGTAGGAAAAGACTTCCGTGTCCATGCCACGCGGCCAGGTGCGCTCAAGGCAGTTGGAGACATAATCCAGCTCGGTGCGACGATCCAGGTAGCAGCGGATCACCTGTTCCACGACTGCGGGATCGATGAGGGGGCAATCGGAGGTGATGCGGACCACGGTATCCGCCTCAAAGTGCGTGGCCGCGCCGTGGTAGCGCGCCAGGACGTCGTTTTCGGAGCCGCGGAAGCAGGAAATTCCATGTTGTGCGCAAAAGTCGACGATGGGCTGATCGCTGTCGTTGCCGGTGGTGGCAATCACGATCTGGTCCGCCAGCCGTACCCGGCGCAGGCGTTCCAGCTGGTATTCGAGCAGCGGCTTGCCCAACACCTGTTTGAGAATCTTTCCGGGCAGGCGGGTCGAGGTCATGCGAGCCTGGACGATGATGACGGTTTTCACCGCAAAATTTCCTTCAGGCTATCTGCTACCTGCTTCTGATCCTGTTCCGTCAGCCCGGAGTACATCGGCAGGCTGATGGCCTCGCGGTAGTATTGCTCGGCCAGCGGAAAGTCTCCCCACGCGAAACCCTGGTCCAGGTAGTAGGGTTGGGTGTGGACCGGGATGTAGTGCACATTGACGCCGATTCCGGCATCCCTGAGCGCTTCGAACACCTGGCGGTGGGTTTTCCGGATCTTGTCGAGCTGGAGGCGCACGACGTAGAGGTGGAAAGCGGAATGGCTGTCACGATCCTGGTGCGGAAGCGTCAGCGGCAGCTCGTGCAGCAGTGCCCGGTAGTTTTCCGCAAGCTGGTGACGGCGTTGTATGAACTGGTCCAGACGGGTGAGCTGGCTGGCGCCCAGGGCGGCCTGGATGTCTGTCATGCGGTAATTGAAACCCAGCTCGATTTGCTGGTAATACCACGGGCCGTGGGATTCGCCCTGCATCTCGCCGGGCTCGCGCGTGATGCCGTGGGAACGCAGGCGTTTGAGATGCTGGTACAGGTCTTCGCGGTTGGTCAGCACCATGCCACCTTCCCCGGTGGTGATGATCTTGACCGGGTGGAAGCTGAACACGGCCATGTCCGAGTGGGCGCATGCGCCGACCGGAGTGTCCCGGTAACGTCCGCCGATGGCGTGGGAGGCGTCCTCGATGACCGTGAAGCCGTAGCGTTCGGCCAGTTCGTGAATCTCGGCCATGGCGCAGGACTGGCCGGCGAAGTGCACCGGGACCAGTACCTTGGGCAGCTTCCCTACACTTTCGGCATGGGCCAGTTTCTCCCGCAGCGCGGTGAGGCCCATGTTGTAGGTGTGCGGGTCGATGTCCACGAAATCCACTGCCGCACCGCAATAACGCCCGCAATTCGCCGAGGCCACGAAAGTGTTGGGCGAGGTCCACAGGATTTCGCCCGCTTTCAGGCCGGCGGCAAGGCAGGCGATATGCAGCGCGGCGGTGGCGTTGCTTACCGCGACCGCGTAACGGGCGCCGCAGTAGGCGGCAACTTCCTGCTCGAAACGCTCGATGGCCGGACCCTGGGTCAACCAGTCCGAGCGTAGCACCTCGCTTACCGCCGCAATGTCGGCAGCGCTGATGTCCTGCCTGCCGTACGGAATCATGCTTCGGCTGTGGCGTCCAGTTCGCGGAGTTCTTCCACGTTCAGGAAATGGGGGTTGGTGCCGGAGCTGTAATCGAAACCTTCCGCAACCGGGACGCCTTGTTCCCCGAGGGCATTGAGGGTGTAGTCCGGCTGGGAAAAGAAGGTGATGGAGGGCCTGATCACGTAGTGATTTTCGAATTCCAGCGTCAGGTGGCAGTCGTCGGCGGGGCACATGATTTCGTGCAGTTTCTCGCCCGGACGAATGCCGATGATCTTGATCGGCAGGTCGGGTGCCAGAGCCGTGGCGAGGTCGGTGACATGGGCGGAAGGAATCTTGGGGACGAAAATTTCCCCGCCATGCATGCGTTCCAGGCCCTTGACGACGAAATCGATGCCCTGGTCCAGGGTGATCCAGAAGCGAGTCATGCGGGGGTCGGTAATCGGGAGTTCCTTTGCACCGTCAGCGACCAGTTTCTTGAACAGGGGCACGACCGAGCCGCGCGAACCGACCACGTTGCCGTAACGCACCACGGCAAACTTGGTGCGGCGTCCGCCAGCGATGTTGTTGGCGGCGACGAACATCTTGTCCGATGCGAGCTTGGTGGCACCGTAAAGATTGATGGGGTTGGCCGCCTTGTCGGTGGACAGGGCGATGACTTTTTCCACTTCGTTTTCGATGGCTGCGCTGATGACGTTTTCGGCGCCGTGGATGTTGGTCTTGATGCATTCCATGGGGTTGTATTCGGCCGCCGGAACCTGTTTCAGCGCGGCGGCGTGTATCACGTAGTCGACCCCGCGCATGGCTTGGCGCAGGCGATCGCCGTCACGCACGTCGCCGATGAAATAGCGCATTGCGGGGTCGTTGAAATGCTGTTGCATCTCGAACTGCTTGAGTTCGTCGCGGGAGAACACGATGACCCGCTTCGGGGTGTATTGCTTGAACAGCATCTTGATGAAATGCTTGCCAAAAGAGCCGGTTCCGCCCGTTATAAAAACAGATTTTCCATTAAACACGTTGAGTCCACCTTGGATTTTTTGAATGAATGCCCGAATTTTACAGGAATTGGGGAGGGATTTGCTATTTACGGCGCCAGCCATCGCTTCAGTGTTCGTCCGATTGCGGAGCGCACACGATTGATGGCATAAGCAAAAGGGCTGCGCTGGATGGATTCCAGCATTTCGCGCGCTTCCTGAAATGCCTTGTGGTATTCCATCAGTTCGTCGACGGTTTTCTGCTTTTGCTCCAGCAGCAGGCGGGCTTCGTTGAATGCCTTGCTGGTCTCATCAAACGCTTTCTGAAATTCGGCGAGGTCGGACCTGACCCGTGCCAGTTCCGCTTCCACCTTCTGTCGTGCCATTTGTTCCTGCCTGATGTCGTCGCGGTTTTTTTCCACCCAGCCGGTTTCAGTGCTGGGATAGGCTTGCACGATGAACTGGTAGGTTTGCCCATCGGGGTTGTCGGCAAGACTTTCCCGTAGGCGGGGCGGTGTGTTTTCCCACTCGAAGCCGAATTCGGTGGCATTTTCCGCTACGGTGTTGCGCTCCCACCTGCACGGCAGATATCCCGAAGAAAGCAGCATCTCTTCCAGGTTGTGGCGGGTAAAGAAACGTAGGTGGGTACGATCCAGCAGGCCTTTTTCCTGGTAGGGGAAGCGGCCGCGCAATAACTGGGCAAGCAGGGCATTGTGGGCGACGTTGGGCACGGACAGTACCAGGTAGCCTTCGGGCTTGAGAAATTTGCGGATTTTTCTCAGGCAGGCCCAGGGGTCGTAGAGGTGCTCCAGTATGTCCGCGGCGACGATGACGTCGAAGCGGTCCTCGCCGAAGGCCGCGTCGAGATCCATGCTCTCCACGTTGCCCACCACCATGCGCTCGCAATACGGCTCGGCCATTTGCGCCATGCTCGGGTCAAGCTCCATGGCGACGACGGTGCAATCGTTGTTTTCCTTCATGAGCCGTGTCATGGAACCTACCGCGCTACCCAGTTCCAGCACGCGCTTGTTTTGGCCGATCAGGCGCAGCACCTTGGTGGCGGTGGTTTCGCTCTCCATGTCGACGCTGTAGCTGTATTTTTCCCAGTGTTCAGCCATGGCGCCGTTCCTCCATTTGCGACAACTGCTCCCAGGTGCGCCGGATGCCTTCCTGCAACGGCGTGGAGGCATCCCACGCGAGTTCGCGGCGGGCGCGGGAAATGTCCAGCACGATGCGGGGGACGTCGAAACTGCGGGGCGCCTCGTGGATTACTTCGGCCTGTTTGCCGGTGACCTGTTCCAGCTCTATCAGCAGTTCCCGCAGCGATACGCCTTTGCCGCTTCCGATGTTGAATACATTGTGCTTTCCGTCATATTCCGCCGCCTTCACGAAGGCCTGGGCGACATCCGCGATGTAGACGTAATCGCGGGTGACGCTGCCGTCGCCCCAGATGGTGATGGGCTTACCTGCCAGCATGCGTTTCAGGAAAACCGGGACGGCGCCCTGCGCCAGTCCGTGATGGCCGGGGCCATAGGGATTGGCCAGCCTGAGGCTGACGGTGCGCAAGTTGAACTGATGCTGGAACAGGTGGCAATAATTTTCCACCATCAGTTTGGTGCAGCCGTAGGAAACGATGGGGTGGAGTTCCGCATCTTCCAGCACCGGGTCCGTGGCGGGCAAGCCGTACACCGTGCCGCCCGACGAGGCGAATACCAGGCGCTTGACGCCGTTGGCCACGCATTCCTCCAGCATTTCGATGGAAGCCACGACGTTGCTTTGCACGTCGAAAACCATGTTGCTGTTGGATGTGGAAGGGATGGTGGTGCTGATCAGGTGGAATACCCAGTCGGCGCCGTGTAGCGCCGTGCGCACTGAGGCGCGGTCGAGAAAATCGCCGGTGCAGGTTTCCAGCCGCTCGTTGTCGAGATGCTGAAGGGACAGGAAATCCCGCGAAATGTCGAAAGCGACCACCTGGTGGCCCGCATCGAGCAGGGCTTCGCACACGTGGCTGCCGATGAAGCCATTGGCGCCGAATACTACACATCGTTTCATCATGTCGTTTCTATTTTTCGCGGAGACCAAATGTAATCCAGGATGTTCCAGTGCCACCAAGCCCAAGGGGATTCCAGAATATCCTGCTCGAGATAGGAGACTGCCTGGCGCAGTGCTGCCGGGGGGGCGTCCGGCAGGGGGCGGAGCTTTGCCTCCACACGCCAGCCGTTTTCCTTGGCAGCACCATATATGAGGTTGGCCCCGGTTTTCGACGCAATACGCTCAATTCCCTGATTTATTTCGAGTATCCCATCAAGAAAGGGAATTTGCAATTTGTTGCCGCCCTGGGCCGGATGGTAGGCGTCCATCAGGACCACGATGGTTTCGCCTGCCTGCAAGCCTTCGTAGAGGCCGCGCATATTGTCCCCCAGCTTGACCCATCTGCCACGGATGTGCCTGAGTAGTGTATCCACCTTGTGGCCCAGGTATTTCCTGTCCGCAGCGCCGAGTTCCGGGTTGCGTTCGTCTACCGCAATAGTCAGCATGCCGAGGGGAAATCCGGCCATCGCCAGGGCCAGGAGTACCTGGTTCAGGCGTCCGAAATGGGCCATGACGAGAATGGTGCCGCGGCCCTCGCGCTTGGTCTCCTGCATCAGGGCAAGCGATGCCGGATCGAGTTGCACCAGCTGCTGGCTGTTGCCCGGATGAAGCCTTTCCATCACGAAGGTGTCCATGATTTCGCGTGACATCATGGTGAAATGGCGTTGTATCCAGTCTTTCCGCAATGCCGGGTCGGCCGCGAGATGGGGGAAGGCGGAATCGAGGCCGTTGCCGATGGCGGTGCGTGCATCATGCAAGTGTCCAAAATCATGGCGGCCGATGGCGTCCGCGGCACGGTAGGCAAGCGCAAGCGGCAGCCGGGAGAGGGGCTGGAAAAGGCCGTAAAGCCTGAGCCATTTGCGTGTCTGGGAGTCGATCACGGGACGCCGTGGACTACAATTGCCAGTGGTAAGGCAGGTAGGCGATGCCGAATTCGCGGCACGAGCTGTGCACGTGGAAAGGGCAGACGTTTTCGGCCATGTCGTAAACCTGCAGTCCGGAATCGTCGAGCAGGTAGACGCTCAGGCTGTATTGCCCGGAGAGCAGGTTCAGGTGCGGCAAATGCAGCGCTACCGTGCGCGTCCCGTCCGCGGTCAGGGGGAGGGAGCCGGCTTCGAAATGGGTGCTGGAGCCGAAAACATTTTCCCGGTCGTTGCGCACGATGGCGACGCCGACGTGGAACGGCACGCTCTGGCGCACGCTTTCGACTTCCACCCTGACCGTGACCGGCTGGAAGGTGTCCAGTATTTCGGGCGAGGTGCCGTCCGGGCTGGTCAGGGTGACCTGGCTGATGCGTACCGGCGCGATGGACGTCGATGCAGGTTTGAAGGTCAGGTTGTTGGCCTTGTCGAGAAAACGTGTTTCTTTTTCCCGTTCATGGCTTTCGTAGGCCGTGACGACTTCCTCGGTGTTGCCGATGGCCCGCACCTTGCCCTCATGGATCCAGGCAGCGCGGTTGCACAGGCTGCGCACCTGGTAGAGGTTGTGGGAACAGAACAGGATGGTGCGGCCCTTGTCGCGGAAATTCATGATCCGGTCCAGGCTTTTCTTCTGGAAATGCATGTCGCCGACCGACAGCGCTTCGTCGATGATCAGAATGTCCGGGTCGACCGCGGTGGCGGTGGCGAAGGCAAGGCGCATGAACATGCCGGAAGAGTAGGTTTTGACCGGGCGTTCCAGCACGTCCTCGGACAGTTCGGCGAATTCCACCACGCCCCGGTAATATTCATCCATCTTGCCGGGCGCAATGCCGGAAAGAGCACCCATCAAGTAGGCGTTGTCCCGCCCGTTCTCGTCGGGATGAAAGCCGGCGCCCAGTTCGAGCAATGCGGCAACCCGGCCATCCACCACGACTTCGCCCCGGCTGGGGCGGCAGGTGCCGGCGACCAGCTTCAACAGCGTGCTTTTTCCTGCGCCGTTTTCGCCGATGAGACCGAAAGTTTCGCCCTTTTCAATACTGATGCTGACGTCGCGCAACGCCCAGTGCATCTGGTGTTGCGGCTGTTTTGTCAGCAGTTCGCGCAGGCGGTCGGCCGGGCGGCGATAGTATCGGTAACCCTTGGACACATTGTCGATGCGCACCGGGAAAACCGGGGGCGAGGTGTTCGTCTCGTTCACAGATAGTCCCCCAGGGTGGGCTTGAGCGCGCGGAAAAGCATCGCGCCACCGATGCCTGCCAGCAGCGTCCAGGCGATCATGGAAAGGATGCTGCCGAGGCCGACCGGCAACCCCAGCAGCAAGCCCTGGTAGACTTCGATGAAGCCGGCGAAAGGGTTGAGCAGGTAGAGGGGATGGTAAGCAGCGGGAACCATGCTCTTGGGGTAGAGGATGGGGGTGAGGTAAAAGAAAATCTGCAGTGCCACCGGGGCAAGTTGAGCCAGGTCCTTGACATGAACCGTGAGGATGGCGAGCAGCAGTCCCAGTCCCACGCACAGCACCAGTTGCATGAGGAAAACCAGGGGCAGAAAGATCAGCCCGGACGGGTGAAGGAGGCCGGCCACGCCCAGCAGCACGAGCAGAATGGCCATGCTCACCAGTTGCGTGACGAAGCTGCTGACAATGACGGTGGAGGGGATGATTTCCACCGGGAAAACCAGTTTCTGGATGAACTGTTCCTGGGCGACAAGGGAGCCCACCGCCCTGGACAAGCCTTCCGAAATGCCCAGCCAGGGCAGCAGGCCGGCCAGGAGGTAGAAGAAATAGCCGGATTCATTGGCCAGTTCGGGTACGCGCACCTTGAGCACGACCGCGAAAATGATGTAGAACACGGCTACCGTCATCAGGGGTTGCAATATTCCCCACAGGGCACCGCCGAACGAGCCGGTATAACGCGATTTGAGGTCGCGGCGCAGCCACAGTAGGAATACGAAGCCCCATTCTCGCAGTGCCTTTGTTGTGCCGCTTGCGCTCATCGGCCTTCCCTGATCATTTCCAGGTAGCCGTGTACCTTGCGTGCCTCGTCGGCCCAGTTGCTTTGGCGGGCGAAATTCAACCCGTTTGCGCTCAGTCTGGCATGCAGCTCATGGTCCCGCAGCAACTCCACCAGTGCGGCAGCCAGCGCTTCGGGCGATGCTTCGGCGATCATGGCCGTTTCCCTGTCCGTGAGCAGCCATTCCACGTTGGGGCCGCCGTTCGAGACTACCGGGCAGCCGCAGGCGATCAGTTCCAGCGGCAGCAGCGAGATATTGGTGAGCGATATGACCAGCGCCGCATCGCACTGGGAGTAGAGGTCCGGCAGCTCGTCCAGGGCAACCACGCCTGCGTTGAGGTGCGGGAAGGGAACGACGTAGCCCGAGGTGTCCCAGCCGGCCAGCACGAACTCGATATCGGGAAGCTGGTCGTGAACCATTTTCAGGGCCAGCATGCCGAGTTCGAAGCCCCTTCTGGGGGTGACATGGCGGGCGTAAAAGAATACCTTGCGCGTGCCGGGTTTGCGCGGCCGGGGGGCGTAGCGGTCGTGCTCGTAGGAAAAGCCGAATGGATAGGCCTTCATGCCGTAATTTTCCGCCATCAACCCGGACAGCCATTTGCCCGCCGTAATGCCGGTAAAGCCGAAGCCGTAAGTGGCCTCCGCGAAAACATAGGCACTGCCGTGAGGCGAGAACCAGGGTTCCATGTCCTGGATGAAATAGACTTTGTGATTGGTCGCCGAGAAGCGACGCACTGTGTAGGCGGTAATCCAGGATGTTGCCACTGTGAATTCCGCAGCTTCGAGCGACTCTTCACCGATGCGGACCTCCGCCGCGAGCGGACAGAAATGCGCCACAATCGCTTCCCTGGCCGCTTCTCCGCTGGAAAACTGGCAGCCGCCAACGATATGCAGCCGACTCCGGTAACCGAGTTTTTCCAGTCCCCAGATCATTCTGAAAATGTTGAGATGGCCGCCGCTGCCGACTTCAAATCCGGGAATGATCCAGTTGATGGTGTTCGGTTCGATATTGTCCGGGGGTGGAAGGTGCTCCGCAGGCGGCGCAAGGAATTCGTAGAATTCGCAGACATCGATACGCGGCACCAGCAGTCCGTTGGAATAACGTTTCCTGAACCATCGCGCGATGAATCTGATCGTGCCGATTAGTCCCTGGCTGCGAATCAGGAGGGGAATTTTGCGAATTTTTGAGATAAAGGGAGTCGGCATGGCTTAAAAGTTCTGCTGGGCCGCATGGCCCGAGCGGGTTAGGATTTGAACAGTCTTTTGTCTCTGGAAACAGCATTCGTGGCCCAGTCCGGCAGCTTGCCGTGGTGGCCGCCGAGATAAAATCCGCCGAGTCTGGCAAGATTGAGGAACGGTATCTTGAACATCCATAGCACTTTTTCGGATACCGAGGCGACATCCTCCGCAACCCATTTCCAGTCGCGCCAGGTGAGTCGTACGGTTTGTCCGAATACGTGCGCCAGCGTGGGGGCAAGCTCGTAGCCGAACAGAAGGTTGAGGGCGCGCGATTCGTCGAAGGCCCTGCGGTAGCTTTCGGTGACGCCGAAATTGTGGGAGTGATAGACCCGTGCGGAGGGAGAGTAGGCCTTGGCGTAACCGGCCTCAATGGCGTCCCTGGCCCACAACTGGTCTTCAGCGAAATCCACATCCTTGAGCGGAATTTTCTCCCATGCCGAGCGCCGCAGGCAGGAGTTGTTGCTTGAAAAGAAGTGCAGGAATTGCCGGTAGCCAATGTCCTGGCGGTAGCGTGCCGGGTCGTCCATGCGCACCAGGTTGGGGCTGGAGCCGAAGCCCTGGAAATGGAGGGTCAATTCCCGCTTGAGCATCGGGCTGGCGTCCGGGTAGGGCAGGTGGGGGCCGAAAGCGCCTGCCGTATCCGGCGACATGGAGGCGGCCTCCACCAGGGAGGCAAGCCAGAGCTCGTCGGCGGGCAGAGCGTCGTGGGTGAGATAGACGATGAATTCGCCCCGGGTCAGGCTGGCGCCCAGGTTGCGGGTCTTGCCATGGCCGAATTCGTGACTGGGAATCGTATGTATGCTGACAGGAAGTTCGCGCAAGGCTTCGATGGAACCATCCACCGACCCGGAATCGATGACCAGAACTTCAAACGGCCAGGGTGTGCGTTGTGCCAGAACCTGCTTGACCACTTTGACCAGCAGTTTGCCCCCATTTTTGGCTGGGATCACAACGGATGCTTTCAACGACAGCCCTTTAATTTGTGTTCAAGTCAAATGCGGAAAACGCGTGCAGTTGTTTTATGCGCAGGATGCCGCGAACACTGTTTTTCCTGCTTGCGCTTGAAAAAGCTGGCATTATAACCCGAAATACAGGTAATTATTTTCAATTTCGGGTGCCCGTAATCGCGGCGAATGTGGTCGATTTCAATTAAGTTATTCTGAATATTTAATGCTGCGTCTGCTTGACTTCCTTTTTCCCCCCGCCCTGGGGGCGTTGACCGTTTTCGGGTTCGCGCCGTTTTACCTCTTTCCGCTGCCGCTACTGGCCCTGGCGTGGCTTTTTCGTCTCTGGGCCAAAGCGCCCACGGCGCAACGGGCAGCGCTGGATGGCTTTACCTTCGGCCTGGGGTTTTTCGGGGCCGGGGTGAGCTGGGTTTATGTCAGCCTGCACGATTTCGGCGGCATGCCATTGCCGGTTGCGGTGGTGGCGACGAGCCTGTTCTGCGCCGTCCTGGCCGTGTTCCCCGCTTTTGCGGGGGGGCTGCAGGCGCGTCTCAGGGTAAGTCCGACGTTGCGCCTGCTGGTGCTGCTGCCGGCCTTGTGGGGTGTGATGGAATGGTTGCGGGGCTGGGTTCTTACCGGATTCCCCTGGCTCGGGGTGGGTTACTCCCAGGTGCCAGTCAGCCCTTTGGCGGGCTTCGCGCCCTTGTTCGGAGTGTATGGCGTTTCGCTGGCGCTGGCGCTGGGCGCCGGTGCGCTGGCTTTGCTGCTGCAAGCGGGAAGCCGCCGCCACGCGGTACTGGCGATCATTGTTCTGGCGGCAACGGGCCTGGCTCTCAAGCAGGTGGAATGGACGCAGCCGGCCGGACCGCCGCTAACGGTTTCCCTGTTGCAGGGGAATATCGCCCAGGACATGAAGTGGCGCCCCGAGGTGGCCCGCGACACGCTAGACACA
This sequence comes from Sulfuricellaceae bacterium, assembly GCA_031426915.1. Taxonomy (GTDB): domain Bacteria; phylum Pseudomonadota; class Gammaproteobacteria; order Burkholderiales; family Sulfuricellaceae; genus Sulfurimicrobium. The sequence continues at coordinate 46,588 of JASJPB010000041.1, read as the reverse complement.
TATGCCGCACTCGCGGCAAGGAGCCGCGGGCGCCTGATTCTTCTGCCGGAAACCGCGGTGCCGATCTTTTTTGATTCGGTTCCGGCCGCCTACCTGGAAAAGCTGGCACAGCTGGCACGTCAGCGCAAGGGCGACCTGGTGGTAGGTATTCCGGAAACAGGGAATGTGGACGAGTACTTCAACAGCGCGTTCAGCTTTGGTTCCTCGCCGATGCAGCTATACCGCAAATCCCATCTGGTGCCTTTCGGCGAGTTTCTGCCGCTGCGCCCGGTGTTTTCCTGGGTGCTGGAGTTCCTGCACATTCCCTTGTCCGATTTCTCCCGTGGCGCAGAAGTGCAGCAGCCGATGGCAGTGGCGGGGCAGCATCTGGCGGTGGATATCTGCTATGAAGACGTGTTCGGCGAGGAAATCATACGCCAGTTGCCGCAGGCGACGCTGCTGGCCAACCTCACCAACGATGCCTGGTTCGGCCATTCGTTCGGTCCCTGGCAGCATTTGCAGATTGCCCAGATGCGGGCGCTGGAAACCGGACGCTATATGTTGCGCGCCACCAATACCGGCGTCACGGCCATCATCAACCAGCACGGCGAGGTGGAGGGGCTGGCTCCGGTATTCGTCGCCACGGTGCTGGAAGGAACGGTGCAGGGTTTTCAGGGCGCCACGCCCTATGTCCGCTTCGGCAATGTCCCGGTGCTGGTCCTGATGTTGCTGATGCTGACCCTGGTCATGGCCTCGACGTGGAGGTCGCGGCATTGAGCTGGGGCTGTTATCTGCTGGAATGCGCCGATGGGTCGCTGTATGCCGGGATCACCAACGACCCGGAGCGGCGCGTGGCCAGTCACAACCTGGGCACGGCATCGAAATATACCCGCTCTCGCCGGCCGGTCAGGCTGGTTTACTGGGAGCCGCATCCCGACCGCGCTGCCGCATCCAGGCGTGAGGTTCAGATCAAGCGGCTGAAACGGGTGGAGAAGCTGGCGTTGCTGGCCGCATGAAAAGACTATCCGTCATGCGCGCCACGACACTCCAGTGGGAAATCCACTTATCCGAAATGTAATCCGGAATGCTTGACTGGCGAAGGCACTCGCGTTTTACTGGTCGGCCCCGGCGCGCATGAAGCATGCCGAAATTCTTTCAAAGGAGCTTCCATGAAAATTCGAGTGATTGCAGCGATTCTGGCTTCCGCATGCATGGCGACGCCTGCCCTGGCTGACGATGACATGGCGAAGTATCAGGATGAGGCACGCAAGGTCGTGAAGGAACTGGCCACCCGTCTCGGGGGCGAGATGCAGAAGGAAATGCAGGCCAATGGGCCGGTCTCCACCATCAAGGTTTGCCGCGACATTGCGCCGTCGATCGCTTCCGATCTGTCGCGCAAGAGCGGGTGGCGCGTGTCGCGCGTGTCCCAGAAAGTGCGTAATCCGATGCTGGGTACGCCCGACGCCTGGGAGCAGAAGACCCTGACGGACTTCGAGCGGCGCATGGAAAAGGAAAATCCCGCCAACATGGAGTTCGCCGAGATCGTTTCCGAGCCGCAGGGCAAGTATTTCCGTTACATGAAACCCATCCCGACGCAGGACGTTTGCCTGAAGTGTCATGGCACGCCCGATACCGTGGCGCAGCCAGTGAAGGACGTGCTGGCGGCGGAGTATCCGCACGACAAGGCCCAGGGCTATACACTGGGACAGCTTCGCGGTGCCATCACCATCAAGCGCCCATTGTTCTAAATGGTTTTGCGGGGCGGCGCTGCCGCCCCTTTTCCTTCTCTGGCCCTCCCCTGGCGTTTCACGCCTGCCGGAAATGCAGTAAAATCAGCCCTTTTTAGCGATTCGCCTCCTTCATGCTGACTTTCCAGGACATCATTCTCACGCTCCAGCGTTATTGGGCCGAACGCGGCTGCGCGCTGCTCCAGCCCTACGATATGGAGGTGGGCGCCGGCACCAGCCACACCGCCACTTTCCTGCGCGCCATCGGCCCCGAGCCGTGGAAAGCGGCCTACGTGCAGCCCTCGCGCCGCCCCAAGGACGGCCGCTACGGCGAGAACCCCAACCGCCTGCAACATTATTACCAGTTCCAGGTGGTGCTGAAGCCCGCCCCGGAAAACATCCTGGAGCTTTATCTCGGCTCGCTGGAAGCGCTGGGCTTCGACCTCAAGCAGAACGATATCCGTTTCGTCGAGGATGACTGGGAAAACCCTACCCTGGGCGCATGGGGACTGGGCTGGGAAGTGTGGCTGAACGGCATGGAAGTGACCCAGTTCACCTATTTCCAGCAGGTGGGCGGCATCGACTGCAAGCCCATCACCGGCGAGATCACCTACGGCCTGGAGCGTCTGGCCATGTATCTGCAAGGGGTGGACAACGTGTTCGACCTGGTGTGGACGCAAGGACTCACTTACCGCGATGTCTACCACCAGAACGAGGTGGAGCAGTCCACCTATAACTTCGAGCACAGCGATGTGGAATTCCTCCTCACCGCCTTCAACGCCCATGAAAAACAGGCGAAACTGCTGATGGAACAGCAGCTCGCGCTGCCTGCCTACGAGCAGGTGCTGAAAGCCGGACATACCTTCAACCTGCTGGATGCGCGCGGTGCCATCTCGGTCACCGAGCGCGCTGCCTACATCGGCCGTATCCGCAACCTGGCGCGCAGCGTGGCGCAGAGCTACCTGGATAGCCGCGCGCGGCTGGGCTTCCCCATGGCGCCCAGGGAGTGGGCCAACGAAATCCTGGCAAAGCTGGAAGAAAAGGCGGTACGGGCATGAGTACGAAGAATCTGCTGGTCGAACTGTTTGTCGAGGAGCTTCCTCCCAAGGCGTTGAAAAAGCTGGGAGAGGCGTTTTCCGCCGCTCTGTCCGAATCCCTCAAGACCCAGGGGCTGGCGGGCGCCGAATCGGTTGTCACACCCTACGCCTCGCCGCGCCGTCTCGCCGCGCATGTCACCGCGGTGTCTGCGCGTGCCGCCGACAAGCCGGTTTCACACAAGCTGATGCCGGTGAGCGTGGGCCTGGATGCCAATGGCCAGGCCACGCCGGCGCTGCTGAAGCGGCTCGCGGGCATGGGCCTGGATGCTGCCGTGGTCCCCGCCCTCAGGCGCGAGGGCGACGGCAAGGCCGAGGTGCTGTTTCTCGACAGCATGGCGACCGGCGCCACGCTCGCCGAGGGGCTGCAAAAAGCCCTGGACGAAGCGCTCGGCAAACTGCCCATTCCCAAGGTGATGACGTATCAGTTGGCCGATGGCTGGAGCACGGTCAACTTCGTGCGCCCGGTGCACGGCCTGGTGGCGCTGCACGGCGCCGAGGTGGTGAGCATAGGCGCGCTGGGCCTGGAAGCGGGCCGTGCCACCCAGGGCCACCGTTTCGAGGCTACCGCACCGACGCTGTCGATCAGGGATGCCGACAGCTATGCCGCGCAGATGGAGGCTGAAGGCGCGGTGATTCCCGGCTTCGAGGCACGACGCGCCGAGATCGCCCGCCAGTTGCATGCGGCGGCGGAGAAAATCGGGGGCGTGAAGCCGATCGAGGACGATGCGCTGCTGGATGAAGTCACTGCCCTGGTCGAGCGCCCCAACGTGCTGGTGGGCCGTTTTGAGGAGGTGTTCCTGGAAGTACCCCAGGAATGCCTGATCCTCACCATGAAGGCCAACCAGAAATATTTCCCGCTGCTGGACAGCCACGGCAGACTGACGAACCGCTTCCTGATCGTGTCCAATATTCGTCCCGCCGATCCTTCCGCGGTGATCGGCGGCAACGAGCGCGTGGTGCGGCCGCGCCTGGCGGACGCCAAGTTCTTCTTCGACCAGGATCGCAAGAAGCCGCTGGCCTCCCGGGTCGAGAAACTGGGCAATGTGGTGTACCACAACAAGCTTGGCACCCAGCTGGAGCGGGCCCGGCGGGTCACCAAGCTGGCCGGCGAGATCGCCCGCCATCTCGGCGCGAACGCGGAACACGCCGAGCGTGCCGCGCATCTTGCCAAGGCCGACCTGTTGACCGACATGGTGGGCGAATTTCCCGAACTGCAAGGCATCATGGGGCGTTACTACGCCATTCACGACGGTGAACCCGAAGCCGTGGCGCGCGCCGTGGAGCAGCACTACTGGCCGCGCTTCGCTGGCGACGATTTGCCGCAGGACAACGTGGGCGCGGCGGCGGCGCTGGCCGACAAGCTAGATACCCTGGTGGGTATTTACGGCATCGGCCTGGTGCCGACCGGGGACAAGGATCCCTTCGGCCTGCGCCGCCATGCGCTGGGCGTGCTGCGCATCCTGGCGGAGAAGGGGCTACCGCTGGATCTGGTGGCCTTGCTGCAATTCGCGCGCAGCCTGTTCCCCGGCGAAATGGTGGCGGACAGCGTGGCGCTGGACGTGCACGGCTTCATGCTGGAGCGCCTGAAGGGCTATTTGCGCGACAAGGGTTTTGAGGCGGCCGAAGTCGATGCGGTGGTGAGCCAGAACCCCACCCGCATCGACCTGGTGCCGCCGCGTCTGGAAGCCGTGCGCGAATTCGGCAAGTTGCCCGAGGCGGCGGCCCTGGCGGCAGCCAACAAGCGTATCCGGAATATCCTGAAAAAGACCGAGGCCCCGAGCGGCAGCCCCGATCCCGCCTTGATGCAGGAAGCCGTGGAACGCGACCTGTTCGAGGCGGTCAGCCGCCTTGCGCCCCTTGTCGCGGCGCTGATCCACAACGAGGATTACACCGGCGCCCTGACGCAACTGGCCGGGGCGCGCCAGGCGGTGGACAGTTTCTTCGACGGGGTAATGGTGATGGCGGATGAACCGCTGATTCGCAATAACCGCCTCGCATTGTTGAAATCTCTGGGTGATCTGATGAACCAGGTGGCGGATATTTCCAAGTTGGCACAATGAAACTCATCATTCTCGACCGCGATGGCGTGATCAATTTCGATTCCGACCAGTTCATCAAGAGTCCGGAGGAATGGAAACCCATTCCCGGCAGCCTGGAGGCCATCGCCCGCCTCAACCAGGCCGGTTACCGGGTGGTGCTGGCGACCAACCAGTCCGGCATCGGTCGCGGCCTGTTCGACATGGCCACGCTCAACGCCATCCACGACAAGATGCACAAGGCGCTGGCCCTGGTGGGAGGGCGCATCGATGCGCTGTTTTTCTGTCCCCATGCGGCGGACTCGAAGTGTGATTGCCGCAAGCCCAAGCCGGGCATGTTCGAGGAAATCAGCCGGCGTTTCAACCAGGATCTGACCGGGGTGCCCGCCATCGGCGACTCCCTGCGCGACCTGCAGGCAGCGGTCGCGCAGGGGGCGCAGCCGATCCTGGTGCGTACCGGTAAAGGGGAAAAGACGCTTGAGGCCGGCGAGTTGCCGCAAGGAACGCTGGTCTTCGCCGATCTTGGGGAGGCGGTGCGCCATCTGACCGCGCCACCTGCATGATGGTTTGGCTGCGCTCCACGTTCTACGCCCTGGGCATGCTGCTGTTCACCCCGCTGTTTTCCGTCATTGCCATGTTCAGTTTGGCTTTTTCGCCCCTGACCCGCTCACGCTTCATCTCGTATTGGGCCAGAATCATGCTGTGGTGGGCCAATCTGGTTTGCGGCCTGAATTACCGTGTCATCGGTGCGGAGAATATTCCTGTCACGCCCAGCGTGATTCTCGCCAAGCACCAGTCGGCATGGGAAACGCTGGCTTTTCAGTGCATCTTTCCGCCCGTGGTGTGGGTGCTGAAACGGGAACTGCTGAAAATCCCTTTTTTCGGCTGGGGCCTGGCCATGACCAGCCCCATCGCCATCGACCGCAGCGCCGGCAAGGAGGCCTTGAAACAGGTTTCCGACCAAGGCAGGGCGCGGCTGGCACAGGGGTTCTGGGTGGTGGTTTTCCCCGAAGGCACGCGCATTAAGCCGGGAAGCAAGGGCAAGTTCAACATCGGCGGCGCTTTTCTTGCTGCCCACAGCGGCGCCCCGGTGGTGCCCGTGGCACACAATGCCGGCGAATTCTGGGGCAAGAACGCCTTTCTCAAATACCCCGGCACCATTACCGTGAGCATCGGCCAGCCGATTCAGGCTTCCGGCATGAAGGCCTCGGAACTCAATCGTCAGGTGGAAACCTGGATCGAGCAGGAGATGCAGCGCATCGGACGCGAATTCGAAGGCGGGCCGCTTGCATCGCATCCGTCTCGCTGACCAGGACGTCGTCTACCAGTTGCGGCGCAGTGCGCGCCGCCGCACCATCGGCCTCAGGATAGGGCAGGCAGGACTGGTGGTCAGCGTGCCGTCCCGCTTGCCGCAACGGGCCTGGGAAGCGGTGCTGCAGGAAAAATCGGGGTGGGTGCTGGACAAACTGGGACAAATGCGCGCCCAGGCCTTGCCTGATTTTGTCTGGCAGGATGGCCTGATGCTGCCGTTTCTGGGCAGTCCGGTCGAGCTGGTGCTGGAGCGGGGCGGGCCGCGCGCGCGTCCTGTGCTGGCTGAGGGGCAGTTGCGGGTGGTGTCTCCGGACCCTCACGACATGGCGGCCATCGAAACCAGGGTGGTGCAATGGTACCGCCGTCAGGCCCTGGATTTTTACCAGCACCGGGTCGCTTTTTATGCGCGCCAGCTTGGCGTGAGCGTGACACGGCTCGGACTTTCCAATGCCCGCACCCGCTGGGGCAGTTGTACCAGCAGCAGCGCCATTCGTCTCAATTGGCGCCTGATCAAGGCGCCCCCGGCGGTGATCGATTATGTGGTGAGCCACGAGCTGGCCCACATCGTCGAACTCAACCACTCATCCGCCTTCTGGCGTATCGTGGCCCAGTTGTGCCCGGATCATGCGTTGCAACGCACCGCGCTCAAGGAACAGTCCGGCTATTACCATCAGTTCTGAGCCGCTTGCTGGCCGGGGTTTTTTCTTGGTCCCAAGCTTGTTATGATGGGCCACCACAAGTGAGAATGTCGCTTGCAACAGAATGAGGGATTGCCCATGCGTTTGTTGCATACCATGATCCGCGTCGGGGATCTGGAAAAATCCATCGCCTTTTACACCCAGGTTCTGGGGATGCGCTTGTTGCGCCGCAAGGATTACCCTGGGGGGCGCTTTACCCTGGCTTTTGTGGGCTATGGCGATGAATCCGAGCACGCGGCCATCGAGCTGACCCATAACTGGGATACCTCGTCCTATGAGCTCGGCAACGGCTTCGGTCACATCGCGGTGGAAGTGGAAGATGCCCGTCTGGCATGCGAAGAAGTGAAAAAACGTGGCGGCAAGGTGACGCGTGAGGCGGGGCCGATGCAGCATGGCGCCACCGTTATCGCCTTCGTCGAGGACCCGGACGGATACCAGATAGAATTCATTCAGCGCGGCTCGCGCTGAATTAGCGTTAACACGCCCTAAAAGGAAGTGACCATGAAACCCAGTATTCTGCGCAACCTGATGTTGTCGTTCCTGACGCTGGGCCTGGTAATGGGGGCGGTGTTTCCAGTCTTTGCCAACCTGTTCGTGGAATGGAAGCCGGGCATGTTGCTGTGGTTCTGCGTCAGCGCGCTGGCGGCGGGGGTCATTCTCGGACTGGCCAATTACTGGCTGGTGAGTTGGGTGTTGTTATCCAAATTGCGGCGCATTTCGCATGTCGCCACGGCCATCAGCGACAAGGATATCAGCCTCCGCTGCAACATGGAAAGCGATGACACCATCGGCGAAATCGTCACCAGTTTCAACAAGATGGCAGAAAACCTGCGTGATCTGATTGGCGAAGTGGCCAATATGAGCGGCAGCGTGAGCCACGATGCAGATACCATCCAGGGGCTGATGAGCGGGGTGCGCAGACGTTTTGACGCGCAGCATCAAACCGTGGGGCGCATCAATTCCAGCACGGAAACGCTCTCGGCAACAGTGGCGGAAATTTCCGCCAGTGCCGGCCAGGTTTCCGAGGCCGCGCGCAACGCTTCCAGCCTGGCCAAATCGGGTGGCGAAATTGTGCAGCAAACCATACAGGGCATGCGCCAGATCAATGAATCGGTAACACAGGGTTCTTCCGCGGTGGATAGCCTGGGACGCAAATCGGACGAAATCGGTGCCATCGTGGCCGTGATCAACGGCATCGCCGAACAAACCAATCTGCTTGCACTCAATGCGGCAATTGAAGCTGCCCGGGCTGGCGAGCAGGGGCGCGGGTTCGCGGTGGTGGCGGACGAGGTGCGCAAACTGGCAGAGAAAACCGCTCAGGCCACCCGGGAGATCAGTGAAATGATCCAGAGCGTACAGCAGGAAACGCGCAATGCGATTTCCACCATGCAAAACGGTACCGAGCAGGTGCGCGGCGGAGTGGAGAAGGCAACCGAGGCCGGCGTGGCGCTGCAGGAGATCGTGCTCAGTGTGCAAATGGTGTCGGAGATGATCGAACGCATCGCTTCCGGCGCCGCATCGCAAAATCAGATGGTTTCAGAAGTGAGCGGCCATGTGCAGGAAATCAGCCGCATGGTGCAGGAGGCATCCGAAGATACCGAGTCGGGCGAGCAGGCCAGCGGAAAACTGGCCAAGCTTTCCGCCAAACTGGATCAGGTTATCAAGCAATTCAAGTTGCGTTGATCCACTACCAGGTCGCGGTAGAACTGCACGTTGTTGCGACCATTGCGCTTGGCGTGAAACATGGCATGGTCGGCAACGGTCATCAACGCCTCTGCGCTGTCGGCGTTATCCGGATAGATGGCAAACCCGATACTCAGGGTAGGCAGGATTTCCTGTCCATCCACCTCGATGGGCTGCCGTCCGGCCTCCATCAAACGTGCGGCAATATGGCGAATGTCACTATCCAGTGTGGTGTCGGGCAATAACGCCACGAACTCGTCGCCGCCCCAGCGGCTGAGTGTATCCACCTCGCGTATCGCGCGCAGCAGCCTTTGGCTCAATGCAAGCAACACGGCATCGCCCACCTGGTGGCCGTAGGTGTCGTTGATATGCTTGAAGCGGTCGAGGTCAATGAAACCCAGGGCGACCTTGGTGCCGTTGCGCTGGGCGCGGATGATGGCCTGCTGCAAATGATCATGAAGCAACAACCGGTTCGGCAACTGGGTCAGGGGATCATGCAGGGCCAGTTGAGTGATGCGCTTCTGCTCCTGATAGGATGCCGTGACATCGCGCAGAATGCCGCGCATGCAGGTCACGTGGCCCTGGGGTGAGCGGTGCGCGAGCAAGCGGGCTTCCACCCACAGGTATTCCCCATTTTCGCTGCTGAGACGGAAACGCAGCGTGCTGCCCAGTCCTTGCTGTGCAGTTTCCAGCCTGCCGAGTGTGGCGCTGACTTCACTCCGGTCTTCCGGATGCACGAACTGCAGCAGCGACTGCTCGTGCGGAGTCCGTCCCGCGCCCTCGCTGCCACGCAGTTTCCCCCACCCGGCGCTGACATCGGTCAGTTTGCCTTGGGGGGTCATGTCGATAATGGCTTCCTCCAGTAAATCCAGGGTGTCGAGCATGGTCTGGCGCCGTGCCTCGGCCTGAATTTGTGCCGTCACATCGCGTATCAGCGCCACCAGATGCATGTCGTGGCCGTCTTCGGCAGGCACCGTTTGCAGCCTGCCGGTAAAATACTGATCGCCCAATGCATCCTCAAGAGCGAACTCGACCGTTTCGCTCCTGGCATTTTCCAATACTCGAGGTGCGGCTTCCAGAAGGGCGTGCGCCATATCGGCCGGCAGTGCCGAGGACAGTGGCTGGCAGGGAGAGCAGGCGGAGGGCAACAGGTTGTGGTTGGACCAGACGTTGTGGATCACGCCCGCAGCGTCGAATTCGATCACGATGTCCTCGGTTGCCCCCACCAGCACCCGCAGCCTGGATTCGCTGGCGCGCAGGCTTTGTTCGATACGCTGACGGGCCAGGCTGGCGGCAAAATTATTCGCAGCCACGCACAGGATGTCGATTTCCATCGGAACCCAGTCGTGCTTGTCGCGCGGGGAGAAAAATCCCAGGAATCCTGCCATTTCGCCACCGACCAGGAGCGGGATGCACAGCACACTGGCCACGTTGAGCTTCTTGAACAGGCCGAACTCGGCCGCAGGCAGTTCTGACAGGTTTTTGGTCAGCACCATGCCGATGTGAAGCGTTTCACTGAGCAGGATAAAATCGTCGTAGTTCAGGCAGCGCAACATGGCGTTGTCGTTCGGTGCCACGCCGGAAACCGGCCAGTCCGAGCATAGCCGTGCTTGTAACTGGCCGGCAGCATTCTGCTCGTTGAGATATAAGGCGCAGTGATTGACGCGCGTGGACTCCGCCAGGAGATGCAGCACTTCTGTCCAGTTTTCCTCGCCCGAGCCCTCCAGCAGCAGGTTGGTGGCCCGGCCCAGGGCATCCAGATAGCGCTGGTAGAGCGTAATTTTGCTGGGTGTGACTCCGAATCCCAGCGTGTCGGGCGGAGGCAGCGGCATGTTTACTGCGGTTTCCCATGGCAAAAATTGGCGATGCGAACGAAATCCGCTATCCCGAGATTTTCCGCCCGCCAGCCGGGATCAATCCCGAGTTGTTCGAAATCCGGCCCTTTGAGGTAGGCGTGCAGCGTATTGCGTAGTGTCTTGCGGCGCATGGCAAAGGCCGCTGCCACGACTTTTCCCAGTAGTGTCTCATCCCTGGCCTCGAATGGCCGATCACGCCAGGGAAGCATGCGTACCACTGCCGATTCCACTTTGGGCGGAGGCGAGAAGGCCTGAGGCGGGACATGCAACAGATTGTCCATGACGAAGAAATATTGCAGCATGACGGACAGCCTACCATAAGCTGAGGAAGAAGGCTCGGCTACCATGCGCTCCACCACTTCCTTCTGCAGCATGAAATGCATGTCCTCAATCTGCGCTGCGAAGCTGGCGAGATGGAACAGCAATGGCGTCGAAATGTTGTAGGGCAGATTGCCAACTACCCGCAACGGGCTGCCGAGGCTGGCAAAGTCGAATTTGAGCGCATCGCAGGCATGAACGCTGAGGTGTTCCTGATTGTAATCGCGGTGCAGGCGCACCACGATGTCGCGGTCGATTTCCACCACATGCAGGTGACGTAACGTCTGCAACAGCGGCTTGGTGATCGCACCCAGGCCGGGGCCGATTTCCACCATCAGGTCATCAGGTCGTGGCCGGATGGTGGCGATAATATCCGCTATGACCTGGCGGTCAGTGAGGAAGTGCTGGCCAAAACGTTTACGAGGAATGTGGGATGGCGGTGGCATTAGTTTGGGCTCAATTGCTGATTGCCGGATCGCACCAGAGTTTCAGTGCAGGCTAATGTTCGTGAGGCGAACGTTATGCCGGAGCTAAAACGTTTGCGTGGAATATGCTTCATCGCTGCGCCATCTGGCATGCCAGTTCCAGCGCCGCCAGCAGGCTGCCGGGATCGGCCTTGCCGCTGCCCGCCAGTTCCAGTGCCGTGCCGTGATCCACCGAGGTGCGGATGATCGGCAGGCCCAGGGTTACGTTGACGCCTGCGCCGAAACTGGCGTGTTTCAGTACCGGCAGGCCCTGGTCGTGGTACATGGCAAGCACGCAATCGCATTCGGCCAGCATGCGGGGTGTGAACAGGGTGTCCGCCGGCAGCGGGCCGCGCAGATCCATGCCCTTGGCGCGCAAGGCATCCAGCACCGGGGAGATAATCTCGATCTCCTCGCGTCCGAGATGCCCGCCTTCGCCGGCGTGGGGATTCAGCCCCGCCACCAGGATGCGCGGGCTGGCAATATTGAAGCGGGTGACGAGGTCGTGATGCAGAATCGTGATGACTTCGTTCAGGCCGGCAGGGGTAATGGCCGCGGCCACGTCTTTCAGGGGCAGATGGGTGGTGGCCAACGCCACTCTCATGCCTCCCCCCACCAACATCATGACCACCCGCGCCGTGCCGGTCTGTTGCGCCAGAAATTCGGTATGCCCGGTGAAGGGGATGCCGGCATCGTTGATGATGCCCTTGTGCACCGGCGCGGTCACCAGTGCGTCGAAGCTGCCGTCCAGGCAGGCCTTGACCGCGCTGCTCAGGGTTTCCAGCACGTAGGGACTGTTGGCGCTGTCAAGCTTGCCCGCCTGCACCGGAAGCGCAGCGGCATGGTGCCATATCTCCAGCGTTCCCGGCGTGTGACGGTGAACATGATCCTGTTGATAATCGGCCAGTTTCACCTCCAGGCCGAGCTGCTCGGCGCGTTGAGCCAGCAGAGTTTTATCCGCCAGCACGACGACACGCATGGGAAGCTCGCGTTGCGCCAGCATCAGGCACAAGTCGGGGCCGATGCCGGCAGGTTCGCCGGCGGTAAGGGCAATTGCGGGGGAGGTAATGCTACTTTTCTTCAAGGCGATACTCGACATAAGCCCGATCGCGTAATTGGCGCAACCATTCCTGATACGCTTCATCGGCCTTGCGGGCGCGGATTTCCTGGCGCGCCTGCATGCGTAGCCGTTCCTTGCTCACGTCCTCGTTGCGGCGCTCGATTACCTGGATCAGGTGCCAGCCGAAAGGGGAGCGCACGGGCTCGGACAATTGCCCAGGTTGCAGGGCATCCATGGCTTTCTCAAATTCCGGTACGGTGTCGCCAGGTGAAAGCCAGTTCAAGTCTCCGCCGCGGCTGGCTGATCCATCTTCCGAGAACTGTCGCGCCAGTTCCTCGAATTTGGCCTCGTGGTCAAGGCGTTCCTTGAGCTGCAGCGCGCGCGTCCTGGCATCCTGTTCCGACACCACTTCGTTCACCTTGATCAGGATATGCCGGGCGTGGGTTTGCCGCACGATGAGCGGGGCGTCCTTGCCGCGTTTTCCGAGCAGCTTGAGAATGTGGAAACCGTTCGGGCTGCGCAGGACCAGGCTGTTTTCGCCCGGTTTGAGCGCGTTCAGCGTCTCCACGAACAGCGTGGGCAGCTGGCCGCTTGAACGCCAGCCAATCGCTCCGCCTTCAAGGGCATCGGGAGCATCGGAATGGCTGGCGGCTATCTGGCGGAAATCCTTGCCCGCCATCAATTCTTCCAGAGCCTGGGTGGCCCGGGCCTTGAGCTTCTGCAACTGCTCCGGGCTGGCTTGTTCCGGCACCCGCACCAGAATGTGGGCCAGATTGAACTCATTGCCATCGCCTGCAGCGGCGTTATGCATGGCGAGGAAACTATCCACTTCACCTTCGCTGACGGTCACACGGTTATCCACTTCCCGCTCCCGCAGGCGTCCCATGATGATTTCGTGGCGGATGTCCTCGCGGAATTTGGCAAAATTCACCCCATCCTTTTCCAGTGCGGCACGAAACTGGTCCTGACTGAGCTTGTTCTCCTGGGCGATGCGTTGCAGGGTCTTGTCAAGCTGGGAGTCATCCACCTTGACGCCGGTTTCCTGGGCCAGCTGAAGCTGTGTCCGGTCCATGATGATGCGTTCCAGCAGCTGTTTTTCCAGCAGTTCGCGGGGCGGGAGCGGGGTGCCCTGTTTCTGGAGTTGCTGGCTCACCAGCCGCAGGCGCTGGTTGAGTTCGAGCTGGGTGATGACGTCGTTATTCACCACCGCCACGATGCGGTCGAGGGGGGTCGAGCCGGTTTCTGCGGCAAATGCCGGCGGGATGACGCCGAGCAGGGCCGTGGAAAGATATAAAGCCAGCAGTCTTGGTTTAGTACGGTTCATGGGTAATAGCCGGAGAGGAAAGTTGATTGGTTTGCGCATAGCCGGAAATGTTCCGTTTCAGGATGTCCAACGGGTTGGAGCCGATTTTCCCCAGTCCGAACAATTCGAGCTGGAAGTATATCGAGTTACTTGCCTGCGAAGTGGCCGTGGCGAAGTTGTGCATCACCATTCGTGCTGCCCAGCAGCCCCCATTATATTCAACCCCGGCCAGCCCTTCCAAGATTTTGCTGTCGAGGAATGAGTAGTTCAAGCGGCCCATGGCCTGCCAACGGCCGGAAATCGGCCACTGGGTGGAAATGTCCACCTGTTTCAGGATGTCGCGGGTAAAACGGTAGCCGAGATTAAGCGCCTTGCCCGGTTCGGGCTGGTAACGCACACCGATATTGGACTTTTCGAATTGCTGCTGGCCGGGGGTGTATTGTATCCCGGTGTCTACGCTCCAGAACGGCGTGACCCGACCGCTGAAAGTGGCCAGAATGTCGGAAGACCTGTCGCTGCGTGCCGCCCCGTCCAGCGTGACTTGCTGATCCTTGAAGTAATAGCGCTGACCGATGGCGGCGCGCAGCCGTTCCTGGCCGCTGCTGGGGTCGAGCAAGCGGGTGGTGAGCGCCATTGTCAGTTGGTTTGCGTCGTTGATCCTGTCGCCGCCGACGAACTGGTTTTCGGCAAACATCTGAACATAATTCAAATCCGCCAGGGCGGAGTCGAAGTTGGGCAATTTGCTTTGGTCGCGATACGGAATGTTGAGGTAATACAGCCGTGGCTCCAGGGTCTGGATGAAATCCGTACCGCTCAGTTGCAATTCCCGTTCGAAAAACAGGCCGCTGTCGAGGCTGAAGATCGGCAGGGTGCGCGTGGTATCTGCCAAGTCAGTGCTGTTGTTGTCCCCAAGCGTATAGCGGGTGGCGTGCATGCCGAGCTTGGGCGTGACAAAGGCAAAGCTGCGCGCCAGAGGCAGGCTGATGTTGGGATAAAAGCTGAGACGTTTGCCGTTGATCAGGGTCGGGTGCGTGAAATCCACCCATTCGCTGGACAGCCCAAGGTCCAGCGCAGGGAAGTTGCGCCATGAGCCATTGAGAAGCATCTGGGGCGCGCGGCCATAGGGCGGTGTCAGGGGGGCGAGCGGATCCTGCAGGGTCTGAAAACGTTGCACCCGGGTCAGGAAATTCAGGCCATAGCCGTTGTACGCCAAGGCGCCTTCGCGCGGCAGATTGGTCTGGGAGGTGGTGGCGAGGGTGGTGGTCAGGTCGCGGAAATAGTCATCGTCCGAAACTGTTTGCAGATTCAACCCGGCAGCCCAACCCGATCCAAGATTCTGGCCGTGGCGCATCCACAGCGCATAGCGGTTGCTGCCGGTGATGTTGTCGTTGGGCAGGGTTTCCAGGCGCGTTTCGCCGGAATAAGCCGGATTCAGGTAGCGGTATTGGCCGCTCAGTTGCAGGCCGCGTTTGCTCAGCAGCCGGGGCGTAATGGTGGCATCCTGCTCGGGGGCGATATTCCAGTAATAAGGCAGGGAAAATTCGGCCCCGCTCTTGCCGCTGCTACCGAAGGTCGGTGGAAGAAAGCCCGACTTGCGCTGGTTGTTGAGGGGGAACGTCAGCCAGGGGGTGTACAGGAACGGCACTCCCTTGAAATATACGCTGGCGCCGGATGCCGTCCCGACCTGCGTGGTGCGGTCAAGCTCCATTTCGCTGGTACGCATGAACCAGTCGTCATTGCCCTCGCTGCATGTGGTGTAGCTACCCTGGGTTATCCGGTATTTGTCCTCCCCCAGGAATTCCAGATTTTCCGCCGTGCCGTGGGCATCGGGCTGGGTGAGTCTGTATGCCGGTTCGCGCATGAAACCCTGACGCGTTTCCAGTTTCATCCTGAGTTCAGGACCGGTGGCGACGGAGCCTTTCTGCTCGATGCGCACATGTCCTTCGGCGTGTACTTCGTCCTCCGGTTGCTTGTAATTGAGGCGATCCGCGTCCACGGTCTGGCCTCGCTTGCGCAGCTCGACTTCTCCCTCGGCCTCGATTTCGCCATCCTGCCTGCCGCTCATGCGGTCGGCGCGGATGAAGACCGGTGTCGGCTCGTCGGCGGGATATTCGGTTATGAGAGAAGTTTGCGGGCGCAGCTCCAGGACATCGTCTTCGGCATGGAGATCGAGTGGCAGGATTAGCAGGGCTAGGGCGGCAAGGATAGGGCGGAGCGTATGCATTCTTAATTGGGGTGCTTCGCGGAAGTGCTAAAATCGCACAATTCCCCGATTTAAGCAATGAGGCAAGGTACTTGTGGAACGTATAGAACGCATGCATGACTGGTTGCGAGTCCAGTTTCCGGAGGCGGGCTGGAGCGTGGAGCCGGCATCCGCCGATGCCAGTTTCCGCCGTTATTTCAGGGTCAAGGCCGACGGCGTCACGCACATCGTCATGGACGCTCCGCCCCAGCAGGAAGATTGCGGGCCGTTTCTGCGCGTGGCGGAATTGTTCGGCGCGGCAGGGGCTCATGTGCCCAGGATCGTGGCCCAGGATGTGCGGCAGGGTTTCCTGCTGCTGTCCGATCTCGGTCACACCACCTATCTTCAGGCACTGAACGAAAACAATGCCGATGCGCTTTACCTTGACGCCATCGATGCGCTGATAAAGATCCAGCTCGCAAGCAGGCAGGATGTGTTGCCGCTCTACGACGAGACGCTGTTGATGCGGGAAATGCGCCTGTTTCCGGAATGGTATGCGGTCAAGCATGTTCAGACGGAACTAAGCAGCTCCCAGTGCGATATGCTGGAACGGACCTTCACCCTGATCATGCTGAATAATCTGGCGCAGCCCAAAGTCTACGTCCATCGCGATTATCACTCGCGCAACCTGATGGTGGCAGCCCCCAACCCCGGGGTGCTGGACTTTCAGGACGCGGTGTACGGCCCCATCACCTACGACCTGGCTTCCCTGTTCAAGGACGCATATATCAAGTGGGACGAGGAACGGGTGCTGGACTGGTGCATCCGCTACTGGGAACGCGCGAAAAAAGCCGGATTGCCGGTGAACGCGGATTTCTATGAGTTCTACCGCGACTTCGAGTGGATGGGCGTGCAGCGCCACATCAAGGTGCTGGGCATCTTCGCCCGGCTCTACCATCGCGATGGCAAGGACGGCTATCTCGGAGACATGCCGCTGGTCATGACTTACCTGCGCAAAGCCTGCGAGCGCTACAATGCCCTGACGCCGTTGCTGCGTTTGCTGGACGAGCTGGAAAATAAACAGGCGGCGGTGGGGTATAGTTTCTGAAAGCCATGATCCTTGCGGCCGGTCGCGGCGAGCGCATGCGCCCGCTCACCGACCTGACCCCCAAGCCGTTGCTGGAAGTGGGCGGTAAGCCGCTAATCCAGTGGCATATCGAGAGCCTGGCGCGCGCCGGGATGCGGGAACTGGTAATCAACCACGCCCATCTTGGGGCGCAAATCGAGTCCACACTCGGTAATGGCGCGCGCCTTGGGGTAAGCATCCGCTACTCGCCGGAAGCGGAAGCGCTGGAAACGGCGGGCGGGATCGCCAATGCCTTGCCGCTGCTGGGTGAAGCCCCGTTCCTGGTGGTGAACGGGGACGTGTACTGCGAGCTGGATTTTTCCGCGCTGACTGATTTGTCCATGCCGGAGCAGCAACTTGCCTATCTGGTGCTGGTGGATAATCCCGTTCAGCACCCGGGTGGAGACTTCGCACTGGAAGATGGCCGGGTTCGCCAGCAGGGCGAGCGCATGCTGACTTTCAGCGGGATCGCAGTCTACCGCCCGGAATTTTTTGCTGCCATCGGCCAGGGTGTCAGGGCTAAACTCGCGCCCCTGTTGCGCGCGGCGATGGATCACGGCAAAGTGGGGGGCGTGCATTACGCCGGACCATGGGTGGATGTTGGCACGCCGCAGCGGCTGAAGGAACTGGACAGCATATTGAGAGGGGTTTGATGCAAGCAAAAAAGCATGTTCTAATCGCTATTGGCATATTGGCGCTGGCGGCCTTGTTGCTGTTTACCGTGTCCAAAAAGCCGATGGCTCCGCAGCTCGCATTCACCACCCTGGAGGGCAAGCAGCTTGCGCTCGACAGTTTGCGCGGCAAGGTGGTGCTGGTGAACTTCTGGGCCACCAGTTGCCCCGGCTGTATCAAGGAAATGCCGCAACTGGTGGAAACCTACCGCAAATATCATGCGCGCGGCCTGGAGGTGGTGGCGGTGGCGATGAGTTACGATTCGCCGGAGTATGTGAACAATTTTGTCCGACAGCGCGGCCTGCCCTTTACTGTCGCGCTGGACGGAAGCGGTGAGGCGGCAAAGGCGTTCAACCAGGTGAAGCTGACGCCAACTACGTTCATAATCGACCAGAAGGGAATGATTCTCCAGCAAACCCTAGGAGAACTGGATTTCCCCAAGTTATTCATGCTTCTAGACCAGCAGTTGGGAGGTGCGACATGATGACCACGTTGAAGAAGCATTTCGTTTACCAGGCGGATTACCAGCACTGGGCCAATGACGTGTTATTCGTATCGCTGGATGTGCTTGACGATGAAGCTCGCCGCAGCAATCAGGGCATGGTATTCGAAAGCCTTCACAAAACCCTGAACCATATCCTGATCGTGACCCGTAACTGGATGTCGCACCTGCGGCAGGAACAGGTAGGGCGCGAAGAACTTTACGTGGCTGACTGGAAAGAGCTGAAGCATGCCTTGCGCCAGGAGTTCCGTGACATGCAGCGCTGGCTGGAGGCGCAACCGGAGTCGTTTTTCGATGAGCAGGTCAGCTATCTCGATACCCGTAGCCAGCCCTGCCAGATATGGGTTCGGGATGCGCTGACGCATGTCATGACTCACGCCGCCCACCAGCGCGGGCAGGTGATTGCGGTGGCGATGCGCCTGGGTGCACCGGTGCCGGAAATGGATTTCATTTTCTACAAGCGCGAGATGGAGCGTAGCCTGGAAAATCTGCGCGGCAACAGCGGAGGCAAGGGCTAGTGGTCTGCTTCGTAAATCAAGGAACAAGATGAAAACGATGGATTCCGGTCTGTGGCAAGGCGCGAACCGCAGCAATAGCCGCGCCTATTGCGAGGATGAGCAACGCCGCCACGGGCCGGAAGACGTGTTTTCATGTTCCGGCATTTGCGAAGCAGACCACTAGCCCACCTGTCGCCGGCGGCTACTCCGCCAGTAGCGGTTCCACCAGGCTTTTCAGGCGGGCATAATGGAGCTGGCCACTGATCTTGTGGCGCACGATGCCTTGCTTGTCGATCACAAACGATGTCGGCAAGCGGCTCACGCCGCCGAAGGCGGTAGCGTTTGATGCATCCGCCATGGCGGCGGGAAAATGATACCCTTCCCGCGTCATGAAACCCTTCACGGTGGCCGGATCTTCGTCCTGGCTAAGGGCCAGGATCTCGAACCCTTTTTCACGGTAATCACGATAAAAATCTTCCATCGCCGGCATTTCGTGGCGGCAATAGGGACACCAGGTGGCCCAGAAATTCACCAGCACCACCTTGCCGCGCAGTTGCTCCAGACCGACCACGCGCCCGTCCAGCAGGCTTGCCTGCACGCCCTGCACTGCGCGGTGTTCCTCGCTTACCCATGCGGGTGGGCGGAACCAGATGTAAATAATGGCGCCGATGAGCAGCAGGGTCCAGATGTCGGGACGCCATCTGCGCCAGGAAAAAAATGCGCGCACGCGTTGCGGGATAGTCATCGTTTCAGTGTGGCCTTATAATTCCCGGCCATCATACTCCCATCGTCATTCCCGCCCATGCTCTGGATTAAAGCGTTTCACATCATTTTCGTGGTGAGCTGGTTCGCCGGCCTGTTCTATTTGCCACGGCTGTTTGTCAATCATGCCATGGTGGACGACGAGGCTACTTCCGAGCGCTTCAAACTTATGGAGCACAAGTTGTACCGCTTCATGACGCCACTCGCAGTGCTGGCGGTTAGCTTCGGCCTGTGGCTCTGGCTCGGTTACGGTTTTGCCGGGGGGTGGTTGCACGCGAAACTGGCACTGGTCGTGTTATTGGTGGTCTATCACTGGTACTGCGGCAGGATTGTTGCGGATTTCCAGCACGGGCGTAACCGTCGCGGCCATGTTTTCTACCGCTGGATGAACGAATTGCCGGTGCTGATCCTGGCGGCGGTGGTGATACTGGTGGTGGTCAAGCCTTTCTAGCCTGATAAATCTGCTCGATCAATGGCCGGTACTGTTCCAGTACCGCGCTGCGTTTGATTTTCATTGTCGGCGTGAGCAACCCGTTTTCTACCGTCCACGGCTCGTCCAGCGCGACGACGCGGCGTACCCGCACATAACGCGGAAAGTGTTTGAGCTGGGCATTGGCGCGCCTGACCAGGGTCTTCTCTTCGCGCTCCTGGGTTACCGCTAGTAGCGCGAAGAAGGGCTTTCCCTCCCCGATCAGCAGTACTTGCTCAAAAATGGGATCGTCCAGAATGGCGATTTCCACATCCTGGGGCGAGACTTTCTCTCCGTTGGACAGCACCAGGATATCCTTGCTGCGGCCCATGATGGTGATCCTGCCGTCCCTGATTTCCACCAGGTCGCCGGTGTTGAGCCAGCCGGAAGATTCCAGCACTTTGGCGCTGGCTTCCGGATTGTTCCAGTACCCCCGCATCACCGATGGCCCTCGCACCAGCAGTTCTCCTGCTTCGTTGACACGGGTTTCGATGTCCTTGAGAGGTCGTCCGACCGTGGCGGGGTCGTTGTCCCATTCGCGGTTTGCGGCCACCACCGGGGATGCCTCGGTCAGGCCATAGCCCTGGATCAGGTTGAGGCCGAGACCGATGAAGGTTTGCGCGATGCGCAATTCGAGCTTGGCTCCGCCCGCGACGGCGAGGCACAGCCTGCCGCCGAGGCGCTCAAGAACGGGGGCGGCAACGACACGCCGCAACAGGCCATACAGCAAGCGTTCCGGCACTGTGGCCTGATGCTTGAAACGTCGCCAGCCAAGGTGCACGGTGAGACGGAACAAGGCGTGCCTGATCGGAGATGTCGCCAGGGTTTTTTCCAGCCGTGCCTGAAAACGCTCGAAAACCCTGGGCACGGCGATAAGTACCGTAGGACGATGAAAGGCAAGGTCTTCGCCGATCTGCTGAATGCCCCGTGAGTATGCCACCCTGATGCCCGCCGCTAGGGGCAGGTAATAACCGCAAGTGCGCTCGAACATGTGGGACAGGGGGAGCACCGAGAGCAGGCTGTCCTGGTCATGCAGACGGACCACTTCCATGGAGGCTTTCACGTTGGCGAGAATGTTGCCATGGGAAAGCATGACGCCTTTGGACCTGCCGGAAGTGCCCGAGGTGTAGACAATGGTGGCGAGAGCGTCGGGATCCAGCTCGCGGACCTCGAAATCGGCACCGGACGGTGGCAGCCATGCGGCCAGGGTGACCATGCCGGGGTTGCCATCCTGCACGCAGACCGTAGGCGGCAACTCCGGCATTGCCGCCCGCAGTGTGGCATGATGGCGCGCGCTCTCCAGCACCGCCAGCCGGGCGCCGGAGTCTTTCAGGCCCCAGGCGGTGTTCTCCGCGTTGTCGTCCAGGTACAGCGGAACCACCACCAACCCCAGTCCCAATGCGGCCAGATCTGCTACCACCCAATTGACGCTGTTCTTGAGGCAAATCGCCACTCGATCGCCTGTCTGCAAGCCGTCGCGGCGAAATGCCTGTTGCCAGCGCGCCGCCAGTCGTACTACATCGGCGCAAGAAAAATTCTGCCACGAACCGTCCTGGAACTGGCTGTAGAGAATCTTCTCCGGTGTGGCGAGATGCTGGGCGAGCAGTTGGGCCAGATTGGTCATGATGGAATAGTGTATATTTCCGCCTTCCCCATCACCAGAATTTTGTATCATGCCTGAAATTTTTTTCTCCCCCTGCCCCCGTGGACTGGAAGGTGCGCTCCATGCCGAACTGGAAGCACTTGGCGCGTCCTCGTTAAAGACCACCGACGGCGGCGTTGGCTTCAGCGGGCCGTTCGAGCTGTGCTATCGCGTCAATCTGGAAAGCCGTATCGCCAGCCGCGTGCTATGGCGTGTGGGCGGCAATCGCTACCGGCGCGAGGAGGATATCTACAAGGCCGTTCATGCGCTGCCCTGGCTGGAATGGTTCGGGGCGGACCGCACCATCATGGTCAAGGTGAGCGCCAGACGCTGCCCTTTGCAAAGTCTGGATTTCATCACGCTCAAGATCAAGGACGCGGTGTGCGACAAATTCCGCGCACTGACCGGGGAGCGCCCCAGCGTGGATATCCGCCTGCCGGACATTCGCATCCATGCCTACCTCGAGGAAGACGACTTTGCCCTTTACATTGACACCTCCGGCGAGGCGCTGTTCAAGCGCGGCCTGCGGCGCTCGGTGGTGGAGGCGCCGTTGCGGGAAAATCTGGCGGCCGGGATACTTCATCTGGCAGGCTGGCAACCTGGAGAAGTGCTGCTTGATCCCATGTGCGGCAGTGGAACCTTCCTGATGGAAGCCGCGCAGATGGCGCTCGATATTCCTCCTGGCCTGGGGCGCGAATTCGCTTTCAGCAAGCTGCATAACTTCCAGCCACAGGCGTGGGAAAAGCTGCGTCAGGAAGCTGCGGCAAGGCGCAAGCCGATGCAGTTCTGCAAAATTTACGGCGGCGATTTATACGGCGATGTGCTGAAAGCGGCGCGCGAGAACCTGGAGGCTGCAGGCCTGCTGGAAGCGGTGGAGCTGAAACAGTGCAATGTGCTGGAAGTACCGGCACCGGCAGAGCAGGGCGTGCTGGTGACCAATCCGCCTTATGGGGTTCGCATCGGCGAGCAGGAAGAATTGGCCGCGCTCTATCCCGAACTCGGCCATGCGCTGAAGCAGCGCTTCACCGGTTGGCGTGCCTACTTTTTTACCGGCGATTTCCGCCTGGCGAAGCTGATCCGGCTTTCCGCCTCGCGGCGCATCCCCTTGTTCAACGGCCCGCTGGAATGCCGCCTGTTTGAATACAAGATGGTGGCAGGGGGAATGCGGCGCGAAAAACCCGCGTCAGAAGCCTGAGTTAAACAATTCCGAGGTGGTCGATACCCGACATCAGGTCCTTGTCCTTGGATTCCTGGCCCTGGAGCTTGATCTTTAGGCGTAGGTCGTTGAGCGAGTCGGCGTTTCTGAGCGCATCCTCGTAACTGATCTGGCCGGCCTCATAGAGATCGAACAGTGACTGGTCAAAGGTCTGCATGCCCAGCTCTCGCGATTTGGACATGATTTCCTTGATTTCGTGCACGTCACCCTTGAAAATCAGGTCCGAGATCAGCGGTGAGTTGAGCATGATCTCGATTGCTGCTGCTCGCCCCTTGCCTTCTTTCTTCGGAATCAGGCGCTGCGAAATGAAGGCCTTGAGGTTGAGGGACAGGTCCATCAATAATTGATCCCGACGTTCTTCCGGGAAGAAGTTGATGATCCGGTCCAGTGCCTGGTTGGCGCTGTTGGCGTGCAGGGTGGACAGGCACATGTGGCCGGTTTCGGCGAAGGCAATGGCGTAGTCCATGGTTTCCCGGTCGCGGATTTCGCCGATCAGGATTACGTCCGGTGCCTGGCGCAAGGTGTTTTTAAGGGCCGAGAACCAGTTGTCCGTGTCCACGCCGACCTCGCGCTGGGTGACGATGCAGTTCTTGTGGTCATGCACATATTCCACCGGGTCTTCGATGGTGATGATGTGGCCGAAGCTGTTTTCGTTGCGGAAGCCGACCATCGCTGCCAGCGAGGTGGATTTGCCCGAACCCGTGCCGCCGACGAAAATCACCAGGCCGCGTTTGGTCATGGAGATGTCCTTGAGCACCTCCGGCAGACCCAGTTCCTCGAATTTGGGGATGGCGGTGGTAATGGTGCGCAGCACGATGCCGACGCGCGATTGCTGCACGAAGGTGTTGACGCGGAAGCGGCCGATATCCGGCGGGCTGATGGCGAAATTGCATTCCTTGGTGGACTCGAACTCCGCCGCCTGCTTGCTGTTCATGATGGACATCGCCAGTTCCTGGGAGTGGGCTGGCGTCAGGGTCTGGTTGGAAACCGGGGTGATTTTGCCGTCAACCTTGATGGCGGGTGGGAAGCCGGCGGTGATGAAGAGGTCGGAAGCTTTTTTTGCGACCATCAGCCGCAGCAGATCGTGCATGAACTTTTGTGCTTGTTCCCGTTCCATGATGATTCCTTATGTCCTTTCCCTCGGCCCTCTCTCCTAAAGGGAGAAAGGGCCGCAGTTTTGCTTCGCGAGTTCTTTACTATCCGCCGAAGGTTTCCTTGTTCGAGGCCTTGGTGCGTGCCTCGGCTTGGGAAACGACGTTGCGGCGCACCAGGTCGGTGAGGTTCTGGTCCAGGGTTTGCATGCCCACGTTCTGGCCGGTCTGGATCGCGGAGTACATCTGGGCGATCTTGTTTTCGCGGATCAGGTTGCGGATGGCAGGGGTGCCGATCATGATCTCGTGCGCCGCCACCCGGCCGCTGCCGTCCTTGGTTTTGAGCAGGGTTTGCGAGATTACCGCGCGCAGGGATTCGGAGAGCATGGAACGCACCATCTCCTTTTCTGCCGCAGGGAATACGTCCACGATACGGTCGATGGTTTTTGCCGCGGAACTGGTGTGCAGGGTGCCGAACACCAGGTGGCCGGTTTCGGCTGCGGTGAGTGCCAGGCGGATGGTTTCCAGGTCGCGCATTTCGCCCACCAGGATCACGTCCGGGTCCTCGCGCAGGGCCGAGCGCAGCGCATTGGCGAAGGACAGGGTATGCGGCCCGACCTCGCGCTGGTTGATCAGGCACTTCTTGCTCTCGTGCACGAATTCGATCGGGTCCTCCACCGTCAGGATGTGGCCGTATTCGTTTTCATTGACGTGGTTGACCATGGCCGCCAGGGTGGTGGACTTGCCTGATCCGGTCGGGCCGGTTACCAGCACGATGCCGCGCGGCTGGTCGGAGATGTCCTTGAAAATGGCCGGGCAGTTGAGCTGTTCCAGCGTCAACACCTTGGAGGGAATGGTCCGGAACACCGCACCGGCGCCCCGGTTCTGTACGAAAGCATTGACGCGGAAACGGGCCAGACCGGGGATCTCGAAGGAAAAGTCCACTTCCAGATTTTCCTCGTAGAACTTGCGCTGGCCGTCGTTCATGATGTCGTACACCATGCCGTGCACACCCTTGTGATCCAGCGAGTCCACGTTGATGCGGCGCACGTCGCCGTTGACCCGGATCATGGGCGGCAGGCCGGCGGAGAGGTGCAGATCGGAAGCCTTGTTCTTGACCGAGAAGGCAAGCAGGTCAGAGATTTCCATTTATAATTCCCCTTATTCTGGATTGGCTCATTATGACAACAATCGCAAGCGCCTTGCAAGCCGTGAAATCACGTATCGCCATGGCCGCGCAACAAGCCGACAGGATGCCACAGCATATCCGTCTGCTCGCGGTGAGCAAGACTTTTCCTGCGCAAGCGGTGCGCGAGGCTGTCCAGGCGGGACAAACGGCGTTTGGCGAAAGCTATGTACAGGAAGCGCTGGGCAAAATCGAAGCCTTGCGCGACTTGCCGCTGGAATGGCATTTCATCGGGCCACTGCAAAGCAACAAGACGCGCCCGGTGGCGGAGCATTTTGCCTGGGTACACAGCGTGGACCGGGAAAAAATCGCCGATCGACTTTCTGGTGCCCGACCCGACACCCTGCCCCCTCTGAATGTATGCATCGAGGTCAACGTCAGCGGCGAAGCCAGCAAGGGTGGGGTGGCGCCCGGCCAGGTGGAGTCGCTGGCGGCTCACGTGCGCGCCCTGCCGCGACTACGACTGCGTGGCCTGATGGCGATCCCGGCGCCGACTGCCGATGTTGGCTTGCAACGGCAGCAGTTCCGTCTCTTGCGCCAATTGCTGGTAGAGCTGAATCAAAAAAATTTCCAGCTCGACACCCTGTCCATGGGCATGTCGGACGATCTGGAGGCGGCCATCGCCGAGGGGGCCACCGTGGTCAGGGTGGGCTCGGCGATTTTCGGGGTACGGCCTGCATGAACCAGCGCGCGGTTTCGGCCAGTCCCTGCCCCGTTGCGTAGGGGGGCTTCCATCCCAAGTCGTGCCGGATCGGGGTGCTGTCTACCTGTAGCGTATCCAGCAGGCGAGCGATTTCTCCTCCCTTGCCGGCGATGCTTGCGCCCAGCCGCAGCAGGGCGGAAGGGAACGGCAACAGCCGTGCCGGCCGGCCCATTTCCCGTGCCAGGCGGCGGATCAGTTCTGGTGTGGAGAGGTCTTCGCTGTCGCTGATTAGGTATGTTTTCCCCACGGCAAGGGGGTGTTGCACGCACAGCGCCAGCGCGTCTGCCAGATTGCCAAGATAGACCAGGCTGCGCCGGTTCTGCACCGCGCCTAGAGGGAGGGGGATGCCTGCCTGGATCAGCTTCATCAGGCGCAGGAAGTTGCCGCCCACACACGGGCCGTAAACCAGGGGCGGGCGGACGATGACGGTTTCCAGACCGCTTGCTGCGGAAATGCGCTGTAATGTCTGCTCTGCTTCCCATTTTGAAACGGCGTAGGGGTCTTGCGGTGCGGGTGCGTCCGTGGCGGAAAAGGGTAGGCGCGTGGTGCGCTCCCCGTTCACCTTGATCGAGCTGACATACACCAGGCGTCTTACTCCGGCCTCAACGGCCTGACGTGCCAGGTTCCCGGTGCCGGCGGTGTTGACGCGGCGGAACTCCGTGGTCGGGTCGGCTGCGGTTTCGCGCATCACATGCACCCGCGCCGCGAGGTGGATAATGCTTGTCACGCCTGCCAGGGCTTCGCGCCATTGCGTCTCCGGGCCGATTTCACCAACCTGGACCTGTTCCGCCCCCGCTGGCAGCGTTCCGCTTTGTCGGGTGACGCCGCGTACCCGCAATCCGGCATGCAACAGAACGCGGCAAAGTTCGCGTCCGATAAATCCGCCCGCCCCGGTTACCAGCACCAGGGGTGACTTGGAGAGGGCGCTGCTCATTTCAGCAGGCGCCGGCATTGAACGAAAACACGCGAGGTGAAGAAACGCGCCATGCTGGCGAGGTGCCAGCGCAAATAGCGCAGCTTGCGATGACTGCTGCGGCGGGCATCGTGTATGACGCTGACGCTGCTGTCCAGACCGATGCTGTAGCCCGCCAGCTGGAGCCGGCAGCACATGTCCACGTCTTCGTAATACAGATGGTAGCGGGGGTCGAATCCGTCGATGGAAGCAAAGGCGGGCGCCCGGAACAGCATGAACATGCCGGCAATCCAGTCCGGGGAGTCGCATGTTTTTTCGCTGACAAGCTCGCGTGCAAAAACCAAATGGAATGCCTTTTTCAGGATTCCGAGGGGGGTCGGCAAACGCCGCGCGCTGTTTTCTGTCACGCCCTGGTTGTTGACGACCCGGGGCGCCACCAGGGCTGCCCCGGGTTGCGACTCGAGAGCTCGGACCAGCGGGGGAAGTACCGCCTGCGTAAGCCGGATGTCGGGATTGAGAACGCAAAAATACTCGAAATCCTGGTTTAATTCCGCGCAACGGAAAGCGGCGTTGTGGTTTGCGCCGAATCCCTTGGGCCGGGTGTTGCGGATAAGGTGCAGCGGGAACGAAAAAGGTGTGCCTTCGAAGGGCAGTATTTCAGGCAGGTTGAGGGTGAGGATGAGCTGAATCCTGTTTCCTTGTTCCAGGTCTTCGATGTCATTTAACAAGGCGAGCACCAGGTCCGCCTGTCCATGGCTGACGATGGAAATTCGAATCAAGGGTTGCGGTGCTGGCATGGGCAAGGTCTTGATGTCAGCGGGAATAACCCACTACCCCGGTCAGCGAATTGTTGTTGGATCCGAGCGGCGTGTTTATGTTGTGGATGCCATAGCTCAGGCCGATCCCCGCGCCGCCTCTACCCACGATGACGCCGATGAAATCAGCCTGGTTGAGGCGGCAGTCCGTGCCGCTGCAACTCAGAGTGGCTCCGCCCGGGTTTGGGGCGGGCTGTGTCGAGGCGTTGAAGAACTGTCCGTGGGTGGGGGAGAATGAGGCGGAGCCTCCCAGCGTGTACAGCGCATTGTTTATGCCCACCGTTAACCCGCCGAGACTCGCCACGGCGGTTGAGAAGTTAACACTCACTATTCCACCTGAAACCATTTGACCAGCATTCCCATGGCTATCTGTCGGCGTTGTCCAGGCAATGGGCTTGTAGCTGACGATGCCGCTGCCGGGAAGATCCGTTGCCGGGTCGCCGTAGATGTAATGCAGGTTGGGGCCGTTCATCTTGATCGGAAAGCCGAAGTTGATTTCTGCCACGGAACCGGGGCCGGACCAGCGACCCCAATTCAGATTACCCGCTTGCGGGGCGCTGCCCGCATCGACCAGGGACGCAGTGCCGAGCGTTGCGGTGAAAGTGTTGCCACTCGGGTAGGTTGAGGTATAGCCGAGCAGGGTGTTGTTGGGCCCGAGCACCATGCGGAAGGAGGTTCCATAGGGGCCGATGATGCCGCCATCGGGTTCATTGTTGCGGGATGTGTTGAGGCCGGTGGCAACGATGGTGACGGCCTTGTTTTGCGGTGAAAGCACCGAGCTGGAGCCTTTTTCCCCAAGGTTTTCCGTCGCCACGAAAGTTGGGCCGATGGCCGGGCTGACTGCGCTGCTGTCGCTTCGGTTGTCGGCCTTGACGGCACCGCCTTGGGCGGTTTGAGTGGATGCCTTGGCGGGGCTGGCCTTGCTCTTGATCTGGCCTTCCAGTTTGTCGCGCAGGAAACTGGGCGGGGCGATGAGACGGATCGGCAGGGTATTGGCATCGGGAACGTAAAAATACTCATCCTTGCCGAACTCCCGGCTACCGGCCTGGTTGTCCAGGGCAATGCGCCCATCGCTGACGCTGCCGTAGAGGCCATCCTGGGACGGCTGGCCGTCATCTCCGGCACAGCTTTGCTGCTGGCACAGCAGGGCGTTGTAGTGTGTGCCCCGGATGCCGATGGTCGCCGTCTGGGCATTGACCTTGTAGGTGTCCCGGTTGGTCTTGCCAATGGCGCCGGTCAGGGTGCGGAAGCCGCCCTTGAGCAGGCTGAAAAAACCTTTTTCGGCCCCATCCGCCTTGCCGGCAAAGTGGTAGTCGTCAATATTGAACTCGGTCCTGGGGCGCAAGGCGACGATGGATTCATCGCTGAAACGGATCTGGGCATTGCTGTCTGCGCCGGTGACGATGCGGTCGCCGGACTCAACGCTGGAGCCGGCCGCGAGACGGATTTCTTTGGCTGCGCGGACAGCGAATACATCCCCTGCTGCCACCAGGATGCGGCCGGCGATTTCGCCGGCATAAGCGCCGGCGCTCTGGCATAGAAACGTGAACATAAGAAGAAGTATTGCGGCTTTGGGAGATTTCATCACGGCTCCATCCTATTTGATGTCGTAACGAAGCTTGAGCGCGCCGGTATTGCGCGCATATTGGTAAAGCTCAAGATTCGAATTGTTCCGGGCGCCAGATATTTCGCCGCGGATGCTCAGGTGAGGCTGAATGAAATACGTTGTCGACACATTCAGTGCGCGATAACTGTCCCTCCGTGTGATATCCAGGATGGGATCGGGTGCATCGTAGTCGCTGCGCTGGTAGGCCAGGCCGGCAGCGACGCTCCATTTCGGGGCCGGGGCCAGGCTGAGGTTGATGCTGAGGCCGTAAATGTGGCGCGACAGGTCAGAGCGGTTGTCCTGATTATCCTCGTTGCCGATGTTTGCGGAAACGGCGAGGACAGGTTGCCACTGCGCGGCGAAGGCCTGGCGGTAACCGCCACCTGCGGCGTGGAAGTTCGAATCCCGTACCTGGTTGAAGCCGGTGTAGGAAAGCTGGGCATATTGCCCGAACAGGTAAGCTGCCCGCAGTTCGTCCAGTTGGCGGTGCCATTCGCCCGTGACGCCGCTGATGTCCCGGTAACGCGAGTCGTCCACCGAGAGGGAATTGTTGAACACGGTGCCGCGCCACAGGTTCTCGTTCTTGCGGGCGCTGACTCCGCCGCTGGCGCCAAGAGTTTGCAAATTGTAGATATCCTCGCTCTGATGGAGCCTGGCATCGGCCTGGACCGCGCCGAACAGGTTGATGCCCGGGGCGACGGGCCGGGAAATCAGGCCGCCTGCCGCGAGGAGGGTCACCACATCGCCGCGCCGCACCCCGGCATCGATCACCTGGACCGGGCCGAACAGGGGCAGCACGATGTCAGGGTTGGCCACCCCGCTGTTGACGTTGTCGTCGTAGCCGATGCCTGCCTCCAGGTATGCACTGGCAGTGGTCTTGTAACGCCCTTCCCGTTCCTGGAGCGCGTCCAGGTAGCGATCGATTGCGATCTTGATTTCCTGCGGCGGGTTCAGCTCCAGCACGGCCGTGAATTCGTCCCTGGCGCGCGCATCTTCGCCCATCATGAAGTAACCCCGGCCCAGTTCCAGCCTTGCACGGGTATCGCCGGGAACATTCAGCGCATAACGTTCGAGCGCCAGTACGCCCTCCGCCGAATGGCCGGCGTCAATGGCCGCAATCCCGAAAAAATAATCGAAATCGGCGTTGCCGAGTTGTTCCGGGGTGGTTTTGCCTGTTTGATAGGCTTCCCGTGATTTCCCTTTTTCAAGCAGGGATTTGATGTCTTCAGCCGGGCTTGCATGGGCGGTGGCAGCGGCCAGGATGCAGAAAGCGAGTAGTGCGGGGCGCGTGAAGGTGCGCATGGTGTCTCCCTTGATTTTTTTGCTGCGTAGCATGACCTTATGTTTGCTCAAACCAGGATGGACTGGTACAACGCCAGCAGGTTCTGGCCCATTTTATCCAGGGTCAACTCATTCACACTCTGACGCGCGGCTTCCCGCATTTTCTGTCTTTCCGCCGAGGAGGCGTTCAGGTATGCGAGCATCCGATGTGCCAGCCCTGCGTTATCCAGTGCATCGCAAACATAGCCGTTTTCCCCCTCGCTGATAAATTCCGCGGCACCGCTCTTGTCGCTGGTAATGACCGGCAATCCGCATGCCAGTGCTTCCAGCGCCACGTTGGGGAAAGGATCGTACAGGGTGGGCAGCGCCAGAATATCGGCGGCACCGTAGCTCGGTTTGACGTCATGTAATGCCCCGGCAAAATGGACGCGCGCCCCGATCCCGAGGCGTGTCGCCCGGGTCCGGAATGCGGATATTTTTTTGTCCTTGCCCACCACCAGAAGATGCGCTGTTTCAGGCAGCGCGGCCAAGGCCTGCAACAAGGTCGCCAGCCCCTTGCGTTCAAAGCCGGAACCGACGAACAGGAACAGGGTGGCGTCTTCCGGGATGCCATATTTGGCACGCACGGGGTGGCGGAATTCCGTTCCCAGGCCAGGATGGAAGACGGCGCCGTCCACGCCGCTGTAAATGACATGCAGCTTTTCTTCCGCCAAGCCGAAATAATGGCGAATTTCCTCCTTCACCATGCGGGAGTTGCAGATCACAGCTTTGAGCCGGGGGCTTGCGAACAGGTTTTTTTCCGCCGTCAGCGTGTAATGGTGATAGGGATTGAGCATCAATCCCAAGCGCCCCCACAGCCCCAGTACGCGACGGCGCTGGTGCAGCCATTCGCGGTGCACCCCGTCTCCGGCGCGGTAGATGTCGCAGCAGGGGATGCGTTCATGGGATTGCACCAGATCGAATTCCTGTTGCGCCAGCAAGCGGCACACGCCACGGGCGAAACCCCGGTCTCGCCACAGGTTGCCGAGGTAGAAAGGGTCGCATTGCAGCGTCGACATCTCGCCCCCGGCTTCCCATTGACGGGTGACGATGGTGACTTGCGCGCCTTGTGCCTGGAGCGCCTGGATGGCGCGGGAGACAAAGCGTTCGGCGCCGCCGAAAGCGGTGTAACGCTGGCGCACCAGGGCGATTTTCATCGGGCTGGCAGCAGTGTGTTCACGGCATCGAGCAGGCGCTCGACGGAGATCGCCGCCAGGCATTCGCTGAGCTTGCCGCCGCCGCAACCGTCATTGCCGCAAGGGCGGCAGGTGTGGTCCGAGGTCAGGACGCGGTTTGGCACCTGCCACGGGCCCCACTCCTTCTCGCCGCTGGGGCCGAACAGCGCCACCACCGGCGTTTGCATCGCGGCTGCAATGTGCATCGGTGCCGAGTCCATGCCGACAAAGAGTTCGGCCATGGCGCTCAGCGCCGCCAGTTGTTTCAGGTTCAGCTGGCCGGAAAGATTGACCACCGCTTGCTCCAGGGGGGCCAGGATTGCCTCGACCAGTGCCAGTTCGGCGGCGTCCGGTGCGGCAGTGACCACGATGCTGTGGCCCTGGCCCTGCAGGGTACGGATCAGTTCGGTCATGTGTCCACTTGGCCAGCATTTGAACAGCCAGCGCGAAGCGGGATGAATGTGTATGAACGCTTTTTCCTTCAGTCCCTCCTGTGCCAGCCGTTGCCGCATTTCGCTGTAAATATCTTCTCCCGGTTCTAAAGTAAGCATGCGCTCACTCTCGTCCGGGTATATTCCGATGCGGCGCAAGGCATCCAGGTTGAGTTCCACCGTGTGGCGCGGATTGGCGCGGGGGTAGGGGTAGAGATGGCTGAAACTCTTGCGCCAGAAACGTCCGCGCTGCGGCATCTTGCGCGCCACGCTGTAGCGCACGCCCAGCAACCGGGTCAGCCAGGCGCCCCGGTTATGCTCGGTAAGATGGATAATCAGGTCGTAATGCCGCGACCACAAACGCGACAGGAGTTGCCATTCCGCGCCAGCCTGATGCAGCATGCCCTGCCTCTTCCAGTTTCGGTCTATGGTATGGAGTTGCGAGATGGCGGGATGCAGGGCGAGCATCTGCGCAGTGTCGAGGTAAACCAGCGCATCCACTTCGAGGTGAGGGGCGTGGCTTTTCAATACACTGAATACCGGCGAAGCCAGCAGCACGTCGCCGTGATGGCGCAGCTTGATTACCAGTACCCGGCGCAAGGAGCTCAAATCGATCGCATCTTTTAACATGACGCGAACAATAGCAAAAATTGCCCGGTAAGCAAAAAAAATGCAACTCAGGGTTTCCCTGATTGCGCGGCCGGCACGGAAAACGCAAACTACACCCCTGGCTTGGGTTTCTACTTGGCCACGAAATAATAATAAAGTGTGGATGCCACAAGGAAAATTGGGTCAAAGGGGAGAGGGTAATGTTTGGAAGCGGCTACAGGCAGGAAACGGCGGCGCTCAAAGAAAGGCTGAGCAACATGGAGCAGCGTTTGCAGGAGCGTGAAAGCGAACTGGCGGCACTGCGTGGGGACAAGGACTCGGCGCTTGCCGAGAGTCGCGAGTTGAAGAACAAAATGCAGATGTTCGAGGTGTTGTTCAAACACATGCAGATGTTTGGCGATTCGGCGCGAGAGGTACAGACATCCCTGGCGTCGCTGGCGCAGAACATGAAGCATGAGAATGAGCAGGCGGCTCTGACTACCGGCTCGCTGGGCCAGAACATCGTCGCGGTGGAGCGAATTTCCAGCAATCTCCACCAGATGTCGGAAAAGACCAGCGAAACCGCTGCCAGTGTGGATCATCTCAACGAGCGTACCAGCCAGATCGGTGGCATCGTCCGGCTGATCAAGGAAATCGCCGACCAAACCAACCTGCTGGCCTTGAACGCCGCCATCGAGGCCGCACGCGCCGGGGAGCAGGGGCGTGGTTTCGCAGTGGTGGCGGATGAGGTTAGAAAGCTGGCGGAACGCACTTCCTCCGCCACCAGCGACATTTCCACCCTGGTGAGCGCAATCCAGGATGAAACCGCGGCGGTCAAGGCGTTGGTGGAAGTGAGCCCGCAGCAGGCGGAGGAGTTCAACCGCGACGGACGGGAAGCCGCCAACAGCATGCAGGGCCTGATGGCCACCTCGAACCAGATGAAACAGGCGATTGGCGCCACTGCCCTGCGCACCTTTGTCGAAATCGCCAAGGTCGACCACCTGATTTACAAATTCGACATCTACAAGGTATTCCTCGGCGTTTCGCCCAAGATGGCGGGCGAGTTTGCCGGCCATAATGCCTGCCGTCTCGGCAAGTGGTATTACGAAGGTGACGGCAGGCAGTGCTTTTCAAGTCTGCCCGGCTACCGGGAAATGGAAGAGCCGCACCAGCGTTTCCACAACTACGGCATTTCCGCTGTGGAAAGCTATCATGCCGGCCAATTCGAGCAGGGGCTGGCAGCGATCTCCGAAATGGAAAAGGCCAGCTTCAAGGTCCTCGATGCTCTGGAGCGGGTGGCCGTGAGCGGTAAGGCGAGCAGCGATGCGCTGGATCCGCGCAGTTGCAATGGCGTGCACTGAACCGGGGGTCTAGTTGTGCACCAGACCCCTGGGCAAGGGATTATTTCGGCTGATACAGCAGGGACGCAAACAGGTTGCTACCCGGCGTGTTGTAGCCTTGCGCCAGCTCGTATTCCTTGTCGAACACGTTGTTCCAGCGCACGCTTAGAGAAAGCGCCTTGCTGATCTCGTGGCGCGCGCTCAGGTTGAACAGGCCGTAGCCGCCCATGCGCGAAGCCGGGGCCTCGTCGCTGCTGTCGAAACGTGCTCCGCTGGCCACCACTTCGCCGCCCAGTTGCCAACCCGCGAACCCTTTCGACGCTCCTAGACTGAGGTGCTGCGCAGCGCGGCCACGCAGGCGCTTGCCGCTTGCCTCGTCGCGCGGCTGTTGCAGTGTCAGCCCGGCGCGCAGGGCAAGGCCTGCCATTTCGCCGCGGTAGCTCAGTTCCACCCCCTCGATGTGGGCTTTGCTGATGTTTTCCGGGGTCATGCCGGCAAAAACGATAAGGTCGCTGATGCGGCTGTCGAAATAGCGCAAATCCACGTGCTGGCTTTCGGTCGTGTATTGCATCCCCATTTCCTGGCTGCGGGCGCGTTCGGGTTTCAGGTTCGGGTTGCTGAATCCGGGGTAATACAGGTCCATGAAGGAAGGTGCCTTGAAGGCCGTGCCCATGCTCGCGCTTGCACGCCAGGCAGGGCTGAAGCGATAGCCATAGGCGAGGCTGCCAGTGTCGTGCTGGCCGAACTGGCTGTTGTCGTCGCGCCGTACGCTGGTTTGCAGGCCGTGAGCGCCGAAATCACCCTGGTAGGCGGCGAATAGGCCATTCACCGTGCGCTCGGTCTGATCGTAGGCGGTGGTGCCGGAAACTTTCTGGCTCAGGTGCTCGGCACCCAGGCTCAGGTTTCCGATTCCCAGTTTCAGGTCGTTTTGCCAGCTTGCCTGGTTTTGCGCGCTGTCGGTGCTGGAGGGCCAAGCCGTGTTGGCGAAGCTATAGCTGTCTTCGCCCCGGCCCAGTTTCACAATGCTGGTCCAAACCGGATTGATGCGATTGCGGCTATGGATGGAATAGGCGCGCAGCCTCTGGTTCTTGATGTCGTCGCTGCCCAGGCCGGCATCATAATGAATGGTGCTGTCGGAGGCGAAAATGTCGGCCCCGATTTCGTTGCCCGGTGTCAGCGCTTGGGCGACCTTGGCAGAGAAATGGGTGTTGCGGTAACCGTCGCGATCCGGGTTGTAGCCATAGGGGCCAGCAGCCGGGTTGGTGGCGGAAAAACCCTCGCTGTGGTTCTGTCCTGCCTGGAGGTTGAAGCGGGTGCCTCCGGTTTCGCCGCCGAAGCCGGCGGACAGGCTTTGGCTGCTGTAGCTGCCCAGACCCGCGCTGGCGGAGACGCGGGGCGTTCCTGTCCCGGACTTGGTGAATATCTGCACCACGCCGCCGATGGCGTCGGAACCGTACAGACTGCTGGCCGGTCCTCGCAACACTTCGATGCGCTCGATCTGCTCCAGCGGGATTGACTCCAACGCTGTCGTGCCGCTAGTCACGTTGTCCATACGCATGCCGTCCACTAGCACCAGGACATGGTTACTGTTGCTGCCGCGCAGGAAGATCGTGGTGGGTTGGCCGCGGCCGCCGGTGGTGCGCAGTTCTGCGCCGGCGGCTGCCTGCAGGACTTCGGCCAGGGATTGCTGGCCTGCAGCGGCGATTTCCTGGGAGCTAATGATGGTGATGCTGGAAAGCGTTTCGGCGACTTTCTGCGCGGTGCGGGTGGCAGTGACTACGATCTCGCCGCCGTCGAATAAGGGGATTTCCGCGCCGAAGGCGGGAAAGGATACGGCCAGCAGACCGGGAATCAGGCGCTTCATTTTGTACTCCTTGTTGCGCATGCCATCCCGCATGCACTGAGGTTGGGAAAG
The DNA here is from genome assembly GCA_031426915.1 of Sulfuricellaceae bacterium. Classification (GTDB taxonomy): domain Bacteria; phylum Pseudomonadota; class Gammaproteobacteria; order Burkholderiales; family Sulfuricellaceae; genus Sulfurimicrobium. The sequence goes on along the minus strand of JASJPB010000041.1, from coordinate 10,905 downwards.
TCCAAAGGCCGGTCTCCGGGCTTGTGAGCAATAAACTGCCGCCTTCCCATGAATGATTCACAGTGGCGTAGTGGCAGGTTCGCGCTCATTTACCGTTGCGGGGGCAGCACAGGCTTGTCCACGATGATTTGTGAGTACCTGTTTCCCGTTTCACTCCGCTGCCGGATGGCAGGCGAAGCACCTTCAAACAGGGGCGCATTTTACAGCAAGAGATTGGAGGGTCAATAAATCCACTTCGCCGGCCACACTTTCGGGATATGCCAAAATACTTTTAGAAGAAGGCGTTACCAGTTGACCTAGCAGGATTTTTCAAATTATAGTGTGCGCATGCAAGCGGAAATGAAAGCTCTGGAAGACAAGGTCACACAGATTGTTAGTGTGTGTCGGCAGTTGCGCGCCGAAAATTTGCAGTTGCGCCAGCAGTTGGCGATGGCGCAGAACGATGGCAAGCGCATGGGCGAGAAGATACTTGGCGCGCAGACCCGTCTCGAAGCTTTGCTCGAGCATATTCCGGAGAGCCTAGAATGAGCGAAATCAAAGGTCTGGATGTCGCCATCATGGGGAGGGAGTTTCGTGTTGCCTGTCCGGAAGACGAACAGGAAGCATTGCTCCAGTCGGTGGATTATCTCGACAAGAAAATGCGCGAAATTCGTGATGGCGGCAAGGTCATCGGCGTGGAGCGCATTGCCATCATGGCCGCCCTGAATATCGCCCACGAATTGCTCAACACCCGTATCTCAGGTTCTTTTGACATCGGGGAATTCAAGAGTAGAATTGGTTCCATGCAGGCTCAAATAGAGCAGGCAATGGCAGAGCAGGACGAACTTTTTTAGCAGGTTGTTTGGAGACTGAACAGCTTGCTTCCCGAGTTGTCCCCTGCGGTGTTCGTTTAGGCTAAATATTCTTTGAACCAATATTTAAGTAACTAGGTCGCGGCTATACTGAAGTGCTGTTGTGCGCGTTCTTAACGAACGTACCTGATGTACTCAAGCTGCGGCCGTCTTGGGCCTCCGTGTTCAAGATGATAGCCTGACGGCACTCGCGGGGGCCTCATTTTCCCCCACTTGTTTCCGCATCTTCTAAACCCTTGAATAAATCCCAGCTGCGCCGTCATCTGCGCCAGCAGCGCAACCAGATCAGCCCTCGCCAGCGTCGCGACGCGGCACAAGGCCTGATGCGCGTGGCGATGCGGGAAGGGCTGCTGCTCAAATTCCGTCGCATCGGTTTTTATCTTCCCTTCGAAGGCGAAATGGATCTGCTGCCCTTGCTCAACCACGCGCTATGGCTGGGTAAAGTCTGTTATCTGCCTGTCGTTCCGCAACGCTTCGAGAAAAAACTCAATTTCACCCGCCTCACCGCGCGTGACAGCTGGTACCGCAACCGCTACGGCATCCAGGAACATTGGTCGCCGCGACCGGCGCGGGCCCGCCAGCTTGATTTGCTGTTCATGCCGCTGGTAGGCTTCGACGAGGCGGGATATCGCCTCGGCATGGGGGGCGGCTTCTACGATACCAGCCTGGCCTATCTGGGCCGACGCAAAACCTGGCACAAACCCTACCTGGTTGGCATTGGCTACGAATGCCAGAAAGTTGCGCAAGTTCCGCGCGATCCGTGGGACATGCCGCTGGATGCCGCACTCACCGAACGTCGTCTGTATCGTTTTCCCAAGGTAAAATAATTTTCCGTTTTTCTGGATATCCAAACATGCGTTACTGGCTGATGAAATCCGAACCTTCCGACGTCAGCGTCGATGATCTCGCCGCGTTGCCGGATCAGAGCGTGGCATGGTACGGCGTGCGCAACTATCAGGCGCGCAATTTCATGCGCGACCAGATGCGGGTGGGGGACCAGGTGTTTTTCTATCACTCCAACTGCGAGGAACCGGGCATCGCCGGCTTGGCCGAGGTGAGCAAGCTGGCTTATCCGGACCAGACCCAGTTTGATCCCGCCAGTCATTATTTCGACCCCAAGGCCACGCCGGAAACGCCGCGCTGGTTCAATGTCGATGTCAGGCTGAAAAGAAAGACCCGGCTGGTGAGCATCAAGGAGCTGCGCGGCCATCCGGAGCTGGAACACATGCGCACGCTGCAGAAGGGCAACCGCCTTTCCATCACGCCGGTTGACCCCAGGGAGTGGGCGTTCATTCTGGGCATTCTGTAGCCCATGGAATTCTGGCTGCTCTATCTCGCGTCAGGCGTCGTTGCCGGTTTTCTCGCCGGCTTGCTGGGCGTGGGCGGCGGGCTGGTGATCGTGCCGGTACTGACTTTTATCTTCGCTGCCCAGCATTTTCCCGAAGCCTACATCCAGCATCTCGCTCTCGGCACCTCGCTGGCGAGCATCCTGTTCACCTCGGTCTCCAGCCTGCGCGCCCATCACGCCCATGGCGCGGTCAACTGGGACGTGGTGCGCGGCATTGCGCCGGGGATCGTGGTGGGAGCCCTGCTTGGCAGCGTGCTGGCGGCGCAATTGTCGTCACATTTCCTCAAGGTGTTTTTCGTGGTGTTCATCTATTACGTTGCCACCCAGATGCTGCTCAACATCAAGCCCAAACCCTCCCGCCAGTTGCCCGGTATGGCCGGGATGTTTGGCGCGGGGAGCTTCATCGGCGGCATTTCCAGCCTGGTCGGCATTGGCGGCGGCACGGTCTCGGTGCCCTTCATGACCTGGTGCAACGTCAAGTTGCACCAGGCAATCGGCTCTTCGGCCGCAATCGGCTTCCCCATCGCCGCGGCCGGGGCGGCGGGATTCATCGTCAATGGGCTTGCGGTCAAGGGGCTGCCGCCTTACAGCCTCGGATTCGTCTATTTTCCCGCCCTGCTCGGCCTGGTGGTCGCCAGCGTGTTGATGGCCCCGCTGGGCGCAAGACTGGCGCATCGTCTGCCGGTTGCACAGTTGAAGAAAATTTTCGCCCTGTTGCTGTATGCGCTGGGCACCCGTATGCTGGTGAGCCTGCTTTGATTCCACATAGGAGAAAAACAATGAAGCGTCTGGCATGGATTCTGGTACTGCAACTAATGGCCGGCCTGGCTTGGGGTGCTGACTATGCGCGCGAAAAGAAATGGGCCGACGAAGTCACCCCTGCCATCGTGGCGGGCGACCCGGTATATCTCGAAGTGCGCAATCACAAATTCCTTACCCTCTTCACCGAGGCACCCAACGCCAAGGCAGCATTGGTCATCGTGCACGGCCTGGGTGTGCATCCCGACTGGAACCTGATCGGCGTGCTGCGCGCCCAACTGGCGGATGCCGGTTACACCACGCTGTCGGTGCAGATGCCGGTGCTGAAAAACGAGGCCAAGGGCGAGGACTACCCGCCCACCTTCCCGGAAGCGGCGCAACGCCTGGATCAGGCGGTCGCCTTCCTCAGGGCCAAAGGTTACAAAAAAGTCGCCATCGTCTCCCACAGCATGGGTTCGCGCATGAGCCATTATTACCTCAGCCACGCCAAGGACCGCCCGGTGGATGCCTGGGTGGCGATCGGCATGGGCGGTGCGGAAACTTATCGCGGATTTGGTATTGCGGTGTTGGATCTATATGGCGAGAATGACTTGCCCATCGTGCTGAAAGGCGCTGCCAAGCGCGCCGCTTCACTCAAGAGTAGCGCCAGTACGCAGATCCTGGCGCCCAGGACGGACCATTTTTTCACCGACCATGACGCGGAGTTGGTGAAGTATGTGAAGGATTATCTGGACAAGGTGCTGGGCAAGTGATCTATCGAATGATTTAAGTCGTAATAATCTGCATGATGCGTTGCCCCGCTCCCGGATGGATTCATTTCTTGTGAACGGGACGGGCAGCAAACTCAATCTTTTTTTCGAAAGCGGCTCAAGATAGAATGAATATTATTGGCAGAATTGCATGCAAAATTATCGGCATCAGATCGCCACATTATTTATTGCACCAACAGGATGTTCGCATATCCGAGCTGGCTGCCAGGCTGGAAACGTTATCAACGCCGGTGCCTTGCGTTGAAGCACTGTTGGACGGCAATTCCACGGATGTCAGGCATTGGGTGGCAAAGAGCTATATAAAAGGGAACGGTATCGAGATCGGTGCCTTCACGTCACCCCTTAAGGTTCCTGCAGCGGCTCATGTTTCCTATGTAGATAAATTCACCGTTGAAGAGGTCAAAAAGCACTTTGATATTTCAGGCCTGACAATGAAGGATTTCGGGGTCGATGAGAACTTGATCGTTAACCTGGATATTGTCGATGACGGTGAAACCCTTGCAAAGCTTGGTGATAATACTCAGGACTTTGTGATTGCAAATCATGTCCTTGAGCATTTTGAAGACCCGATCAAAGGTTTCAAGAATATGCTCAGGGTAGTGAAGCACTCAGGGTTCATTTACCTGAGCTTGCCGGAAATGCGCAGATGTTTTGACAGGACAAGAGATCCAACCACGTTCGAGCACATCCTGCGAGACTATGAAGAAGGTCCGGAATGGTCGCGAGATTTGGCTTATCGGGAATTTGGCAGGATCTTTGTCTCTGAAGGCATGGATAAGGGGCTATTCGGCAAGACTCATGGCTCAGCTCGGCAGGAGTTTGAAAATCAGCAAGCCAAAACACTCCAAGAGGCTGGTTTCAGTATTCATTTCCATGCCTGGACCATGGATACGATGATGGAAATGTTCCTCGAGATGAAAGAAAGATTCAATCTGCCTTTTGACGTGAAGCTGGCACTTCAGAACGACTATGAAGTGATTTTCGTTTTTCAGAAAAATGTACCGACAGTTCGCAGGGCGGGTAGCGCCGAGTAATCTGACTGATGGTTGGGAGTCCTTTGGTGCGACGTGGCAATGAGAAAGGAGCGTATTGGGCTCAATACAAAGTCATCTCGCGGCAGAAACCTTCGCCAGGGCTACCTCTGCACTCTCTTCATAGCGCTCCCGTTCTTTCTTTGCGGCAGCTTCCAGCGCCTTGTTGATTTCCGGATATTTCAGCGCCAGAATCCGCGCCGCCAGCATCGCCGCATTCTTGCTGCCATCCACGGCCACCGTGGCGACGGGCACGCCGGGCGGCATCTGTACGGTTGAAAGCAGCGCATCCAGCCCCGAGACGACGCCTCCCGAGAGCGGCAGGCCGATTACCGGCAGGCGGGTGTGGCCGGCGATGACGCCGGCGAGATGGGCGGCCATGCCGGCGCAGCCGATCAGCACCTGCACGTCTTCCCTGTGGGCACGGTCGATGTAAGCGAGCACCTTGTCCGGGGTGCGGTGGGCCGAGGCCACCACGATTTCGCTCGCGATGCCGAGGCCGGTCAGGGTGTCGCGCACCTTGACCACGGTGGGGAGGTCGTTGGGGCTGCCGGTGACGATGCCGACCAGGATTTTGGCGGCGGGTTTCTTGGCTGGGGCTTTCTTGGTCGTTGCCACTTAATTTCTCCTGGCGGCTAAATGCCGGTAAGGCGTGTCAGTGCTTCGCGATATTTTTCGCCGGTTCTGGCGGCCACGTCGGCAGGCAGTTCCGGCGCTGGCGGTTTCTTGTTCCAGCCGATGGATTCCAGCCAGTCGCGCACGTACTGTTTGTCGAAACTGGGCGGATTGGAACCGGGGGCGTACTGGTCCGCGGGCCAGAAGCGCGATGAGTCCGGGGTGAGCGCTTCGTCGATGAGGTACAGCGTGCCGGCATCGTCGAGACCGAATTCGAACTTGGTATCGGCGATGATGATGCCCTTGGTGGTGGCGTAGTCGGCTGCTTGCTGGTACAGGGTAATGGCGACATCGCGTACTTTTGCAGCCAGTTCCTTGCCCAGCAGCCCTTCGGCTGTGGCGAAGCTGATGTTCTCGTCGTGAGCGCCCACTTCGGCCTTGGTGGACGGGGTGAACAGCGGTTCGGGCAGTTTGTCGGCTTCGCGCAAGCCGGCCGGCAGCGGGATGCTGCATACGCTGCTGGATTTCTGGTATTCCTTCCAGCCGGACCCGACCAGATAACCCCGCACGATGGCTTCGATGGGCAATGGTTTGAGTTTTTTTACCACGGTGGCGCGACCGGCCACCTGGTAGCGCTCATTTTCCGCCACTACCGATTCGGGAGCCACGCCGGTTAGTTGGTTGGGCACGATGTGCTTGAGTTTTTCAAACCAGAAGTTGGAGACCGAGGTGAGCACGATGCCCTTGCCGGGGATAGGCGTGGGCAATACCACGTCGAAAGCGGACAGGCGGTCGGTGGTGACGATCAGCAGGCGCTCGTTATCCAGTGCATAAATGTCGCGTACCTTGCCGCGATTGATCAGAGGCAGGCTGCGTATGTCGGATTGAAACAGGGCGTCGGTCATGTGTTTTTCCTCGAAAGCGTAAGCGTGAATTTTACCTTGTATTGGGCTTGCGCGGCACCTCAACCTAAAAACCTCAGCCTCAAAGCCGGCCCTTGAGATATGCCTGGCGCCGCGGTTCGGCAAAACGCTCGATGGCATAGCGCAGCATGGTGCGCGGCATGGCCTGGTAGTGGCGCTGGAGGAATGTTTCCAGCGTGGCCGGGTCGCGTTTGCCTACTTCGCGCAGCATCCAGCCGGTGGCTTTGTGGAGCAGGTCTTCCTTGTCGGCGAGGAGACGGGCGGCAATGTCCAGTGTGTCGCCAAATTCGTTGCGCCGGATGAAATGGAAGGTTGAAACGATGGCGATGCGCCTATCCCACAGGGAAGGCGAGCGCGCCAGTAGATACAGTGGCGTACGTTCCTGATCGGCCAGATAAGCGCCAACCACGTGCGGCGCGGAAATGTCCACCAGATCCCAGTTGTTGATCCAGGCGGTGTTGGCAAGGTAGGCCCGATAGGCGCTCTGGCGTTGAGGGTCGCCGCCCTCGTCAAAATGACGCATCAGAAAGAGCAGCGCCAGCAAACGCTCCTCGTGAAAGCGGGAGTGGAGCAGGTCGCGCGCAGTGTCGAGATCCACCTGCGGGAATTCCTTGGCCACGGCACGGACTACCGGCACTTTGATGCCGAGAAATATGTCCCCCTCGCCGTATTGCCCCGGCCCGGTCTTGAAGAAACTCTGTAAGGTGCGGGCAGTTGCGGGATTGGCGAGGCTGTGCAGCCGGGACTGGATTTCGTGCAGCGGTGTGGCGAGTTTCACGCTACGGCAATCTTGAGAATCACCTTATGAATTTCGCCTTCGCTGACCAGCGGCGCGTGTGCATCTTGCGGGAAAAAGATGCAGAAAGCACTGGGTGGCGTGGCAATCCAGCTTGCCGGGACATCGTGGAAGAACTGGATATCCTTCTCGCTGCTGTAGTCTGCAAGCGGCTCATGGCAGTCGCATAGCGGCCTCCACCCCATCTCATCCGTGCCTTCAAGTACCAGCTGGATGTCGACGTATTTGCGGTGACACTCCAGTTTTGCCTGCTCGCGGTTGCGTCCGGCGGCGGTTTCCACAATTGCGAACAGGCGCTCGCCTTCAATGGGATAGCGCCCCGGTGCCAGCGCTATCAGGTCGGTGTTGCGCAGGAATTCGAAGGCGCGCGGGAACAGCGCATGCAAGGCGGTGTAACGGTCAGCGTTGGCAAGGGTGTCGAATATCATATGGTTTACTTGGTGAGTGCCATGAACAGTTCCGGCAGGCGTTCCGGAAGGCGCTGGATGTTGTCCACCACGGTGTACTGCTTGCCGAAAATGTCGCTGACGTATTCGTCAGCCTTGGGGTCGAGATTGATGCAATAGGCGTAAATGCCCTTGGTGTCCAGTTCCTTCACCGCCTGGCGCGCGTCTTCGATCAGCATGCGCTCGTCCTTTGTGTCCACGTCAGCGGGCTGGCCGTCGGTGAGGATGAGCATCAGCTTCTTCTCGGCCTTCTGATTTTCCAGGTAGTGGGCGGCATGACGCATGGCGGCGCCCATGCGGGTGGAGTATTGCGCGGTCATCTCTGCCAGGCGTGCTTTAACTTCGTCATCCCATTTCTCGCTGAAACCCTTGACGTGCAGGTAGCGTACGTCATGGCGGGTGTTGGAGTGGAAGCCGCCGATGGCGAACGGGTCGCCCAGTTTGTCGATTGCCCAGGCCAGCAGCGAGACGGCTTCCTGGCTAAGCTCGAGTATGGTTTGCTCGGTGCCCGCGACCTTTTCGTTGAGGGATTCCGACAGGTCGAGCAGCAGCATCACGGCGATGTCGCGCCCGCTGGTCTTGTGGCTCATGTTGATGCGCGGGTCGGGGCTGGAGCCGCTCTTGAAGTCTATCAAGGAGCGCAGGGCGATATCCAGGTCCAGTTCGCTGCCTTCTTCCTGGTAGCGAATGCGCATTTTTTCCTGCGGCTTGAGCAGGTCCAGCATGCGTTTCAGGCGCTTGGCCAGGGCGGCGTTCTTGGCCAGCAGTTTGTCGATATCGGCCGCATTGCCTTTGGGATGCAATGCTTCGTACACGCTCACCCAGTCCGGGCGGAAGGTCTGGCTGAGATAGTCCCATTCGGGATAGTGGCGCGGCGGCAGACCCTTGATCTCCTCGCCTTCGTCGACCTTGCGCTGCTGGTCGAAAGCCTCTTCCTCGTCGCCTTCCTCGATGAATTTCCACAATTGGCGGTTGTCGTCGCGGTAGCCGACTTCGGTGTCCTTGAAGCGGATTTTGGGTAACTGGTCGCTCTGGCGGCGCGCCCTGGCGCCGAAAGATACGGCCAGATCGGCCATATCCTGGGTGCTGGATTTCCCCGCTTGCATCAGGGCATGAAAGCGCTGGGCAAAGTCGATAATCAGCGGGTCCTGGTAGGGGTGCTTCGGATCGAGGATGGCGCGCGACAGCATGGCCAGGCGATGGCGCACGGCGGACTCCTTCTCCGGGTCGCAGGCGTCTTCTGCCGGCATGGGGTGAAGCCCCATGAAAATACGGCGCAGGCCTGGGTATTCCTGCATGGCGAGGTACTCCACGCGGGAGTCTTCGAGAAATTCGACCGACATGCGCTGGAAGGGACTGAAATTGTCGGCAAAAATGGCTGTCGTCCAGCGCTTGTGGCCCATGATATGGGCCAGCGTGGCGCGGTAGCGGTCAATCCCCGTAATGCCGTTCAAATCGTCATGCACATCCGGCAGGCGGATGCCCAGCTTGTCGTAATAAGGGATAGGTTTGCGCAGTTCGTCGAAACCCAGCGAGTAGGGGATCAGGTAGTCGTGGTGTTCCCACAGGCCGCGCAGATAGAGATCCAGCTTGCGTTCGTGGTCTACCAGCAGGGTGCCGTGGCGCTCGCGCTGCATGACGGCCTTGCTGTCCGCCGATTGCAGGCTGAAATAGTCGATTTGCCGTTCCGGATGGTCGCCGTAATTGCGTATGCCGTACTCGACCCAGTTTTTCAGACCTTGCAGCGGGATCTGGCTGAGCAGGTAGGGTGTCTGGGCATATAGTTCGGGCAAGCCAGGGCTGGGGAAGGTGGTGTGGATGCCGTGAATCGAACCGGTAGTGCGGTTCATGAAATCCAGCGCCAGATTCATGTAGTCCTGCATCTGTTCCTGCGAATGCAGTCTCCGCGCCGTGGCCGCCAGGGTTTGCAGGAACGGCACGATCGCCTTGCCGTTGGGCGATTTGTACATTTTGCGGATGAATTCCATCACCGCTGGCAGCGCGGATTCATCCAGTTGTTTGGCAACCGAAGGCCATTCCTCGAGGAATGTCAGCACCGGTTCAACGCCGCGTCCCATCCTGCACAGGAAGCCGGCCGCCTCCAGATAGGCGGTGATGCCATCCTTCGACAACACGGAGAGGGCTTCCGCCATGCAGTCATCGAAGACATCCCTGACTTGTGGGAAGCCGCAGTTGAGCTGCTCGCGGTAGCCCTTCATCAGGGGATGTTCGTACTCGGTGTTGGCCTCGACCACGGTTATATCCTTTTAAGCAAAGGTAGCATCGATGGCATGATCCAGCGTGTCGCGGATATCCGCATCGTCGGTGATCGGCCGTACCAGCGCCATGCGGCAGGCATCCCGCGGATCCACGCCGCCCTTGATGAGCGTGGCGGCGTACACCAGCAGGCGAGTGGAAATGCCTTCGTCCAGGCCGTGGCCCTTGAGGTTGCGCGCGGTGGTGCCGATTTTGACCAGTTTGGCCGCCAGTTCCTCGCTCATGCCGGTTTCCCTGGCCACGATGCCGGCTTCCAGCTTGGCTTCCGGGTAGTCGAACTCAAAAGCGGTGAAGCGCTGCTTGGTGGATTGCTTGAGGTCCTTCATCAGGCTCTGGTAGCCGGGATTGTAGGAAATCACCAGCTGGAAGTCGGGGTGCGCTTCGAGCAGTTCGCCCTTCTTGTCCAGCGGCAGGGTGCGGCGGTGGTCAGTCAGCGGGTGAATCACCACGGTGGTGTCCTGGCGTGCCTCGACGATTTCATCCAGGTAGCAGATAGCACCGATGCGCGCCGCCGTAGTCAGCGGGCCGTCCAGCCAGCGCGTGCCGTTGGCGTCGAGGAGATAACGACCGACCAGGTCGGATGCGGTCATGTCTTCGTTGCAAGCTACAGTAATCAGCGGTTTTCCCAGTTTCCAGGCCATGTGTTCGACAAAACGGGATTTGCCGCAGCCAGTCGGTCCCTTGATCATGACCGGGAGACGCGCGGCGTAGGCGGCCTCGTAAAGCGCTGTCTCGTTGCTTTGAGCCTGGTAGAAAGGTTCCTTGTGAATTTTGTATTGATCTTTGTAGTTGCGGCCGCTTTGCTTAACGTTCGCTTCGCTCACGTTAGCCTTCACTGAAACTTCGTTTTCAGTCATGATTTTCTCCGTAATCCGCGTAAGAAAAGGGGTTTCTTCACCCGGAAAAAAACGCCCCCAGCAAAGTGGGGGCGCATTTCACTGCATAGCGTTGAATCCTGGACTTACTTGTGTACGCCCAGTTTTTCGCGCCAGCCAGGGAAGATCTTGTCGGCGTCTTTCGGGAAAGATTCGAAAGCACGCGCAAATTCCTTGTGCTCTTTCGCGAATTCGATCGGGTCGGCACCGGCTT
>JASJPB010000040.1:0-66405 GCA_031426915.1 Sulfuricellaceae bacterium | reverse complement strand
GCGGCGCGCGCTCATCACGATGCAATCGGGGTAGTGCGCGCGCAGCGCCGCTTCGCGTTCGGCTTGCGCGGCCGCGTCGCCGACGTGGTCGATCTTGTTGAAGACGCGGATGCGCGGCACGTCATTTGCACCGATCTCGTCCAGCACCTTGTCGGTAACCTCGAGCTGCCGTTCGAATCCTGGATCGCTGGCATCGATGACATGGAGCAGCAGCGACGCATCGAGCGCCTCTTCGAGCGTTGACTTGAACGAGGCGACCAGGCCGTGCGGCAGGTTCTTGATGAAGCCGACCGTGTCGCTGACCAGCACGCGCGGCCTGCTCTCGGGCTGGAGGGCGCGCACGGTGTCGAGCGTGGCGAAGAGTTTGTTTTCGACCAGCACCTCGCTGCCGGTGAGGGCGCGCATCAGGGTGGATTTTCCCGCGTTGGTGTAGCCGACCAGCGCCACGTTGGCGAGTCCCTGGCGCGCCTGGCGCCGCGCGCGCTGCGTCTTGCGCTCGACGTCCATGGCGACGATCTCCAGTTGCAGTTCGGCGATGCGGTCGCGAATCTTGCGTTTGTCCAGCTCGGTGTGCGATTCGCCGGCGCCGCGGCCGCCGGCGCCGCTGCGCTGCCGTCCTTGCGGCCCGGCGAGCTTTGCCGCCTCGCGCAGGCGCGGTGCCATGTAGCCGAGGCGGGCGATCTCCACCTGGGCGCGCGCGGCGCGGGAGCTGGCGTGGCGGTGGAAAATTTCGAGGATGACCATGGTGCGGTCCATCACCTCGCAGCCGACCTCGATTTCGAGGTTGCGCGCCTGCGACGGCGAGATCTCGTGATCGACGAAGAGGGCGTCGATCTTGCCGGCGTCAGGGTCGGCGGCGCCATGTGGCGGGTGCTCGAAGGTGACTGGCGCGGGGGCGCTGTCCACGAATTCGCGTATCTCCTGCCGCTTGCCGACGCCCAGGTAGGCCGTCGTGTCGAAGCTGGGGCGCTTTTGCGTGAAGGTGGCCGTGATCTGGAAACCCAGTGTCTTCGCCAGATCGCGCAACTCGGCCAGCGATGACTCGAACTCGACGTCGCTCACGTTCGGCAGTTGCACGGATGCCACGACGGCGTATCTGGGCTTCTCTTTGACTTCTTTTCGCATGCGGGGATTGCTTCTCTTGAGTGGGTGAATCCGGATAGTACCTGCCTCGCAAGCGGCCGCGTTTAATTTCACTTTGATTTGTTCGATTCCAACCGTTTTTTTACCCGTTCTTGACGTTTCCTTGACGTGCCAAAGCTTAGGATTGCAACGTAAGCCGCCATCCCGGGTTACATGTCCGCTGCCCTCATTCCTGGAGAAATCATGAAACACCTGACAGCATGCCTGAAACTCGCCCAGAGCGGCTTTGCCTTTGCCGAAAGCGGCGAAATGCTGCCGGGGCGCGACAAGAATCATGCGCTGGCGCAAGTCGCATCGCGGCCGGCGCTCTCCATGGGCCTGAAGATGCCCGAGGCGAAAGGGCGCAGGCAGATCGGCCTTGGACTCGGCGCCAGCTTGCCACCCGCCGTCATGGCTTATGTCACCAGCGCCTGCCGGCGCATGGACGCAGATTTGAGCGTGCTGTGCGCCAGCGCCAGCGCTGCTTCCGCGCTGCTTGCGCCGTATCGCGAGGCGCTTGAGTCTGCGGCCATTGGCTGCAACACGGTGGAGCTGGACGCCAACGATGAACGTGCGCTGACACGCCACCTCAGCGCCAATTCGCGGGTGATCTTCGTGGTTTCCAGCGGTGCGGACGATCCCGTGCAGTTGCTGATCGGTTCCGGCATCGGCCGTCGCGGCTTCGGGACGGCGCCCGTGCCCATCGTGGTGGTGGCGAGCGAACTGGCGAGTTGATGCCATGAATGCGCGTGCCGATATCTTTCCGTCCTGCCCGCTGTGGCTGTTCCGCTTCTTGCCGTTCCTGAAATGGTGGCCCATGGTCAACCGCGGTTTGCCGCGTGACGATCTGATCGCCGGTTTGACGGGCGCCATCATTGTCTTGCCGCAAGGGGTGGCGTTTGCCACCATCGCCGGGCTGCCTCCGGAGTACGGCCTGTACGCGGCCATGATGCCGGCCATCGTGGCAGCGCTGTTCGGGTCGAGTTGGCACCTGGTGTCCGGCCCTACCACCGCGATTTCCATCGTGGTGTTTTCCGCGCTTTCCCCGCTGGCCGAGCCGGGCAGCGCCGAGTTTGTGAGCCTGGCGCTGACGCTGACTTTTCTCACCGGGCTGTTTCAGCTCGCCATGGGGGTGGCGCGCATGGGCACGCTGGTGAATTTCATTTCCCATTCGGTAGTGATCGGGTTCACGGCGGGTGCGGCGGTGCTGATCGCGGCCACCCAGTTGAAGAGTTTCTTCGGCATCGACATCCCGCGCGGGGCACATTTCCACCAGATACTGCTGCATTTCGCCAGCCAGATCGGGAGCATCAACCCCTACGTTACCGGGGTCGGCATGTTGACCCTGGTGACGGGCATCGCGGTGAAGCGCTTTTTCCCGCGCTTCCCCTACATGATCGCCGCCATGCTCGCGGGCAGCCTGTTCGCGCTGGCGCTCGACCACCTGTTCACCGCCGGAGTGACGGGAATCCGCACGGTGGGGGCGCTTCCCAGTCATTTGCCGCCCTTGTCGCTGCCGGATTTGTCGCTCGATGCGATCAAGCACACGGTTTCCAGCGCGCTCGCGATCACCATGCTGGCGCTCACCGAGGCGGTGTCGATATCGCGTGCCATCGCGGTAAAGTCGCACCAGCGTATCGACGGCAACCAGGAATTCATCGGGCAGGGTTTGTCCAACCTGGTCGGCAGCTTCTTCTCCAGTTATCCGTCCAGCGGCTCGTTCAACCGCAGCGGCCTCAACCATGCGTCCGGCGCGCGCACGCCGCTGGCCTCGGTGTTCGCTGCGGTTTTTCTCGCGCTGATCCTGCTGCTGGTGGCGCCGTTCGCCGCCTACCTGCCGATACCGGCCATGGCGGGTGTATTGTTCCTGGTGGCGTGGGGCCTGATCGATTTCCATCATATCGGCATCATCTTGCGCACCAGCCGCCAGGAAAGCGTGGTGCTGATTACCACGCTGCTGGCGACCCTGTTCGTCGAGCTGGAATTCGCCATTTACGTCGGCGTGATCCTGTCGCTGATGCTTTACCTCAACCGCACTTCCAAGCCGGAAGTGGAAACGCTGGCGCCCGACCTGAACGACCCCGGCCGCGAATTCACCGCGATGTATCCCGGTCTGAACGAATGCAGGCAGCTCAAGATGCTGCGCATCAACGGCTCGGTGTTTTTCGGCGCGGTCAATCACGTGGAGGGTGAGCTGCTCAATGTGGATGAAAGGATTCCCAGCCAGAAGCATGTGCTGCTGCGGGCGCAGGGCATGAATTTCGTCGATGCGGCGGGCGCGGATATGCTCACCCGCGAAGCGCAGCGCCGCAAGGAATTGGGTGGCGGTCTGTACCTCTACGACGCGAAGCCGGAGGTGCTCGACACCCTGGCCAAGGTCGGATTCTTTCGCGAGGGCGGCGAACTGTTCGCCTCCAGGCCGGACGCGCTGGGTGCCCTGGTGCCACGGTTCGATGACGCGATCTGCCGCCATTGCCCGGCGCGCATCTTTCACGAGTGCTGCGGCAAAGCCGGAGCTCAGGCCGTGGCGAAAACGAGCTCGGCCACGGTGCCTTCGCCTTCACGGCTGGCGATGGCGATTTCCCAGCCGTAACGTTCGCAGATGCGCTTGACCAGGGACAGGCCGATGCCGACTCCCTGGCTGCCGGAGCCCTTGTAATGGCGCTGGAAGATGTGTCCGATGTCCTGGGCGCCAATGCCGCGACCGGTATCCGTCACGATGACGCGCGTCGCCTCGACGCGAAGCTTCACTTCACCGACTTCCGTGAAGGCCAGTGCATTGCGCACCAGATTGTCCAGCACGATGGCGAGCAAGACTTTCTCCGCCGCCAGCGTGGACTCTGCGTGGATTTCCAGTTCGAGCCGGGTGTCCTTGCCGCTTAGCAGGTAGCGGTGCTTTTCCACCGCTTCGCGCGCCACGGCGGCCACATCGCACTCGGCGTGCGTGGCGGCGTCGGTGCCTTCGCGCGCCAGCGACAGCAGGGCGGCGATCAGCCCCCCGGTCTCGCGCGCGGCGCGCTCGATGCGCTCCAGGCGCGCGCGCTGCCACTCGTTCATCTTGTCGTCGCCTTGCAGCACTTCCGCCGCACCCTGGATTACCGCCAGCGGGGTGCGCAGTTCGTGGCTGACATCGGCGGTGAAACTCCTTTCGCGCGCGATGAAGGCATTCAGGCGTGTGGCGTAGTGCTCGAAGGCGTGCGCCAGGGCGCCCACTTCATCTTCGGAAAGATCCGTGTCCAATCCCGGTGCTTCGCCTTCCGAAGATGCCTCGCGGACGCGTCGCGCCAGCGCGGTGACCGGCGAGGTGACGCGTCCCGCCAGCCACCACCCGCCCACCGCGGAAAACAGGATCATGATCAGCATGCCGCCGCCCAGTACCAGCAGGAAGCGCTGTTCGCGATGGCGCTGGCGCGTTTCGTTGAACAGCATGTAATAACGGCTGCCGCCCCGGTCGGCGACCGCCGTCTGGTAGAACACGCCATCGAGGATGATTTGGTGGCTGCCGGGCGACAGTGCCGCCAGAACCGGCGGGATGTCCCGTCTATCCGCACTCGTGGCGACGAAGCCGCGTACCGAAACCGTGGTGGGTGGCAGCGACTGCGGGTTGCGGGCACGGCGCGACATGTAGTCTTCCAGCTCCGCCCGCAGCGATTCGTCGATCAAGCGCTGGTTCAGGTTGTGCGCGGTGAAAAACAGGACCATCGCCAGCGCCAGCGCGATGCCGCCGGCAAACAGCGCGAACGCGGAAGCAACCCTGACGCGCAGGCTACGCCGGATTTCCATCGTCCGCCGCGAGCCGGTAGCCGATGCCGCGCAAGGTATGGATCAGGGGTGCCTCTCCGGCGCCGTCCAGCGCCGCACGCAGGATATGCATGTGGGCGCGCAGCGCGTCGCTATCCGGCGGCGTGTCGCCCCATATCGCATGTTCCAGTTCCCGCCGCGGCACTGCGCGCGGCGACTGGCGCATCAGGGTTTCCAGCAACTTGAGCGAAATCGGCGGCAATTCGATTGCCCGGCCGTTGCGAGTGACGCGATAGGTGCCGGTGTCGAAAGCGAGGTCGGCCGCCTTCAGCACCACCGGACCGAGTTCGCCTTGCGCGCGCCGCGCCAGCGCGCGCAGCCGGGTTTCCACCTCGCGCAGCGCGAAGGGCTTGACCACATAGTCGTCGGCGCCACTTTCCAGGCCGGCGATCTTGTCATCCAGCGAGTCGCGTGCGGTGAGCATCAGAACCGGGGTGGCAAGCCGCGCTTCCTGGCGCAATTTGCGGCACAGCGTGAACCCGTCCAGGCCGGGAAGCATGATGTCCAGCACGATGGCGTCGTAGCTGTTGACGGTGGCGAGATGCAGCCCTGTCAGGCCATCCCCGGCCAGATCCACGGCATGCCCTTTGGCTTCGAAGAAGTCAAAAAGATTGGCGGCAATGTCGTGGTTGTCCTCGATCACCAGGATGCGCAAGCGGACTCCTTGTCAGGTAGGAATAAGTCGTCGTCAGGCGGCGGTGCAAGCCGTTGGCTGACGATATATTCACAGTTTACCCGACAGGCTCCTAGAACTCATTCTGCAATTTCTTGTAACCCTTCACCAGTTCCTGGTTGGCGCGCGCCACGGATTCCGAGAAATCGGCGGCCTGAGCGCTGACCTGCTCGATGGCGCACAGGTCGGAGCAGGAGTGGATGTTGGTGGTGGACGGGATGTAGAAGCCGGGCGGGATGGCGCAGCCTTCCACCACCGAGTTATGGCGCACCACCGAGCGGTCGCCCACGATGCAGTTGAACAGCACCGAGTTGAAGCCGATGAAGACGTGATCGCCGACCTCGCACGGGCCGTGCACGATGGAGCGGTGGGCGATGGAGGTGTGTTTGCCTATCTTCACCAGTCCGCCTGCCTTGGAATGGATCACCACGCCGTCCTGGATATTCGAATGGGCGCCGATGATGATCGGCTCCATCTGTCCGTCCTCGTCCACCTCGTCGGCACGGATCACCGCGTAAGGGCCGACGAACACGTCTTCCTCGATGACGACCTTGCCGCAGATGATCGCGGTGTTGTCGACGTAGGCGGATTCATGAATGACAGGCAGGTCGCCGTTGGGGTTTTTTCTGATCATGCGATGACTCTCCGCTTGGTTGGCGATTCGGACGGGCGCTGTCGTCATTCCATTTTTCTATTGGAGCATTCTAAGCGCTTATTTGTACATGACTGGCCGCTTTGCTAAGATGTTGCGTTTCCCAATACAACAGATGCAAAACGCAACATTCTACAGGCGGACCGCATGACGAACAACCTTTGGCTACTCCGGATATTCCCCTTCCTGGCTTGGTTCCCGATCAATTCAGTTATCCTGCGCGGCGACATGATCGCCGCCGTCACCGGCGCGCTGGTGCTGGTGCCAAAGGCCATGGCCTATGCGCAGTTGTCCGGCTTGCCGATCTATTACGGTCTCTACGTCGCGCTGGTGCCGGCCATCCTGGGCGCCCTGTGGGGCTCGTCGCGTCAGCTCGCCACCGGTCCGGTGGCCATCGTGTCCCTGATGACCGCCGCAGCCATTACGCCGTTCGCGGTACCGTTCAGCGAGGAATTCATCGGTCTGGCCCTGTTGCTGGCCCTGCTGGTGGGTGTCATCCAGCTGGCCCTGGGTGTATTCAAATTGGGCACCGTCGTCAATTTCGTCTCGCACCCGGTGATTCTGGGCTTCATGAACGCGGCGGCCATCATCATCGCCCTGTCCCAGCTCGACATGTTGCTGGGCATCCCCAAGGGGCGCAGCGATTCCTTCCTGGTCGATATCTGGGAAATGTTCGGCTACCTGTCGCAAACCCATCTGCCCACCCTGGCCATGTCGGTCTTCGCGCTGGTCCTGATGCTGGGCTTGAAAAAGATCGAGGTGCTGGCCAAGCCCAGTGTGCTGATCGCCGTGGTGGTGACCATCGTGGTGAGCACTGTGGTCGATTACGAACACAAGACCAAGGGCAAGCCCGAGCATATCTCCTCTCCGCAATCCCAGGCCCTGGTAGTCGAGTATGCGCAGGCCGAAGAGAAGATCGCCCTGCTCACGGCCAATATCACCGACCTGTCCGGACAGATGCGGCAAAAGAAGAAAAGCCATGACGCCCGCGCCGAGGCCGACCTGAATCATCAGATCTCATTGCTGAAGCTGGATGTTGCCGGCCTGGAAGCCGCCAACAAACAGCGTTTGAGCCACATCCGCAAGTTGCATTTCGCGCGCGCCAAGGCAGACGAGAAGGAAAGTGCCATGCTGTATCCGGAAGGCGCAGTGCCGGCCGGTATCGAGACTGACGGCCACAGTTGGCATATCAAGAAGATCGAGAAGGGCGAGGTGAAACTGGTTGGCGGCGGCGATGTGGTCGGCAATATTCCGTCCGGCCTGCCATCATTCCGCATTCCCCCGCTTGGCCTCGATGCCATGATGCAGTTGTTGTCGGCCGCGCTGATCATCGCGCTGGTGGCTTTCATGGAATCCATTTCCATGGCCAAGGCGCTTGCGGCCAAAACCAAGCAGCGTCTCGACCCCAACCAGGAACTGATCGGCCAGGGTCTTGCCAACATCGGCGGCTCATTCTTCCAGTCCTACCCGGCCTGCGGCTCCTTCACCGGTTCCGCCATCAACCTCCAGGCCGGCGCCAAGACAGGCTTCGCCATGGTATTCAACGGCCTGTTCGTGGGCGTCACGTTGCTGTTCCTGACGTCTTACTTGTACAACCTGCCCAAGGCCGTGCTGGCGGTAATCATCCTGCTGGCGGTCGCCGGCCTGATCACGCCCAAGGCCCTCAAGCACACTTGGCAGGCCAGCCGCTCCGATGGCATCGTCGCACTGACCACTTTCGTCATCACGCTGCTGGCGGCACCGCACCTGGACAAGGGCATCATGGTGGGCGCGGCGCTGGCCATCGTCCTTTACCTGTACCGCACCATGAAGCCGCGCGTGGCCCAGTTGGGGCGCTACAAGGACGGCACGCTGCGCGACATCAAGGTCAATCCGGACCTGCCCACCAGCCCGCATATCATCGCCATGCGTTTCGACGGCTCGCTCTACTTCGCCAATATTTCCTATTTCGAGGATACCGTGCTGGAAGCGGTGGCGAACAAGCCCGATGCCAAATACCTGCTGGTGGTGGGCGACTCCATCAATCAGCTCGATGCCTCCGGCGAGGAGGTGGTGCATCACCTGGTGGAGCGGTTGCGCGAGAACGGCATGGAAATCGTATTCTCCGGCCTGAAAAAACAGGTGCTGGACGTGATGCGCAATACTGGACTGTTCGACCTCATCAGCCAGGCCAACATCTTCGCTACCGAGGATCAGGCTATCGCCGCGATCTACGAGCGCCTGGGTGACGCGGCTGCTGACGACCTGTTCTGCACCATTCCGGCGCGCGCCTGATCGGGCGCTTATTCGGTATCGCTGTAGTCCATGACCATTATTTTGGGGGCACGGTCGATGCGATATAGGACAAGCAGCAGACCGACAGTCGCTGCCAGCATGAAGTGCGGGCCGAACAGCCAGAACACCAGCGGCACCAGGAAGTAATAGGCGCGCATGCCGATGCTATAGAATCCGCCGGCACGGTTGAGATGGGTCGCGACATGCGCCGGCGTGATCATCTTGTGATTCAGGCCGAGCGGGACGTTGATCATGTAACCCACGTGATTGAATACCCGGATGGACATGGAAAGGCTGAAAAAGGCGACGAACAGGTCGAGCAGCAGGCAGATCAGTTTCGCCATCCATAATTCAGGATGTCTCGCCCCGACCATGTTGAGCGAATGCCAGGTGGCTTCAAGACGCCCTCCCTGCTCGCTCAGGGTGAGCACGCCGATGATCAGCAGCACCGAAGTGGACGCCAGGAAAGTCGCCGCCATGGTGGAGTTGCGTAGCGTCTGCACCGCCAGCACGTCCTTCCCGCCATCGCGCATGATGGTTTCCACCCAGGCGGAGCGTGCAATCCTGTTGATCGCCTGCACCGTGTAGGTGGGATCCTTTTTAACCTTGTGGCGCAGGAACAGGTGATAAGCGATCACCAGCAGGATGCTCGCCACCAGGCTGACGAGATCGTTGCCGAAAATAGCGAGTGGAGGTGGCATTGTTCAATCCCCAGTTCTTGCAGCGAAGCGTGATGGATTCAGGTAGCGAAACCTGCGGAACAGGCTTGTATTGTAGCCGTTCAGCGGTCTAGTCTGCCAGTATTCCTCCGGCCTGGAATCAAGTCGCTCTCGCTTCGCCGTCAGGTAAATGGGTCTGGCACTCAGAAAAAATACGATATTTGCACTCGCGGCAGATATTTGAGTCGAGGGTGGCGTAAACCGGCTTGATCCAGTTCGACATGGCGTGAAAGAAGCCGCCTTCGCCGATATCGTCCAGTTTGTCCGATTTGCGCAGAAAACGGTAAATCGTATCCTTGCAGCGGTAAAAATACAGTCCCCCTCCCATCCGGCGCCTGCGCCGCGCTTCCTGGGCCAGCATTTCCGCGCCCGCCACATCTATGAAGTTGATGCCGCTGGCCACTATCATCACGGTTTTCTGTTCCGGATTGGACTCGTCGATCTGGGTCAGGCTGTTCTGCACGTGGTCCACCGCGCCAAAGAAAATCGAGCCGTTGATGCGCACGATGCGGAACTGCGGGCATTCGTGATGGCCGTGGGCGTCGACAAAGTGGTAGGCGCCTTCTTCCTTGGCGGGGACTACCGGATCAATGGCCGGGCGGGACACGCGGTACAGGTAGAGCGCGAGAGAGAGCAGTATGCCAAAGAAAATGCCTTTTTCGAGGTTGATCAGCGTGCCAATCAGGGTGACCCACAGCACCACGGTTTCGGCACGACTGGTGCGCCAGATCGCGCCGATATGGTGAAAGTCGATCAGTCCCCATGCCACCAGGAACAGGATGCCGGCCATGGCGGCGGTGGGCAGGTAGGAGGCGAGCGGCGCCACCAGCAGCAGGATCAGCACCAGGAATATCGAGGCGAACACCGTGGCGAGCGGAGTCTGCGCGCCGGCGGCATGGTTGACCCCGCTGCGGTTGAAGGAGCCGCTTGAGGCGTAGCCGGAAAAGAAGCTGCCGATCAGGTTGGACAGGCCCTGGCCGATGAATTCCTGGTTGCCGTCGATGCGCTGTTCCGACTTGATGGCGATGGAGCGGGAGATGGATACCGCCTCTGTCAGCGCCAGCATGGTTACCACCAGCGCCGGGAAAAATGCATGATGCAGGGCGTTGAGCGAGAAATCGGGGTGCGACAGCGGCGGCAGGTGCGCCGGCAGTGCGCCCACGGTCTTGATGTGGGTGGTGTCGAAACCTTCCAGGGTATTGAGCAGGTAGGCGACCACGCTGCCGATGACCATCGCCACGATCATGTAAGGCAGTTTCGGCAGGAAACGCCTGGCGGTCATGCCACTGGCCAGCGTGATGATGCCGATGCCGGTGACCCAGGGATTGATGTCGCCGATCTGTAAGAACAACTGGTGGATCACTTCATAAAACGGCGTGCCGCGCGCGATGTTGATGCCGAAAAAATGCTTGATCTGGCTTGCGGCGATCAGCAGCGCCGCACCCGCGGTAAAGCCGATTACCACGGTATGGGAGATGAAGTTGACCAGCACTCCCATGCGCGCCAGCCCGAGGATGAGCTGGAACACCCCGGTGAGGAAGGTAAGCGTCAGCACCATGCTGATGAACTCGGGCGTACCGGGTTCCACGATGTGCGATACCGAGGCGAACACCGCGATGGAAATCGCGGTGGTGGGACCGGACACCAGGTGCCAACTGGAACCGAACAGCGCGGCGATGATGGCGGGCACCATGGCGGCATAAAGGCCGTATTCGGGAGGCATGCCGGCGATGGTGGCGAAGGCCACGCCCTGCGGCAACACGATCATGGCGCCGGTGATGGCGGCAATCAGGTCGGCACGCAGGGTTTGTTTGGTGACCATCGGCCACCAGCGCAGAAAGGGAAAGACGCGATACATCCAGAGCTTGCAGGCGGGACAGTTTTCCAAGTTCATTCCTAGTCGTGTTTAGAATTCATCTACTCATCAAAAAATATATTCAATACTTTCTGCTGTGTTGATTTTCCTTTTTATTTTAAGTGCATTGCGTTGCTATTGTGAAATGATTAAATACAAAAACTGTTCATGATGTAACAAATAAGTGTCACAATATGAACATATAAATATTTCTGGTTGAAAATGAAGCCTGCTTTTGGTACCGATAAATGGCTGGTTATGGTGGTCAGCTTGCCTGCCACCAATGCCAGCTTGCGCATGCGCCTGTGGCGCGCCATGAAGGCATTGGGGTGTGCCAGCTTGCGCGAAGGCGTCTACCTGTTGCCGGCCGGGCGCGGCCTGCGTCAGGCGTTGCGCATGCATGCGGAAGAGATCAAGCAGGGTGGAGGAAGCGCCTATCTGCTCAATGTCGCCAACCCTTCCACCGAGGAAAAAACCGATTTCCAGAGTCTGTTCGACCGCAGCGAGGAATATCTTCAGCTCATGGGCAGAGTTGCCGAGTTCCAATCGGCAATCGGCACGCTTGACGCCGCTGCCGGGCGGCGCCAGCTCAAATTGCTGTGGCGCGATTTCGAGGCACTGGTCGCACTGGATTATTTTCCGCGCGGCAAAAAGGTTGAAACCGACACCATGCTCGCCGCAGCCGAGGCCGAGTTTCTCTCCAGCCTGACACCGGGCGAGCCGCGACCCGCCCAAGGCAGTATCGTACTGCACGAAAGGGCAGATTATCAGGGGCGCCAGTGGACCACACGCAAGCATTTATGGGTGGATCGCATGGCCAGCGCCTGGCTGATTCGCCGCTTCATCGACGCCGAGGCCGCATTCATCTGGCTGGAGCGCGTGGAGGATTGCCCGCCCGATGCGCTGGGTTTCGATTTCGATGGCGCGGCGTTTACCCATGTCGGCAAGCGCGTGACCTTCGAGGTGCTGCTGGCGAGTTTCGGACTGGAGCCCGACCCGGCGCTGATGAAGCTGGCGGCGCTGGTGCATCAGCTCGACGTCGGCGGCCTGCAGGCGCCCGAGGCGGCCGGGGTGGAAATGATTCTGAACGGCGCGCGGCAAAGCTGTACCGATGACGATGCCCTGCTGGCGGAGGCTGGCCGGATTTTTGACAACCTTTATCAAAATTACAAACCCGGAAACGCTTAGCCAACCCCCTTCCGGAAAATCGGTATCGCTTCAGCAGGGTAATCGGCTAAACTTCCACCATGCGTCACTTCCTCGCCGTCTTGCTCATGCTGCTTGTCCCGCTCCAGTTCATCTGGTCGTCGGTAGAGAGCATGCACGGGCATCTGGGTGACGAAATATCGGCTTCTGGCTTTCATTATCATGATGACGACCATGATCATCATCATGATGCCGGATTGGACGATCAAGACGATTTGGCTGCTGGCGACACCCACAACGGCCACAACGACGACGGGCACCATGACGGCCATTACCATCCCATCTTCAGCATGCTGCTCATCGAACCTGATCTGAAAATGGGTGAAGCATCTCCCAACGGGCCGCCCGTCAGGCCGCTTTCTTCTTTCACATCGCACATCCCCTCATTATTCGACTGGCCTCCATCGGCTCTCATCTAGAGCCGGCAGGACTGTTTTAGCCGAAGCTGCTTCACGCAGCGAATCGGCCTCGTTGCCTGCCGGTGACCTCGACCCTATTTTTTCGTCCCGAGGAACCCGATGCGACACCTATTATCCGTAGTTCTGCTCGCGCTGCCGCTGGCCGCGTGGGCGCAAGCCGACCCAATACAAGCACTCACCGAAGCCGAGGCCGTCCGCCTTGGACTGGCGCGCACCGACCTGTCCGACCTGGAGCGCGGAACCGTCGAGGTGGCAAAAGCCGATGCTCTGGCCGCCGGGCTTCTTCCCAATCCCACCCTGGGCTATAGTCGCGACCGCAACCGGGGTACGCCTGGCTCGACCGAAGAGGCCTGGCAAATTTCCCAGACCTTTGATGTATCCGGTCGTCGGGGTCTGCGGCGCGAGGCGGCTGACCGCCGCGTCGATGCCGCGAATGCCGGCAACATCCTGCGACGCAGCGAAATCGCCGCGGAAATCCGCCACCGCTTCCATGAAACGCTGTTCAAGCAGGAAACCGTCCGGGCGACCAAAACCTGGACCCAGCGCTTCATCCGCGTCGAGAGCCTGGTCGAAAAGCTTGCCAAGGCGGGGGAAGCATCCGGCTACGACCGGCGCCGCCTCACCCGTGAGCGACAGACGGCGCAAGCCCGGTTGAGCACCGAGCAGGCCGACCTGGATCGTGTCGCGGAGCGCCTGGCAGCGCTGATCGGTCTCCCAGGCAAGGCCGCGGTAAGCGTCACCGGCGCCTTGCCGCCCACTGCTCCACCACCGCTCGATACAGCGCTGTCCCGGCTGGAACAGCGACCGGACCTGCAAGTGCTGTCGCGGCGCGCCGAGGCTGCCGACCTTGAAGGCCGCGCCGCATCACGCGGATGGGTGCCGGATGTGACCTTGGGTGTCGGTCCGAAGCACACGGACAACGGCATCGCGCGGGAGAACGGCACGCTCGTCACGTTTTCGATTCCCTTGCCGGTTTTCGATCGCCAGCAAGCCGGCGAGAAACGCGCGCTGGCCGAGGCGCTCAACGCCCGCGCCGAATACAGCCTGACCCGCTCCCGCGCCGAGGGCGACCTGCGCGGCCTGCATCGTCAGGTGGAACGCCTGACCACGGCGGCTAACGACTACCGCACCCATGCGGTAGTCGGATCGTCCGAGTTGCTGCGCATCGCCGAAACCGCCTACCAGGGCGGCGAATCCACCCTACTTGAACTGCTCGATGCCTACCGCGGCGCGTTGGAGGCCGAAATCACGGCCCTCAATCTCGAATGGAAAGCGCGTGAAGCCCGCATCGAATATGACCTGCTGACTGGGAGTGTCACCGAATGAACAAATATCTGATTGCAACGCTTTGTACCGCACTGTTCCTTACCGCTTGCGGCGATCCTGGCAACAAACAGGCCAAGGACGATAGCCACGCGCCCACGGCCGATGGCGGTCATGGCCACGGGGGCGGCGGCGAAAAGCTCACCCACTTCACCGATATGACCGAGCTTTTCGTCGAGTTCCCGCGCCTGGTGGCTGGGGAAAAATCCGCCTTTGCCGCGCATCTCACGCGGCTTGCCGACTTCAGGGCGTTGGCTGCCGGCAAGGTGAGCGTCATCCTTACCGGTGGCGGCCAGCCGGACGAGGTGTTCGCCACAGAAACACCGACCCAGCCCGGCATCTTCCGGCCGGAGGCCTTGCCGAAGCAGGCTGGCGAGCGGGAGTTGGTAATCGAGGTGGCCACCCCGGAATTTACCATGCGCCATTTGCTCGGTCCGGTAACGGTCTATGCCGATCGTAAGGCTGCCGACGCGGCGAGCGGCGAACACGACGAGGGAGGCATTGGGTTCACCAAGGAACAACAATGGAAGGTGGATTTCGCCACCGCCGAGGTCGTCAAACGCCCCATCCGCGTTGCCATCGCAGCCACCGGCATGCTGCGCGCCCGACCGGATGGCGAGGCGTTGCTGACCGCGCCGGCACCAGGACAGGTGCAGACGACCGGAAAATTCCCCCAACTCGGACAGACCGTGAAAAAGGGCGACATCCTTGCCTACCTCGCGCCGCGTCTCGGTGGCGACACGGATATGGCCTCGCTCCAGGCCGGCGCGCGCAAAGCCCGGGTGGCACTGGACCTGGCCGGACGTGAGCGCTCCCGCATGGAGAGTCTGTTCAAGGACGAGGCTGTGCCGGAAAAACGGCTGCTGGCCGCCCGCGCCGCCGAGGAATCGGCCCGCGCCGAGTTCGACGCCGCCCAGGGGCGCCAAGGCCAATATGGCGGCGGCGCCGGCGGCGTGCCGCTGCGCGCGCCGGTATCGGGCACGATTGCCGATGTCCGTGTCTCGCCGGGGGCTTTTGTGCAGGAAGGGGCCTTGCTCTTTCACATCGCCGACCGGCGCGTCCTGTGGCTGGAATTACGTGTGCCCGAGTCGGAGGCGGCCCGTTTGGCCTCGCCGAGCGGTGCGACGTTCCGGGTGGAGGGGGTCGAACAAGCCTTCGAGGTCGTCCCGGGCAAGAACGGCCGCCTGATTGCCACCGGCGGCGCGGTGGATGCGGTGACGCGCACCGTGCCGGTGCTCTTCGAGTTCGCGCAGCCGGACGAGCGGTTGCGTATCGGCATGGCTGTCAAGGCGCAAGTTTTCGCCGGCGCCGCGAGCGAAGTGGTGGCCGTTCCCGCATCGGCCGTGCTCGACGAGAACGGCGTGCCGACCGTATTTGTGATGACCGGTGGCGAATCCTTTGAACGGCGGCCGGTGCGCATCGGCGCCCGGGATGGCGATTGGCTGGAGGTCATCGAGGGGCTGGAGCCGGGGCAGCGCGTGGTTACACGCGGTGCCTATCTGGTCAAGCTCGCCGCCACCAAGACCGGCGAAATCGGTCATGGCCATGCGCACTAACGGGAGAATGACATGATCGGACACATCATTGCGTGGTCGCTGCGCAACAAACTTTTCGTCGTCCTCGCCGGCGTGCTGCTATTGGCCTGGGGCGGCTGGCAGGCAGCGCGCACGCCGGTGGACGTCTTTCCGGACCTCACGGCGCCCGCGGTAACGGTGGTGACCGAGGCTCATGGCATGGCGCCGACCGATGTCGAAAGCCTGGTCACATTCCCCATCGAAACTGCCCTGAACGGTGCGCCCAACGTGCGACGGGTACGCTCCGCCACCAAGATCGGGCTGTCCGTCGTGACGGTCGAATTCGAGTGGGGAACCAACCTCTATCTTGCCCGCCAGGTGGTGGCCGAACGCCTGCAACTGGCACGCGCAAGTCTCCCGCCGGATATTCCCGCGCCGGCGATGACCCCCGCGTCTTCGATCATGGGCGAGATTCTGTTCATCGCGCTGACCTCGGACAAGCATTCCGGCTTGGAGATGAAGAACGTCGCCGAACAGGTATTGAAGCGCCGGATTCTGGCTGTCCCCGGCGTGGCCGAGGTGCTGCCGATCGGCGGCGATACCCAGCAGTTCCAGGTGACGGTAAGACCCGACCGGCTGGCCACCTACCAGCTAAGCCTGGACGAGGTGACGCAGGCGCTCCGCGATTCCAACCAGAACGCCTCTGCCGGCTTTTACGTCGAATCCGGTCAGGAATACCTGATTCAGGGTCAGGGCCGCATCGCGGTGCTGGACGACATTGCGGACACGGTGATCAAAGTACGCGAAAGTCAACCCATACTCATCCGTGACGTGGCCGACGTGGGTATCGGCACGGCGCCCAAGCGCGGTGTCGGTTCCCACAACGGCAAGTCGGCCGTGGTGCTGGGCATCCAGAAACAGCCTGGCGCCAACACACTGGAACTGACCGACCGGCTCGACCTCACGCTGGCGAACATCCAGGCCGGCCTGCCGGCGGGGATGAAAATCGAAAGCCACATCTTTCGCCAGGCGGACTTCATCCGCGTTTCCATCGACAACCTGCTCGCCGCCTTGGGCGAGGGGGCTGTCCTGGTGATCGCCATCGTCTTCGCCTTCCTGCTATCGGCACGGGCCACGGCGATCACCCTGGTTGCAATTCCACTATCGCTGGTGGCGGCCATCCTCTCGATGAAGGCGCTCGGCGCCACCATCAACACCATGACGCTGGGCGGCATGGCCATTGCGCTCGGTGCGCTGGTGGACGACGCGATTATCGTGGTCGAGAACATCGTCCGGCGGCTGCGCGAGAATCTCGCGCAACCGCAGAGCGAGCGACGTGCTACAGCGCAGGTGGTGTTTGAGGCGACCAAGGAAATCCAGGGTTCCATCGTCTTCGCGACGCTGATCATCATGCTGGTGTTCATCCCGCTCTTCTTCCTCTCGGGCGTGGAGGGCCGGCTGATGGCGCCGCTGGGTTTCGCCTACGTGGTGTCGCTGGCAGCGTCACTAATGGTGGCGATCACGGTAACGCCGGTACTGGCGGCGCTGTTTCTGCCGCACTCGAAGATCGTCCGCGAGAACGTCGAACCACGCTTCATCCATTTCCTGCACGCGACCTATCGGCGGGTACTGGAAGCCACGGTCACGCGCTGGCAGTTGGTGACTGCGGTGAGCGTCGTCGCGCTGGTCATCTCTCTGGTCGCACTTTCCTTCGCCGGCCGTGCCTTCCTGCCGGACTTCAACGAGGGAACGCTGACCATTGCCACCGCCACGCTGCCAGGAACTGCACTGGAAGAGTCCGACCGCTTGGGTCAAATGGTCGAGCAGATCCTGCTTTCACACCCGGAGGTGGTGGCTACGGCCCGGCGCACTGGCCGTGCCGAGGGTGACCCGCACGCCATGGACGTGTCGGCGTCCGAAATGGAAGTGACCCTGAAGATGGGCTCGCGCAGCAAGGAGGACTTTCTCGCCGCCCTGCGCGACGACCTCTCGACCGTGCCCGGCACCCAGATCGTGGTCGGCCAGCCGATTTCACACCGCATCGACCACATGCTCTCAGGCAGCCGCTCCAACATCGCGGTGAAGATTCTAGGCCCTAACCTGGGCGAACTGCGCCGCCTGACCGGGGAAATCAAGGCGCTGGTGCAAACCGTGGCGGGCGCGGTAGACGTTACCGACGAGCAGCAAAGCGACATCCCCTTCCTGACCATCCGCTTCAAGCGGGATGCCCTGGCCCGGCACGGCCTTTCCATCCGGCAGGTGGCGGAAACCATCGAGGTGGCGTTTTCCGGCATGGCGGTGAGCCGCGTCCAGCAGGGCCAGGCGACCTACGACCTGGCGGTGCGCTTCGATCCGGCGGCGAAAGCCAGTCTCGACGCCATCCGCGCCACGCTGGTCACCACAGCCAGCGGCGCGCGCCTGCCGCTCTCCGCGCTGGCCGACATCCGCAACGACCGGGCGCCGTACTCCATCTCGCGTGAGAACGTGCAGCGCAAGATGGTGGTGATGGCCAACGTCGCCGGGCGCGATCTGGCGAGCGTGGTGGACGACATACGGCGCAAGGTGGCTGCGGAGGTGAAGTTGCCGCAGGGCTATCACGTGGAATATGGTGGCCAGTTCGAGAGTGCCGAGGAGGCTGGCCGCATCCTGCTGTTCCTGGGTTTCGCGGTCACCGTCGGCATCTTTCTTTTGCTTTTCGTTGCTTTCCGTACCGCTCGCGACGCGCTGCTGGTCATGCTCAACCTGCCGCTCGCCATCATCGGCGGGGTGATAGGCGTATTCGTCGCGGGTGGCGTGCTGTCGGTGGCCTCGATCATCGGCTTCATCACGCTGTTCGGTATCGCTACCCGCAACGGCGTGATGATGATTGCCCACATCCATCATCTGGTGGAACACGAGGGCGTGCGCGACGCGGCAGAGGCCGTCAAACGCGGTGCCGAGGAGCGTCTGGTGCCCATCCTGATGACCGCCCTGGCTGCCGGTCTTGCCCTGGTCCCGCTGGCGCTTGCCGCCGGACAACCGGGCAGCGAAATCCAGTCGCCGATGGCCATCGTCATTCTGTTCGGGCTGGCCAGTTCCACGCTGCTCAACATGATTGTCGTGCCGGCGCTCTACCTGCGTTTCGGGGCTATCAGCGCAACCCCCGGGCCGACGGCCAACGACGGCCTTGACGATGCTTAAAGCTAAAATAAAACTCCCGTCCGCTGTCTGGCTAAGCCTGCTGGCTGCCGCCCTGTTCGGCGGCAGCACCCCCTTTGTCAAGCTGCTGGTCGGCGACACGTCTGCCTTGGCGCTGGCGGGGCTGCTCTATCTGGGCAGCGGCCTCGGCTTGGGGGTAGTACGACTGCTGCGTGACAGGGGATGGAAACCGAGTGGTCTGTCGGGATCGGATTGGCCCTGGTTCGCGGGGGCCATCGGCTTTGGCGGTGTCCTCGGCCCGCTTCTGCTCGTGATCGGCCTCACGAGAACCGGCGCAGGTGCGGCATCGCTGCTGCTCAATCTGGAAGCGGTGCTGTCCGCCATGCTGGCCTGGATCGTCTTTCGCGAACACGCCGACCGTCGCATTATCATCGGCATGGTATTCATTGTAGCCGGCGGCATTGCGCTTTCCTGGCCCAGCGGAGAACCCGGGGCCGGCGATTGGCTCGGACCGCTGGCGATCATGGCTGCCTGCCTGTGCTGGGCCATCGACAATAACCTGACACGCAAGGTGTCGGCTTCGGATGCCCTGTTTATCGCCGGCACGAAGGGTTTGGTGGCCGGATCCGTCAACCTCGGCTTGGCGCTGTCCCTGGGGCACTCTATGCCCGCCTTGCCGCTTGCTGGATCAGCAATGGTTGTTGGTTTGCTGGGCTACGGCCTGAGTCTGGTTTTTTTCGTGCGCGCGCTACGCGAACTGGGCACTTCGCGCACCGGGGCTTACTTCTCCACGGCGCCGTTCATCGGCGCCGCGTTGAGCATTCTGTTGCTCAACGAACCGACCCCGCCATCGTTCTGGCTGGCCGCGATGCTGATGGGGATAGGTGTCTGGTTGCACCTGACGGAACGTCATGGACATGAACACTTACATGAGGCGCTGACCCATGCCCATGAACATGTCCACGACGAGCACCACCGGCACGAACACGATTTTCCGTGGGATGGGCGCGAACCCCATAGCCATCCCCATGATCACCTGCCTGAACGCCATAGCCACAGCCATTTTCCGGACATCCATCACAGACACCGGCATTGACTGAGCGGCAACCTCTCGCGATCCCGATTGTTTGAGCATTGACATGGCATAGATGGCTACGTGCGGCCGATTTCTGCTAGTCTGCAAGCGCGGAAAATAATGTTTCATATGAACGAAAATGGTTATATTATTAACATAAATTAAATGGCGCCTATATGAAATGAATTTCCTCGCACTTTTCGTCACACTGCCAACCCGGCAATCCGCTGGTCGCATGCGCGTCTGGCGTGCCTTGCGCGCGCTCGGCTGCGCCACGTTGCGCGATGGGGTGTATCTATTGCCGGAGGCGGCGCAGCATGCCGCTGCACTGACGCAGGTTGCAGATGATGTGAAGAGCGTTGAAGGTACGGCCGATCTTTTTATCCTGGCGGGACGCGACGACCCCCAGCACGGACAGATCGTTGCCATGTTCGACCGGAGCGCGGATTACGCGCACCTGCTTGACGCAATTGGTGCGGCGGAGGCTGGCGATGCCAAGGCGCTACGCGGCCTGCGGCGGGAGTTCTCCACGCTGTCCGCCATCGACTTCTTCCCCGGTGAAGCCCGGCGCCAGGCGGAGGGTGCTTTGGCAGCGCTCGAAGCAGCAGCAACGGGCGAGCCGAGTAACGTAAGCGGCAAGCTTCGCCGCCTTGTCGCTACCGATTTTTCGGGGCGGACCTGGGCGACGCGCAAGCATCTGTGGGTGGACCGCATGGCGTCCGCCTGGCTGATCCGCCGCTTCATCGACAGGAAGGCGGAATTCCTCTGGCTCGAATCACCCACTGACTGCCCGCCCGAAGCGCTGGGTTTCGACTTCGACGGCGCGACCTTTACCCATATAGACGGCCGCGTGACCTTCGAGGTGCTGGCTGCAAGTTTCGGGCTCGAAACGGACCCCGCCATTGCCCGCATTAGCGCTATCGTTCATTGCCTCGATGTCGGCGGCGTGCCGGTGGCGGAGGCGCCTGGCATTGAGGCTGTGCTGGGCGGGCAGCGCGCTGCAGCGTCGAACGACGATAAATTGCTGACGGAAGCCGGGCGAGTATTCGATGGCCTTTACAAGAATTACCAACAGGAGAACCCCAATGACTGACACCGCTGTTCCTACTACCCCGCCGCCCGCGCCCACGCTCGGCGAGGCCTTCAAATACTGGCTCAAGCTCGGCTTCATCAGCTTCGGTGGCCCGGCCGGGCAGATCGCGATGATGCACCAGGAGCTGGTCGAGCGCCGGCGCTGGATTTCCGAGCACCGTTACCTGCATGCGCTCAATTTCTGCATGCTGTTGCCGGGGCCGGAGGCGATCCAGCTCGCCATCTATATCAGCTGGCTGATGCACGGCGTAAAGGGTGCCGTAATGGCTGGGGTGCTGTTCTTCATGCCGGCTTTCGTGCTGCTGTCGCTGCTGGCAGGCATCTACCTGAACTACGGCGACGTGCCGGCGGTGCAGGGCATCTTCTACGGCATCAAGCCCGCCGTGGTTGCGGTGGTGCTGTTCGCCGCCTGGCGCATCGGCTCGCGGGCGATCAAGAACGAAGTATTGCTGGGCATCGCCGCGCTGGCCTTCGTCGGCATCTTCTTCTTCAAGATCGACTTTCCCTGGATCGTGCTGGCGGCGGCCCTGCTCGGCGCCATCGGCGGCAAGCTGATGCCGAACAAATTCAAGGCCGGTGGCGGCCATGGTGCCAGCAACAAGGCCTACGGCCCGGCGCTGATCGACGACGATACGCCGCCGCCGGCCCATGCCCGGTTTTCCTGGGGCAAGCTTGCGCTGACGGTTACGGTTTTCGTGCTGATTTGGCTTGCCGCCATGCTGGCGATTAGCGGCGTACCCAGCCTGTACGACATGGGCGATTTTTTCACCAAGGCCGCTTTCCTCACCATCGGCGGCGCCTATGCCGTATTGCCCTACGTCTACCAGGGCGCGGTGGAACACTTCGGCTGGCTCACCGGCCCGCAGATGATGGATGGCCTGGCGCTGGGCGAAACCACGCCGGGGCCGCTGATCATGATTGTGACCTGGGTCGGTTATCTGGGCGGCGTGGCCAAGCACTCCTTCGATAACCCCGTCGCGGCCGGGCTCGCCGGCGCCGCCGTGGCCACCTTCTTCACCTTCCTGCCCTCGTTCCTGTTCATTCTTGGTGCGGGGCCGATAGTGGAATCGACACGCGGCGAGCTGAAATTTACCGCGCCGCTGACCGCCATCACCGCGGCCGTGGTCGGCGTGATTCTCAACCTCGCCACCTTCTTCGCCTGGCATACCTTCTGGCCCAAGGCGACCGAAACTGTACCTTTCGCTGGACCCTTCGACGCGATCCCGCTCGTCATTGCCATCGCATCGTTTGTCGCGTTGTGGAAATTCAAGGCCGACATCATGAAGGTGATCGGCGTTTGCGCCGTGGCAGGATTGATTTATACCTTTGTTGCCGCTTAGCCGAGGAACCGCCAAATGAAATGGATCACGCGCGAACGCCCCAAGATAGACCGCATTGCCTGTCCGTGGCTGATCGCCCGTTTCATCGACGAGGCGCCGGAATTCCTCTATGTGCCGGGCGGCGAGGTGATGAAAATTGCCGCCGAGACCGGCGCCACGCCCTACGATGTTTCCGGCGTGGAACTGGGCCATCACGGCGAGCAGTGCAGCTTCGATGCCTTCATCGCCAAATACCAGCTCAGGGACCCGGCGCTGGACAAACTGGCGCGCATCGTGCGCGCGGCGGATACCAGCAGCCCGGAACTGGCCAGGGAGGCCGCCGGCCTGTTGGCCATTTCCAAGGGGCTGTCGCTCAATTTCGAGGACGATCATGAAATGCTCAAGCATGGCATGGTGATCTACGATGCGCTCTATGCCTGGTGCGCGGATACGCCGCTGAAGAAAGTGGCGCGGTTCTTCGGCGTTGGTAATGCCGCCGCGACCGGGCTCCCCCCTGAAACGGGTCAAGCAGGCAATCCGCGCAGCGGATGCTCGCACAAGGGGGGCTGGGGGGGTTAATGGCGGAAATTTATGGTACCGCTGTAACCCCCCTCAATCCCCCCTTGTCAGGGGGGAGGCATCGCTTGGGGCCGCCATGCTCGCAAGCCTGATCCTGCCGGCCGGGGTGGAACGGGGCGCGTTCCCGCTGTTGCTTGCCCGCGCCCTGCGCGCCTTTGTCGATGGTTATGTGGCGGTGCTGTTGCCCGCCTACCTGCTGGCGCTGGGTTTCGGCGTGTGGGAGGTCGGCCTGATCAGCACCGCCACGCTGTTGGGCTCGGCGCTTGCCACGCTGGCGGTGGGCGCCTGGGGCCATTGTTTCCACCAGCGTCACCTGCTGCTCGGCGCCGCGCTGCTGATGGCGGCCACCGGGTTGGGATTCGCCAGCCTCTCGGCGTTCTGGCCGCTGCTGCTGGTGGCTTTCGTCGGCACCCTCAATCCCAGTTCCGGCGATGTCAGCGTGTTCCTGCCGCTGGAGCATGCGCGCCTGGCGGAAGCCGCCCAGGGCAACGCGCGCACGGCGCTGTTCGCGCGTTATAGCCTCACCGGCGCGTTGTGCGCCGCGCTGGGCGCGCTGGTGGCCGCCGTGCCGGACTGGCTGGTGGCGAGTTATGCCTTCGACCGGCTCAACGCACTACGCAGCCTGTTCGCTGTTTATGCTGTGGTGGGCATCGCGGTGTGGCTGCTCTACCGGCGCCTGCCGCAGCCACCGTCCCATGAACAGCCCGCGCCGCCGACGCCGCTGGGACCGTCGCGCGGGGTCGTGACGCGGCTTGCCGCGCTGTTCTCCATCGATGCCTTCGCCGGGGGGCTGGTGGTCAATTCCCTGCTCGCGCTGTGGCTGTTCGAGCGCTTCGGCCTGTCGC
Source organism: Sulfuricellaceae bacterium (assembly GCA_031426915.1). GTDB lineage: Bacteria > Pseudomonadota > Gammaproteobacteria > Burkholderiales > Sulfuricellaceae > Sulfurimicrobium. The sequence continues at coordinate 42,799 of JASJPB010000040.1, read as the reverse complement.
TCACCGCTGCCGGCGCCTTCTTCTTCTGGGCCGGGCTGCTGACTGCCATGTCCCAGCTCGCCGCGCCGTGGGTGGCGCGGCGCATCGGCCTGATCAATACCATGGTGTTCACCCACATTCCGGCCAATGTCTGTCTGATTCTGGCCGCGCTGGCGACCAGCCTGCCGCTGGCGCTGGGCCTGCTGTTGCTGCGCTCGGCGTTGTCGCAAATGGATGTGCCGACCCGCTCGGCTTTCGTGATGGCGGTGGTGACCCCGCCTGAACGGGCGGCGGCGGCAAGCTTCACGGCGGTGCCGCGCAGCCTCGCATCGGCGCTCAGCCCGTCGCTGGGCGGCGCGCTGTTCGCCACTGGCTGGCTGGCCGCGCCGCTGGTTGCCTGCGGTTTGCTCAAGATCGCCTACGATGTGGCGCTTTGGCGCGCCTTCCGGCGGGTCAAGCCCGACTCATAACTGCGGCAACTGCATGCCATTGGTCCTTATCACCCGGATACAGGCCTCCACCACCGTCGGGTCGTAGCGGCTGCCCTTGCCCTGTGCGATTTCTTCCAGCGCCGCTGCTATCCCCAGCGCCGGACGGTAAGGGCGGTGTGACGACATGGCCTCGACCACATCCGCCACCGCGATGATGTGCGCCTCGACGATGATCTGGTCATTTTTCAGCGCATGGGGATAGCCACTGCCATCCAGACGTTCATGATGCTGTGCGATCATTTCCGCCACCGGCCAGGGAAATTCGATGCCCTGCACGATCTCGAGCCCGGTCTCGGGGTGGCACTGAATCAGCTGGTACTCGATTTTGGTAAGTGCGCCCGGTTTGGAGAGGATTTCCGCCGGCACCGAGATTTTGCCGATATCGTGGATCATGGCGCCGAAATACAGCCCTTCGATGACTTCCTCCCCCAGCCCCATCGCCCGGGCGATACTCACGGAAAGCGCGGTCACCCGCAGCTGGTGGCCGGCGGTATAGGGGTCGCGCATTTCCAGCGTGCGCGCGATGGCGGTGACGGTGTTTTTCATCGCCTGGCTGAACTGGCTGATGTAATGGTCGCGTTCGGCCGTGGTGCGCAGGGCTTCGATGCCGTAGGCCAGATCGGCGGCGAGTTCTTCCATGAGCCGCATCTCGTCGCTATCGAAAGCATCGGTGGCGGCCGAGAAAACAGTAAGGACGCCATGCAGGCGGCCGTCGTTGAGGAGCGGCAGGGCCAGGACGGAATTCACACCTATCTGGTGCAGCTTGTCGAAGCTGCACTCCGGCCTGTCCATCAACCGGTTGCACGAGGCGGTGTGTCGCTCGCGCATGGCGATCATGGTCAGGCAATGACGGTCGTGCTCCGGGTCGTGTTCCAGTTCCGCATGGCTTTGAAACACGGTCTCATCGCCGAAGTGCGCGATGGCGATGGGCCGGCTCTGCGTGCCTTCCCCGGGATAAGCGACCCAGGCCAGCATGTGCCCGCCGATTTCGACAATGTCGCGGCACACCGTGACCAACAAATCGTCTTCGCTCCGGGCGCGCACCAGGTCCTCGTTGCAGGCGCTGATGGTGCGCAGGACGCGGTTGAGGTGCTTGATCCGCGTTTCCCGCTCGATACGCTCGCTCACATCTTCATACACCGCGACTATCTCGCCCGTCTTGAGCCGGTAAACATTATTTTCGCGCCAGCCGGAAATCCGGCCATCCTGATAGAGTTCGACCGAAGCATGCTCTGCCTCTCCGCCCCGGCAAACGCGCTTGAAGACATCCAGAAGACCCATGTCGTGGATGCCGGGAAAAACCTCCTCCACGCTGTGCCCGACGATTTCCTCGCGCCGCACCATGTCAATGCGCTCTGCTGCCCGGTTGATGGATTTGAAGACGAAGGTCTGGCAGGCCTCATCCGGCTGAAAGATGGCTACGCCACTGTCCATGTTCTCGAACAGCTGGTGGTAGCGCTCTTCGCTTTCGCGGCGCTGCAGGCGTAGCGTCTTTTCTTCCATGGCGCGCTGTACCGCCGAAGGCAGGCGCGCCAGGCGGTCCTTGATGATGTAGTCGGTGGCGCCGTGTTTGATGCTGTCCACCGCGCGTTCCTCGCCCATGGCACCGGTGACGAAAATGAAGGGGATCTCCGGATATTTTTCACGGGCAATCGCCAGGGCGTCCAAGCCGTCAAAACCGGGAAGATGGTAGTCGGCCAGGATGAGATCCGGCTTGAAATCATCAAGGGCGGAGATAAACGTCTCCAACGATTCGACCAGCAACGAGGTGAAGTTTATCCCCGCCTTGCGTAGCGCGCGCTCGTTGAGTTCGGCATCGGTGGGGCTGTCTTCCAGCAGCAGCACGCGTAGCGGTTCGCTCATGACGATAGACCGTCCTGTGTCGGAATCTTGTTGACGAGCAGCCAGTAGAGCCCCAGGTCCGCCACTGTCTTGGCGAATTCGTCGAATGCCACCGGCTTGGAAACGAAGCTGTTGGCGCCCAGTTTGTAGCTGGATACGATATCCCGCTCTTCCCTGGAGGAGGTCAGTACCACCACCGGGATGGCGCGGGTATGCTCGTCGGCACGCATTTGCTGCAACACCTCCATCCCGTCCACCTTGGGCAGGCGCAGGTCGAGCAGCACCACCCGCGGCATGGAGTTTACCCGTGCCGCATATTCTCCGCGCCGGAACAGGAAGTCGAGCGCTGCGGCGCCGTCCTTTACCCATTCCACATTATTGGCGAGATTGTGCTTTTTCAACACACGCAAGGCCAACTCGGCATCGGTGGGATTGTCTTCCACCAGCAGGATATCAACCGGGATATTCTGATCCATTTCCAACCCCATTTTTCTTGTTGCACGCGCCCGCCGACGGTAGCGCAAACCAGAAGGTCGCACCCTCTCCGCGCTTGCCATCCGCCCAAACCCGCCCGCCCTGCTTGAGCACGAAGCGCTTGACGATGGCCAGCCCCACGCCGGTGCCTTCGAATTCGTCCATGCCATGCAGACGCTGGAACAGGCCGAACAGTTTACCGGCATATTCCATGTCAAATCCGGCGCCATTGTCTCTAACGTAATAGACATTTTCCGTGTTTGACGGTTCGCAGCCCAGTTCAATCAGCGCGGGTTCGCGTCCACAACTGAACTTGAGCGCGTTGGACAGCAGGTTCTGCAATACCTGGCGCATGGCAGCAGGGTCGCCGCAAGCCATGGGCAAATCGAGCAGGCGGAACTCGATGGCGCGTCCGGCCCGCAGGGGTTCGAGCCCTTGCCACACCTCCCGCGCCAGGGCGTTCATGTCGATTCTGGCTGCCTGCGGCTCCAGCCTGCCCGCGCGGGAGAAAGCCAGGATATCGTCGATCAGCTGCCCCATTTTTTTCGAGTTGTCGCTCACCACCTGGAACAGACGCTTGCCTTCGTCGTCCAGGCTAGGAGCATAGTCTTCGCGCAGGATGGTGGCGAAACCGTCGATGGCCCGTAGCGGCGCGCGCAGGTCGTGGGACACGGAGTAGCTGAAGCTTTCCAGGTCGGCGTTGGCGGTTTCCAGTTGGGCGGTGCGCTCCCTGACACGAATTTCCAGCTCCTCATTGAGCTGGCGTAGCGCATTGGCCGCCTTCTGCCGCTCTCCGGCCAGGTGGCGGTCGCGCCGGTACGAGACCCCCAGCCCGGCCATCCCGATCAGCCAGATCGCGCCGTGGGACAGTGCCAGGCTGGTGCTGAACTCCCGTTCGCGTGCCAGGTAGGGCGCCAGGGAAATGGCCGATCCGATGCCGCCGCGGATGTCGCCCACCTTGTAGCCCTGCTGTGCATGGCATTTCATGCAGCCCTGTTCAACGACGAAGGGCAGCATCATTCTCAGATAAGGCTGGCCGTCGATCTGCTGCACTTCCATCAGTTCCTTCCCGCCCTGTTCGAAGCTTTTCAGTGCTCTGCTTTCCCAGGCATCGGCCGCGTTGTTCGGATTGAGCGGTTTGAGGCTGGTGATGTGGCTCCGGGTGCCGTAATCGTCGGGAAAATCGTCCTGCATCTGGCGTAGCATGTAGGCCGGGTTCATCAGGGTGAGCGCCTTGCCCTTGGTGGTGAGAACATCCCGTTCGGGCAGGTCGAGATAGGGATTGGGCGGCGTATGCTCGTCGGGGTGGACGTAGACCCCGCCGTGGGCAGATGCCCATTTGCGGAAGCTTATGTCCTTGCTGATGTTCGAGCGGGCCGCAACTGCGGCAGTGCTGAGGGTATTCTGACTTTTCAGGTGCATGTTCCATGCCAGAGACCCGCCCACCAGCATGCTCCAGATCGCGACCAGGAGAGCATACCTGCGCGGCCAGGAGGTGTGCCAGGAGGCGTGAGAGATATCGGGTCTGTCGGCTTGCATGCGCCTCCTCGTCACTGCGTCAGCGAGGGATAATTATGCTCTTATCAAGATGCAAATTAAAATAGGTTCTCTTCAACGGCCCCCGCTGTTTGTATGGACAACTCATACCTGCGGCCCGATAATTCCCGCATCACCCTTTTTGCGCGGATGTTTCACTTGATAAAACTGCTGTTACTTGTCGTGGGCGTATGGCTGATCTACGCCATCCTGAAAAAGTATCGTTCAAGCTTGCAGAAGGATGAGCAGGCTGCGCCGCCCACTCCGGCGCAGGAGGATATGGTGCGCTGTGTGCAGTGCGGGGTGCATCTGCCGAAAAGCGAAAGTATTTTTTCCCGCGGGGAGTTCTACTGCAGCGATGATCACCGTCGCCAGCATCAGGATTAAGCTCTAACCAGACCACTATGGCGTTTAGCACGATGCTGAAAATTCTGGCGCCTTTCGTGGCCGATCTCAAGCGCCCCGTTTCTCCGCCGGACCGTTATTGGCGGTCACTGCATTATTTCAATCTTTATCGCCTGATCGTCAGCGGCTTTTTCGTCGTCATCTACCTGATGCTGGGCACTATCCCGGTGTATGGCGCGGATAACCCGAAGCTGTTTTTCGCCGTCAGCGTCATTTACGTCCTTTTCGGCATGCTCATGGCACTTGCCGTCAGCGTCAGATGGCCGCCTTTCATCCTGCAATTAAGTTCCCAGACCATCGGCGACGTGGTTTTCATCGTGCTGTTGATGCACGCCAGCGGCGGGGTGAAGAGCGGTATCGGCATGTTGCTGGTGGTGGCGCTGGCGGCGAGCAGCCTGATCAGCAAGGGGCGACAGGCGATGTTTTTCGCTGCCGTTGCCGCCATCGCCGTATTACTGGAGCAGAGCTACCAACTATTCGTGATGGAGGTGAAGGAGGATTATTTCCACGCCGCCATGCTGGGCATGGGCTTCTTTGCCACCGCCGGCCTGGGGCATTTCCTCGCCAAGCAGGTGGCGGCGAGCGAACGCCTGGCCCAGCAGAAAAGCATAGATCTGGAAAACCTGGCGCATGTGAACCAGCTGGTGATTCAGGAGATGGAGGACGGGATGCTGGTGGTGGACGAAAAGGGGCGGGTGAGAAGCCATAACGCACAATGCGAAAGGCTGCTGGGCGGGCCGCCGCGCTTCTGGAGCGATTTGCGCCTCAACGATTATGCGCCCGCCCTGGCGGAGCGTTTGGCGCAGTGGCGACGCGATCGCAGCGCCACTTTCCCTCCCTTGCGCGTGTCCGCCACCGGGAAACAGGTCGGCACACGCTTTAGCCCCATCGCCCGGGGCGTGGAAGTGGGCGCGGTGATTTTCCTCGAGGACATGAGCTTGCAGCAGGCCCAGGCGCAGCAGATCAAACTGGTGGCGCTGGGCAGACTCACCGCCAATATCGCCCACGAGATCCGCAATCCGCTTTCCGCCATCAGTCACGCCACCCAGTTGTTGCAGGAGGAGGAACAGGACAAGACCGCGGCGCGCCTGCTGCAGATCATTCGCGACAATACCCTGCGCCTGGACAGGATCGTCCAGGACGTGCTGCAACTCAACCGCCGCGATCGTGCGCAGCCTGAAACGATAAACTCGGAGTCGTTCATGCGTGGCTTTGTCGAGCAGTTCTGCATGGCCGAGAAGATCGCGCTGGACAGCGTCCTGCTGGAAATCGATCACGCCGACACCATCTGTTTCGACCGCTCCCACTTGCACCAGGTGCTGTGGAACCTGTGCCGCAACGCCTGGCGCCACAGCCAGCAGCACCATGCCAGCATTCGCCTTTGCGTTTCTGCTGCGCATGTGGATAACGTGGTGCAGATTGATGTGATCGACGATGGTGAGGGCGTGCCCAAGCAACTGCAATCGCAGCTGTTCGAGCCGTTTTTCACGACTTACAGCAGCGGCACCGGCCTGGGACTGTATGTGGCGCGGGAGATTTGCGAAGCCAACGGCGCCAGCCTGGACTACATCGAAGTCGCCCCCGGCGGGCAGTTCAGAATTTGTTGCAAGGGAGGATCATGTTGAGGCATTCACGGGGAAACGCGGCAAACTATCGGGCCCTGATCGTGGATGACGAAGCCGACATCCTCGAACTGCTCGAACTGACTTTGTTGAAAATGGGACTGGAAGTCGAGCGTGCCATGACGGTGAAGGCGGCGCTCCGGCTGGTGCAGGAAAAGGAATTCGATCTGTGTCTCACCGACATGCGGCTGCCGGACGGGGAAGGCCTGGAGATCGTGCGTTATATCGGCGCCAACTGCCCCGATTTGCCGGTGGCGGTGATCACCGCCCACGGCAGCACCGAGAATGCGGTCGCTGCACTGAAAGCGGGGGCGTTCGACTACATGGCCAAACCCGTGTCGCTGGAGCAGCTGCGCGCGGTGGTGAAGTCGGCGCTCAAGCTGCCCTCCGCCGCAGCCTCGTCGGTCGCGGAAGGTTATGCGCTGCTGGGCCAGTCTCCCGCCATGCAACTGGCGCGCGACCTGATCGAGAAGCTCGCGCGCAGCCAAGCGCCGGTGTACGTCAGCGGCGAATCGGGTAGCGGCAAGGAGCTGGCGGCCAGGCTCATCCATGAAAAAAGCGCGCGCCACGACAAACCGTTCGTGCCGGTCAACTGCGGCGCGATTCCCGAGAACCTGATGGAAAGCGAGTTTTTCGGCTATCGCAAGGGCGCATTTACCGGCGCCGACCAGGAGCGCGACGGATTTTTTCAGGCAGCCAACGGCGGCACCCTGTTCCTCGATGAAGTGGCTGATCTGCCCTTGACCATGCAGGTCAAACTGCTGCGCGCGATCCAGGAGAAAAAGGTGCGCAAGGTGGGGGCCACGCAGGAAGATCCCGTGGACGTGCGCATCATCAGCGCCACCCACCAGAAACTGGCCAGTTGCGTGGAAAACGGCAAGTTCCGCCAGGACCTCTACTACCGCCTCAACGTGATCGAACTCAAGATGCCGTCGCTGCGGGAGATGCGCGACGACGTGCCGTTGATAGCCGGCAATATCCTTGCTCGCCTGGCGCGCCAGGCCGGTGCCGCCGTGCCGGAATTCGTTGCGGAAGCGCTGGAGGCGCTGCAGCAGTACGATTTTCCGGGCAATGTGCGGGAACTGGAGAATATCCTGGAACGGGCGCTGGCCTTGTGCAGCGGTGCCGTAATACACAAGGACGATCTTTACCTGACCGAGCCCGCAGGGGCTGATTCAGCGGTTTCCGAAACAGGCGCCAAATGGCCCCTGGCGGATTACCTCGACCGGGTGGAGAAGGAAGCGCTGCTGGAGGCGCTGGAAAAAGCCCGCTACAACAAGACCGCGGCGGCGAAACTGCTGGGTATTACCTTCCGCGCCCTGAGATACCGGCTGGCGCGGCTGGGGATAGATTAGCCCCCTAAAAACTGTAACTCAGCATCGTCCACCATTGCCGCGCTCCTTGCGGATAGTCATCGGGATAAAGGCCTTGCTGCATGCTCATGGCGGGATAGCGCAAATCCTGGTTGAGCAGGTTGCGAATGCCTGCCCGCAGGGTCAGACCCCGGGTGCCTGCGAGATTGAACAGGCGGGCGGAAATGTCCGTTACGCGGTAGCCGCCAAGTGTGGCGCGCGCGTCGCCTGTTTCACGGGTCCGCGCTCCTATCTCGCGTAATTTGATGCCAAAGGCGAGATCCTGGCTGGCGCGGTACTCCAGTCCGGCGTTGGCGAGCCAGTGGCCGGCGCCGGGAATGGGCTGGTTGGTGCTTGCGTCGCGGGTATTGAGCCAGGTCAGATTGCCGGAGAATTTCAGGTTCGTGCTTACCCAATGTTCTCCTTCCAGCTCCACTCCCCGGGACATGGCTCCATTGCTATTGCTGTAACCGGTATAGGCAGGAGAGTCGACAAAGACGATCAGGTTCTTGAGATCGGAATGGAACAGGGTGATTCCGCCACTACTGTGTGCGCCTTTGTACAGATAGCCCAATTCGGTGGTGGCCACGGTTTCGGGGCGGATGTTGGCAGGCTGGCCGCCGTTGTATAGCTCATAGAAAGTGGGTGCGCGAAAAGCCTCGGCGTACTGGGCCTTGATGATGTGCCTGGGCGCCATCTGCCAGACTGCCGCCAGACGTGGCGTGGTGCTGTTGCCGATGTCGTCGTAGCGGTCGTGGCGCAGGCCGGCGGTCAGGGTGAAACGCTGGTTGAAACGGAATTCGTCCTGAATGGTCAGGCTGTTGACGGTGCGCTTCATGCTGGTATCGATAAAACTTGAGCCGATATCGTAGTAAGGGTAGTTCCAGTTCCAGCTGCCAGTGTTGATATCGACGCTGTTGATGGACCACCCCAGCAATGCCGTATGTTGTCCCCGTTCCCAGGCCAGGTCAGCACCAGCCGTGAGGCGGGTTTCCTGGTAATCACGGCTCAGCCAGACCGCGCCATCGATGGCCGGATCATAGGCGGCGCCAGGGCTGAGGTAGAGGCGGTCGCGGCTGTGCGCGAAATCTTGCCAGCCGAGTTTGAATTCGGCCTGCAAGGCCGGGGCGAATTCCACCGCTTGCTTGATTTCCAGCGCACGGTGACGGTGGCGGGTGACAATGCGTTTCTCGTCCGGCGGGAGAATGTTGTTGATACCGTAGTGGTCGCCGGCACCGTCTTCCAGCCACAAGGCGGAAAGTGAAAATTTGTTGTAGTTCAAACCGAACAGTGCGGAACGGTAATCCTGTTTGTCGTTGACCGGCCCCGGCGCATTGGATAAGGCGCTGTTGCCGTCCACATGGAGCTGATCCTGCCCGGCTCGGCCGCCGCCTTGTGCCTTCCAGCCGGCCAGGTTGAGGTTGAAATTGAGGCCGGTTTCCGCATCGTCGAACGACATCACGCCCCCGCCTGCCTGCACCCCGTAATTGCCCACCCCCGCGAACAGGCGCTGGCCCTGCTTGCGGGTGATGACGTTGACCACGCCCATGTAGGCGGATTCGCCATACATGGCCGAACCCGGGCCGCGGATCACCTCGATGCGCTCCACTTGCTCCACCGGCATGTTGAGCACCGGGTTGGCGAGGCTCATCAGTTCCGAATTGAGGGCGATGTCGTTGACCAGGATCTTGATGGCGCCGGAGGAATAGGATTTCCCCACGCCGCGCACGATGACCTGGCGTGTGCCGGTCTCATCGATGGATTGTTCGAAACCCGGCACCAGCGCCAGCGCTTCCCACACCGTGCGCGCGCCCTGGGTCATGAGTTCGTCGCTATGGAGAATATTGATGGTGCCCGGCGCGTAATCGACACGCAGCTTGGTGCGCGTGGCGATGCTGGTTTGCTCGCCGAGGTCTTCCAGCATGCTGCTCGACAAGTCCTCTCCCGCAAGCGCGCCATGGCTGAGTGCAATGCTCAAAGTGAAGCCGAGGATTTTTGCTGTTTTTTTCATGGCGGCATTATAGCGTTCAAGTTATCGTTTGAGTACGGGGCGTGCGCCCCAGATTTTTTCGGCATATTCCCGGATGGTGCGATCGCTGGAAAACTTCCCCATCCCGGCGACATTGAGGATGGCGCACCGCGTCCACTGTTGCCGGTTGCGGTAGAGCGCATCCACCCGTTCCTGCGCGGCAATGTAGGCGGCATAATCGGCCAGCAGCAGATAATGATCGCCGCCGTGGGTGAGGTTGTGGACGATGGGCTGGAAGCGGTCGGACTGCTCGGGGGAGAAATAACCCGAGGCGATCATGTCCAGCGCCCATTTCAGTTCGGCGTTGGCGTGATAATACTCCCAGGGGTTGTAACCCGCACCATTGAGCGCGGCGACTTCGCGCGTGTCGAGGCCGAAGATGAAAATATTGTCCTTGCCGACCTCTTCCATGATTTCGATATTTGCGCCATCCAGGGTGCCGATGGTGAGCGCGCCATTGAGGGCGAGTTTCATGTTGCCGGTGCCGGAAGCTTCGGTGCCGGCAGTGGAGATTTGCTGCGACAGGTCCGCTGCCGGGATGATGCAGGTGGCGGTGGATACGTCGTAATTGGGAATGAACGCGAGTTTCAGCAGGCCGCGCACGGCCGGGTCGTTGTTGACGATGTCGGCGATGCTGTTGGTGAGCTTGATGATGAGCTTGGCGGTGGCATAACCGGGTGCGGCCTTGCCGGCAATCATCACGGTGCGCGGCACGACATCCAGTTGCGGGTTGGAGCGGATGCGGTTGTAGAGCGTGACGACGTGAAGCAGGTTGAGGAGCTGGCGCTTGTACTCGTGGATGCGCTTGACCTGGACGTCAAACAGGCTGTCCGGGTCGATTTCGAGCGCAAGGCGGGACTCGACCAGTTGCGCCAGACGCACTTTGTTGGCGCGTTTTACCGCGTTGAATTCGCCCTGAAAAACCGGGTCGTCGGCTAGTTTGTGCAACTGGCGCAACTGCGAGAGATCGCTGATCCAGCCTTTGCCGATGCGCCCGCTGATCAGGCCGGCCAGCCCCGGATTGGCCTGGTTGAGCCACAGGCGAGGGGTGATGCCATTGGTGATGTTGGTGAGCTTGCCCGGATAGTAGCGGTCGAAATCGGCAAAAATCGTGGTTCTCATCAGCTCGGAATGAATCTGCGCCACGCCGTTGACGTGATGGCTGCCGACGATCGCCAGATGCGACATGCGCACGCGGCGACCATGGGTTTCGTCGATGATGGACATGCGTTTGAGGAGTTCGGTATCGCCGGGAAAACTGTGCATGACCCCCTTCAGAAAACGATGGTTGATCTCGTAGATGATCTGAAGGTGGCGCGGCAGGACCGACTCGAACATGCCTGCCGGCCAGGTCTCCAGCGCTTCCGGCATGAGCGTGTGGTTGGTGTAGGCAAAGGTGCGCGTGGTGATTTTCCAGGCCTGCTCCCACTCCAGGTGGTTGATGTCGACCAGCAGGCGCATCAGTTCCGGGATGGCGATGGAGGGATGGGTGTCGTTGAGCTGGATCGCCACTTTATCCGGCAGTTCGTCGAAGGAATGATGGTGCTTGCCGTAGCGGTAGAGAATGTCCTGTAGCGAGGCGCTGACGAAGAAATATTGCTGCTTGAGGCGCAGTTCGCGTCCCATGGCGGTGGTGTCGTCGGGGTAGAGTACCTTGGACAGGTTTTCCGACTCGTTCTTGTCCTCCACCGCGCGGATGTAGTTGCCCTCGTTGAAATATTTGAGGTCGAAATCGCGCGATGCCTTGGCCGACCACAGACGCATGTTGTTGACGGTGTCGGCGCCGTAGCCCGGAACCGGCGTATCGTAGGCCATCGCCATGACATCGTCGGAATCGATCCAGTGGTAACGCATGATGCCGCGTTCGTCGCTGTACTGCACCACCCGGCCGTGAAACTTGACCGGATAGAGCACTTCCGGACGCGGAAACTCCCAGGGGTTGCCATAACGCAGCCAGTTGTCCGGGTGCTCGACCTGCCAGCCGTCCTCGATTTTCTGATTGAACATGCCGTACTCGTAGCGGATTCCCATGCCGTAGCCGGGCAAGCCGATGCTCGCCATGGAATCCAGAAAACAGGCCGCCAGGCGGCCCAGACCGCCGTTTCCCAAGGCAGCATCGAATTCCAGTTCGGTCACCTTGTCGAGTTCGACCCCCGCGTCGATGCAGGCCTTCTTCACTTCCTCGATGAAGCCGATATTGAGCACGCTGTTCATCAGGCTGCGCCCGATGAGGAATTCCATGGAGAGGTAATACACGCGCTTGGCGTCGTGCTCGTAGTAACGCCGCATGGTCTCCATCCAGCCCTCGATCAGGCGATCCCGGACCACGTTGGCGAGGGTGAAAAACCAGTCGCGGTCGGTGGCGGTGATGGGGTCCTTGCCGATGGAAAAGATGAGGTGATTGGTGAGGGACTGTTTGACCGAGTTGAGGCTCAGATTCAGCGGCGCATGCTCATCGCGGGGGTTAGGCGTTTGCGTCATGGCACATTCTCTTATTATTGAGTGTAGGTGCCAGCATAGACGCTTTGGGAAAGCCGGTAAAGCCTTGCTGAAGGCCCCTCAGGGCCGTTCAGGGCAGATCGAACGGGACCAGGTTCAGATTCCGGAAGGTGCTGCCGATGCGGATGGTCAGGCTCATCCGGCTGGCGCTGGTCATGACCAGGGTGCCGCTGCCCGCGACGCGGGAAAAAACCTTGCTGGCATCCCATGTGGTGTAAAGCGCCGGTCCGGAATAGTCCATCAGGTCGAACGAGAACTGATTGCTGCCGTCGAGCGGTCCCGGGGAGTTGAATAGCCACCAGGCGGCCTTGCCCTCACTGTCGTAGGCGGTGTAGTAGCCCCAGTACTTGCCGTTGACGGCGGTGAGGGTGAGGCCCTGGCCGGATTGGGCGGGGTCGTACCAGACGCGGGGCCGGCCCGCCAGGGCGAGGTCGGCGCAGGTGGCGTTGGCGGGGACGCCAGCGCAATTGGGGATGCCACGGATGGACGGGGTGTCGAAAGGCACCAGATTGAGCGTCTTGCTCCACTGTCTGGTACCGATGGGATTGCCTCCCCAGTCGGAACCGTATTGCAGGGTAACGTCCATCTGGGAAGGAGGGACAAGGGATAAGGAGAACACGCCAGCCGTGCTCGAATGGATCTGGCTGGAATTCCAGATTCCGCCCAGGGCGCTGCCGGTATAGGAAAGCAGTTCGCTGCGGTTGATAAGTTGAGGTATTTCGCTGCTAAGAGAAAAATAAGGCGCAAGCCACCAGGCGGCCGATCCGTCCGTGTCATAAGCCGTAAAATAGGCCCAAGCACCATCCGCATAAATCTGGTTGGTGGTCTTCTGAGTGAATGTAATGCCTTGCCCTGGCTGGGAAGGGTCATACCAGACACGCGCCAATCCAGACAGGGGCCGACAGTCGTGCAGGATATTGCAGTCAATGTTCTGGGTCTGTTCGATGCTGAGGGTAAAAAATCGGCCTGTGGTGGCGTTGCCGACCATGGCAACGAATTGCCCGGTAGTGGTCGAGATGAGGATGCGGCCCGATTGTAGGACTATGTTCTGTACCATCCCCGTGGGCATAGAGCCAAGATTTTCCCAGGACTTGAACCAGTTCCAGGTAAGGCCCGCGTCGAGTGAGCATCCCGCATAATCGTCCCGAATCGGGTCCTGATTCATGTACCGCACCGTGTTCTGATAACCCACGCAAAAAGCCGGTGAGGCAGCATCCTGGGCTGCCCACTGCAGGTTCCATGTGACGGTCGGGGTCTGGCCGGCAAAATATGGCGGTTGGGCAGGTGCTGGAAGCACGACAAAGGCTTGCCAGTTTCCACCCACGGCATTGCGCCGCTCCAGTGTGGCGCCAAGCGTGTCCGCACTGACGCTGATCCGGTGCAGGTATTGTGCCCCTGCGCTCTGGGCCGAAAAGGTGATGATGAGGAGCAAGGCGAGGGAGATGGCGCGGGCGAGAGCAGGTTTCATGTTTTTTGTTTCCTGTCAGGGCAGATCGAACGGGACCAGGTTCAGGTTCCGGACGGTGTTGCCGATGCGGATGGTCAGGCTCATCTGGCTGGCGCTGTTCATGACCAGGGTGCCGTTGCCGGCGACGCGGGAAGAAACCTTGCTGGCATCCCAGGTGGTGTAAAGCGCCGGGCCGGAATATTCCATCAGGTCGAAGGAGAACTGATTGCTGCCGTCGAGCGGACCCGGGGAGTTGAGCAGCCACCATGCGGCCTTGCCCTCGCTGTCGTAGGCGGTGTAATAGCCCCAGTACTGGCCGTTGACGGCGGTGAGGGTGAAGCCCTGGCCCGACTGGGCGGGGTCGTACCAGATGCGGGGCCGTCCTTCCAGTACAATGTCGGCACAGGTGGCGTTGGCGGGGACGCCGGCGCAATTGGGCGTGCCGCCGGTGGGTGGGGTGTCGAAAGGCACGAGAGTCAGGGTCTTTTGCCAAACGTTGGGGCTGATTCGCGTCCCCGAGGAATTAATGCCGTAGTGAAAGGTGACATTCATCTGGGAGGGATAGATAAATTCGAAGGTCGCGGTGCCAATTTTATTGGAACTGACCTGGCTGGTATTCCAACTATCTTGTATTGCTGGTCCATTGTAGGAAGCCAGATCCCACGGCCCCAACCACCAGGTGGTCGAGCCGTCGGTGTCGTAGGCCGTGAAATAGGACCATTTGTCCACGCCGCCCCAACTGGTGGGGATGTAGGTGTAGGTCAGGCCCTGTCCCGGTTGCGATGGGTCATACCAGACACGCGACAGGCCTGTCAGCAATTGCGTGCAAAGCGTTCCGCAACCGTAGTCCCTGGTTTGTGCGATTTTCAGATTGTAGGGTGGGACCGTCCCCGATGTGTCGACACTGGCGGCATATTCCCCGCCGGTCGTGGAAATGATGGCGCGGCCCTGCTCCAGGCGGACTTTCTGGACGTTGCCGTAAAATGGAAGCCTGCTGTCCTTGATCCAATGCCAGGAATTTCCTGAATCAAAAGTGCAACCCATGAAAGATTCGTAGGCAAAGATGGCCAAATCAAGCGGCGGCCCTTGTACCTCGTATTTCAGGCAAAAAGTTCCGGAGCTCTGATCCTGTGCCGCCCACCGGAGAGGCCAACTCCAGCCCCAGGCGCTGCCCGGAGCATATCTGGAAGGAAGCTCCACGAAGCTTTGCCAGTTGGACTCCGCCGCATTGCGCCGCTCCAACGTGGCGCTCTTGCCGTCGGCGCTGGGGGCGATGCGGTGCACGTACTGGATTTGCGCGCCCTGGGCTGAAATGGCGGCTAGAAGCAGCGCGAGGGAAAGGACAATGGTGTGGGCGAGAGCATGCTTCATGTTTTTTGCTTCCTGTCAGGGCACATCGAATGGGACCAGGTTGAGGTTCCGGACGGTGTTGCCACTCCGGATGGTCAGGCTCATCCGGGTGGCGCTGGTCATGACCAGGGTGCCGCTGCCCGCGACGCGGGAAGAAACCTTGCCGGCATCCCAGGCGGTGTAAAGCGCCGGGCCGGAATAGTCCATCAGGTCGAACGAGAACTGATTGCCGCCGTCGAGCGGGCCTGGCGAATTGAACAGCCACCACGCGGCCTTGCCCTCGCTGTCGTAGGCGGTGTAGTAGCCCCAGTACTTGCCGTTGACAGCGGTGAGGGTGAGGCCCTGGCCGGACTGGGCAGGGTCGTACCAGACGCGGGGCCGGCCCTCCAGGGCGATGTCGGCACAGACGGCGTTGGCGGGGACGCCGGTGCAATTAGGGGTGCCGCCGGTGGGCGGGGTGTCGAAAGGTACGAGAGTCAGGGTCTTTTGCCAAACGTTGGGGCTGATCCGCGCCCCCGAGGCGTTAGTGCCATAGTTGAAGGTGGCATTCATCTGTGAAGGGTAGATGAACTCGAATGTCACATGACCGATCGTACTTGAACTCACCAAGCTGCCATTCCAGGGATCTTGTATGCCCGGTCCATTGTAGGAAACCAGACCCCACGGTCCCAACCACCAGGTGGCCGAGCCGTCGGTGTCGTAGGCCGTGAAATAGGCCCAGTATTCACTTCCAAGCCTGTCGCTGGCTGGTCTGGAGGTATAGGTCAGGCCCTGCCCCGGCTGGGACGGGTCATACCAGATGCGCGATAAACCCGTCAGGCCCGCGAGCAATCGTGGGCAATCAGATCCGCAATCCCGGGTTTGTTCGAATTTCAGGGTATAGGGCGGGGTAGTGCCCGATGTGTCGATACTGGCGACATATTCCCCGCCCGCCGTGGATACGATGGCGCGACCCTGTTGCAGGCGCATTTTCTGGACGTTGCCCAGGAGCTGAAAGCTGGCGCCTTTCCAATTGAACCAGTGCCAGGCGTTCCCTGAATCGAAGGTGCAGCCCACGGATCTTTCGTGGAGCGGAACTCCAGAAAAAAAGCGATCGATCTCATTTCCCTCTACGTCGTATCCCAGGCAAAAAGTGCCGGAGCCGGGATCCTGAGCCGCCCAGTCGAGCCTCCAACTTCTGGGGGCATTGCCATAGCCAGAGGTTCTCTGAATATTCTCGGTAAATCGGGAAGGAAGCGCCACGAAGCCTTCCCAGTTTCCCCCAGCCGCAACACGCCGTTCCAGTACGGCGCTATTGCTGTCAGCGCTCGGGGTGATGCGGTGCACGTACTGGATTTGCGCGCCCTGGGCCGAAAAAGCAGCGGCCAGGAGGAGCAGGGACAGGAGGGTTTTGAGAAATGCCGAATTCATGCCTGAGGTTCTCGCGGGAGCGGTGATGACTCTGACATTATGACATCGCGTTTAGTTCCTAGGCAAGCGCGATTCCCAGGTAGGTCACGTACAGCGCGCCGTTGAGCGCCAGGTGCCAAACCTTGAGCTGCCCGCGTGAGGACATGTAGCGCAGCCAGCTCGCAGCCAGCAGGGTGATGATGATGCCCGCCAGCACTTCGCGTTGCGGCGCCCAGGGGGTGAGCATGATGCCGATGGCGGGGAGCAGGGTGCCCTGGAACACCATGGCGCCGGTGATGTTGCCGAAGGCCAGCGTATCTTTACGCCGGCGGATCCACAGGATGCTGTTGACCTTTTCCGGCAGTTCGGTGGCGATGGGGATGATCAGCAGCGACAGCAGCAGGGGCGAGATGCCAAGCAGTCTGGAGGCCTCGTCCACGCCGTTGATGAAGCCCTTCGCGCCCGCCACCAGCAGGCCCAGGCCCAGTACCAGCTGCACCAGGATGATGAGCATGTTTTGCGGCAGGCCGAGCCTGCACAGCATCATCTTGCCTTCGGCTTCGGTGCCGTGGCCTTCCTTCACCAGGTGGGCCGAGGCGCGCAGCGTGAGCATGATGTAGACAAAGTAGATGAATACCATGCCGAATGCCAGCAGGGCGCGGAACAGCGGCGTCTCGTGGGGCACGAACAGCGCCACGGCAGAGAGCGAGAAGGCGGCGAGGAAGAAGTTGAGGTCGCGCGTGAGGCCGGTGTGTTCCGGTATGAGATGGCCCTGCAGGCCGCGCTTCTTCAGCACCGAGGCGGACATCAGGAACAGCGACAGGGTGGACAGCATCAGCGGCGCGCCGAGGATCGCGCCGACGCCGATTTCCTCATTGACGTGGGCATTGGTGGTGCCGGCGAAGATCGCCAGCAACGGCACCATGGTTTCCGGCAGGGCGGTGCCCACCGCGGCGAACAGGGAGCCGGTCACGCCTTCCGAGATTTTCAGCTTTTCGCCCAGATGTTCCAGCGCGTTGGTGAACACCTCCGCGGCGATCAGGATCACGATGAGCATAAGGAATAGTTGGGCGAATATCACGGGCTGTAACCTGGAGTGAGAAAAGCCGGGATTATAGCATTGGTGTGCCTGTTTTTCCTGCTGGCTGGAGCCGCGCCAGGAGCGTATCCAGAATCGGGCGGAATGCGCGCAAAGCGAGCAACAGGGCGAGGATGGCCGCATAAATCGGGGGCAGGGTAAGGTCTTTTTACCAGCCACAGGTAATGGGTCACCCTATGACGGCGATGGCATACACCAGACGGTGCAGCTGTTGCCAGCGGCGGCCCAGGCGCCGGGAAATTTGAAGGACATGGTCGGCCGTATGTAAAAAGGTAAAAATATGGCTGGTCTTGCCCTGATCTATTGTCTTCCCTTAAAGTGGCGTCCCATGCTGGTTTTTACGATGCTGAGCGAATTCGATTTTCATCGCGTGTTGGCCCGGAGCGAAGGTCCCGCGCTGGTGATGTTCGTGGACGGGCGTTATCACGCGCAGATTCAAAGTGAAGTGACGCCGCCCAAAATGAGAGCGGCGCTGGAAGCGGCGCTGGCTGCAGCGCCGCAAGATGAACCATGACAGGTGAAAGATAAAGTGGAAATTGATCAATCGGGTTTTCTCAAGGGGGTGCGTTTCATTCCCTCTCCCAACTTCGACGAGCGTCCGCCGGATGAGCCGGTCACGCTGCTGGTGATCCACAACATCAGCCTGCCGCCGCGGGAGTATGGCGGGAACGGGGTGATCGAATTCTTCACCAACCGCCTTGATCCCAGTGCGCACGAATACTACCGCATGGTCGCCGACCTGAAAGTGTCAGCGCATTTTTTCATTCGCCGCGACGGCGAAATCATCCAGTTCGTATCCTGCAACCTGCGCGCCTGGCATGCAGGGATCTCGAAATGGAAAGAGCGCGAACGCTGCAACGATTTCTCCATCGGCATTGAACTGGAAGGCAGCGACCTGGATGCTTTCGAAAAGGTTCAATACGAGAAGCTGGTCGAATTGACGCGCGCGCTGAAGCAGGCATACCCGATTGAAGACATCACCGGTCACCAGAACATCGCTTCGAACCGCAAGACCGATCCGGGGCCGTTTTTCGAGTGGGAGCGCTACCTGGAAGGCGTTGGCCAACAGGTTTGATCTTTGCTGTGATTCGGATTTTCGAATCACTCTCCGAAGCGGCAGGATTGCCCCGCGTAACGCGGCCCTATTTCAACAGCGGATGGTCTTTGGGCAACTGCTTTGAGTACCAGATCGCCAGTTTGTGTCTCAAGGTTTTTTCCGCAACCTGATCCTCAGGTAACGGTTGAATGACCTTGTCGTGAACAAGCAGCCTGTAAATATACAGGAGCTTTTCGCTTGCCGAATCTGTCGCTTCGAACTCGACGACGCCCCGCCCCTCGGCATATTTCACACCCGCGACCATCGCCCCTTTAAACAATTCCGCTTCGTGCCTTAGATTTTTCATCGAGATCTCCGGATCTTGGTTGCAGTATGTTCCTGATGGTCGGGGTTGATGCTACTGAATTTATGAGATCATTGTTTATGCGGATGGGCGTGTCACGAAATTGTTTCCAAACATCCGAATTTATTTGGTAACCAATCTAAGTTACCATTAAAAGATTCCCATATTTTCACTTTCCAAGCCTATCCATGACCTGTGATCTGACCAGTACGCCCAACCCTCTCTTGTGTGAACTGCCTCCCCTGGGTGTTGACTCAGCCACCCTGGCGCTGAATTTCCGCCAGTATTTCAGCCATACCCTGGGGCGCGACCAGCATGGCACGCCGCCCCACTGTTTTTACACTGCCCTGGCCCTGACCCTGCGCGACCGTCTGGTGGAGCGCTGGAAGGCTACCGATGCGGCCTATGAGGCGAGCGACTGCAAACGTACCTATTATCTGTCCATGGAATTTCTGATGGGGCGGGCGCTTTCCAATGCCATGCTGAACCTGGGTGTCGTGAATAGCACCGTTGAGGCGCTGAACCAGCTGGGACTGATTCTCGAGGAGGTGGCGGAGGAGGAACACGATGCGGGTCTCGGCAACGGCGGCCTGGGCCGGCTCGCTGCCTGTTTTCTCGATAGTTGCGCCACGCTGCAATTGCCGGTCACCGGATACGGCATCCGTTACGAATACGGCATGTTCCGCCAACATCTCGAAGGCGGTTACCAGATGGAGGAGCCGGACCACTGGCTGCGCAACGGCAACCCGTGGGAGCTGGAGCGGCCGGAATTTACCCGGCGTATCCAGTTCGGCGGGCGCTGCGACTATTACCGCGATGGCGAAAACGCGCTGCGCGTGCGCTGGGTGGACAGCCACGACGTGCTGGCCGTGCCTTACGATATTCCTGTGCCGGGCTACCAGAACGGCACCGTCAACACCCTGCGCCTGTGGAAGGCGGCAGCCACGGACGAGTTCGACCTGAGCGAATTCAACGCCGGCAGCTACCCCGAGGCCGTGGCCGCCAAGAATGCCGCCGAACATATTTCCATGGTGCTTTACCCCAATGACTCGAGCGAGAACGGCAAGGAGTTGCGCCTGCGCCAGCAATATTTCCTGGCCTCGGCCAGCCTGCAGGATGTCTTGCACCGCTGGACGCGCGACCATGGCGATGATTTCAGCCGGTTTGCCGACAAGTCCTGTTTCCAGCTCAACGATACCCATCCCACCTGCTCGGTGGCCGAACTGATGCGTCTGCTGATGGACGAATACGCCATGGAGTGGGATACGGCGTGGCAGATTACTTCCAGCACCATGGCCTACACCAACCACACCCTGTTGCCGGAAGCGCTGGAGAAATGGCCGGTGCGCCTGTTCCGCAGCCTGCTGCCGCGCCTGCTGGATATCATTTACGAAATCAACGCGCGCTTCCTGACTGAAGTGTCGCGTCGCTGGCCGGGCGATTCCGCGCGCATGGCGCGCATGTCCATCATCGAGGAAGGCGCTGAGCCGCAGGTTCGCATGGCTTACCTCGCGGTGGTGGCGGGCTTTTCCGTCAACGGGGTGGCCGCGCTGCATTCCGAGTTGCTGCAGCAGGATCTGTTCCGCGATTTTTTCCAGATGTGGCCGGAGAAATTCAACAACAAGACCAACGGCGTGACCCAGCGCCGCTGGCTGGCGGCGAGCAATCCGGCCTTGAGCCAACTGATAACCGAAACCATCGGCGACGGCTGGGCAACCGATCTGAATCAGTTGCGCAAGCTCATCCCCTATTCCGACAATGCCAAATTCAGGGCCAGCTGGCGCGCGGTGAAGCAGGAAAACAAGCTGGGTCTGGCGGCGCTGGTGCAGGCGGATTGCGGCGTGGATTTCGATGTCGATGCGCTGTTCGACGTGCAGGTGAAACGCATACACGAGTACAAGCGCCAGTTGCTCAACATCCTGCATGTGATCCATCTCTATGATCGCATCAAGCGCGGCGATACGGCGGACTGGACATCGCGTTGCGTACTTATCGGCGGCAAGGCGGCGCCCGGCTATGCGATGGCGAAATCCGTCATCAAGCTGGCTTCCAGCGTGGCACAGGTGGTCAATGCAGATCCCGCCTGCAATGGCCTGCTCAAGGTCGCATATTTGCCCGATTACCGGGTTTCCGCGATGGAGGTGGTCGCGCCGGGAACGGACTTGTCAGAACAGGTTTCCACCGCCGGCAAGGAGGCTTCCGGCACCGGCAACATGAAGTTCATGATCAATGGCGCACTCACCATCGGCACGCTGGATGGGGCCAATATCGAAATACGCGAAGAGGCGGGCGCGGAGAATTTCTTTCTCTTCGGTCTTACTGCGGCAGGTGTCGAAGTGCGCCGCAAAGACTACAACCCCGTGGCCATCATCGAGGCGGATCCCGATCTGAAACGGGTGTTGCAACTGCTTGAGAGCGGTCATTTCAACCCGTTCGAACCGGGGATTTTCGATGCCATCATCCATTCCCTGACGGTGCATGGCGATTACTGGATGACCGTGGCGGATTTCAGGAGTTATGTCGAAGCCCAGCGCAAGGCGGCTGCGGCCTTTCGCGACCCGGAGCTGTGGACGCGCATGAGTATCCTCAATACCGCTACCAGCGGCAAATTCTCGAGCGACCGTACCATCCTGGAATACAACGATGAAATCTGGCGGCTGACGCCGGTGGCGGCGCTGACAGTAGGTGAATGCCGATGATTATCAGCTCACGCATCATGTTTCTGGCGGTGCTGGCATGCTGCCTCGGCGTGCTGGGTTTTGGCCTTTATTTGCAGCATGGTTTGCACCTGGAACCATGCCCCCTGTGCATTCTGCAGCGGATGGCTTTTATCGCAGTCGGTTTGACGGCGATGCTGGCTTATTTGCATAACCCGGGAATCGTGGGTCGGATGTTTTACGGCATGCTGCTTACCCTTTTTTCCGTTGCCGGCGCATTGGTGGCGATCCGCAATCTCTGGCTACAGAGCCTGCCGCCCGACAAGGTGCCGGAATGCGGTCCCGGCCTGGACTACTTGCTCGAAGCTTTTCCTCTTGCCAAGGTTGTGCCCATGGTGTTGCAGGGTTCCGGCGAATGCGCCAAGGTGGAGTGGACGATGTTGGGCTTGTCCATTCCGGCCTGGGCGCTGGGCTGGTTTCTGGTATTCATGATGGCGGGGCTGGCGGCGATCTTCATGCGTGAAAAAGTGCGCTAGTCCGAATGGAAGAAAAAATCCGCCTGTCCAAACTCATGTCCCAGCAGGGATTATGCTCGCGCCGCGAAGCGGATGCCTATATCGAACGTGGCCTGGTGTTCGTGGATGGTTTGAAGGTCACGGAGCTGGGCACCAAGGTGTTGCCGTCACAGACCGTCACGCTGGGGCATGGCGCCAAGGCGCAGCAATCCATGCGCGTCACCATCCTGCTGCACAAGCCGGTGGGCTATGTTTCCGCCCAACCGGAAAAAGGCCACCAGGCCGCGGTCATGCTGATCAGCAAGGACAGCCGCTTCAAGGGCGATACCGCGCCGCAGCAATTCGATCCCTCGCAACTTTTCGGGCTGGCTCCGGCGGGGCGTCTCGATATCGATTCCCAGGGCCTGCTGGTGTTGACCCAGGACGGACGCATCGCCAAACAACTGATCGGCGCCGATTCGGAGATCGAGAAGGAATATCTGGTGCGGGTGCAGGGCAAGCTGGACGAGGCCGG
Source organism: Sulfuricellaceae bacterium (assembly GCA_031426915.1). GTDB lineage: Bacteria > Pseudomonadota > Gammaproteobacteria > Burkholderiales > Sulfuricellaceae > Sulfurimicrobium. Next base: position 20,199 of record JASJPB010000040.1, on the reverse strand, counting down.
GCTGAAACGCCTCAACCATGGCCTGAGCCTGGACGGCGCGGCGCTGAAACCGGCCAGAGTGTCGTGGCAGAATGCTGACCAGCTGCGCTTCATCCTCAAGGAAGGCAAGAAACGCCAGATCCGCCGCATGTGCGAGCTGGTGGGGCTCAGGGTGGTGGGTCTGAAGCGGGTGCGCATCGGCAAGGTCAAACTGGGCGAGCTGCCGCCGGGGCAGTGGCGTTATCTGCAGGAAGGCGAGAAGTTTTAGCGTGCAACACTACACTAGCGCGCAGCCCTGATCTCACTGCCCAACTGGTACACCGCCAGCGCATAGAACAGGTTGCGGTTATAGCGCGTGATAACGTAAAAGTTGTTCAGGCCAAGCCAGTATTCCCGGCCATCCGCCACATCCACCGTATGCAAGGCGGCCATGGCCGAGCCTTTGAGCGGCTCGGCGGGCGAGATGCCCTTCGCCACAAGCTGGTCCACGCTGTATTCCGGTTTCAATCCCCCGCTTAGCAGGTCGCCAGCCGCATCCGGTTGGAGCCAGGCGCGCGTGGCGACGGGTTGGCCGCCATCCCAGCCGTAAGCCTTGAGGTAATTGGCCACGCTACCGATGGCGTCGGTGGGGTTGTTCCACAAATCGCGCTGACCGTCGCCGTCGAAATCCACCGCGTAGGCCCGGTAACTGCTGGGCATGAACTGGGGTATGCCCATCGCGCCGGCAAAAGAGCCCTTCACCGCAAGCGGGTCCATGCCCTCTTCCCGCATCAGCAGCAGGTATTGCTCCAGTTCGCCGCGAAAGAATTCGGCCCGGCGCGGATAGTCGAACGCCAGCGTGGCCAGGGTGTCGAGCACGGGGTAAGGCAGGGGATAACTGCCATAGCGGGTTTCCACGCCGATGATGGCGACGATCACCTCTTCCGGCACGCCATACGCCTGTCGGGCGCGCGCCAGCGCCTCGGCATTGTCGTTCCAGAAGCGTACCCCGTGCGCAACACGCCATGGGTTGACGAAATTGGCCCGGTAGCGGGTCCAGGACGGTGGCTTGGTCACCTGGCCGGTCATGGTTTTCGCCACGCCGGGACGCAGGGTGATGCGTGCGAACAGTGCCGCCAGACTGTCGGCATCGAAACCGTGCCTGCTCGCCATGTCGGTCACGAACTGTCTCACCTCGATGCGTTCGGAAAAAGAGCTGGCGTCCGCCAGCGGCGGTGTCCAGAGAAAAGCGGCGGGCAGGAGCAGCGCAATGGCGATGAAAAGGCGTCGGAAGATCATGGGGTGAATGTTTACTGCAAACCCGTTTTTTGGCAAGCGATGTCACGAATTTCACGAAACCAACTGATGACACGCCCCAGCAAAATTGGGTCTATAATTTCTTCAACAGAAGCGGATTGAAAAACACTGTGAGTGTTTCGTAAGCTTGTTATGGTGAGGAGGTTCAACATGGCTGAGCGTATCTCTGCTACACATCCCGAATACGACCGGAACCGCATCATCGAGCGCCCGGATGGGTACTACTGGCAGGACCTGATCACGAGCAAGGCGTCAGGCCCATTCCCAACGCTGCTCGACGCGATGCAGGACATGGAATACAACGAAGAAGGCGACTACGAACCCGGCGAAACGCTGGAAGAAGCCGAAGCGGAATTGGGGATCGCCGACTGGATCGACCCAGAAACCGGCTTGCCAGGGGAAGAGTCGCACCATTTGGGCGATTAACCAGGGGTGGACGCCCCTTCCATTTTCGATTTTGCTCGTTGTGGCCGGAAATAGGCGGTGTTGTCGTAAAACGCGGCATTCTCGTTATCCTGCCACCATCCAGGCACGCCCAGCAGGGGAACGGGCGTGAGTTCCCTGCTGCCAAGCTGCGAGGCAGCGGAAAATCTGGTGGCCATCATGTGGTCCAGGGTTTGTTCCTGTTGTTGCAGCGGCAGGGAAAAGAAATTTGTTTCCACTTTCAGCAGCAGGCCCTTGCCGGTGAAGCCAATGTAGGGATTCAACGCCTTTTCGTGCAGAGAATGGCCGAAGACAACGAATTTCATTCTTTCCTGCACTTCCCTGCGCCGTGTCCAGAACAGTTCCTTCCATCGGTGGCCACGCAGCAGTTGCGCCAGGTCTTCATCTCCATAAACCACAGCGACACCGCTTTCGTCAAAGAGGGTCAGAGCATCCCTGATTTTTCCGCGATCCATGCTGCTGGTCGCCTGGGTAATGGCTTCGAAATGGCGCGCGTTCAGGGCTGACTTGGTACGAGGAAAAGCGAGCCATACCAAGGCGTTGAAATGATCGTGCCAGTTTTCTGTTCGGGTCTGAACTTCGCCGGTCAGGTAGATGCGTCCTTCATAGGTGTCCTCCATGCGTCGGGGCTTGCCGTCCTGCGGCACGAAGCTGACAGGTTTTCCACAACCCGTGGTGATGGTGGCAGGGCTTTTCGAGAGGAGGTGGTTGTATTCCTCCAGGCCCGGCCAGTTTTCCATCTGGCTGGTGCTTGCGCCAACTCGCTTGAGGGGGACGAACAGGGGAGAATAGTCGAGGAATCCGGGACGCCAAGTGTCGGGCATGTCGAGGGTTAGGGATCAAAAGCATATCTTACCAGCATTAGAATAAGCCTGGTGCTGCGCGATTTCCTCCCGCTACGTGACATGTTTAAATAAAAAAATTTTCGGAAACCCTATCCTTCTGCGAGTTGCTGGAGTAATTTTCTGTAGTACTTGTTTTGCATGTCTTCTCGGTCAGATGTCAATGGGTGAGGAAAAAGGAGCGATGGCATGGCTGACGAAAGCGCATTGTCCGGTTTGAGAAGCATCTCGCTGGACGATTTGACCCTGTACAAAGCCGCATTGAACCAGAGCAAGCGTATCTGCTGGCAGCACTATTTCCCGTTCCTGTACCTGTTCTCCCGCAAGGACCACAGCGAATTTCTGATTTCCGAAGAAGGCGGATCGGTTTGCATCTACTGGCTGAGCCAGGAGGAATCCGGTCCCAATCTGCATCTATTCTTGCTGCCGATGCCGATGAATGTTGCGGTGTTGAAGAACTGCCTCGATCGGTGCAGGGATTTCAACAACAGCAAGAAAGCGGCGGTCCGCATGGTGGACGAGGGGGATGTCGGGGTAATTTCCAGTCTCGAAGGGGCGAGCACGGTCCAGGTGTGTTCGGAATATATCTATGACCCCAAATTCTACCGAACCTTGGCCGGACAAAAAGCGCGCGACTTGGCCCACAACCTGAATCGGGTCAAGAAGAGAGAAGATGTGGAAGTTAAATACTACGGGGCAGAGGATGAATCCGCTTGCCTTGCGCTGCTGGACGAGTGGTGGGAAATGCAAAAAAACAAGTACGAAAACTTGGAATATCAACGTTATACCAAGGCCTGCCTAAAAAAAGCCTCACAATTCGACAAGACCGACCTGTTCGGAAAGGTGATCCTGGTGGATGGAAAAGTCTGCTCATTCGGCTTTGCCGGAGAGATGAGGAAGGGGCTTGCCAACCTGTTCATCGCCTATTCCGACCATAATATCAAAGGGCTGAACTATTTCCTGTACTACCAGTTGTTCCAGGATCTGGAAGGCTATGCGCTTGCCAACGGTTCCAGGGCCGACACCCCTGGGGGGGTATTTGCGAAAGAAGTTCTGTGCCCGGTATCGATGCATGGGGTCTACAGGATTGTTCAGCGATTGGGGTAGGTTGGGCATGGAAAGGAGGGTATGTGGCTGACGAAAGTGCATTGTTCGGTTTGAGAAGTATCTCACTGGACGATTTGACCCACTACAAAGCCGCTTTGAATCAGAGCCAGCGTGTTTGCTGGCAGCACTTTTTCCCGTTCCTGTACCTGTTCTCCCGCAGGGACCACAGCGAATTTCTGATTTCCGAGGAAAGCGGATCGGTTTGCATCTACTGGCTGAGTCAGGAAGGTGCTGGTCCCAAACTGCATCTATTCTTGCTGCCAGTGCCGATGAATGTTGCGGTGCTCAAAAATTGCCTTGATCGGTGCAGGGATTTCAACCACAGCAAGAGCGCGACAGTCCGCATGGTGGACGAGGAGGACATCGGGGTGGTTTCCAGTCTCGAGGGAGCGAGCGCGGTTCCCGTGTGTTCGGAATATATCTATGACCCCAAATTCTACCGATCCCTGTCAGGCGGAAAAACCAGGAATCTGCGCCATAACCTGACGCGAATCGAAACCAGGGGAGACGTGGCGGTTAGGCCCTATGAAGCCGCTGACGCCGCTGATTGCCTGGCATTGCTGGATAAATGGTGGGAAATGCAAAAAGAAAAGCATGAAATTTTTAACTTCAGGCGTTATACCATGGCCTGTCTAAAAAATGCCTCGCAATTCGACCAGACCGACCTGTTCGGGAAGGTGATCCTGGTGGATGGAAAAATCCGCTCCTTCGGCTTCGCCGGAGAGATAAGAGCGGGGCTGGGCAACCTGTTCATTACCTATTCCGACCATAATGTAAAAGGGTTGAACTATTTCCTGAATTACCAGTTGTTGCAGGATATGGAAGGCTACGAATCTGCCAATGCCTCCAGGGCCGACACACCAGGGGTGAAATTCGCGAAAGAAGCTCTGTGCCCGGTATCGATGCACGAAATCTACAGAATTCATCAAACCGCAGCGTGATTGAATCCATGGATTTGAGAACTTTCAAAATAAGGTTTGTTCAGGGCTTTCTTGTATTTTCCAGATGGCGGTAAATGAAGGCGGAAATGTTGTGCTGAATGTAGTCAATGCGAACTTCGCTTTTCCTGTGATCTTCGCCTCCCCGAATGAATGCGCCAGTGTCGAGCCGGAAGCGCAACTGATCGTCGAGGTTGACGTCAACAGCCTCCAAACATGCGTTTCTGAGACCCGCCAGCGCATTGCCGCACTTTCCTTGATCCAGCAGGCGTATGAAAGCCAGCAAGCCTTCCGAACGGCATGCGGTGGGAGTGCTGCGCCCCCAGGAACGATATTCCGGGAAATCCAGAATATACCTCGCTATCTTGCCGGCATGGCGCGCATGGTTTTCGTTCCAACGGTACCGGCACAGTAGTTCAAGCGCGTACAACATCCAGTGGGACTGCTCCTGAACGCCGTAATCCTTGGGCGCCAGCGCGTCCTCGCTGCGAATTGCCGCATCCAGCCAGCGTTCATTTCCGGTTGCCTCGAAAAGATGAAGCAGCGCCAGCAAGGCTTCACCGGTGTAGTACATGGATTTGAAATCGGATATTTTCCCGCTGCTCAGGTAGCGTTTATGCACAAAATCACCATCCGGCTTCATGTCCCTGAGGATGTAATTCCCCAGCGACTCGGCTAGCGTTTTCAGGATATCGTCCCCCGTCGCGCGATAAACCGACAATATCGCCAATATCGCCAAGGCATTGCCACCCAGCTTGACGCTGTTGTTCTCGGCAATGCAGCCATAGCGGTAATCAGGTGAAAATTTCATGAATTCGTTCAGCAAATAGGTGACAGCCCGGATGCCGGATGCCACGATATCTTTTTTCTGGTCGCTGTGCTCGCTGGCTTCCAGCATGGCCCACACCGCGCCGCAATGTCGCACCACGTTGTAGCCTTCGGCAACGTTTCCGGAAGCCGGGTCAAACCGGTACTTGAAGCGGCCCTCCCCGTCGACCAGCCGGGCCAGGTATGCCGCTCCAGACAGGGCGACATCCTGATTACGCATTCTGCCATCCTGCCGATATTCGGTTTCCACGAGGTTCAAGTCCTTCAAATTCAAATCATGTAGAATAATCGGAGGCCCCCAAACGACTGGATCGCCGCCATGCACAAGCACGATACAAAGATTGCAAGCATGCTGCTCTTGTTGGTGTTGTTTTGGGCGTGCCTCATTCCGGCATCAAGTAACGCGGACGCAATTCCCGCCGACAGTTACAGACTTCTTTCGAAATATAATCCGGAACAGAGCTACTTTCCAGACAAATTATGGCTAAAGGCTACAAGCCCCGGGCTGTTGGGCTGGTCATCAGAAAAACTGGCTGTGGCGAGGCAATTTTCCAGCCAGCTTGATACTGCGGCCGTGGCCATAATCTACAACGGAGTCATCGTGGATGAATGGGGAAGTCCCCTGGAACGGTATAAATGCCATTCCATGCGCAAAAGCCTGCTGAATGCCTTATATGGAATCCACGTGAACACTGGAAAAATACGGCTCGCGGATACCCTGGAAGCCCTGGGCATCGATGACTGGAATCCCCCCCTGGACCAGCAAGAGAAGCAGGCACGTGTCTCCGACTTGTTAAAATCCCGCTCCGGTGTCTATCATGCCGCAGCCTATGAAACGGAGAATATGCGTGCGAAGCGACCGGCACGCCATAGCCACGTACCCGGCACCTATTGGTTTTACAACAACTGGGATTTCAATACACTGGGCACTATTCTTGAGCAGGCGACCGGAAGAAGCGTGTTCGAGGAATTCCAGCAACGCATTGCGAAGCCCCTGCAAATGGAGCAATTTCGCCTCAGCGATACCGAGTATCGGTTTGAGCGCTCAAAATCCAAACACCCCGCCTATCTGTTCCGGATGAGTGCACGCGATCTCGGTAGATTCGGTCTTCTCTATCTGCGCAACGGGAAGTGGAAAAATCAGCAAATCGTGCCGGTTGATTGGGTCAAGGAAAGTACGGTGCCATATTCCGACACACGCAAGACATATGTAGATGGATACGGGTATCTCTGGTGGGTCGGAAAGGACGGCCGTTACGAGGCACGCGGGGTCGGGGGGCAAACAATAATGGTGCATCCGAAACACGGACTCGTAATCGTCCATAGAGTAAACACGGATGACCCCATCAAGGGAAGTGTATCGAGGCGCAACATCGACAAACTATTTGACCTGATCCTGGAAGCTGGCCCTGTTCAAACCACATTTTGAAATAACCTGGCCTGGATTATCCGAAATTTGCCAGATTAAGCATATCCGAGGGAGATGAAGTTCACCTGGGGTAAGGGAGGTATGCTGTGACTGGCAGGCCCCAATCAAGATGCAACCTTCTACATGATGTTTCTAGGAAATAAAATGCCATACGGGAAAAAGCCTTCACTGGTCGATGTTCCTCAAATTGGAGGGGATTCCGCCCACGTTGATTCCGAGAAAATGAAAATGCAGCGCCTATTGTTCTGGCTGGAAGAACAAGGCGCTTCATTTCCTTCAGTGAAAGTTGAAGTTGGGCAAGGAGGACGCGAGATTCATGCCAGCAGACCGATTAAATCCGGTTCGCTTGTCATGCATATACCCGAGTTCTTATTCATTACAACGGAAGCTGCCAAAGAGTCAGAGATCGGTCAGATGATTGCCTCTTCCAATTGCGACATCGAAGATTCAGGTTACATGGCAGCGCATTTGATCAAAATGAAACGCCAGGGTAGCTTCTGGAGCCCCTATATCGATGTTTTACCAAAAAGCTTTGCGGAGCATCCTTACTTTTTGACAGATTCGGAGCTCGAATATCTGAAAGGCTCTTACGTCCTGTCTTTGATTCGCAGACGTAGAAAACAGCTTGATTACGAATACAATCAATTGCTCTCCTGTCTGCCGAAGGAAAAAGTCTTTACGCGAGAGGAATACTTATGGGGATGTTGTATCTATCTGACTCGCACACATGCCGTGAAAATTGCCGGGGTGAAAACACATGCGCTGGTTCCGTTGGCCGACATGCCAAACCACTCGATCAGTCCGAACGTGCTTTGGGGCTACGAATCTTCTCGGGGGTTCTTATATAGCGCGGCGGATAGTATTGAAATTGATGAGCCATTGACCATCAAATATTGGCGCGAATGCAATGGAATAACCTGGGCTCGTTTTGGATTTTGCCTTGAAAGTAATCCGTACAATGTTGCCGAGGTACAATTGCCGCCTATTTTGCGTGGTCACCCCTGCTTTAAGTATGCAAAAAACCTTGGAGTCGAGCGGAATGGCATGCGCGTGTTCAGGGTGCCCCGTGATTACGACTCGAGTGCTTCGCACGCCCTGTTTTCCTATCTGCGTTTGAGTGCCTTGACTGATTTGTCAGGAATAAACATTGGTAAGGAATGGCTCGAGAATGTGCCGCAGATTGGAAGGCTCAGCAATAAGAATGAATTTGAGGCAATGGAGGCTCTTGCAATAGCTTGCAGGAGTGCTTTGCAGAAATTCGACACGTCGAGCGCGGAGGACGAAGCGGCACTGAAAGATAGTGCGCTGGCGCTCAAGCTGCGAAACCTCATTCAGGTTCGGCATGGAGAAAAAACCATACTGAACTATTACTTGGATCGGGCCGAAGCAGCTAATACTTTGCATCGCGATGATCTTGTTGAAATACATAGTCCCTATCCAATTCCAGGCGAACCTGAACAAAAGGTTTCGCCTGCATCGTTGCCGCCAGTTTCGCGCAAGGAGGGTTGGGTCATCGTCCTGAACGGAGCCACTTGTGCCGGGAAAAGTACCCTTGCCAAGGCGATCCTGGAGATGGAAGCAACACCGACCCTCCTCCTGTCCATAAACCAACTGCACAGCGCACTGTCGAGTCGATATTCGACGCACAAGTGGCCCCTGTATCGGGAACTGAACCGTACGCTGGTCGCCTCTGCCCAAGCCGCAAGTTTGGAGGGCATGAATGTTGTCATCGATACCGTTCTGGCCAACCGGGGACGATGGAGGGAAATACTGGCTTTACTGTCCGAGACCCGTACCTACTGGGTCGGGCTGCACGCACCTTTGAAGCAACTGCTGGCGCGCGAGAAACAACGTGGTAGCGGTGAGCGGGCTCTGGTCAAGCGGCAATTTGAAACGGTCCATGAGGGTGCACGATACGATATTGAGGTTTCAACGGAATCGACGTCGCCGCTCTTGCTGGCGCGACAGATTCTGGATTACATCCAGCATGCCGAGATTGCGCGGGAAGGCAACCAAGCACGAGGCAGAACGGGACAAACACGGAACGATTTCTAACCGCGTGCCTGCTTATAAACGTAGTTGGGGCGCAGGTACGCAAGTTCGAATCCAGCTCGAATCATGTTGTGATAGGACGGGTTCGGCGCCGCCGGCGTATCCTCAGCAGTTTCGGTGACAAACCATTTACAACCAAGCGCCAGGCCATCCTTGATACGCCGTGCAAGCAATGCACCTTGCCCGCCACGCTTTCGATGCGATTTCAGCGTACTGGCGAAACCAAGCCAGGCGACATCACCCGAAATGAACATTGCTGCTGTCGCGACGGGTTGCTCTCCAGCGAACGCAAGATAGTGATGCCACCCCGGCTTGCCGATGTAACCTTTAACCAACAGGCGTAATTTTGGCGGCATTTTAAAGGTGGTAATGGCAATATCTGCAAATGCATCAGCATGTTCTTTCCCGATGGATTCCACTCGCAACTCAGTTGGCATGTCTTGAGCGGGGGCATTCCCCCGATAACATTTTGCCCAGTTGCTTCGCCTGACAAAGCCACGAGAGTCAAGCCACTCTGGCAATTTTAACGGTTGCGCCAAGGGGCAGATCTGCACCATGTATTTCTTACAGCCGGCTTTTTGCAGGATGTCGATGGCGTTGTCCAGCGCCGACTCGGTTGCGGCGGCATTGACGCCCAAACCAAAGATGCGGTTGTAGTAGGTCCGATTCAATTCTGGAATCATCGTAACCAGAACCGAACCAATGCGCTTGACCTCTAATCTGTATTTTTTGATAAATTCTGGCGGTGCGCAAAGGTAATAGTTCGCCCACGCTTCTGTTTCGCCAAATTCATTGATTGAGGCAATTTCTTCAGGGGTCAAAATAGGCATGGGTTTCACCACAAGAAATGAAAACAGGCAGGTTAGCCTTTCTTTCGCCGCGGCTATATTTCAACAAGCCTTGTTAATTATCTCCTCGCCTTTTGTCGATGTTTCAAAAGTCAAAAAGTACCCGTGTTTGTCTTTGCCCGCACGCAGTTTCTTCTCCAGGCCTGTTTGGCTTTCTTTATACGGCATGAAGAAGGACAGTACCTTTCTAAATTGTGATTTGGTAACAAAATGCGATTGATAGCGAGTTATTTTATTGTTTACAAAAATTGGGTAAATCTGAACATTTATCTTAATGGCATTCTCGACTTCAGAAATACTCAAACGTGGCAATAGGCCAAAAGGTTGAACTTCATACTCGCTGAATCGCCCAGGTGAATTGAAAACAAAATTACCAATGCCATACAATATCCATTTTCCCCGGTACGTATCGATTTCTTGCATCATATGGGAACCGTGGCCGATTATCATATCTGCACCGGAATCTATGATTAGCTTCGCCAAATGTTCCTGACGTTCTGTTTTATATGAGTAATTGCTTCCCCAATGGGGAAATGCAATGATAAAGGCGTTAGGAAAAGAGTTGCGCAACGCTTTGATCTGGCTGGCAGCATTCGTCCCCGACCATGAGTTTACGCCCGCACTCCGATCCGACGCATAGTAGTCCCACTCGTCATGGTTTTTACGATACTCGAAACCTGCGGCGACAATAACGTGAAGTTTTCTGCTGCCAAGATCGACATGATGATGCAAGGCGGTCTCCGCCTGATGGACGTCCAGGCCCGCCCCGATGCATTGAATATCGTTGCTACGCAATATGTCCAGACTCTCGCGCAATCCTTCCATGCCGAAATCAAAAGCATGGTTATTCGCGAGTGAGACGGCCTTGATATGCAACTCCTTAAGTACCTGGGGCGTTTTTATTACGTCTGTCCAGTCCAGGTAAGGCTTGTACTCTTGATGCGGAGATTCCCTGACGTCGGTGACGCACGCCTCAAGATTCGCGATGGTAAAATCGGAGTCCAGCAAGAAGTCCTTGAAATTGTCGAAGCTATACTCATAGCCATTCGTTTTTAGGATATTTTCTTTTTCCTTCTCCTCGTTCCTGAGCTGATATGTTTCACCTGGATTGGTGTCGCCGAGAAACAATAGAGTCTTGCTGTTTACAGAACCGTTGCTGATCAGAGGTCTTCGCGATCTGGCATACAGGATTTTTTGGACCTGATTCGGAAAGCTTGGTAGCCCCAGCAACTTCAATCCCCTGGATCCTGGCGTCCTGTTGATTTCAATAATATGCAGTTGGTTGGTATCGGTTAGTGCGAGGTCTACCCCGTAAACGCCGTTCTTGTACTTTTCCGGCAAGTGTTCCTGAATATGCCTGAATATCTCTTGCCTGGTTGCCGCATCGATTGACTGTGGTTTGGCGCCCTGGTGCAGATTGGCTACGATCTTTGAACCTTGTTTTACCTTCTCATACGCTTCCACAACAGAGCCATCGACGACGTAAACCCGCCATTCCTTCAGATAGTTCATGAGCTTTTCAAATAGCAGGAACTCATTGCTCTTGTCGAAATGGGATTTGCAGAACGCGATGGCATCCTGGCGCGTATCCAGTGCGAGAATACCTTTGCCCTGGTTACCATAAGCGGGTTTGTTGAGGACAGGGAAATGCCTGCTGTCGAGGCCATTCAGATAGTTCTCGGCAACCGCATAGGAAGTCAGGATATGGCAGGTCGTTCCGGTCGCGGCTTCGAAGATATTCAAGGAGTCCGAGATCTTGCCCATGCAGTCCCTGGTGAGCGCATCGAGCGGGTCTGAAATCGGGCAGCCACATATCAGCAGGCTCTTTGCCAGCAGGATCGTGGCATCTGCCTGTCCGAACGTATATAGCATGGACAAGTCGTTGAGCAACCGGCCCTGGTATTCGATTCTTGTGCGGTTAATTTCCCGTTCAAAGCAGTAAGTCACCTCATAAGGGTTGATATAAAGGACTTCGTCGTAGTAATCGAGCGCTTCCAGGTAATAGTCGCTCTCGTTAAAGGACCAGACACCTCTAACAATGCCTGCTGTATTCTTTTGCATGATGGGTCAGCCCCGCCCGGAAAAATAATGCTCAAGGATTGCTTCAATGGCGGAAGAATCCTCCTTCTGCTGTGCGAAATAATGAGGCCACATATGGGGTGCACTATTGATTTCATTGACGGCCGCATTATTGTCCTTGAATGAAACGCTCAGGTCTTCGCTTATGAAGTCCAAACCCGCCAAGAGCAGACCAGAAACTTCGGCTGCTCGTGCGAACAGATCAAGGTTATCGGGGTGTATGGCTTTCATATCCATTTTTACCGGCTCTCCACCCAGTTGTTCGTCATAGATGTGCCGCAGGAATACCTGACTTCCTTTTTGCGGCGCAGCGTTGACGTCAATATGTTGTTCTGCCAGGCAAGCAGCATCGATGACAAAGGGCTTGAGCTTATTCTTCTTGAAATACGCATTTTTCTCGTCCGCAAGCCCCTGCAATGTATGCACCCCATCACCAATAACATAGGGGGGAGACCATTTGACGACATCCAATATGTCCTGGCCATATAGCAGGATGCGGTATGGATCCCCCTTGATGAATTTTTCCACCATCAGATCGCGCTTGCCGACCAGCGCAATGGCTGTGTCGATTTCAGCGTCAGTTTGGGGATCAACGGTGACCCCAACGCTCCTGGATCCCTTTACCGGCTTCACGACAATGGGGATGTTGTCCTTGATATATCGGATAATCCTGTCCCTGTCTTCCGGGTCGAAAACTTTACTGGCCGGAACCGGGATGCCGTTTTTCTTGAAGATACGCTGGGATAGAAACTTGTTGTGATTCACCCGGCGCGAAACAATGTCGGTCAGGCTGGTCCAGTTATGGTAAACGTACAACTTCTTTTTGGCATCCGAAATCAAGCAATAACTGTAGGGGGCCGAAATAATTTCGACGTTCAGTTTCAGTTGCTTGGCGGCGTGAACAAAGACATTGGTATTAATATCTCTTGTTATCTGCTCCAACATCTTATTTTCCTTAGACGGATTTCGATTGCTACCATTTTTACAAAATTGCGGGTTAATCCGCGTTCAAGCTTCCAGACGTGACAATATGAAATCTGCGATAGCTAACGCTCGACGCGTTCGCAGGCCATTGTTGTCGCTATCCAGCATAACCCGAACCTCTTTGGTGAATTTGATTACCCCCATCAAACCAATCCACAAGGGCAGATCCTTGTATTCTGCAGAGGTAAGTGGGTAGTGGCGGGTATAGTGTTTGATGAAATCGTCGAAGCGTGCAAAATCGGCTGCATCGATATATTTTTCCGCCAGGGAAAATTCAAAGGCGCCATCAAGTACGTCCGCCAAGCGCGGCCCGAAGAAAGCATTGTTGAAATCGAAAAACTGAACGTCCCCGGTCGCGTCAACAATCACGTTTTTGGGAGTGACATCGCCATGGTTGTGGACCGAGATGCTACGGGAAAGCAGGGCTGCGCGATCCTTGGCCCGTTTATGCAGGTCGGCGATCGGAGTTAGCCTGGCGAATGCTTTAGCGATCGGGGTGCCATGTGAATTTTTCGCCGCATAATCATGGAATGTTGGTAGCCAGATGCTGCAAATGTTTTCAAATGAAAAGCTTCGAGGTACAACCTGCGGATGCGCCACCTGAACGCGATGGATTGCCGCCAGAGCGGCGCCAACCTTGTCCATCGGGTATTCCGGGCGGCTACAGACTGTGCCAGGAAGACGTTCAAACAGCAGTGCGGGGAAACCCGATATTTTTGCGACCATTCCCTCTCGCGTGGGAATGACGCCTGCCGTAGGCACGCCACGTTCCCGTAAGTGTTTGATTAGTTTCGCCTCATATTCCGCATGCTCGCTAATGCGGCTCCGGTTGTAATTGCCTGATACCTTGAAAAGTTTGAGAATGAAGTTTTCGTCTTCCGCTGCGACCCGGTAAAGGATGTTCAGAGTGGAGACGGTCATTTTCTCCACCATAACGTGTTCCAGAGGATAGATCTGTTCGACCAACGCGGCGAGTTCCTCCTCCTCTTTGCCGCGATTGACTGCTCCGTCACGCGCTCGGTCGTAATGAATCCTGGCGCCGAATTTGCGTAGGAAGGCGTCCTTATCCGCCTGATACCCCCGGGACGGGAAGTAGACATAGGCATCGATCAGGTGATGGGTAAACTCCAGGTGGGGGAAAACAGCCTGCCAATCACCGGCACCGGCGGCCAGGGGAATCTGGCCAAGATGGTAGACGGCGCAATGGTTGGAGGCACACGGGTTGATGCTATGCCAACTATCGGGGATATCGTCTTCGCGCCCAGGATTGATCTCAATAAGAATGTCCACATCCGACCCGAGCTTGGCCAGTTTCCCGTGCACAAAGGGCATCTGGTAACGTCCCATGGCTTGTCGCGATGCCGAGCCCATGATGTAGATGCGATCTACCGCGTTGACGCTTGCGACCTCCTTACGCAAAATCTCGGCGACCTGTTGTTGCAATATAATTTGTTCGGCGGGGAGGAATGCCTCCTTGGCCGGCTTGACGAAGTCCAGCTTCAGGCTGGAAAGCAAGGTGCTCCATGCCCGGTACAATTGTTCGACCTTGTTTTTTTCCGCCATTCCAGAACCGTTGTAAGGGAAAATGACTTGTTTGTTGGCGGGAGCATATAGCCATAGCTGTGGGTCGGTTTCGAGATTCTTAACCTGGCCTGACTTGATGGCGGTATAAATGTTTAGCACTTGGCATTTGATGTGGTTCAGATCGTTGGGCTCAAGCGTTGCGCCTTCCTGGGCAAGGTATTCGGCCAGTTGCCTGATTTCCTTCTGGCCCCGAATGCGCTTGAAATCCAGAGCCGCAAGACTGCTGTCCACCCTGGCCACCACCGTGAGTAGCGAGCCGCGATAATGCCGTTCATTGTCCCGTGTTTCTGCCGCGAACCCGATGTATTCGAAAATACTATTGATTTTGGCGAGGTGATGCTGGGCGATGCTGATGCTCAACACCTCTCCGGGCATATTGCCGGGGGCCAGCAGAAAATCCACTTCGTTGGCCTCCAGCAGCGCGAGCACTTCGCTGTAACTGGCGGCATAAGGCCCATCCACATCCAGTGCCTTGAACATCCGTGCTATCTGCCTGAACTCGGCCAGGTCGATCAGAATCTTGAGATTTCGGTAGTGGAAGTGGTAGCCGTCACCGCATTCCTCAAGCGAAAAGCGTTGCGGGTGGTACTTCACCTCGTGCTTGAGACTCGATTCGGTCCAGATCCGCACATCCTCCTGGTTGGCGTTGGGAAGCTTGCCGTCCTGGTAGTTTTTTTCCTGGATGATGGCCAGCAGTTCCTGCGATTGTTTTTGAAACGCGCCGGCGATTTCCTCGAACTCGCCACGGCTCAGTTCGATACGAAGATCGCGGTAATGAATATGGATGTTTTCTTCCATATCGAGGAACAGATTCCTGTGGCGGGGTTTGCCCAGGATATTGCCGCGATACAGTATTTTCTTGATGACACCCATGATGACCCGAGCTTTCCCGAATGCTGCTGTTTGGGGTGCGGCACCGACGTTACGCTACAACAGCGCCGCCGGTTCGCCAACCAGATATCCCTGCAGGCCGTAAACATTGAGTTCCTGCAGCATTTTCCATTCTTCCCCGGTTTCCACGGATTCGGCAATGACCTCGATATCCAGACCATGAGCGATTTTGATCACGGCGTCGACGAAGAATTGGTCGTCCTTGTCCTGATCGATGCCATGAATGTAGCTGCCATCGACTTTCAGATAATGGATTTTCAGGCTGCTGAGATAGCCGAACGAGCTAAATCCTCGGCCGAAGTGGTCTAGCGAGAATTTGGCGCCGGCAAGGCCTACCTTGTCGATCAGGCTGCGTATGGAATCCAGATTTTTCGTGGCGCCGTACTCCGTCACTTCAAAAATCAGCTTGCTGGCGATATCTGGGTTCTTGCCGAGTTCTTCGCATAGCCAATCGGCAAATGTTGAGTCATGGGCGGATTCCGGTGAGAGGTTGATCGCAATGGCAGGGATGTCCTTGGCGCGATCGTGCTGCATGCGTTCCATGATCTCGCTCACCACCAGTCGGTCCAGTTCGCGGTGCAGGCCGAGCCGATTGACATAGGGCATGAATATGCCCGCGCTCAATAGTTGGTCGTTACTTCCCAATAGCCTCAACAACACTTCATAATGCAGTATCTGCTCCGAAACGCAGCCTTTTACAGGCTGAAAAAGCAGGGTGATGCGGCGTTGGGCGATGATTTCGTTCAGGAATGTCGACCAGTTTTGCGCGCCAGCCACTTCGGTCTGAGCGCTTTGTTCCGGTTTTTCCAGGTGCCACGCATTGCCTCCCTGTGCCTGAGCCGTCCGCAAGGCCAAGTCGGCTTCACTCAGGAACTTGAAAACCGAGTCCTGGCCGCGGTAGAGGGCGATGCCAATGTTGCCGACTTCCTTCGAATCTGTCATACCCCCCTCGTGCAGGCGTTGCAGGGACTCGGACAACTGTTTTCCAATTGCTCCCGCCTCGGAGGCGTCAATGTTGGGCACGACCATGGCAAAATCGGCCCCACCAAGGCGTGCGCAGAAACTGTCGGGGTGAGCGCCGCTGATATTGGACAGCAGGACTGTTGCTTGGCGCAGGAGCTCATCGCCAGCCTGGTAACCATGCCGGTCGTTATATTCCTTGAAGCCGTTAAGTTCCAGCAGGTACAGCGCACCGCCCGCAAACTGCTCCGGGTTGTTGATCAGGTTTTGCAACTGGGCCTCAAGGTGGCGCCGGTTGCCCAAGCCTGTAACCGAATCCATGTAGGCCTGCGCCCGCATTTTTTCCATGGCCCGAGCCTGTTCCTCGAACATCTCCTTGACCTTGATCACCATGCGGTTCATGGCCTGCACAAAGCTGCGCAGCTCCCGTGTCCAGGGCATTTTTTCCTGCACCGGGTATTCGCGCCGGCAGATGGCCTCGGCCTGGATTTCCAGGTTGCGCAGGGGGCGCAGCACGATTTTCAGAATGATCCAGCCCAGGCCGAGCGTGATGACAGCAGCGCTGAACAGCCACCAGAACATGCCGATGCTGTCGTGCCACAGCTTGGCATAGGCGATGCCGGGATTGCTGCGTACGTTGACCGTGCCGAAGCGTTGCCAGCCCGCCATGACCAGGGCTTCTCCCAGTGGCGTTTCCAGTGGGACAAAATTGACGAACCACTGCGGCACTTCCTCAATGATGACAGGGAGTTCACGCGCGAGCAGGGGTTTGCCGTCGATACCGGCGACCTTGATTTCGCGGTAATAACCGCTGTCGAACATGGCATCGACCATGGAGGTCATGGTAATGAGGTCATTGTCGGCAGCGTGGGGTGACAAGGACAGCCCTAGCGAGGTGGCGGCATCCTGGGCGTGCGATTGCAACTGACTGGAAAGGAAGATGCGGGTATTGTTGACGCTAACGAAGAAGGTCCCTACAAAGACCACTAGGAACAATGAGGTAATGATGATGATCAACTGACGAAATAGGGTCATGATTGCATCCTCATGGTTTTCGGTTCCGTCGGACCTGAATTTTTACAGTCCATCGGCTTCTCTTCCCATCCGACTGCTGAGATCCTTCCATAACTTGATCCGGTCCGATCCCCCGACGTTCTTGCCCAAGCCGCGTTCCTTGGCCAGCCACAGCCCTTCACCGTTGAAGCTGTAAACCGGGGTAAGATCCTTGCGCAGGGATGCGGATCTTATTTCCGGAATCAGGTTGTCCAGAATTACAGGCACTGCTTCCTGCGACGGATAGTAGGCCAGCACCATATGCGCCTGGTTGATGGGGTTCCAGTTCATGGCCTTGACGTAGGTGATCTGCAATTTCTGGATCGGCACGCCCAGTTGCAGCAAGGTGAAATATTTGCTGATGGCGAAGTCTTCGCAGTCACCGCCACTGGTCGCCAACATTTCTATCGGCGTCGCCCAGTAATCTTCCTTGCCCCAGTGATCCGCGTCGGAGATGAATGGAGTCTGGTTGAAAAACTGGTTAACCAGTTCCAGTTTTTCCGTTTCGGATTTGTTGCGGTTATTTTCCATCAGGCGTTTCCAGTCGGTCACGCGCTTTTGGGCTGGCAACCCGTATTTTTTTTCGACAAAAGCCAACACCTTGTCGGACAGGTCGAGCCGGTCGGCCAATACCGGGACGATGAAAATTGCTGAAACAAAGAGCAACCATGCTCTTGGCGTAATACGCAAGCGGCCAAATTCCGGCCTGTTGCCAAGTAATCGGATCAAGAAGCGCAGCACGCCGCAACCGAGCCTCACCGAGAGTGTTTAACAACCAACAGTACCGCCCGACCAGCGAAGCGCTGGGTCGGGCGCTACCCCGAGCATTCGGGCAGATGCCGAAATATTTTTCAGCTTCCGGTCATGCCGGGATTCTTTTTCTCCTTATCCTCGCTGGACGGGGCGATGGCTTCTTCTGGCAGAGGTATGCCCAGAGACTCCAGCAGGCGCCCCTCGTTTTGCAGCAGGCGGTAGGAGGCAAATAGTTGCGTGTACTGTCCGCTCACGTACGATGTTCGCGCGGTGTAATACTCGTTCTCGCTATCCAGCAAGTCCAGCAAGGTGCGCTGGCCAAGGCCGAATTGCTTGCTATAGGCCTCTCGTGTGGCTTCGCTGGCGGTGACAAATTCCTTCAGGGGCGTGAGTCGTTCGCTGGCGGTGGTATAGGCATTCCAGGACATTTTTGTTGCTTGCTCCGCCTGACGCCGCGAGCGGTTGGATATTTCCATTGCTTCCATTGTCAGCAAAGACATCTGGTCGACCCGGGCAGAATCGGATCTGCCTTTGAACAGGTTGTAGCGCAACCGCAGCATCAGCTGCATGTAGTCGCTGTCTCCCTCAATACCGGAAATGTTGTTGTTTCTCCCGGCTGAGAATTCCAGGTCCAGGCGTGGATAAAGCAAGGATTTCGCGGCCTTGTGCTGTGCCTGGGCGCTTTCGATATCAGCCAGAGCGGATTTCAGGATCGGGTGGTTGGTCACGGAAATTTCGATGGCTTCCGCTTCGGTCTTGGGCAGAAGACTTTCTGGAATGCTTGGTTTGGCCAGATTTTGCGGTGCTTTCCCGGTCACATACCGGTATTTTGTCTCAGCATCCTTCAGGACGCTTTCGGCCGCGAGCAAATTGGATTTCGCCAGGGAGAGTCGGCCCTGTGCCTGTTCCGAATCCGCTTTGCGTCCCACGCCGCTTGAACCACGGAGCTGGATTTGATCAAAGGTACGTTGGTGATTTTCCAGATTTAGCTTGGCAAGGGCGACCAGTTCTTGCTGGCGCAATACTTCAATATAGGCTTCCACCGCATTCAGACTGATTTCTTCTGATGCGCCATAAGCCAGGTAAGCAGACGAATTCAGACGTCCTTTTTGCCTGTCTACTTCACCACTGACGCCAAAGCCGTCAAACAGCATCTGGCGTGCCGCTACTTCGGCTTCGCGGCGCGTGAGGTTTTTGTTGTCGAGGCCGGCCGTACGTGTAGTGGGGTTGTCAGTCTTTTCGCGGCCATAACCCAGAGTCAGATCAATCTTCGGAAAATAGCCACCTTTCGCTACCTTGAGCTCTTCGTCAATAGAGCGTCTGTGGTTGGTCGCAGCAAGGACATCTGGGTTGGTTTTAATTACGTTCTCGACCACTTCCTTGAGAGGTTCAGCCTGCAGTTGGGTCGATATGCACAAACCCAACCAGGGAAGAACGGCCAGTGCGGCGATGGTTCTTTGTTTCATGATTTTCCCCTATTTCAAAGTTAAGCTACATCATTAGTATCGTGGTTTAAGTCTATGCTAACCTTACTTTTTTTTATGGGACAATTCAAGCTCTTATTGAATATTTTCTGAGAAATTACGCAGTGCTGTTGCGTCCTGGCCCAGATATTCTACTGCGGGGGCTATGCAAAAAGAAAATGTGGTGCAGTCGTTTTCTGCACCACATCAAAAAATACCTTGTATAACAATGACAAACTGAGGCGCCGGATCAGAACTTCTTCTCCAGCGCCTCAGTAAATCCCCGCTTTAAGTGGAGTCACCGTCGTCGTCAGTATCTGCGCTTGGTAGCAGCTCGCTGATGTCGGTGGTGCTAACCCCTAGCACGGTTGCCAGTGGCACTCCTCCGCTGCCCTCACCACCCTGATCCAGTCCGATGATGGTGTTTCCAGGGCTGGAAGAGTTGTCGAGAGTAAGGAACGCTCCAGACTCTTCGCCTCCCGTTAGGACGCTTTGCAGGCTAAGCGACTTCTCGTGGCCTCCTTGGTTGTCAGGTTGTCCAGGGCCTGTTCCGGGACCATCGTTCTCGTTGAAGTCATGTCCAGGAGGCGGCGGGTCTTCACCGTTGCCAACTCCTTCGTTGCCTTTGCCTTTGTCGTCATCGTCGTCATCGTCGTCGTCGTCATCGTC
>JASJPB010000039.1:0-136825 GCA_031426915.1 Sulfuricellaceae bacterium | reverse complement strand
ACCGGCAACGCAGCAGCGCGCCCGCCAGTGCGGCCAGAATGTTCAAGTTATTCATGGACAGCTCCTAAAGTCGAGCTCATCGATCAGGCGCTGCTGCGGCGCGCCGCCGATGCCGGCGCCGCCGCACCGCGCGGGCGCAAGAATTACAATTTCCACGTCAACGACAACGACGCCTGCCATCGCCTGTTGAACGCGATGGAGCCTGATTCCTACATCCCGCCCCATTGCCACCTCGACCCGGCCAAGGATGAAGCGATACTTGCGCTCAAGGGACGCTTCGGCCTGGTGCTGTTCGGGCCGGGCGGCGAAATTCTCGACACCGCGTTGCTGGAGGCGGGCGGAGAAACGCTCGGTGTCAATATTCCTCACGGCCAGTTCCATGCCCTGGTCGCACTGGAGCCGGGCAGCGTTTTTTTTGAAGCCAAGGCGGGGCCTTATCTTGCCTTGACCACGGATGAAAAAGCGCCATGGGCGCCTGCGGAAGGCACACCCGAGGCGTCCATCTACCTGAATCAACTTAAAGAGTTGTTCCCAATACCATGAGATTACTGGCTTTATTATTTTTGCTTCCAGGCCTTGCCCTGGCCTCCGGCGTGGAAAACCTGAAGAATTTCCTGCACCACAGCCGTACCGTCAAAGCCCAGTTCAGCCAGTCGGTGCTGGACCGGAACGGTAAACAGATCCAGAACGCGAGCGGCACCATGCAGTTTTCCCGCCCCGGGAAATTCCGCTGGGTCTATGAAAAACCCTATGCCCAGCTGATTGTGGGCGATGGCGCCAAGGTATGGATGTACGATGCCGACCTGAAC
Source organism: Sulfuricellaceae bacterium (assembly GCA_031426915.1). Lineage (GTDB taxonomy): Bacteria > Pseudomonadota > Gammaproteobacteria > Burkholderiales > Sulfuricellaceae > Sulfurimicrobium. The sequence continues at coordinate 136,016 of JASJPB010000039.1, read as the reverse complement.
CAGGTCACGGTAAAAAAACTGGACCAGGTACTTGGCAGCACGCCCGCCGCCTTGCTGGCCGGCGACAACGCGATCGAACGCAACTTCGACCTGTCCGAAGCGGGTCGTAAGGATGGTCTGGAATGGGTGGAAGCCACGCCCAAGGGCAAGGACGGCAGTTTCGAAAGAATTCGCCTGGCCTTCAGGGATGGCGCGCTGGAAGTGATGGAACTGCGCGACCATTTCGGTCAGACCACGACGATTCGTTTTGCGCACCTGGAAATGAACGCCAAACTGGCACCTCAGTCGTTCATCTTTGCCCCGCCCAAGGGCGCGGATGTCGTCGGTGAGTGACCTGTTCTCCCAGCAGCCGCAGAAACCCCTGGCGGAGCAATTGCGCCCAAACACGCTGGAACAGGTGGTGGGCCAATCCCACCTGCTCGGTCCCGGCAAGCCCCTGCGCGTGGCATTCGAATCCGGAAAACTCCACTCCATGATCCTGTGGGGCCCGCCCGGTGTGGGAAAAACCACGCTGGCACGCCTCATGGCGGAGGCTTTCGACTCCGAATTTATCGCGCTGTCGGCGGTATTTTCCGGGGTCAAGGACATCCGCGAAGCCATCCAGAAAGCCGAACTGGCACTGCAACAGTTCGGTCGGCATACCATCCTGTTCGTGGATGAAGTGCACCGCTTCAACAAGGCCCAGCAGGATGCCTTCCTGCCTTTCGTCGAGCAGGGCCTGGTGACCTTCATCGGTGCCACGACCGAAAACCCTTCGTTCGAAGTCAACAGCGCACTACTGAGCCGGGCCCAGGTCTACGTGCTGCAACCGCTTGCGGATGACGAACTCGGCATCCTGTTCGACCGCGCCTGCGCCGAGGCCTTGCAGGGCATGGAGTTCAATCCGGCCGCCAGGGAATTGCTGATTGGCTATGCGGACGGTGATGCACGACGTTTGCTGAATCTCATGGAGCAGATAAAAAATGCTGCAATAAGCAAGAATATTCAAGATATTGTAGAAGAATTCATCCAGAACACCTTAAGCCACAACGCACGCCGTTTCGACAAGGGCGGCGATCAGTTTTACGACCAGATTTCGGCCTTGCACAAGTCCGTGCGCGGCTCCAGCCCGGATGCAGCGCTGTACTGGCTGTGCCGCATGCTGGATGGCGGCGCCGATCCGCTTTATCTCGGTCGTCGCCTGGTGCGCATGGCGAGCGAGGATATCGGCCTGGCGGACCCGCGCGCCTTGCGCCTCACGCTGGATGCCTGCGAAGTCTACGAACGCCTGGGCAGCCCTGAAGGCGAACTGGCTTTGGCCCAGGCCACGCTCTACCTGGCTGCCGCACCCAAGAGCAACGCCGCTTACGTGGCGTATAATGACGCCCGCGCTTTCATCCGCAGCGACAAATCCAGAGCCGTGCCGGAACATTTGCGCAATGCCCCGACCAAGCTGATGAAGGAACTGGGCTTCGGGCGCGAATACCGCTACGCCCACGATGAACCGGAAGGGTATGCGGCGGGGGAAAGCTACTTTCCTGACGAGGTAAAGGCGGTAAATTTCTACCGCCCCACGCCACGCGGTATGGAAGGAAAAATCGGCGAACGCCTGGCTTATTTGCGCGAACTGGATGCAAAGTCACGCAGAACTAAATGATTATTAAGGATTAAGTAAATGCTGGATCTTCAACTGTTGCGCACCGACCTGGATGAAGTGGCAAAGCGCCTGGCAAGCCGGGGCTTTTCTCTCGATACCACCCACTTCCAGGAACTGGAGCAGGACCGCAAGGTCACCCAGACCCGCACCCAGGAATTGCAGGCCAAACGCAATGCAAGTTCCAAGCAGATCGGTCAAGCCAAATCCAAGGGCGAGGATGTTTCCGCGATCATGGCGGAAGTGGCGAATCTGGGCGATGAACTGAAGGCGGCCGAGGAGAAACTGGGCTTCATCCAGGTCAGGATGCAGGAGCTGCTTTCCGGCATCCCCAATTTGCCCCATGCGGACGTGCCGGTGGGCAAGTCCGAAGCCGACAACGTGGAAGTGCGCCGCTTCGGCACGCCGCGCAGCTTCGATTTCGCGGTCAAGGATCACGTCGATGTGGGCGAAGGGCTTAAGCAACTGGACTTCGCCACCGCAGGCAAAATCAGCGGCGCCCGTTTCACCCTGCTCAAGGGGCAGATGGCCCGCATGCACCGGGTTCTGGCGCAGTTCATGCTCGACGTGCACACCCAGCAACACGGCTACACCGAAGTCTACGTGCCTTACCTGGTCAATGCCGATTCCATGCGCGGCACCGGCCAGTTGCCGAAATTCGAGGCGGATCTGTTTTCGGTGCAGAAGAATGAAAACGAGAAGCTGTATCTGATCCCCACCGCCGAAGTCCCGGTGACCAACATCGTGCGCGACGAAATCCTGGCGGCCGAGGAACTGCCGCTCAAATTCGTCTCCCACACCCCGTGTTTCCGCTCCGAAGCGGGTTCGTACGGCAGGGACACGCGCGGCATGATCCGCCAGCACCAGTTCGAAAAGGTGGAGCTGGTGCAAATCGTGCGCCCGGAAGATTCATACCGGGCGCTGGAAGAACTCACCGGCCATGCGGAAGCGATTTTGCAGAAACTCGACCTGCCGTACCGCGTCATGGCGTTGTGTAGCGGCGATATGGGATTTTCCGCTGCCCGGACCTACGACCTGGAAGTCTGGCTGCCGGCACAGAACACCTACCGGGAAATTTCCTCGTGCAGCAATTTCGAGGCATTTCAGGCGCGGCGCATGCAGGCGCGCTTCCGTGGTGAAAAGGGCAAGCCCGAACTGGTGCACACCCTGAATGGATCCGGCCTTGCCGTGGGGCGCACCCTGGTGGCGATACTCGAAAACTACCAGAATGCCGACGGTAGCGTCACTGTCCCTGCCGTTCTCCAGCCTTATCTGGGCGGACTGCAGAAGCTGGAAGCTTGAAACCCGGCCCGGTTTTGCCGGGGCTGCCCTTGCTCAGGCTGTAACTGCTTGAGATGTCCGGCGTGGGTTCATCCCTGGCGGGCGAAGAGGAAAAAATTGCCTGGTAGGGCTTTTCAAACTTGGCCAGGATGTCGTAGTAGGTGCGCACGTTCTCGACAAAAATCACCGCTTCCCCGCCCCGGGCATAACCATGCTTGGCCTCGGAGTGATACTCCGACTTGGCCAGAAGGGGCAGGGTAGCCTTCAGATCGGTCCAGGAATCCGGATTTAACTTCCTTTTTTTCGCCAGAACCCGCGCATCCTCAACATGACCGTAGCCGACGTTGTAGGCGGCAAGGGCTATCCACGTCCGATCTGGTTCGGCAATGCGGCTGGGCACGGTGTCTTTCAGATATAGAACATAACGCGCCCCGGCCAGAATATTCTGCTTCGGGTCGAGACGGTCGGTGACGCCCATCTTGTCCGCGGTCTCGCCAGTCAGCATCATCAGTCCACGCACCCCGGTATATGAGGTGGCAAGCGGATCCCAGTGGGATTCCTGGTAACCGATAGCAGCCAGCAAGCGCCAATCCAGTTCGGTCAATTCCTGGGCGCGGTGGAAGAAACGCCGGAACTTCGGCAGCAAGGCGTTCCCCGCCACCAGAAACCCCTCCACATCAGCCCGCTCAAGGCGTTTGACGTGGCCATAATAACGATCCAGCAAGCGCTTCAATGTCCCGTCTTTCTCGATCCTGCTGAAAAAATCCTGTGCCTTCTCATACAGAAAAGGGTCCACATCCCTGGGAAATGCCCATGCCAGAAACTGTTTCTCGGAGAGGGTAAAGGCGACTGCAAGTTCGGGATGGAAATTGGCCGCAACGGATACGATATTGGAATCGGCAACGACCGCATCCACCGTGCCAAGCGCCACCTTGTCCAGCAGATCCTCGCTTTCCTGGTTGGGGATTTCAGTCCAGGTCAACGCGGGAAACTGTTTGCTTGCCTCCTTGAGCTGTTCGGCATAACTCGAACCCGCGACCACTTCGACGCGCTTGCCGATTAAATCCTTGATGCCGGAGGGTTTGTCGCTGGCGGTGTTATAAACCACTTGCTGCTGTACATACTGGTAAGGCGCGCAAAACCTGAAACGGTCCTGCCGTTCGCGGGTAATGGTCAGGCCCGCAGCAGCCAGATGAGCTTGATGATTCTCCAGCGCAGGCAGGATTTCATTGAATTGCCTTGCGACGATGAAGCGCGCCTGCACGCCCAGATATCGGGCGAACAATTCCACCAGATCGTGCTCCAGCCCGGCTGGTTTACCTTCCGCGTCCTCGTAATAAGTAGTGGGGCTATTGCGGGTGATCACGACCAGCTCACCGCTCTGCTGTACCGGCGGCACAGGCTTGGAAGGAGATTTGAGGTTGCAGCCGGTTAGCCCGGTGCCCAGCAGAAGAACGGCCAAAACCCAGATTCGCATCCCCGAAGTGTGGCCGAGTTTGGGAATTTTGTCCATGCGGCAGCTTTGAGAACCGAAGCATTCGCTGTAGAATGGCGCCCACCGGAGAGGTGGCAGAGTGGTCGAATGTACCTGACTCGAAATCAGGCGTAGGTTCAAACCTACCGTGGGTTCGAATCCCACCCTCTCCGCCAATACACATTGATTATTAACGGTTTTTTGTAATAATCACGGATCGCCCCATCGTCTACCCCATCAACTGGACGGCGACGCGGGAGCGTGCAGCCGTGGCGGGTTAATTCCCTTACCACTCCGCCCCATGGTGCGCGTGGTGGACTTGCCCAGGGCGCAAGGGCGCCGATGCTAACCATCGCCACAGTGCCGCCATACCTCGCCCCATGCCCGCGCGGTGGGCCACCCTTCCCATAAATCCGCCTTGTGTGGCATGCGTTTTGCAATCTCAGCAAATACCGTGCCTATGCCTTCCGGGATAAGGGCGGCTTATGGAAGGGTGCGCCACCGCGCGCGGCCAGGTGGGCAACGGCTGGCGAATGGCCGGGGATGCGCGGAAAAGGGGCTACGGGGCGCTACCGAGGGCAAGGCGGGCCAAGGGTAGCCAGATTGAGGGGCGCGGGCGGTGGGGGGCTCCCTGGCGCGCGGACAAGAAAAAGCCCGGCGAGGCCGGGCGATGGGCTGACTATGTGGGGGCCGGTTGGTCGGGCGGTTTAGCGAAAGGAATAACCTTGCGCGCGAATCTTCCGGTGGCCACTTTTTCGGCCGCCGTGGCAGCGGCGGCTTTCTTACCCGCCGCTCCCTTGTGTGCGTGAAAGTACGGCATCAGTGCTTTGGCGGCATCGATGCGCAATCTTGGGTCGGCTGCCACGTCTGCCATGACGCTGAGCATGTAATCGAGTGGGTCAGTAGGCGCGACGGCGCCGGATGCTTCGGCATTTGCTCGGCGGGATTCCACAATTGCGGCCTGAACGTCGTGGCGGGCAAGCATTCTGCTCGCGGCGGCGGTGGCTGAGTGCGCCGCGTACCCAGCGGCAATTGCGGCGGCTCGCCCAGTGGCCCCTCCTGCTATCTGGGCTATAAAAATCTTGCGTTTTGCGTCGGCTGTTTTCATTGACGGTCACATTAACACACTCGGTCCAAACGGGGATTTTTTCTGTGCGTGGCTCCTAGGGCGGTCCATGTGGAATGAGAACTCCAAAGAATCGGAGTACCCATCCCCCGGCGCTAATTTATGGCCGGGGGGATGGGGGCGGTACTCTAGGCAGCTTCCCACTCGGCGGGATCGCGGCTCTTCTTCGGTGCGACGGTCGGCGCCTTCGGTGCCTTCGCCCCCAGCTTCACCCGGCCCAAGGGTTGCAGATTTTCGGGAAGGTCCACAAGATCAAGGAATCTGAATTCCACACATTCGAGCAAATATGCCGAAGCTCGCGAGTTTGGGTCACTTAGCTTGCCGAGTTGGGGAATCGGCATGCTTCGCAGGCTCCCGGTCTCGAAACCGAGCCGATGGAGTTCATCCGTCAGCGCGTATTCCTCGGATAGTGCAGCGTCCAGGGCTTTCAAGCGTTTCGCGACCTCACGGACGAGCAAGCGATGCTGGGGCAAGACCTCAGTAAGCACGCGGCGCGATACCTCAGAGCGGCACTTTGCTACAGCCCCGCGCTGAATGCCTATCGCGGCATCCAGAACCTGCCGATGCTCGCCGACACGTGCCAATTGGGCGCGCAAAGTGATTGGGTCCTCCTCGCTGGGTCCGGCGCCGTTGCCAAGCAGTTGGTGGGCCTTTGCGGTAATTGCATCAAGTTGCTCAACCGGCCCAGCCGCCTGCTTGTTCAAGCGCGCCAAGAGTTCCGCATGCTGCCGGTTCGCGGCGGCCATGTCTGATTGCAACCCGGCTAGTTTTGCGGCGGCCTCGGCGAAGGCCAGATCGTCGTTAAGATTAGGTAGTTCCATGATTGGTTCCTTTGATGGTGGGGGTTTAACGGGTTGCGTGCAGTGCATTGCGGCGGCGCTGTAATTCCAGCATGTCGCGGGTCATCGCTTCGTTCTGGCTGTCCTTGACCGGCGCGGGGTGGGCGGCCTGGTGCGCTAAGAACTGGCTCATGGTTTGACCGGTCCTCGCTAAGTGCTGGCGGAATTCGGGAACCTGCTCCAGGGTTCTCGCGCTGCTGCTGCGTCGGTTGGCGTGCTCTTTCATATTGGTTCCTTTCGGTTGGTTGCCGGGGGTCCGCCCCGGCGGCGGTTTTTGAATTAGTTGCGCTTGCCGATGTAGGGCAAGAAGGGCCTAGCCAGGTAATACCCTCGAGGATGGGCGCCGGATTCGGTGCAGTGTGCTTCCCTGTGACCTCCCAGGCCGTCGGGGCAACCGTGGACATGCCAAATTTGGCGGCGTCTGGCGCGGCATACCGGGCAAGGGAAAGTCACGGTCCTGCCTTCACGCTCAAACCGTGCGCGGTAAACAGGAGTGCGCCCTTCGGCTTTGGCGGCCTGGTATTCGGCCAGGGTGGCGGCGATCAGTTCGGAGTCTGTCATTTCCAAAAATATGGCGTTCATAATTTAATCCTTAATTTAAAATTTGCCGCTCGGTTGGTCGGGCCATACTTATAAATTTATGGCCACACTTCCCAAAATCCCCAAATGCGGGAAGTAACTGCGCGCGCTGACTCCCCACACCCCTACAGAGAAGCCAGCGCAGACCGCTGGCCTCACCCGCTGATTGCGCTAACTGGTAGTTGGCGCGTAGTTAGCGCAGTTAGCGCAACCGGGCGATAAACCAATTTACTGTGGCGATTTGGGCCTAAAATTTCCCCGCGCATAATTTCCCCGGCAGATTCGAGAGACGCCATAATTCTGTTTAAGTCTTTCCGTTGGAGTCCGGCGGGAAAATCTGGGAGCACCGATAAGACCGCCCATGCATTTGTTGGGGAAGTGGGCGACGGCGAAACATGGTCCCCGCGCTCGTGAGCCTCGGCAATCAACCGGAGTACCGCGCTTCGATCATCGGCGTTACCAGGGGCGCCGGTGGAAATGAGCAATCCTTCGGGCGTCCAGGCCAGATGAATGGGATCAGCCAGGCGGCCCAGGTTGCTTTTCTGGTGCTCCAGGGTCAGGCGCCCGTCTGCTCCAGTCAGGAAAAGCCGCGACCGTGCCGAGTTATGCCAGGCCGTCGAACCGCTGTAACCCTCGGCGCTACCGCCAGCCCTTGCCGTGGCCTTGTCCACGTGGGCCAGCAGTAACACGGCGGCATCGTGGGGCTTGCCCAGGGCCACCAGCAAGCGGATAAACTCGCGCACCCTGGCCCGCTCGATCTCGTTCGCGTCAAATGTGTCGCTGGCGTTGTCCACAATGAGCACGCCAGGTGCGAAAGCGGTAACCTCCTCCTGCAATTCGGCATAGGCGACCGTCGGGCCTGCTGCGGTATACAACACGGGGCGCTCTGTGGCGTCCAGTACCAGCAGCCAGCCATCCAGATCATGCGGATTGATGAACCACGCGGTGCAGATGCGGTGCAGGCGGCGGCGAACCACGGGCGCGGGGTCTTCTCCAGAGAAGAACAGGACGCGGCAACGCTCGACAAGCAGGCCCATGAAGGCGCGGCCCAGGGCCAGCGAAACGGCGGCCTGCAGGGCCAGGATGGACTTCCCCGCGCCACCATGCGCGCCCAGCAGGGTTAGCACGCCAGCGGGCAATATGCCGTCAATGTAAAAGCGTTGCGGTGCGGGCGGCGAGGTCAATACATCAACGACTGAGACGCGCGGCGCGCGGTGGCCAGCGGGTGCCTGTAGCCCGCCGGGTGGAATAGGGATTGCTCCAGGTGGCAAGGGCGCTACCCCGAACCCCATTTCCCATAGCTGCGGCTCGGGGGCGTAGCGGCTTATGCTGGCGGCTATCTGCTCGACCTCCCAACTATCCAGGGGCGGAACGCATTCTTTTTCGTTCATGCCTGTCAGGGCCGTCAAGATCGCCGGGCCGTCGAATCCAGCGCGCCGCATGTGTCCCGCCGCTGCGGTCAATGTGGCATTTCGCATGCCCTCCGGGAATACCCGCACACTGTCCCCGGCGGCAGGCACTACCGGTAAGGGCGCGGGATAAACCACTGGCAGCCCCGGCAACCGGTCCACGCATTGCCCCGCAACGTGGCGCCACTCGTAGACAGTCCCGGCCACTTTGCCGAAGTAATAAGCTTGCGAGAGGGTGAAAGATTCGGGCGCCAGGATGCCGCCAAGGGCGCCATTGAGGCGCGCCACCAGGTCGCGCCGTGATGCTGGCAAGTGTTCGCAGGACAAGGGGCACGCCACGCGCCAGCGGGGCGCCTGTGGAGTGTGGGAAGGCGTGCTGTAAAGCGCGGCTTCAATCCCATGCAGAGCGAGCAGTCCCGCCGCGATTTCAAGCGACACTTTGCCGCCGTCGTAGTCGCCTTCAATGCCGCTGACGGCCAGGATATTGCCATCGTGGCGAAGCGAGCCGCGCGCGGTCGGGGTGTCACCGAAGCGGGCCATTTTGAGCAATGGCATAACCTGCTTCGAGAGGTATTCATGCGGTGCGGCAATCTGCTGAATCAACGCGGCCCAGGTCGTCGCGCTGCGATCTTGCAAACGCGCAGGCAGGTCGGGGTAGTAGGTAATAGCCAGGGCTTGCGCAGGCTGGGCGGCGGGAATATGATGCGGCTGTAACTCCTCCTGCTCTGCCGTCCCAACTTCGCCCGCCTGCTCGCGGGCGATTTCATTTGATATTGTCATAATTTCTCCAGCGCTTCACAGCGGTATGGTTATGGATGGGTTGCCACTCAAGCAGCGCGAAGCGCGGCGCGTAAATTTCCGACATTCCAAGAGGTGCAGCGCGGAGATAAGCGAACGGGCGCGGGGATGTGGCCGTCCTTTACCCGTCGCCACACGGTAGCCGGTGAGCAACCATAAAGAGCCGAAACAACTGGAAGGCGGACGTGCGCAGCGTCCGGGAGTGAATCGAAGTTGACCAGCGCGCCCGGTATATTGCTTTTTGCCATGATGTTTCCCCTAGATTCGCCAAGCGCCGGGATGGCGCGTTATGCATGGGGCTAATACTAGGCGCGACGTGGTGCGCGATTCTAGGGGGGATAACCTTACCTCAGCATTTCATTCAGCAGTTCTTTAAGGTGTTTCAGGTCCGGGTGTTTCAGGTCCGGCGGGTCACTTTTTACCGCCGTATACAGCGCAGCCGTCCAGCGCATGAGCGGAGACATAATTTCGGGATCAGAGTGCCACGCCTTCATGTTCACGCCCCCGAACGCCTTCCAGGAATTCAGCGCGAGGCGCACAATCCGATGAACTTCACCCGGTTTTCCACCCTCGCTCGTGGTAAGAGACCCGCGCGCGACCGCTGCCGCCTGGGGGATCAAGTCGGGCGGGGGGTAGGGATAGGGGAACGCCACACAGTCCAATTCCGCCAACGCGCCGTCTATTTCGGCCTGGGTGCTGTCGTCGCATTCTCGGTAGGCTATGGCGGCCGCTTCGGGCGGTAGCTTTGCCATCGCGTCCAGGGTTCGCTTTATGTCCTGCATTGTTGCTTCGGGCATCAGTTTGCGGGCGAGCGTTTTAATGGCGCCGCATTCCACCGCCAGAAACCCTAGCTGTTTCGGCGTCAAGTCCTTACCCAGCGCCCCGGCTAATTCCGCTTTCACGGCTTCCGTTATCTCTATCGGGGATACCCAGCCCTTGCCAGCGTTGAAATGCTGCCACCCTACGCTTTTGCCCGCGTCATCCCGGTGCTTGAATGTTACCTTCCCGGCCATTACGCGCCCGCCATGCTGTTTATCGGCGTCACGCTGGCGGCGGTCGCTTGGGGAGTGTGGCAATACTTCGCCCAGTCGTCCATCAACCGCCGCCGCTTGTCGAATAGGGTTCCCCGTGCATAAGCGGCTTCCGCTTTATCCTTGAGCTGGTGGGCGAGGGCGTGCTCGATCACCTCGCGAGGGTAGCTTGTGGATTCCCCTGCCCAATCGCGGAAGGTTGAACGGAAGCCGTGCGCGGTTACCTCTCCCCGGTCCATTCGGCGCAATACTGCCGTCAGGGTCATGTCTGAAAGCGGCGTCCCCTTGGTGCTCGGGTATATCAGGTCAGAGCCTGCAACGCGGGGCAGGGCGCGGAGCATTTCCAGCGCGTGAGCAGATAGCGGTATGCGGTGCTCTTTTTCGGCCTTCATCCGGCCCGCCGGTATTGTCCACACGGCGGCGGCGCTGTCGATTTCGCCCCAGGTCGCGCCGCGCACCTCGCCGGATCGCGCCGCCGTGAGAATGGCGAACTCCAGAGCGCGCGCACCCATTCCGGCCTGTTGGTGCAATGCGAGTATGAATCCCGGAAGCTCGTTGTAACTCATGGCTGCATGGTGTTCGACCTTCGCAACCTTTGAAGGCGCGGGCATGAGTTTGTCCAGATGGCCACGCCAGCGGGCTGGATTATCCCCGGTTCGGTATCCGCGCGCCGTTGCGTAATCAATGACGCTTTCAATGCGACCGCGAAGCCGTGATGCCGTTTCGGTCTTGGTCGTCCAAAGCGGCTCTAGGATTTGCAGGACGTGCGCCTGTTCCACGTCCCGGACCAGAAGTCCGCCTACCACGGGGTATGCATACGTGCTTAGCGTGTTGCGCCATTGGTCGCCGTGCTTGGCGTTCTTCCATCCAGGCTCTTGGGATGCGATATAGGCGAGGGCGCATTGCTCGAAGGTGAGGGCGCTTGCGCGGGTGGAGGCGAGGGCGCTTCGTGCGGCCTTGCGGGACTCTACGGGGTCAATGCCATCAAGGATCAACCTGCGCTGTTCCATGGCCTTCTTGCGCGCATCTGACAGCGGCAAGTCGATGTAGCTGCCTAGACCAAGGTCGCGACGGCGACCGGAAAAGGAATAGCGGAAAATCCACGAGGCGCCGCCCGTCCCGGAGACCAGCAGGTAAAGCCCAGGAACACCTCCTACCGCGTGCATTCCGGCCTGTTTAGAGAGTTTGGCGGAGACTTTCTCCGCCATAGGTGCCTTAATTCGTCCCATCATACGCCCCATCAATAAGCCTAAGACATGATGATACGACGTGCCACTAATTGATGCAACAATAACCGCGTTATTTCATTGGATCAATAACTTATGATTCTTCGTGATACGGCAAGAATTCTATTCCGGCGGACACCCTCTCCGCCACTACATTTTGTCCTTGCGGCTTTCAGCGTGACAACAAGAATTATCCTCAATGATCCCGCCTAACGACGGATCGCAAAAGCAGCAATTTGGAATGGACAACAACCTCCATAATTGTCTGAAATCAATGATACAGATCGCTTCAAGGTGACCCCGTCAAGCGCGCCTGCCCCTCACTTTCGCACCAAGGCCATAGCCTGGTCTCGTATCCTGTTTTTTATTTGTCTAGTAGTGTTTGCGTTCTCGGCCCTGGCGGCGCCGTCCCGTTCTCCACGTTTTGAGAATCTGGGTGAACAAGGGACGGGAAATCAGAACATCACTGCCTTGCTGCAGGACCGGCAAGGATTTATCTGGATAGGTACTGAAACCGGGCTCTATCGATACGACGGCAACCGCTCCATCAAGTTCCAGAGTGATCCCAGGAGCCATAATAGTCTGCCTGATAACCATGTTTCAGCGCTGTTCGAGGACGACCACGGCAAGATTTGGGCCGGTACAAAACGCGGCCTCGCCCGGTTTGATGCAGAAACAGGTGGATTCACGCTCTTCGCTCCCGCAGCCGGGCCAATTAACCACAGATTCATAAGAAGGATCATATCGGACGGGAAAGGGCAAATGTGGTTGGCGACACGTGGCGGTTTACAGCATTTCGACCCGAGAAACGGCAGTTTCCAGATTTACCGCAACGATACCTCCCGGCCCGACAGCCTTGCGTCAAACAATGTGAATGCGCTGGCATTGGACGAAAAAGGTGGCCTATGGGTTGCCACCTGGCCCGCCGGACTTGACTATCTTGCTCCCGGCACTTCTGTTTTTCAGCATTATCGGGTGGATTCTTCCACCAAACCCGATCCCAAAGTCAACAACGTAAGATTCCTGCGCTTCGATCGCCAACAGAGATTATGGATCGGTACTGAAACCGGCATTGTCGTCTGGCAGTCGGGCAGCGATTGGTCGCAAAGAAAGCGGCTTGACGCGCCACGCGGCGTGGAAGAAATCAGGGTCTACAGCATATACGAGGATGGCGATGCAACGATCTGGGTAGCTACCCTGGCTCAAGGTTTGTTGCGATGGGATGACGTCAAACAGCAATTCATCGCTTACACGCATCGTTCCGAAGACCCGTACAGCCTGCCCAGCAACGCAATCACCTCGATCATGCAGGATCGCTCCGGCCTGCTGTGGGTCGGCACCCTGACTGATGGCGTAAGCCGTGGTTATCCGGCCTATCAGGGTTTCGAACGCTTCATTCCGCGCGACTTCATTCATGATGGCTCGAATATAAGTAACTTCATATTTGGCATTGCGGGTGAAGCTGATGGCCGTTTGTGGCTGGGAAGCTCTAATGGGTTATCCCTTTTCGATCCTGTATCCCGCAAGCTAGTCAAAAGCTTCCATGCCGACCACAAGCGTTCCGGATCGCTGAGTAATAACCTCATCTACTGCTTGTACCAGGAGCCCGGCGGCCCGCTCTGGATCGGCACCCCGTCCGGATTGAACCGGCTTGATCAGGGGAGTGGGCGATTTGATGTGATTCACTTCAAGGATACCGCCAGCGACTTCATCAACTGGATCGCGCCCGGCCGCAATGGCAACCTGTGGCTTGGCACGGGCAATGGCCTGATCCGCTACGACCCCAAAACCGGATCAGTCAAACAATTTACCCACGACCCGGTTGATCCGCACAGCCGCAGTGTCAATTCCACCAACTTCGTTCTGGAAGACCGTGCCGGCAGAATATGGGTGGGGGGATGGGATGGAGGGGGAGGATTGGACATCCTCGACCAGACCACGGGCAAGTTCAGGAACTACCGTCACGATCCCAAGAATTCGGCCAGTTTGAGGGATGATAGCGTTACCTTCCTGCATGAAGACAAGCAAGGATCAATGTGGGTGGGTACCGCGACAAGCCTCCACCGAGCCGTTCCCACATCTGACGGAGAAATGGAATTCCTCCCCTACAACCTGGGCAACGGACTTGAGCATATTCGGATTGAAGCCATACAGGGCGATGACGCGGGGCAACTATGGATAAGCACCGCCGCAGGCTTGTCCAGGCTCGACCCGGCAAACGGAAGCATCACCAATCATTTTGCTTCGGACGGTCTTACTGACGGCAGTTTCTATCATGGATCCTCCTTTCGCGGCAACGATGGCGTTTTGTATTTCGGCAGCCTGGTAGGCATCACGGCGGTGCGTCCGGAAGCGGTGCGGAGCAATTTGACGCCGCCGCAGATCGCCATCACCGACATCAACATTTTCAACCGCTCGCTGGGCGATGGACCACAGGCCGAAGGGGTCAAGCTGGTGGGGCCGCTTACCGACCCCAGGGCATTGACGCTTTCCTGGCACAAATCCACCTTCTCTCTTGAGTTCGCCGCGCTGCATTATGCCGACCCTGGCCGCAACCGCTACGCCTACCGTCTGGAAGGTTTCGACCGCGACTGGGTGCAAGCCGACGCCAACCACCGGGTGGCCACCTACACCAAGCTCAATCCCGGCAAATATGTGTTCCGCGTCAAGGCCGCCAACAAGAACGGCATCTGGAACGAAACCGGCATCACGCTGCCGATCACCATCACCCCGCCGTTCTGGGCCACCTGGTGGTTCCGCACCCTGGCGGCCGGACTGTTGCTCGGCCTTCTGGCCATGGCCTACCGCTGGCGCATCCGCCAGCTCACGCACAACCAGATCCGCCTCGAACAACTGGTGGCCGAGCGCAGTGCCGAAGCCATGGAAATGCGCGATCAGGCCCTGGCCGCAAGCCAGGTCAAGAGCGAATTCCTGGCCAACATGAGCCACGAGATCCGCACCCCGATGAACGCCATCATCGGCATGACCCAACTCGCCCTGCGCACCGAGCTCGACCCCAAACAGCGCAACTACCTCCAGAAAGCCGATGTCGCCGCCTATGGCCTGCTTGAGATCATCAACGACATCCTCGACTTTTCCAAGATCGAAGCCGGCAAGATGGAACTGGAGCAGGCCGATTTCTGCCTCGGGCAGGTGCTGCAGCATGTGACCGACCTCACCGCCAGCAAGGCCCAGGAGAAAGCGCTCGATCTGCGCTTCGACATCGGCGGCGACGTCCCCGACGCGCTGGTCGGCGATGCCTTGCGCCTGGGACAGGTCCTGATCAACCTGGTCAACAACGCCATCAAGTTCACCGCGCGCGGCAGCATCACCCTTGGCATTCATCGTCTCCCCGCCGATCCGGCGCGCGTGCGCCTGCGCTTCGATGTCATCGACACCGGGATAGGCCTGAGCGAGGAACAACGGCAGCGCCTGTTCAGTCCTTTTGTGCAGGCCGACAATTCGACCACCCGGAAATACGGCGGCACCGGCCTGGGGCTGTCGATCTGCAAGCGCCTGGTCGCGATGATGGAGGGCGAGATCGGCGTGCAAAGCACGCCCGGCGTCGGCAGCACCTTCTCCTTCAGCGCCGGCTTCGGGGCGCAGGCCGGGCAGCGCCAGACGGACGAGGCCGCAGAGCCGTGCGGCCGCAGGGAACACAGCCGGGCCCTCGCCCGGGATGCCGAACAAGGCCTGCGCGGCGCTTATCTGCTGCTGGTCGAGGATAACGAGGTCAACCGCGAGTTGATGCTGGAAATTCTCGCCAATGCGGGCATTCGCGCCGATGTCGCCGTGAATGGCGCGGAGGCGGTGGCGATGGCCTGCCGTACCGACTACGATGGCGTGCTGATGGATTGCCAGATGCCGCTCATGGACGGCTACGAGGCCACCCGGATAATTCGCGCCGACGGGCGCACTTTGCCCATCATCGCCATGACCGCCAACGCGCTGGCGGGGGACAGGGAGAAGTGCATCGCCTGCGGCATGAACGAACATATCGCCAAGCCGATCGATGTCAGTCAGTTCTTCCTGACCCTGGCGCGCTGGGTGCACCCGCGTTCGCCCCAGGCCGCAACGGCGGGCGCCGGGACAGCGCTCCCTGAGCGCGGTGTGCCGCGCCTGGCCGGGGTGAATACGGACGAGGCGATGGAATGCGTCGGCGGCAATGTTGCGCTCTACCGCAAGATTCTGACGCTGTTCCGCGACAAGCAGGCCGATGCCGCCGAGCGCATCGGCGCAGCATGGCGCTCGGGCGACCGCGAAACCGCGGCGCGCCTGGCACATACACTGCGGGGGCTGGCCGGCAACATCGGCGCCGGGGATCTGGTCAGCAAGACCAGGGAACTCGAGTTGGCGTTCCGCAACAGGCAGGACGATTTGACCGAAACCTGCCTGCAAGAGCTCGGCCTGGCCCTGAACGAACTGATCGGCGAAATCGACCGCGCCATGCCGACTGGCGCCTGCGGAGATGAGGCCGACGTTGTAGGGCGGTCCTGATCCTGATGGATGTCACGATGCCCGGAGAGGCGCAATCGGGTAATGGGAGCATCCAGCCAGCACAGAACTTGAGTGCCGGGTGTGTTCAAAATTCCGCGCTGATATACAATCACGACGGCTATCATTCCGGATTTCAGCGCCACACCCGGCCACACATTAGAAACTAGAATAAATCAATGGCTTACTCAGAATCTTCCATCCGCGTCCTGAAAGGACTCGAACCCGTCAAGGAACGGCCCGGGATGTATACCCGGACCGATTCGCCCACGCACATCATCCAGGAAATCATCGACAACGCCGCCGACGAAGCCTTGGGCGGCTTTGCCAGGAAGATTGCGGTCACGCTGCATGTGGACGGCTCGGTCTCGGTCGAGGATGACGGGCGCGGCATTCCGGTCGGGATTCATCCTGATGAAGGCGTGCCGACGGTCGAGGTGGTTTTCACCCGATTGCATGCGGGCGGAAAGTTCGACAAGAAATCGGGCGGCGCGTATGCCTTTTCGGGCGGTTTGCATGGTGTGGGCGTATCGGTCACCAATGCGCTTTCTTCCCGTCTGGAGGTCACCGTCAAGCGCGAGGGGAAGATTCATCGCATGGCATTTTCGGCAGGCGACGTGATCGAACCCCTGGCCGAAATCGGCACCATCGGTGTGCGCACTTCCGGCACCCTGGTGCGGGCCTGGCCGGACGCGCGCTATTTCGATACGCCGTTTGCCAAGCGCACCGAGCTGGAGCGCCTGCTGCGCGCCAAGGCGGTTTTGTTGCCGGGGCTCAAGGTGGTGTTGCTGGACGAGGAATCCGGACAAGAAAAGATCTGGCAGTACGCCGATGGTTTGGTGTCCTATTTGAGCGAAACGCTGCCGGATAGCGAGCAGGCTTATGTGAGTCCCATTTTCGCCGCGGAACGCTACGCGGGTGCGGAGGATGCCGGCGGTTTCTCGGAGGGCGAGGGCGCATCCTGGGCGCTTGCCTGGTGCGAGGGTGTCGGCGGGATGGGGGAGTCCTACGTCAACCTGATCCCGACGCTCTCCGGCGGCACGCATGAGGCGGGGCTGCGCTCGGGCATCTACGAATCGCTCAAGGAGTTCGTCAGCCACCACGGACTGTTGCCGGGCAAGGTCAATCTCCAGGCGGAAGACGTGTGGCGACAGGTGCGTTTCGTACTCTCGACGCGCATCCTCGACCCCCAGTTCCAGGGACAGACCAAGGAAAAACTCTCCAGCCGCGATGCCTTGAGGCTGGTCGCTTCCCGCGTCAAGGACCCGCTCGATTCCTGGCTCAACAGCCATGTTGAGGAGGGCAAGAAGATCGCCGAACTGGCCATCAAGGCGGCACAGGCGCGGCTGAAATCCGGCAAGGCGGTGGAGAAGAAGAAACAGTCGGGCGCGGCGGTTTTGCCCGGCAAATTGACCGACTGCGAGTCGAGCGATACCAGCCGCAACGAACTGTTCCTGGTGGAAGGGGATTCGGCGGGCGGCTCGGCCAAGCAGGGGCGCGAGCGCGACTACCAGGCCATCCTGCCGCTACGCGGCAAGGTGCTCAACACCTGGGAAGTGGGGCGCGGCGAGATCTTCGGCAATAACGAGGTGCACGACATCGCCGTGGCGCTGGGCATCGATCCGCACGAGGTCGACGCCGCCGATTCGGTGCTCGACAACCTGCGCTATGGCAAGCTGATCGTCATGGCGGATGCGGACGTGGACGGCAGCCATATCCAGACGCTGCTGTTGACGCTATTTTTCCGCCATTTTCCCAAGCTGATCGAACTGGGCCATGTCTATATTGCCCAGCCGCCGCTGTTCTCCATCAAGGTCGCCGCCCAGGGAAAGAGTCGGGGCGAGCGCCGCCTCTATGCGCTGGACGAAGGGGAGCGCGATCAGATGCTGGAGCGGCTGCGCGAAGACGGGGTGCGCGAGGATCACATTCACGTCGGCCGTTTCAAGGGCCTGGGCGAAATGAACCCCGAGCAGTTGCGGGAAACCACCATGCATCCCGATACCCGCCGCCTGCTGCCCATGACGATGCCCAGGGACGACCTGGATGAGGCGCGGCGCCAGTTCACGCTGCTGATGGGCAAGGGCGAGGCCGCCGGGCGGCGCGCCTGGATGGAAGAGAGGGGCAATCTCGTGGAAGCAGATATTTGATGACTCAGTTACAAATCGACATGTTCGGCGAAATAATCCCGGCTCTGGCGGAACAGGAGGACCAGTCTCCTCCGCCACCACTAGAGATAGCGCCCCCCCCGCCGCCGGGCGATGAAGACGGCGTGCCATTGCACGTCTTCGCCGAGCGCGCCTACCTCACCTACGCCATGTCCACGGTGCTGGACCGGGCCTTGCCCTTCGTCGAGGACGGGCAGAAGCCGGTGCAGCGGCGCATCCTGTTCGCCATGCGCGAACTGGGCAATCGTTCGGATACCCCGTTCAAGAAATCGGCGCGCATCGTCGGCGACGTGATCGGTAAATACCACCCGCACGGCGACACCGCGGTCTACGAGGCAGCCGTGCGCATGGCGCAGGACTTCACGCTGCGTTATCCGCTGATCGAGGGCCAGGGCAACTTCGGCTCGCGCGACGGCGATTCCCCGGCGGCCATGCGCTACACCGAGGTGCGGCTGTCGAAATTCGCGGAAGACATCCTGCTCTCGGAAATCGACCGCGGCACAGTGGATTTCCGAGAGAACTACGACGGCACCATGAAGGAACCGGCGTTGCTGCCGGCCCGTCTGCCGGTGTTGCTGTTGAACGGCGTTTCCGGCATCGCCGTGGGCATGGCGACGGAAATGGCGCCGCACAACCTGAGGGAAGTGGTCCAGGCCTGCATCGCGGTGATCGAGGGCGCGGACGACGAAGCCGTTTACGCCGCCATCCCCGGCCCGGACTTCCCTGGCGGCGGACAGATCATTTCCGCAGCCGAGGACATCCGCAAAGCCTACGAAACCGGACGCGGCAGCATCCGGGTGCGGGCGCAATGGAGCGTGGAACCGCTCGCGCGCGGCCAGTACCGCATCGCCATCACCGAACTGCCGCCCAATACCAGCACCGCCAAGGTGCTGGCCGAGATCGAGGAACTGGTCAACCCCAAGGTCAAGGCGGGCAAGAAGTCCCTGAACCCGGATCAGCAGAACCTCAAAAACACTGTTCTGGCGATGCTCGACACTTTCCGCGACGATTCCGACCAGGCCCATCCGGTGCGCATCCTGCTGGAACCCAAGACCCGCACCGTCGCTGCCGACGACCTGATGAACCTGCTGTTGGTCAATACTTCGCTGGAGAACAACCAGTCGCTCAACATGACCATGATCGGCCGCGATGGCCGACCACAGCAGAAATCGTTGACGCAGGTGGTGCGCGAGTGGTGCGACTTCCGCATGGTGGTGGTGGCGCGGCGCCTGCAACACCGCTTCAACGAGGTCGAGCGGCGCATCCATATCCTCGAAGGGCGCATGATCGCCTTCCTGCGCATCGACGAGGTGATTCGCGTCATTCGCGAGGCGGACGAGCCCAAGCCGGAACTGATGGCCCACTTCGCCCTAAGCGAGGTGCAGGCCGAGGACATCCTGGAAATTCGCCTGCGCCAACTGGCGCGGCTGGAGGGCTTCAAGATCGAGCGCGAGTTGGGCGAACTCCAGACCGAACGCGACGGCCTCAATCATCTGCTGGGCAGCGAATCGGCACGACGCGTGCTGATCATCGAGGAAATCCGCAAGGACGCCGACAAATACGGCGATAACCGCCGCACCCTGATTCAGCACGCCGAAAAAGTGACCGCCGCCAGCGTGGAGGCACTGTCCGACGAGCCGGTGACCGTCATCCTGTCGCGCAACGGATTCATCCGCAGCCGCGTCGGCCACGACATCGACCAGGCCGCGTTGAGCTGGAAAGACGGCGACGAAGGACTGGCCATCATCGAAACCCGAACCATCCATCCCGTCGTGCTGCTGGACGGGCAGGGCAGGGCCTATGCGGTGCGTCCGGTGGACCTGCCGGGCGGCAAGGGCGACGGCGTGCCGGTGTCCTCGCTGGTCGAATTGCAGAACGGCAAGATCATCGCCATGCTGTCCGCGCCATTGGAAACCCGGTTCCTGATGGCAACCACGGCCGGGGTGGGTTTCATCGGCACGCTGAGCGACATGGTCACCCGCAACCGGGCGGGCAAGGCCTACATGAGCATTGAGGAAGGCGCCACACTGCTGCCGCCAAGCGAGGTGCCGGCGCAAGCGCGCTACATCGCCGCCTTGTCCGGAGAGCCGCGCCTGCTCGTCTTTGCGATTGAAGAGATGAAATCCTTGCCGGGCGGGAAAGGCGTGATTTTGATGGGTTTGAACCAGGGCGAGAAACTGATTGGCGCACGAGCGATCGTCACATCGGCAAAGGTTAGCGGCATAGGCCGTGGCGGAAAAGTTACCGAGTGGGAGGTGTCAGGACCGGCATTGGATGCCTTTGTCGGCAAACGTGCCCGCAAGGGCCATGCCTTGCCGGTCAAGATGAAGGCGGTGACGGGGCTGGGGTAGAAATGACCCGCTATTCAAGCCCATACAGCACATTTTAACTCCAATTTACTTTGACCCACATAATGAGTCCATCACTTCGGCCACCGCTGTTTGGTATTTTGCTTGGTCTCTCGTTCTGGTTGAGCCAAGAGCTAATTTATGAGCCCTTGGTTGTCCCTCACCTTGCTGGATGGAAAGAGGTCCCTACCGTTTGGTGGCTTGCTGTTTTTGCCCCTGAAATTGTGGTGTGCATCGGTGCTACTTTCTTCATCCGCCATGCCAGGGACGCAATCGTATTTTGTGTTCTGGGTGGGCTTGTGGTTTCCGCTTGCCAATTTTTCGCTGGTCTGGCGAATCAACCTGCACATTATAAAGTCATAGAAGGTGGATTGTTTTTCTTTGCCATGCAGTTCTTTATCATAACGCTGCTTCTGCTTGGTCTTGTCGGGTTCGTGAGCTTAATCCGTGTTGGGGTCGGTCGTATTCGCCTCTATTCTCAAGAAACTCATTCCAAGTGACTGATCCAACAACGGAGTGCCGTCCCTGCGAATTTGGATACGTTGTGCTGCACAGTCTTTGGCGAAGCAAGCAATCTGCTATCATTATAACGACTGCAATTTGATTGCAAGGAGAGCGTTATGAAAGCATTGAGTATTCGCAATCTGCCGGATGATGTCTATGAAGCGCTGAAGGCAATGGCTGCTGCCAACCACCGCAGCATGCAGGAACAGGTGCGCTGCCTGATCGAACGGGAAGCCCGGCTGGCCGCTGGCCCTGGCTTGGCAGTGGCCCGTTCGTGGCGAATGCGGCTGGCAGGTCGCAGCCTGGGCGATACGGTGGAGGACGTGCGACAGGATCGTGCAAGATGATGTGGGTGATCGACACCTCGGCGCTGATTCGCTTGTTTGTACCCGATGGCCCGCTACATCCAGAGGTTGAGACTGCATTTAATCGAGCGGCCAGCGGCGCGGACTTGGTGTTGGCGCCCCAGCTATTACTGGCGGAAGTGGCCAATGTATTGCTGCGCAAGCGGCGGCGGGGTGAATTGTCAGCACAGGAACTGGGCGAGCTTCTTCAAGCGGTTGAGTCGCTGCCG
Source organism: Sulfuricellaceae bacterium (assembly GCA_031426915.1). Lineage (GTDB taxonomy): Bacteria > Pseudomonadota > Gammaproteobacteria > Burkholderiales > Sulfuricellaceae > Sulfurimicrobium. The sequence continues at coordinate 114,535 of JASJPB010000039.1, read as the reverse complement.
ATTCGTCTGTGTGAGCATGAGTCCTTGCTTTTGCCTGCCTGCTCCTTGGCAGAGGCGCATGGATTAACCGCGTACGACGCCCTGTATCTGGCATTGGCGGAACGACACGGCGCGCATCTGATTACCAGCGATGAAGCACTGGACAAAGTGGCGCACAGTCTTGGACTGGCGTGAAGTGCATCCAGCATTCATTCGTCTTTATTCTTGAACCCCCAGCGCAAAAGCACCCGTAGCTTGCGGTAATCCTCCGCATCGATAGAATCGGGAAACAGCACAACACTTCTCATGCCACGAGCAGCTTCTCGTCTGAAGTTCAGCACGCTGAGCCAGGGCGTGACCAGACTGCTGCCGAGCAGCGTCGCCTCAAACCATTCCCCGCCACGAACTTGATAACTGCATGAACCTTCCTGATTGAAGCTCAGGCTGATGATTGATCCTGGCGCAAGGCGCAGACAATCGCGCCGCAGATAAAACAGGCAGCTTGCAAGCAGCAAAAGGCATATCACGAATTGGACGCTACCCGGCAGTGGAGTAATCCAGACCAGCGCCAGCGATGCCAGGTGCGCAACAAGGAGCAGGGCGCCCAACGTGCGTGAGAAGCGGAGTTGCAAATTAAGCATGAAGGATGGCAGGACTTGTAAAAAAGACCAATGACCTCTATTTTAGCCGGTAATCACTCACGACCCACTCACTGGAAACAATATGAACCCTACCTGGCTGAATTTCCTTCTTGCTGCCGGTGCGCACATGGACAACGACAGGGTTGGCCATTTCGGAACGCCCGAGCAGGAAATCGCGGCTGCACGATGCGGCAGCATTGTTGCCGACCTTTCCCATTATGGTGTAATCCAGTTTTCCGGCGAGGATAGCGAGGCTTTTCTTCAGGGGCAGTTGAGTTGCGATGTACGCCTTGCCACACGGGAGCACGCCCAGCTTGGCAGCTATTGCACGCCCAAGGGGCGGATGCTGGCGACTTTCCTGCTATGGCGCACCGAGGAGGGGTTTTGCATGCAGTTGCCGGCGGAACTGAGGGAGGGCATCCAGAAACGCCTTGGCATGTACGTGTTGCGTTCCAAGGTCAAGGTGAGCGATGCAAGCGATGCCCGGATTCGCCTCGGGCTGGCTGGAAATGGCGCTGTTGCGGCCATGGCCGAACTGGGGTTCGCAGTTCCTGAGGAAGATTATGCGCTAGTGCAGAGCGGAGAGATGAGCGTGATTCGCCTGACGGGTCAGCGCTTCGAGATTCTTGTATCTCCGGATGCGGCTCCGGGGGTCTGGCAGACACTGGTCAAGCACTGCACGCCGGTGGGCAATGGGCGCTGGGAATGGCTGGAAATCCAGGCGGGCATTCCGGTAATCACGGCCGGAACGCAGGAGCACTTCGTTCCGCAAATGACTAACCTGGAATTGATCGGCGGCGTGAGTTTCAAGAAGGGCTGTTACCCGGGGCAGGAGATCGTGGCGCGTTCCCAGTATCTGGGCAAGGTGAAGCGCCGCATGTATCGGGTGCGCATTCAATCCGATGCAGCGCCCTTGGCGGGTGACGAATTGTTCGGACAGGGGACGACGGGGCAATCGGCAGGCATGATAGTCAACGCTCAGCCCTCGCCTGAAGGCGGTTACGATGCGTTGGCGGTGATTCTCAGCACCGCCCTCGAAGCGGGCGCCGTGCACTGGAAAGCCCCTGAGGGGCCGGTGCTGGAGCTGCTTTCCTTGCCTTATCCGGTGGAATAAATGTCTTAATCCGGAACCAGCACGGTGTTTTCCGCCACCGGCAACTGTTCCGGATAGTCGCGGCTGAAGTGCAGACCGCGGCTTTCATGGCGCAGCATCGCGCTTTGCACGATCAGTTCGGCGGTCTGGACCAGGTTGCGCAACTCGATCAGGTCGTTGCTGACGCGGAAGGTGCTGTAGTACTCGAAGATTTCTTCGCGCAGCAGCTTGATGCGCTTCAAGGCACGCTGCAAGCGCTTGGTGGTGCGCACGATACCGACGTAGTCCCACATGAAGCGGCGCAGTTCGTCCCAGTTGTGGGAGATGATGATTTCTTCGTCGGCGTCGGTGACCCTGCTTTCGTCCCATTCCGGCAGGGGCGGCAGGGCTGAGTCAACTTGCTCCAGGATATCCCGCGCCGCAGCCTGGGCGAAAACGATACACTCCAGCAGCGAGTTGCTGGCCAGCCGGTTGGCGCCGTGCAGGCCGGTATGGGCCACTTCCCCCACAGCATAAAGGTTGTGGATATCGGTTCGGGCGCGCAGGTCGGTCACGATGCCGCCGCAGGTGTAATGGGCCGCTGGCACCACCGGAATGGGGTCGCGGGTGATGTCTATGCCCAGTTCCAGGCAGCGCGCGTGGATGTTGGGGAAATGCTCCATCAGAAAGGCAGCAGGTTTGTGCGAGATGTCCAGATACACGCAATCCAGGCCGCGTTTTTTCATTTCGAAGTCGATCGCCCGTGCCACCACATCCCGTGGCGCCAGTTCCGCACGGGGATCGTGGCCGGGCATGAAGCGGGAGCCGTCCGGCAGCTTGAGCAAACCGCCTTCACCGCGCACGGCCTCGGTAATCAGGAAGGATTTGGCGTGGGGGTGGTACAGACAGGTGGGGTGAAACTGGATGAACTCCATGTTTGCCACCCGGCAGCCGGCGCGCCATCCCATGGCTATGCCATCACCTGCCGCGACATCCGGGTTGGTGGTGTAGAGATACACCTTGCCGGCGCCGCCGGTGGCCAGCACCACATGCTGTGCGGCGATGGTCCTGACCCTGCCCGAGTCGTTGTCCAGCGCATACACGCCGAAACAGCGGTTGCTCAACGCAGGCTCCGTTAACCCCAGTTTTTTTCCTGTTATGAGGTCAATCGCGATATGTTCTTCCAGCAGGGTGATGTTGGGGTGCGCATTGATTTGGGCCGATAAGGTTGCCTGTACCGCAGCGCCGGTGGCGTCAGCGGCATGCACGATGCGGCGATGGCTGTGTCCGCCTTCCCGTGTGAGATGCAGCGCCTCGGGGTGCTGTTCGTCGTGGCTGAAGCGGACGCCTTGATTAATCAACCACTCAATCGCGCTTTTGCCATGTTCCACCACGAAACGGGTGGAACCTTCATTGCACAGCCCGGCACCGGCAACCAGGGTGTCCTGGAGATGGGATTGCGTCGAATCATCATCGCTGAGTACCGCAGCGATGCCGCCCTGAGCCCATCCGCTCGCGCCATCGAGCATTTTTTTCTTGGTGATGATTCCAATCTTCTTGTGTTCGGCAAGATGCAGCGCAAGCGTCATGCCCGCCAAGCCACTTCCAACTATAACCACGTCAAACTGTTTCACGCCCGGTCCAGTGCAAAATATAAGCGGGAAAATCATACCACGCAGCGCCAATTCCTATGCGCAATACCCATGCCCAGGTGTGAACTATTGCACCTCATGACTGTCTTTAAGCAAGACGCTCCTCACCAGTAAATCAGAAGGGGGCGTTATACTACAAAAAAAACAGGTTCAGGGAGCAGGCCCTTATGGGTGACAGGGAAATTGACCAGCAACTGGTCGAGCGTGCGCAGCGGGGCGACAAGCATGCCTTCGAGTTGTTGGTGGCCAAGTACCAACGCAAGCTGGCACGGCTTTTGTCGCGTTTTATCCGTGACGCGGCCGAGGTGGAGGATGTGTCGCAGGAGGCTTTTATCAAAGCCTACCGTGCGCTACCGACCTTTCGTGGCGAGAGTGCGTTTTATACCTGGCTGTACCGCATAGGCATCAATACCGCCAAGAATTATTTGGTGGCCCAGGGTCGCCGTGCGCCAACCGTGACGGTGTTCGACAACGAGGAAGCAGAAGGTTTCGAGGGCGGTGACGAGTTACGCGATATCAACACGCCCGAAAATGCATTGATGTCCAAGCAGATTGCGCAAACCGTGAACTCCGCGGTGGATGAATTGCCAGAAGAACTGAGGACCGCGATTACTTTGCGCGAGATCGAGGGTTTAAGTTACGAGGACATCGCGCAAGTGATGAATTGCCCGATTGGTACCGTGCGTTCGCGGATATTCCGGGCACGTGATGCAATTTCCCAGAAATTGAAGCCGTTGCTGGATATTCAAGGAGACAAGAGGTGGTAAGAATGAATGAAGAAATTTCACAACTGATGGATGGCGAACTGGACGACGACCAGACGCAACGCCTTCTTGCCGCTATGCAAGGCCCGGAAATGCAGCATGAATGGCAGGCTTACCATTTGATGGGTGATGCCTTGCGCGATACACCTCCGGTTTCCAGTGATTTCATGCAACGTTTCAGCGCTCGCCTGGCTCAAGAACCCACGATACTGGCGCCACATCGCGCATTCCAGCGCAAACCGCGCATGATCGCGCTGTCTGCCGCCGCTTCCGTGACGGCTGTGGGCCTGGTGGTATGGGCGGTGCTGCAAACGGGTGCGGTGAACACGCCGGCTTCCCTGATCACGGCCAAGGCGCCACAGGCAATGCTGACCAGTAGCAATGTCAATCCCTACCTGCTGGCCCACCAGGAATATTCGCCCAGCGTAGCCATGCAGGGCATGGCGCCCTATATCCGCACGGTTTCTGAAGTACGCGAGGTTGCCGCACGATGAAATTCGGCCGTCACGTAGTACTTGTTTTGATCTGCCTGCCGGGACTTGCGCTGGCGGAATCCCAGTCCGGAGATGGGGTAGCCTGGCTGCAAAAAATCGCCTCGGTGGCTCACCGGCTTAACTACAGCGGGACCTTCGTCTACAACCATGGTGGTTACATGGAAACTTCCCGCATCGTTCACCTCTCGGACGAGAGCGGCGAGCATGAAAAACTGGAAGTGCTGGACGGTTCGCCACGGGAAATTATCCGCAACAATGATGAAGTCGTCTGTTTCATTCCGCAAAACAAAACCGTCATCGTCGAAAAGCGCAAGTCGCGCAAGGGCTTTCCGGCCATTCTGCCGCAACAGTTATCAGGCATCAGCGAAAACTACGTGATCAAGCTGGCTGGACTGGAGCGTGTGGCGGGGCTTGAATGCCAGAATGTCATGCTGGAACCCCGCGACATCTATCGCTATGGCCATCGCCTGTGCGCCGACAGCATCAGCGGCCTGCTGCTCAAGGCCACCACGCTGAACGAAAAAGGTGAAATGGTCGACCAGTTCGCCTTTACCCAGGTTAGCATCGGCGGCCCCATCGAGCGCGAACAATTAAAATCGAAGTTCGCCATTCACCGCCATGTGGAGCAGGAGCCCAGCAAAATCGCTACGGTTGATCCGGGCTGGCAAGTCAAATCGCCACCGGCCGGGTTCAAAAAAATCATGGAAGCAAAACGTTCTTTCCCTGGCAAGAAATATCCCGCCAATCACATGGTATTTTCTGACGAACTGGCTGCGGTATCGATTTTTATCGAACCGCTGACAGCGGGGGTGAAACCGGCATCGGGCCTCTCCACCCAGGGCGCCATCAATGTGTTCACGAAATCAGTGGCAGATCATCAGGTTACGGTGCTTGGCGAAGTGCCGTCGGTGACGGTGATGCAGATCGCCAATTCCATTGGCTTTATTGCAAAATAATCGGCTGGACCCCATATCATGCTTGAAGCGGAAGGCGTAGTAATCAGGGTAGGGGAGGAGGGCTCTTATGTGGAAACCTCCCGTGCCTCGGCCTGCGGCAGTTGCAGCTCAAAGCAAACTTGTGGCACGACCTCCCTGAGCCGGCTTCTGGGTAGCAAGACAAGCTCCTTCAGGGTACTTAACCCGATTGGGGCCACAGCAGGCGAAAGGGTGATTATCGGCCTGGAGGAAGCTGCCCTGCTGAAAAGCTCTGTTTTGGCCTACCTGCTGCCGTTGGCGTTAATGTTCGCGGGAGCGATGACAGGCAGCCTGCTGGCTTCAGCCGACATGAAGGATGCCTATTCCGCATGGGGGGCCGGTGTTGGTTTGATGTTTGGATTTGTAGCGTTGAAACTGGTGACAGCCAGGGCGGGGAACCAGCGGCAGTTTCAGCCGGTCATCCTGCGCCGGGTGCTATCTCACCACATTGTTAAACTCGCAGAGGATCGTGAATGATGAAAAGAGTGTTGGTATTTATTGCGCTTTTTATATCTTTAACAACTTTCGCCCAAGCCAGGGAATTGCCGGATTTCACCGATCTGGTGGAGAAACTAGGCCCCTCGGTGGTCAACATCAGTACGACCCAGACCGTACGCAATGAGGGTATTTTTCCCCAGATACCCAATCTCTCGGAAGACGACCCGATGTTCGACTTCTTCCGCCGCTTCATGCCGCCGCGCAAGGGGCAGAAGGAATATCAATCCCGTTCCCTGGGGTCGGGTTTCATCATTAGCTCCGATGGCTACATTCTGACCAATGCCCATGTGGTGGATGCCGCGGATGAAGTGACTGTGCGCCTGACGGACAAGCGCGAATTCCTGGCCAAGGTTATCGGCAGCGACCGCCGTACCGACATGGCGCTGATCAAGATCGAGGCTGGCGCCTTACCCAAGGTGACGATGGGCAAACCCGACCAGCTCAAGGTTGGCGAGTGGGTGATCGCCATCGGTTCCCCATTCGGCTTCGAAAACAGCGTCACCGCCGGCATTGTGAGCGCCAAGGGCCGCTCGCTGCCGCAAGAGAATTACGTTCCCTTCATCCAGACCGATGTGGCGATCAACCCCGGCAACTCCGGCGGGCCACTGTTCAACATGAAAGGTGAAGTGGTCGGCATCAATTCCCAGATCTACAGCCGTACCGGCGGTTTCATGGGACTATCCTTTGCCATTCCCATCGATGTGGCGATCGACATCAGCGACCAGTTACGCACCCAGGGCAAGATCAACCGTGGCTGGCTGGGTGTCTTGATCCAGGAAGTCACCAAGGAGCTGGCGGAGTCCTTCGGTCTGAACAAACCCGCAGGTGCCCTGATTGCAAATGTGGAAAAAGGCAGCCCGGCCGACAAGGCAGGGCTGGCGGCAAGTGACGTGGTGCTCAAGTTTGATGGCAAGACGGTGGAAAACTCCAGCGAGCTGCCCAGGATGGTTGCCGCGGTCAAGCCGGGCAAGCGTGTCACGGTTCAGGTATGGCACAAGGGGGCCCCCAAGGAGGTCTCGCTGGTCGTGGGTGAACTGCCGGAGAAGACAGGAGGGCGACCCGCCAAGGCAAGCAAGGCTACAAACAAACTGGGGTTGACTTTGATCGAGCTCAGCGAGGAACAAAAAAAGGAACTCAAGCTGAGTAACGGCCTGCTGGTGGAGGATGCGGAAGGTCCCGCCGCCCGGGCTGGCGTGGGCAAGGGCGATATCATTCTTGCGCTCAACAATTACGATGTAAAAAGCGTGGAGCAATTTAACGAGCTGGTTGCCCAGTATGGGTCCGGACGCAATATTGCATTGTTGATCCGCAGAGGCGACCGTTCGATGTATGTTCCGATCCGCACCAATGGCAAATGAACCACTTAAGCTGACCGTCTACAGCCGGGAGGGATGCCATCTGTGCGATGCGATGATCGAGGAAATTCATGAATTTCAGGCAGGGGTTGAACTTGCCATTATCGATGTGGATGACGATGAAGCCCTAAAGCTTCGCTATGGCTCGTTGGTGCCAGTACTCATGGGCGAAGGGCGCGAGATTTGCCATTATTTTTTCGACCCTGCGGCATTGGAGAGTGTTTTGAATAATTTGCGGGCCAGAAATTAGCCAAAGCACTCTCCTGATGCGTATTTAGGCAATATCCGTTAAAATCCAGTTTTATTAAGAAAGACGTAAAGGGCACATCACCGTGCCCTTTTTGCTGCATATGAGCATGAAACAGATACGCAATTTTTCCATTATCGCCCATATCGACCACGGCAAATCCACCCTGGCCGACCGCATCATCCACCTTTGCGGAGGTCTTTCCGACCGCGAAATGGAAGCCCAGGTGCTGGATTCCATGGATATCGAGCGCGAGCGCGGCATTACCATCAAGGCCCAGACAGCGGCGCTGGAATACAAGGCACGCGACGGCCAGATTTACCAGCTCAACCTGATCGATACCCCGGGCCACGTTGATTTTTCCTATGAAGTCAGCCGTTCGCTCGCCGCCTGCGAAGGCGCGCTGCTGGTGGTAGATGCATCCCAGGGCGTGGAAGCACAGAGCGTGGCCAATTGCTACACCGCCATCGAGCAGGGCGTGGAAGTGGTGCCGGTGCTGAACAAGATCGACTTGCCCAGCGCCGAACCGGAGCGGGTGATCAAGGAAATCGAGGACATCATCGGCATCGATGCCAAGGAAGCAGTGCTTGCCAGTGCCAAGACCGGCGTGGGCGTGGAGGACACCCTGGAAGCGGTGATCGCGCGCATCCCGCCACCGCAGGGTAATCCCGACGGTCCGCTCAAGGCGCTGATCATCGACTCCTGGTTCGACAATTATGTTGGCGTGGTGATGCTGGTCCGGGTAGTGGATGGCGCGCTCAAACCCAAGGACAAGATTCGTCTCATGGCGACTGGCGACACGCATCTGTGCGAACAGGTCGGCGTATTCACGCCCAAGTCCCTGTCCCGGCCGCAACTGTCTGCAGGCGAGGTGGGTTTCATCATCGCCGGCATCAAGGAACTGAAATCGGCCAAGGTGGGCGATACCGTGACGCTGGCGAACAATCCCGCCAGCGAGGCTTTGCCAGGCTTCAAGGAAATCAAGCCGCAGGTTTTTGCCGGCTTGTATCCGGTGGAATCCCACGATTATGAAGCGCTGCGCGATGCGCTGGAAAAACTCAAGCTCAACGACGCTTCGCTGCAGTATGAGCCGGAAACTTCGCAGGCGCTTGGTTTTGGCTTCCGTTGCGGATTCCTTGGCCTGTTGCACCTCGAGATCGTGCAGGAGCGTCTGGAACGCGAGTACGACATGGACCTCATTACCACCGCCCCGACGGTGATTTATGAAGTCGTGATGCGTGATGGGGAAGTGGTGGAGATCGAGAATCCTTCCAAGTTGCCCGATTTGTCCAAAATCGAGGAAATCCGCGAGCCCATCATCACCGCCACCATTCTGGTGCCGCAAGAATATGTCGGTGCCGTGATCACCCTGTGCACACAGAAGCGCGGCTCCCAGACCAATATGCAGTACATGGGGCGGCAGGTGATGCTGACCTACGACATGCCCATGAACGAAGTGGTGATGGATCTCTTCGACAAACTGAAATCGGCGAGCCGTGGTTACGCTTCGCTGGATTACGATTTCAAGGAATTCCGCGCTTCCGATCTGGTCAAGGTGGACATCCTCATCAATGGTGAAAAAGTCGATGCGCTTTCGGTCATCGTGCACCGTGCCAACTCGACCTACCGCGGCCGAGAACTGGCTGCCAAGATGCGTCAGCTGATCCCGCGCCAGATGTTCGATGTGGCGGTACAGGCAGCCATCGGTTCAAACATCCTGGCGCGCGAGAACGTCAAGGCGTTGCGCAAGAACGTGCTGGCAAAATGCTATGGCGGTGACATTTCACGCAAACGCAAACTGCTGGAAAAACAGAAGGCGGGCAAGAAGCGCATGAAGCAGGTGGGTAACGTGGAGATTCCACAGGAAGCTTTCCTGGCGATTCTTCAAGTGGACAACAAGTAGAAAAGGAATGTAATGAATTTTGCTTTGATCATGCTGATTGCGCTGTTGCTCACGGGCGCCATCTGGCTGTTCGACATTTATCTGGGCAAACCCCGACGTGCGAAAGATGCCAAGGAACCGGTACTGGTCGAATACGCCAAGAGCTTTTTCCCGGTGATCCTGGTGGTTTTCTTTCTGCGCTCTTTTCTTGTCGAACCGTTCAAGATTCCTTCCGGATCGATGCTGCCCACCCTGCTGGTGGGAGATTTCATTCTGGTCAACAAATTCACTTATGGCATTCGTCTGCCTGTTGCCAACATAAAAGTCATCAACATCAACCAGCCCAAACGCGGTGAGGTCATGGTGTTCCGCTATCCGGAAGATACCTCCCTGGATTACATCAAGCGCGTTGTCGGCCTGCCCGGCGACCAGGTGATTTACCGCGACAAGCGGCTTTTCATCAACGGCAAACCCATGGTGATGGATGATCGTGGAGAAGAGTTCAATTACGTCAAGAGCGGTCTCAACTATGTCACAGCCAAACGCACTCACGAGCAACTGGACGAGCATAAACATGAAGTACTGATGCTAGCCGAACTCCCTCCCGTTCGCCTGGGGGATGTCAGGTCCTTCCCGTCACGAGCCAACTGTGATTACAATGAGGACGGTTTTAGCTGTACCGTACCGGATGGGCATTACTTCCTTATGGGAGATAACCGCGATGACAGCAATGACAGCCGTTACTGGGGGTTCGTGCCTGACCGCAACATCGTTGGCAAAGCCTTCATGATCTGGTGGAATTTCAACGACTTCAAGCGTGTCGGCAATGCGATCAATTAGGAGGGGATGATGAAAAAGAATCAGCGCGGAATAACGCTTTTTGGGGTGATGTTTGTCGGCATGTTCGTGGTGGGAGGAGCCATCCTGCTTATGCAACTGATTCCTCCTTACCTCGAATTCTGGTCGGTACAGAAGGTTCTCAGTGTAATGGCCAAGGATTCCTCCCTGCCAGGTATGACTCCGGGAGAAGTCAAAGCCTCATTCGACAAGCGCGCCGTCATCGACAACATCAAGGTGATCAAGGGAAGCGATCTGGAAATTTCCAAGGAAGGCGGGAAAACAGTTGTGTCGACAAGCTACACGGTTACAGTGCCGATTTTCGCCAATCTTAGTGCATTGATGGAGTTTGAAGCTTCCACCAGGGGCACCAAAGCCGCAAAGCAGATAGGTGAATAAATTCTTCAGTATGCCCCAGGCTTCATGAAGCGCCGCGCACTCTGCCGTCTTCTCGGACGTGATTTTGACCAGCCTGAGTTGCTGCAGCAGGCGCTAACCCACCGCAGCTATGGCTCGCCCAACAACGAGCGGCTGGAGTTCCTGGGCGACAGCATCCTGAATTGTGTCATTGCCGCCAGTTTATACCGGCTTTATCCGCGCCAGGCCGAAGGCGATCTGAGCCGGATGCGCGCGGCGCTGGTCAAAGAGCAGACGCTGGCCGAAATTGCCGGAGGGATAAAACTGGGCGATCACCTGATGCTGGGCGAGGGAGAACTGAAGAGCGGGGGATTTCGCCGTCCATCCATTCTGGCCGACGCACTGGAAGCCATTATAGGTGCGGCTTACCTCGATGCTGGCTTCGCCGCAGCTGAAGCCATGATCCTGGCCTTGTATGAACCATTGCTGCAAGCTCTCGACCCCAAGAAAATCGCCAAAGACCCCAAAACCCAATTGCAGGAATACCTGCAAAGCCGCAAGCAGCCCCTGCCTCAATATGAGGTAATAGCCATCCGCGGCGAAGCACACGACCAGGAGTTCGAGGTGGAATGCCTCATTCCCGGACTTGACATCCGCTCGCTCGGAGAAGGCCACAGCCGCCGCAGTGCCGAGCAAAATGCGGCCATCGCCGCCTATCAACTGGCCACGAACCATGAATAGCACCCCCTCCAGAATTGGCTTCATTGCCATTGTTGGCCGACCCAACGTGGGCAAATCCACACTGCTGAACCACTTGGTCGGGCAGAAAGTCAGCATCACATCACGCAAGGCCCAAACCACACGACACAGGATTACCGGCATACGCACCGATGCCGATGCCCAGTATATATTCGTGGATACACCCGGCTTCCAGCTTCAGCACCAAAGCGTGTTGAACCGTGTGATGAACCGCACCGTGACGCAAGCCCTTTCCGACGTGGACGTGGTCCTGTTCGTTATCGAGGCGTTGCGATTCGGCCCCCGCGACGAAAAGGTTCTGGCCCTTTTGCCGCGCGACCGCCCGGTGGTGCTGGTGCTTAACAAAATTGACAAGGTGGGCGATAAGGCAGAATTGTTGCCGTTCATCGAAAGGTTATCTCCTTTATTTCCCTTTGCCGCAGTCATCCCTGTTAGCGCCGAGCGCGGGGCACAACTTCCCGTCTTGCTGCAGGAAATCCAGCGCCATCTGCCGCAAGGCAACCACATGTTCGGTGAGGATGAAATTACTGACCGCAGCGAGCGTTTTCTCGCAGCCGAAATTGTCCGAGAAAAGATTTTCCGTCTCTCGGGTGAGGAAATCCCCTATTCCATCAGCGTTGAAATCGAAAAATTCGAGACAGAAGGGAACCTGCGCCGCATTTTTGCCGCCATCATTGTTGACAAGGATGGGCAAAAACCGATCCTGATTGGCAAAAATGGAGAAAAACTGAAGGAAATAGGCTCTCTGGCACGCAAGGACATGGAGAAACTGTTTTCCGGCAAGGTTTATCTCGAGTTGTGGGTAAAGGTGAAAAGTGGCTGGGCCGACGACGAACGTGCCGTGAAAAGTCTGGGGTACGAGTAAAACTCGGATATTTTCCACATCGCCTTCCTCCGGGCAAGAATATCGGGTGTAGCTGTACGCCATATTAGTAGTATCCCTTATCGCTTACAAATGATGACTTTGCCAAAATAACCTCATCGTCAATAGGTTACGGGAAGAGAGGCATCAAATGTATCCCGAAATTTCCGGCATCCATGCTGAGCTTGGCCTTAAGCAAGGCTCCATCAAACAAGAGTCATACAACGTCCTTAAAGTCCATATCGGCGACATGGTATGCACCCTGCAACTGCCAAGCCAGCAATATGAGTCCCTTAAAGCACAAGGAGTGGACCCGTTCGAATTTTTAAATACGCTGGTTGAAAGGATAGGCAAACGCATAGATTAACTGCGAGTAGGGACACCCCCTGAAACTTGCCTTCATCCCTCCTTGTCAAACTCGTACAGTTAGTCAGAAAGGAAGGTGCAACATGAAAACGTTGACCAATATGCTCCTGCTTTCGCTGGCGTTCCTCTCCGTTCCTGCATATGCCGAGATTGAAAAATTCGGCAATGTGGACATCAATTACAACGTCATTACTACGGACACGCTCTCACCCCAGGTAGCAAAGGCTTATGGCATCAAACGTAGCAAGCATCGCCTGCTACTCACGGTCGCTGTTTCCAGACCGAACGAAAAGGGACTTCCCACCCCAATCAGTGCCGATGTCACGGCGTACTCCGTAAACATGATTGCGCAGCATCGAAAAATCAAAATGAGGAATGTCAACGAGGGTGGCGCTGTTTACTATATTGGTGATTTCGGTTTCGCATCGCCGGATTCCCTGAAATTCACCCTTAACGTTTCTGAACCCGGTGCGGAGAAGCCCTACAAGATTGAATTTCAGCGAAACTTTGAAAATCTCTGATTAGCCTGCAAACAGGCGGCCTCCTGACATAGGGGCTTCCTTTGGGCATTGAGGGTGGATAATTACACAGGGAAATCAAAATGAAAACTTCAGGTTTGGGGTTTCAGCGTATTAAAAGCATGGCTATTTCGGTAGTCGATATTGGGCGCGCGCATAAATTCTATGGAGAAACGCTTGCTTTACCTCCAGCAAATGAAGGAAATGAGCAGGTCGGATATTTTCTGGGACAAACAATCCTGATGTTAAAGACAGACTGGTATGCCCCTCCTACTGACAAGCCGAATCCACGCATCACACTCGATACTGACGATGCTCACCAAACCGAGGAAGCGCTACGCGCCAGGTCTGTCGTCATATCCGATCCGGTCCAGCCCTATGATGATTATTATGTTGGAAGTTTTCTGGATAGCGAGGGGAACAAGTTTTGGTTCTGTTCTCCTGCAACACAGAAAAATAACTGACGTCGTGACCGGGGAAGACGCACCCAGACAATTCATGACGGATACAACCCATGAGCCAGTATTCGCTGGTCACACAATGGCATCTCGATGCACCGATAGAGCGGGTGTGGGAAACTCTCGTCGCGGTGGAAAACTGGCCCCGCTGGTGGCGGTTTGTTCGGAATGTGGCTGAAATCGAGAAAGGTAATCCCGACGGAACCGGTTCACTCCGGCACTTGGCCTGGTCCGGCAGATTGCCCTATCGTCTTGCGTTCAGGATACGCACCACTGCGGTAAGTCGTCCCTCCTTCATCGAAGGGGTTGCGGCAGGAGAATTGAATGGGGTAGGACGTTGCCATCTCACAGCAATTGGAGTAACCACCCTGGTGCAGTACGAATGGACAGTATCCATCTCGAAGCGATGGATGAAGCTTCTGGCCCCGTTCCTTGATCCGGTATTTCGCTGGAACCATCATCAGGTCATGGCCGAAGGAGGGCGTGGTCTCGCACGATATCTCGGTGTCAGTCTTATAAACGTGGAAGATTTATCCCGTAAATAAAAATGTTGCTTGCGAAGAATTTTCATTCACAGTGGAACACCAGCCACAAGAAACTCTTGAATTCAACTGGTGAAGGGTTATGGTATCGTAATACCATGCAATGCAGCCCATTCAAAAGAACTCCAATACTCGCCGGGAATGACGCCGGATCCAAGCGCGAGGAAATTCGCGAATATTTCCTCGCCACATACAGTCGCTACGAACAGCTTTTCGAAATGCTCGCGAGCGACGAGGCCTATTATCAAAAACCCATTGCACTACGCCACCCCCTGATTTTCTACCTGGGCCATACGGCCACCTTTTTCATCAACAAGCTGGTCCTGGCGGGCGTGGTGAGAGATCGCATCAATCCGGGATTCGAGTCCATATTCGCGGTGGGCGTGGATGAAATGAGCTGGGACGACCTCAATGAAGCCCACTACGAATGGCCCCACGTCGATGAAGTCAGGACATATCGCAACCGCGTGCGAGAAGTCGTCGACATGGCCATTCAATCCCTGCCCCTTGGTTTGCCGATCGACTGGGGTAGCCCGTGGTGGACGATCATGATGGGCATCGAACATGAGCGTATCCATCTTGAAACCTCATCTGTTCTGATTCGCCAGCAGCTGCTCTCTTTCGTGAAACCGCATCCAGCCTGGCAGCCATGTCGCCAGGCTGGAACAGCGCCACAAAACCGCCTGGTACAAATTCCGGCAGGCGGTGTGCATTTGGGAAAGGATCGGTCGGACCCCGTCTATGGCTGGGATAACGAATATGGCCGGCATGATGCAGAGGTCCCTGCATTCCTGGCCAGCCAGTATCTGGTAAGCAACCGTGAATATCTCGAATTCGTTCAGGCCGATGCCTACGTCAATGATTCTTGGTGGGAGGAGGAGGGGAGAGCATGGCGGGATTTTGCCTGCGTTACTCACCCCACCTTCTGGGTCCGGAACGGTGACGACTGGCGGCTGCGCCTTATTGCAGAAGAAGTTCCCATGCCCTGGGATTGGCCGGTCGAAGTGAATTATCACGAAGCCAAGGCCTTCTGCAACTGGAAAAAGACGCTGACAGGGCAATCGATAAGACTGCCGACAGAGGATGAATGGTACCGCCTTGCTGATTTTTCCGGTCTTGCCGAGGTGCCATACAGCCAGCCGGCAGCGGCCAATATACACCTCGATCACTATGCCTCCCCATGCCCTGTGGGCGAATTCCGTCATGGCGAGCTCCATGATGTGGTGGGAAACGTCTGGCAGTGGACGGAAACACCGATTTATCCCTTCGAAGGCTTCGAAGTCCATTCCCTGTATGACGACTTTACCGCCCCGACCTTCGATGCCCGTCACAACCTGATCAAGGGAGGATCATGGATCTCCTGCGGCAACGAGTCACGACACAGCGCACGTTACGCGTTCCGTCGTCATTTCTTCCAGCATGCCGGTTTTCGCTATGTGGTGGCTGACGCCTCAACCAGCGTGTCCGCCTCGAACTACGAAAGCGACAGGCAGCTTTCCGAATACGCCGAGTTCCATTACGGCGACGAGTATTTCGGCGTGGCAAATTTCCCAGCAGCCCTTGCCAGGCTCGCCATCCAGGCCATGGGCGACAGACCGACCCACAAGGCACTTGATCTGGGATGCGCGGCAGGTCGTGCCAGCTTCGAACTAGCAAGACATTTCGATCATGTTACCGGTATCGATTTTTCTGCCCGCTTCATCGGTTTGGGCCTCCAGTTGGCCGAAACGGGCATGCTGCGCTATACCCTGTGCGACGAGGGAGATCTTGTCCTGTACAAGGAGCGCAATCTTGCCGGGCTTGGCCTGGGTGAAGTCCGGCACAAGGTCGAATTCTTTCAGGGCGATGCCTGCAATCTCAAACCTCTTGTTACTGGCTACGACCTGATTCTCGCCGCCAACCTGATCGACCGGCTATACAGTCCGGCAAAATTTCTCGCCGCGGCGCACCAAAGGCTTAATCCTGGGGGCATTCTTATGCTTGCTTCCCCCTACACCTGGCTGGAGGAGCATACAAAACGCGAGGAATGGATCGGTGGCTTCAAGAAAAATGGTGAGCGCTTTTCCACCCTGGATGGACTGAAGGAAATCCTCGGTAAGCACTTTCGCCTGCTTCAAGAGCCGCTGGAAGTGCCCTTCGTCATCCGCGAAACCAGGCGAAAATTTCAGCATACGTTGTCGGAAGTGACCTTCTGGGAGCGCATCCGCTGAGCTTCGACTTCGACCGCCAGATTTCCCGGGATGGCACAGCCAGCGTCAAGCATGACGGGCGTGCTGCGTATTTCGGCACGCCTAATGTACTTCCCCTGTGGGTGGCCGACATGGACTTTGCTGCCCCGGAAGCAGTTATTCGTGCGCTGTCTGAACGCGCCGCCCACCCGGTTTACGGCTATACCTTCTACCCGGATGGGCTTTTTTCAACGTTGATGGGCTGGCTAAAAAAACGCCATCAATGGGAAGTCGAGCGGGACTGGATACTCATGGCCCCCGGCGTGGTTCCTTCTTTGCATGCGGCTGTAATGGCTTTCGCCCAAGCCGGCGAAGGCGTGATTGTCCAGCCGCCGGTATATTTCCCATTTTTTTCCGCTGTCACAACCACCGGGCGGCGTTTGATCCTGAATCCGTTGCGCATGGAAAACGGGCGTTACAACATTGACTTCCCTCATCTGGAACGTTGCGCTGCCGATGGCGCGCGCCTGTTGCTGCTATGTTCGCCGCACAATCCGGTAGGGCGTGTTTGGAGCAGGGGAGAACTGGAGGAAATTCTGCGCATTGCGCGACGTTACAGCCTGGTGGTCCTGTCTGATGAAATTCATGCCGACCTGGTCTATCCCGGCCAGCGGCACACTACGCTGGCCACCTTGGCCCACGGCGGTGACAATCTTGTCACCGCCGTGGCGCCGAGCAAAACATTCAATGTTCCCGGCATGGGCCTGTCCAGCCTCATCGTGCCGAATCCCGCACATCGTAGCGCGCTGGAAAATATTTTCAACAGTCTCCATATTGGCCATTCCAATCCTTTCAGCATCGCAGCGTTTGAGGCCGCATACCAGGATGGAGAAGCATGGCTGGACAGCCTGCTGGATTATCTCCAGGACACCAGGAATTTCGTCGCGACTTATTTGGCTGAACACCTTCCCGCCATCCGCCTCATTCAGCCCGAAGGAACCTATTTGCTGTGGCTTGATTGTCGAGAGTTGGGCATGAACGACGCGCAACTGAGCGATTTCTTTGTACACAAGGCCGGGGTGGGTCTGAGTCCGGGGATTATTTTTGGAGAACAAGGCAGCGGATTTATGCGCCTTAACATCGGCTCTCCACGCCAGTTGATTGCCGTTGCGCTGGAGCGCATTGTTCATGCACTTGCTGCGAGATAGGGATTTAGATTGTTCATTGATATCTTCTTTCGAAGATATCAAATACTTCGTATAATGTATATTATGTTAAATAACATAAGCATCAAAACCCCTATGTTTTTATTCCTTGGCTCCCGCAGCCTTGAGGGCCTCGACAATATCCGTGTGTCCCGCAACTCTTGCCAACTTGACCGCGGTCCGGCGTGGCCCTGCCTTGATGTTCGGATCTGCACCGGCTTCCAGCAAGCTGTTCACACACTGGAGGTGGCCTTCCCTTGAAGCCAGCATCAAGGCTGTAAAGCCGGCATTGGTCGTATCATCGACCGCTGCACCATAAACCGACAAGAGATGAACCACCGTCTCGCAACGGCCCGCATATGCCGCATATACCAGCGGCGACCATCCTTTACGATTGCCGCCAAGCTCCGCACCCCATGCCATGAGCAAATCTATGATTTCGTTATGTCCCTGATAGGCAGCGATCATGACTGCCGTTTCATCCAGCCTGTTCCTGGTATAAACCTTGGCGCCGTTGATTAGGAGCAGCTTCACGATCTCCGCCTGTCCTTCCCTGGCCGCCGCGATTAGGGCGGTATTTCCATCCGGGGCCTGGATATTGGCATCCATACCATGACTGAAATACTTTTCAACAGCCGCAATATCACCATTTTTAATCGAAATAAAAACATCATCCATTGACAGCCTGTCCGCTTTAGCAAGGGCTGGAGCGGTCATCGTCATGATGGCGAAAACGATATGAAGGAGTATTTTTATCATAATCCTAAATTCTTATGCGCTGACCGTCGTATGCCACGCTTATTCCCTGCGGCAAGCGTGCAGAGAGCTCGCCATATTCCAACTCGTGAGTCATGTGGATGAGGCAGGTTTCTCTTGCACCGATCTTTTCCGCCCAGGCGATGGCCTGCTCCAGGCTGAAATGGGTGGGATGGAAGCGGTAACGCAGGCAATCGAGCAGTAACAGATCCAGATTCCGCAGCTTTTCCATGCTGGCATCCGAAATATCCGAAACATCGGTCAGGTAAGCCATATTCTGGATACGGTAACCGAGGATTTCGTATTTTCCATGCATGACCGGCACGGGAACAACCTCTGTTCCTGCCACATCGAAGGTTTGCGAAACGGTATTTGCGCTCAGCACTGGCTTGTCCCAGTGCTGCTGCTCATGGGAGGGGAAAGCATAACCGAAGCGCTGCACAATACCATGCATGGTGGCTTCGTTACCATATACAGGAATGGGTTTGCGTTGCAGGTGGCAAAAACTGCGCAGATCGTCTATACCATTGAGGTGGTCGGCATGGAAATGCGTATAGAGCACACCGTCCACCCGCGTCATTTTTTCCCGTAGCGCCTGCAAGCGCAGGTCGGGGCCGGTATCTACCAGCAGCACCGCTCCACTCTCCATATGCACGGCGATGGAACAACGGGTGCGCTTGTTGCGCGGATCGGGCGAGAGGCAGGTGTTGCAGCCGCACCCAATGACCGGTGTGCCGGCGCTGGAACCGACCCCGAGAAGAACTACCTCCATGCCTGAGCGGCCGGGAATAACTCGAAAAAATTACGCGTCGTCGCCTCCCCTACTTCCTCCACGCTTATGCCATGCAGATGTGCAATCTCTTCCGCCACGTGGCGCACGTATGCGGGTTCGTTGGTTTTGCCGCGATACGGCATGGGCGCGAGATATGGCGAATCGGTCTCGATCAATATGCGGCTGAGGGGAACGAGCTTGGCCACTTCCTTCAGTTCCAGTGCTTTCTTGAAAGTCACGATGCCGGAAAATGAAATATAAAAATTCAACGCCATGGCCTGCTCAGCCACTTCGGCGCTTTCGGTGAAACAATGCATGACTCCACCCACCCGCTCCGCGCCCTCCTCACACATGATGCGCAAGGTATCTGCCGCGGCCGCACGAGTATGGATAATCAGCGGTCTGGACGCCAGTATGGCGGCGCGAATGTGGGTGCGGAAGCGTGCACGCTGCCATTCCAGATCTCCTGTCAGACGAAAATAGTCCAGGCCGGTTTCGCCGATGGCGATCACCTTGGGATGGCTGGCGAAAATTGCCAGCTGGTCGGCACTGGGCTCCTCGGTATCTTCATAATCAGGATGCACGCCTACGGAAGCAAACACATTGGCGTATTGTTCGGCCAAGGCGCGTATTTCGGGAAAGGTCGGCAGATCCACGCTGACGCACAGGGCATGACTCACCTGATTGCTGGACATGGCTGCGAGCACGGAGGGCAAGCGCTCTGACAGGCCGGGAAAATTGATATGGCAGTGGGAATCTACAAACATGTGGGATTGGGCGCCGTATAAAACCTGGGCGACGTGAGTCCAGGAGAAACTACATGGTATGAGTAGGTCGGGTAGATTTCAGATTACCGCCCAGCAAACCTTCGACCTTGTTGCGCGCGGCAATGCCGCTTTCGTTATCGCTAAACTGCACCCCAATTCCCTGGGATTTGTTCCCCTGAGCCTCTGCCGGTGTAATCCACACCACTTTTCCCGCGACCGGAAGCTTATTGGGGTCGTCCATCAGGGTCAGCAGCATGAACACTTCATCGCCCAGGCGGTAGGTTTTGGTGGTGGGAATAAATATGCCGCCACCCTTGAGGTATGGCATGTATGCAGCATACAGCGCTGGTTTTTCCTTGATGCTCAGGGATAACACCCCGGGCCGCGAGAGGGGGATTTTCTTTTCCGCTTCAACCATGACCGGACTCGCTCAGCTTGATTAACTGCATATAGGATAACAATAATTGCTCCATGAGCAACTGGGCATTCAAGGGATGATGCACATTTTTTTGCGCTTCCAGCAGCTCTTTCTGATACACGAGCGCCTCATTAACTTTAACAACACGATATAACTCACTGATTTCTTTTAAGAAGTCATGCTGATAACGAATCTTTCCACTGAAACGATATCCAATCAAGTCGTACAACCATTGCTGCAGCCATTTCACAAAGTTCGTTAGCTCCATTTTTTCGCATTTCTCCGCCAATGCGATCGGGTCCATTGCACGGGGCTGGCTTAGCTGCGAAAGAAAGCCCCTGCGCGCTTCCTGCAGTTCGTCCGATACCATTTCCAGCGCCGCCAGAGGTGCATAGCCGGCCTGTGCCAGGAAAGGCGCGGGATCGCTAATACCCTGCTCGCGCAGCCACGACAAGGACTGCTCCAGCGGCGGCACCGGGAACGAAATCTTGCGGCAACGGCTACGAACGGTAGGCAACAAATATTGCGGCTGATGCGTAATCAGTATAAACAATGTATTAGGTGGTGGTTCTTCAAGTGTTTTCAGAAGTGCATTGGCGGCGTTCAGGTTCATCGCCTCGGCTGGATGGATAATGATGACGCGCATTCCATTGCGATGAGCGGAAAGATTGACCAGGCCTTCCAATTCCCGCACCTGCTCGATGCGAATCTGGCGGCTTGCCTTTTTCCCCTTGTTTTCGCCAGCCTCACCGGTGTCCGTCAAGGCTTCTGGCTCCATGCAACGGAAATCGGGGTGATTGCCCTGGGCAATCCAGCCGCAGGCAAGACATTGTCCACAACCAAGTCCCGTCGCATGCGGCGATTCGCATAGCAAGCCCTGAGCCAGGGAGCGCGCGAAATCGAGCTTGCCCACACCCTTCATGCCCTGCATCAGCAGGGCATGGGGCAATTTCTGCCGCGCCTCGTTAAGCTGGCGCCAGATTTCATCCTGCCAGGGGTAAATGGCCATGCCTTACAACTCGGCAATCAGGGTTTCCAGCTCGGCCCGAATATCCGGGAGCGAGCGGGTCGAATCGACAATCCTGATACGCTGCGGAAATTGTTCCGCTCGGCGCAGATAAGCATCGCGCACGCGCTGGAAAAAGTCCTGCTGCTCCTGCTCGAAACGATCCAGCTCGGGATTGGCGGAAAGGCGCTGACGCGCCACGTCGAGCGGCACGTCGAAAAGCAGCGTGAGATCAGGTTGCAAGCCCTGCTGCACCCAGTTTTCCAGAATGCGCAAGCGCCCTTCGTCAATTCCGCGCCCTCCTCCCTGGTAAGCGAAACTGGCATCGGTGAAACGGTCCGAAACTACCCATTTCCCCTGCGCCAGTGCAGGCAGGATAATCTGGTCGAGATGCTCACGCCTTGATGCGAACATCAACAATGCTTCGGTTTCGAGATGCATGGGATGCTTGAGCAACAGGCCGCGCAATGTCTCGCCGAGAGGCGTACCGCCCGGCTCGCGCGTCACCACCACCTCATGTCCGCGCTGGGCCAGGGTTTCGGCCAGCCAAGCAAGATGCGTGCTCTTGCCTGCGCCATCTATACCCTCCAGCGTAATGAATTTACCTCTAATTTTGAGCCCCCTGCTTGCGATTTAACTGGTAACGAACCACCGCCTGATTATGCTCCGCCAGGCTCGCGGAAAATTTGTGCGTCCCATCGCCCTTGCCAACAAAATACAAAGCCTTGGTCGCAGCCGGGTGCAACGCAGCCAGGATTGCGCCCCCCCCTGGCATGGCGATGGGCGTTGGCGGCAGCCCTGAGCGAGTGTAGGTATTATATGGGGTATCCGTCAGAAGGTCCTGCTTGCGCAGATTACCGTCAAACTGTTCCCCCATGCCATAAATCACCGTAGGATCGGTTTGCAGGCGCATGTTGATGCGCAATCTGTTGATGAAGACACCTGCGATAAGCGGCCGTTCGCTTGCTCGCCCGGTTTCCTTTTCGACAATGGACGCCATGATAAGCGCCTCGTATGGCGCCAGATAGGGCAACAGCGGGTCGCGTTCTTCCCATGCCTCGGCAAGGCGGGTTTGCATGGCCTGATGGGCGCGTTTGAGGATGGCAAGATCGCTCATGTCGCTGCTGAAAAAATAAGTGTCAGGATAAAACAGGCCCTCGGCGACGGCTTCGGAAACATCGAGCCGGCGCAAAATTTCCCGCTCCGTCATTTGGGTCGTATCGTGGCGAACCGCCGGATGTTCGTCCAGGACCTGACGCATGCGTCTGAAGGTCCATCCTTCGATGAAGGCGATTTCGCTCTGACTTACATCGCCCCGGGTAATCATGCGAAACAGTTGCAACGGTGTCGGGTTGTGCTCCAGGTAATAATTTCCGGCTTTGACTTCCCCCGCCTTGCCGTTTATACGCACCAGAGCGGTAAAACTCCATGGCTCGCTCAGGACATGGGCCGCCACCAGCTGGCTGGCCACAGCACGCAAGGTGCTACCGTGCTTGAGCGTAAATTCATATGGCGTTTGCGGTAGTTGCAACGGCGTTATAACGAAATAAGCCATCCAGCCTGCCAGCGCGAGCGCCGTCAACATGACGAGCCGAAACAGTTGCTTAATCATCCCGCCCATCCAGCAATGGCCTCAATCTGGCACTCAGTTGACCATCCGGCCACCGGTGGCCATTGAACTCCCGCACCTGCCAGAGCCCGATGATGCTGTTGCTCAGTATGATTTCATCTGCCTGCATCAAGCTTTCCAGGGTCATGGATTCAATCCGGACCTTCATGCCAAGTTCCGAGGAAAACTCAAGGATGCGCTCCCGTTGTACCCCGGCAACGCCGCAGCGGCTCAGCTCAGGGGTATGGAGAACGCCATCACGATAAGCAAACAAGTTGCTCATGGTGCCTTCGATGACATCCCCCTTTTCATCCTGGAGCAAGCCTTCGGCTATCTCCGCATCATTCCATTCCATACGTGCCAGAACGTTTTCCAGCCGGTTGAGGTGCTTGATGCCCGCGATCCTGGGTTGGGAAGAAAGGCGCAACTTGCATAGATGAATTTTCACCCCTGCCTTGTAAAAATTTTCAGGGTAAAGCGGCAGCGGGCTTGCCGTGACAATCCGTGTTGGAGCGACACCCTGCCCCACGGCATAACCCCGCGTGCCATGTCCGCGGGTGATGATAATCTTGGACACGCAATCCCGTGGCAATTGAGCCAGCTCAGTTTCCAGCACGGCGGCATCCGGACAACGCAAGCCCAGGGCGGCGCAATCCGCTGCCAGTTTGCGGTAGTGCCTGGGCCAGCACAGCGATATCCCATTCACCCTTCTCATGGTGCGGAACACACCGTCGCCATAAAGCAGGCCGCGGTCGTCGGCCGGGACGGAGTCTGACGGGATACCATTAACGAGGGTCATGGAGGAGAGATCTGAGCATATTCATGCCACACAGAATAATTTGCGCAGGCTGATAACAGCCAAACAAACACAACAACTATGCGTCGCATCTTATTGTTTAAAATAAAAATAACCGGGTTTTTTCATCTGCCTGATTTGAAAAACTCAAGCAATAATGAAACAAGTCCCCGTCAAGTCAGGCAGACTCCGGCGGTTCACTTTCCACCACTCGGTTGCGACCGCCATCCTTGGCTTGATATAAGGCCGCGTCAGCCAGTTTGACCAGGGAAAGCGGACCATCCTCGTCAGACGGAACAACGGATGCGATGCCAATACTGATGGTCAGGCAGCGGGCTATTTTTGAACCTTCATGGGGGATGTTGAGCGCCTCCACGTTCTTGCGGATTTCCTCCGCCAGCGATTTTGCGCCGCTCGAGGATGTTTCCGGCAGAATCACAACGAATTCTTCACCGCCATAGCGGGAAGCCTGGTCAGCAGGGCGCATCACGCTTTTCTGGATGATCCCGGCAACTTGCCGCAAAATCTCATCGCCTTTCAAATGGCCGTAGGTGTCGTTGTATGACTTGAAAAAGTCGATGTCGAGCATCATGACCGAGAGCGGTGTACGGTTGCGTTCTGCACGCTTCCACTCGAGATGCAAGCTTTCGTCGAAATGGCGGCGGTTGGCGAGGCCGGTCAGACTGTCCACGTTAACCAGTCGCAGCAATTCGAGGTTGGTTTCAGCCAGCTTTTTCTGGCTTTCGCGCAAAGAACGGTAAGCCTCGTCACGCTGCAGTTTCATGATGTAAGCGTTGGAGTGGTAGCGGATACGGGCGATCATTTCGATCCGGTCCGGCAGTTTGATCAGATAATCATTGGCTCCTGCATCGAAAGCGTCGGCCTTGACCGTGGCTTCGCCGCGGGAAGAAAGCACGATCACCGGCACATCGCGAATTTCGGGGTTGGCACGAAAATAGCGCAGCAGCGCCAAGCCATCCACATCCGGCATCATCAGGTCGAGCAATATTACGGTAGGCCGGATTTCGAGCGCGGTAACGATAGCCTGATCCGGTGATGCGCAGTAATGGAAATTGATTTCGCGGTCTTCTTCCAGTTGCATGCGAATCGCTTCGGCCACGAAAGGCTGGTCATCGACCAGCATGACGATAATGGGATATTTCGGGTAGCTCAGCGGCTCATTCTGAGCCTCATTCGGTTCGGACATAATTGGACCCTAAAAATCGCGAGCAATAACAGCGGGATCAAGGCTGACAGCGCTTGCCAGTTTAGCCTTCTTTTCTGCAAACAGGATAATAGCATCTGCAATTTTCTCCGGGGGCAGCACCTCCATTGCCGCGCCAAGTTCTGCCGCCGCCTTGGGCATGCCGTAAACCGCGCAACTGGCCTCGTTTTGCGCCAAGGTATACCAGCCTGCCTGGCGCAAGCGCAACATCCCGCGCGATCCATCACGCCCCATACCTGTTAACAACACCGCCGCCGATTGTTTGCTGTTGCACCCCAGGACGCTTTCGAAGAACACATCCACCGAGGGGCGATAAGGATATTCCTTGGGATAAGGTGTATAGCGCAGGGTGTTGTTTGACGTCAGGACAAGATGATCATTGGTTGCCGCGACCAGTACCGTCCCCAACTCGGGCACATCCCCCTCCTGTGCGATGCGTACCCGCAGCGCGCACTGCCTGGAAAGCCAGGTCACCAGATTGGGGGCGAATTGCGCATCCACATGCTGAATGACCACCAATGCGGCGGGCAGGTCCGCTGGCAAGCGGGAAAGGATGATGGCGAGTGCGTTCGGGCCGCCAGTGGATGCCCCGATGGCTATCAGGCACTTGAAATTCGTATGCGTCTGGCAAAAGGGGGCGGAACGCCGCAAGCTGTGCTGCTTGTTGAGGGGAGCGACCAGCCGGGAAATGTGTTCAATTTTCTTCAGAAGAGGCTGAATTCCCTCTTTTTCCATGCCGATTCCCAGCGTCGGGGTATTGACTGCATCCAGCGCGCCTGCGGCCATGGCCTCGAATACCCGCCCGGCACTGTCATTGACGTCGGTGGTGACCACGACCACCGCACAGGGTGATTTTTTCATGATCTGGCGGGTGGTCTCGACGCCGTCCATCACCGGCATGAAGATATCCATCAACACCAGGTCCGGAGTATCGGCAATGCATTTGTCCACAGCCTCGGCGCCGTTGAAGGCCACCCAGGCAATTTCATGCCCGGAAGCCGTCGCCAGCGCACGGCGCATCGCCTCGACGGCGATGTTGGAATCGTTGACTATGGCAATCCTCACTGCGTCGCTTCTCCAATCAAATCGATGACCGCTTCCAGCAATGCTTCATTGTGGAAACTGCCTTTGGTGAAATAATAGTTGGCTCCGGCCTCCAGGCCATTGCGGCGATCTTCTTCGCGGTCCTTGTAGGAAACGATCATGATCGGCAAATTTTTCAGCCCCTGATCCTTGCGTATCAGGCTTACCAGCTCGATACCGTTCATGCGTGGCATGTCGATGTCGCTCACCACCAGGTCATAGCTCCCGGTTCGTACCGCGTTCCATCCGTCCATGCCGTCCACCGCCACATCAACCAGATAGCCGCTGTTCTCCAGCAGCTTGCGTTCGACCTCGCGCACCGTGAAAGAATCGTCTACCACCAGGACCCGCTTGGCCATGGCACCTGTCCGGGCATGAGCCTGTTCCATCTTGTCGAGATGACCGGTGGAGACCAGCTTGTCGATCGAGCGTACCAGGTCGTCCACATCCACGATCAATGCCGGATCGCCATTCTCCATCAGGGTTGCGGCACTGATATCCTTGATTTTTCCAAGCCCGGGGTCCAGCGCTTGCACCACCAGGCTGCGCTCGTCGAGGAACTGGTCCACCACCACGCCAAAGCGGTTGTGGCGGTCGCTGACCACCACCACGGCATAGGTTTTCTCGGCCGTCTCGCCAGGCTGCGCCAAACCAAACGCCTGGTAGGCCGCCACTAGTCCGATACGCTCGCCATCCAGCAGGAAATACTCGCGCCCTTCGAGGGAAAAAATCTCGGCCGCATCGAGTTTGAGGGTACGGTCAATGCGCGCCAGCGGAAAAGCGTAGGGTTCGCCTGAGATGCTGACCAGCAAACCCTGCACCACGGAAAGGGTTAGCGGCAACTGGAGTTGAAAACGGGTGCCTTTCCCGGCCCGGCTTGAAGTCTTGATCGAGCCGCGCACCTGCTGGATGGCAGACAAAACCACATCGAGACCGACGCCACGTCCGGAAATCTCGGTAACCTCGCCCTTCATGGAAAATTTGGGTAAAAAGAGAAATTCAAGCAGCTCATTCTCGCTCATGCTCGCCACCAGTTCGGCGCTACTGAGCTTTCTCTCGACCACCGCCTGGCGCAGCCTTTCCAGCGGCACGCCCATGCCATCGTCACTGACGGTGATAATCAGCATCCCGGCGCTATGGTGGGCTTTCAGGCTGATCAAACCTTCAGCAGGTTTGCCGACAGCCAAGCGCTCTGCGCTGCTTTCAATGCCGTGGTCCAGCGCATTGGTCAGCAAATGGTTGATGGGCGCTTCGATTTTTTCCAGGATATCGCGATCCACCAGAGTGTCCAGCCCGCTGATTTCAAGCCTGACCTCCTTGCCAAGAGAACGTGCCAGATCGCGCACCATGCGCGGCATCCCGCTCACCCCTTCGGAGAACGGGCGCATCCGGCTGGTGCTGGCCTCATGGTAAATCTGCTGAGAAAGGTAGCTGGTGCGGCGGTCGAACTGATCCAGCTGCACCAGTTGCTCCGCCAGCGACTTGCGACATTCCAGAGCCAGTTGTTGCGCCTGTCGCAAGTACTCGGCACTGCGCTCGTTTATTTCTGATGCACGCAAGGTTTCATGGAGATGGTCAAGCGTGGTTCCCAGTTCGGCCTGGCGACGTTTAAGCCGCAACAGGGAATGGGTGAAAGGTCGCAACCAGCGCGACTCCACCAGAGCTTCCCCGGCCAGGCCCATTAACTCGTCAAGATTGGCCGCATTGACCCGCAACACCCTTTGCCCCGAGGCTTCCTCCCGCTCGCTCCGTTCAGCCCGTGCGGGCTCGGCAGCGCTAGCGACAGGCTCCGATGCCGGCCCGTTTTCTTCCGCAGCCAGAAGGGCGCGGATGGCTGCGGCCATGGCGTCGACTTCGGACCGATGCATGGAATCCAGGCCAGCCACGATTTCAGCCTCTGCCAGGCAGGAAAGCCGGATCAGCAAGTCCACACCCTTGAGCAACACATCGATGTGATGCGCCCCGAGCGTGACATCGTGGTTCTGCGCGGCGACAAACACGTCTTCCAGAGCATGCGCCACCGTTACTGCCAGCGGATGATTGACGATACGCGCCGCACCCTTGATGGAATGCGCAGCGCGCATCAAGGGCTCGATCAGGCTGATGCTATGCGGATTGCGCTCCAGATCGAGCAACTTGCTGTTCAATGCCCCGGCTTGATTCTCCACCTCGATCTGGAATAGTTCGAGCATCGAACCCGGGGTAAATTTCCCGTTACCAGCGCTCATGCCAAGCTCCTGGAGAAGGCATAAAGCAGCAGTTCATGGTCAAGAAAACCGACGTTTTTTTCATCCAGACTGAGCGCACCGGAACTGTATTTGGTCAATGCGCCCGTCAGCGTGGCAGGCAGGCTTTGCAGGTCTTTCGCCGCGTAGCGCTGGGTTCCCAGCGCCTCATCGACGGCGAAGACAAAGCGCTGCTGGTCGTGGTGCACTACCAGCATTCGAGGATAAACGCTGCGTCGCTCTTTCTTGTGTTGCGTTGCGCCGTCAGACTCGATTCCCAGCAGGGCTGAAATGGAAACACATAACTGCAGTTTGCCACGGATATTCACCAATCCAAGCAGAATCGAAGAGGAGCGATGCGGCAGGCTGTGAACCGTGCGCAGTTCAACAATTTCCTCCACCACTCCCGCAGGCAAGGCCAGCCATTCCCGGCCGATACGGAACACGACTGCCGCCAGGCCACTACGGGTCTGTTCCTGCTTGCGGCTGGCAACGATTTGGGTCCATTCATCCTGGTATCCCTTGGGAAGCGGCCGTGCATGCATGGCGCGGCCGGCGGCCCGGTACACCTCGCAGTTGTAGCAGTGTATGGCCTGTTCCAGTTTGGAACAGCGCGGCGTTTCGCGGCCCCACACGCCGATCCGGTTCCAGCAGTCGTCAATCTGCAGCAGGCGCGTGGCGGTCATTTACGCCCCTTTCTTTGCGCTGCCCGCTGCGCACGCTGTCGCAGTAGTGCAGCATTGTGGGCATCGCCCTGGCGCTCCGCCAGCAAAGCCAGTTGCACCAGCGCTTCGTAGTGATCCGGGTCCAGGTACACCGCCTTGCTGAAGTAATCCTTGGCATTTTCCGCCTCAAGCCCGGCATCATGCACCAGGCCGAGCAGGTAATAGGCCTTCGCGGACGCGCCCTGCTCGCGCAATGAAGTTTCGCACATCACCGCGGCCTCCAGCAGCTTGCCCTGATCCGCAAGAAATTGCGCCTGACCCAATGTATTGACGGAAGCGGATTTTTGTCCGATGTTCGGTATCGCTTGTGCCAAAGGTCTCATGCGTGCGACATGCGGCTCTTGAACAGGCGTTCGCGAAATTAACCCGCGCCGTTTGCCATCCCTGATGACCATCGGAGCTTTTCCCTCGATGGGCAACGCGTTTTTTTTGCGGAAGGCGAAGGCCTGCGGCCAAACGACAGGAGTGAACAACTTCTCCAGCACCGGCGCACTCTCCGCGTGTCCGACGAAGAGTATCCCCTGCGGCAACAGCATCTGCTCCAACACCGACAAAGCCTGTTCACGGTTCTTGTCGTCGAAATAAATCAACAGATTGCGACAAAAAATGATGTCGTATCCGCCACGTACCAGCGCAAAATCAGGGCCCAGCAAATTCCCTTGGGAAAAATGGACCTGTTTCCGCACCTGCGCTTGCAGCGACCAGCCATCAGGAGAAACGGTGAAATAGCGCTCTTGCAACCCAGGCAGGGTGCCGCGAAACGAATTCCTGCCGTAAATCGCGCGCCGCGCCTTGCCCAGGGCAACATGGCTGATATCCACGCCCTCGACGGAAATACGCTCGGGCGAGAGGCCGGCATCGAGCAGGGTCATCACGGCGGAATAAGGCTCCTCGCCACTGGAACAGGGTATGCTGAGAAACCTCAGGGGGCGTTCCGGATTGGCTGGGAGCCATTCTTCCATGACGTAGCGCTTCAGCATCTCGAAAGGTTTACCGTCACGGAAAAACCAGGTTTCCGGAACCACCAATTCTTCGACCAGCTGCGTCAGTTCCTGTGCCGAAGCCCGCAAGTATGAGAGGTAGGCGGATTGATCGCGTTGCCCGCACTGCGCCATGCGTTTCCTGACCGCACGGCTCACGGCGGATTCGCTCAATGCAGCCGCATCGAATCCCATTGCCTGGTGCAGAATAACAACGATTTCCTGGTGCGGGTTCAATCACTCTCCCGAAACAGCAATGCAACGAGCTCGGGCGTCAGCAATTCTTCCGGCTCCACCATTTGCACCAGCTCACCTGACATGATCGTCACCTTGCCCAGATAGGGGGCTTTTTCCGCCTGGATTCCAGGCTGCTGCAGATCGGTTTCGCGTATCGTCGCAGTTTCCGTGGCATGTTCGGCGAGCAGGCCGAGTGGCTTGACGCCGCCGTTGTCCAGCACGTAATTGACCACGATCATGCGCGTGCTGAGCAACAAGTTGCTGGGTATGCCCCGCGCCAGCGCGGAGATATCCAGTACCGGCATCGGCCTGCCACGAAAATTGCACAATCCGGCCACGTAGTCCGGCGCTGCGGGAATTTTCTTGAGATTCAATACCGGCGTAATTTCGAATACCTCCGCAGCCGGAAGGCCGTAGCGGTCATCGCCGATGGAAAACAAAACAACCAACATTAAGAAGCTGTTACCCTGAAATGAGAAACTCCGCTCTGCAGGTTATGCGCGGCACTGTTGAGCAAATCGATGGACTGTCGCGTGTCATGCAGTGACTCGGCCGTCTGCTGCATGGATTCGTTGAATTGAATCATGGTCTGCATGATCTGCTCGGCCCCGCCGGATTGCGCCTGCATACCCTGGTAAATGGTTTCGAAACGCGGTGCCAGGGTCTGCACCTGTTCGATTACCGAGCCGAGTTGGCCGGATATCTGCTTGACGTCGTCCACGTTACGGCGGATTTCCTCGGAAAACTTGTCCATGCTCATCACGCCTGCCGATACGGCAGATTGCATCTCCTTCAGCATCTGCTCGATGTCCCAGGTGGCAACCGCGGTCTGGTCGGCAAGGCGGCGAATTTCCGTGGCCACGACCGAGAATCCCTTGCCGTACTCTCCGGCCTTCTCGGCCTCGATTGCGGCGTTGAGGGAGAGCAGGTTGGTCTGATCCGCAACCTTGGTGATGGTCGAAACCACCGAGTTGATATTGCCGGCTTTCTCGTTCATCACCGCCAGCTTGGCGACAATCGAACCGGAAGCTTCCACCAGTCGCCCCATGGTCTGCTCCATGCGCGCCAGACCGCCCTGCCCCTCTGCCGCCTGGTGCGCGGTTTGCTCGGCGATATGGATGGTTTCGTCCATGGTTTTCACCAATTCGCGCGCCGTTGCCGAAATCTCCTTGGTGGAGGCCGCGATTTCATTGGAGGAGGCCGCCTGTTCGGTCATCATTGCTTCCTGTTCCCTGGATGTCGAGGCGATCTCCGTGGCTGAGGAAGTCACCAGGACGCCCGCCGCCTGAGACTTGGCGAGCAGGGCAGCGAGTTTGTCGATGGTTTGCTGCAGGGCTGAAGCCAGCTGTCCGATACTGTCATCACCAGCGAAACCGATTTGCGTGGTCAGGTCGCCGTCACGCACCCGCGTCACAACCCCCAACAAAATATCCACCTTGCTCTTGATGTCATTGCTGAAGTTGAGCAGCGACACCTCGGCCTGCTTGCGCGCGGTGATATCCTCGATCATGCCGACAAAAAAATGCTTGTTTTCGAGCTTAACCTCGCTCACCAGCAACTGTATCGGGAAGCTTTCGCCATTCTTGCGCAGGCCGACCATCTCGCGCCCGCGGTCCAGTATCTTGCGTTCCCCGGTGCGCAGGTAATTTGCCATGAAACTGTCGTGATTCTCGCGGTAAGGGCTGGGCATCAGGATACTGACGTTATTTCCGACCAGTTCCTCTGCCATGTAGCCGAATTGGCTACGCAGGGCGGGATTCACGGTTTCGATGATACCGTTCGGCGCGATGGTCACGATGCCGAGCATGGCGGTATTCTGTATTGCCTCCATGCGCACCTGATTCTCGTTGATTTCCGCGACATATTCCTCGAGTTTTTGCGCCATATCATTAAATGCAACAGCGACCCTGCCGATTTCGTTATTGCATGGATTGGTGATGCGCACTGAGGTTTCGCCGGCCGCCAGGCGTTCCGTCGCGTCCACGATATCGTTGAGTGGACGCCCGACAGCGAGTATCACCAGATAACCGCCGAGGAAGATAATGCCGAACCCGAACAGTCCGGTCAGAATCAGTCGGTTGCGTGCGGTTGTGAAACGCGACTGGTTTTCGGAAAACTCCGTCTGGCTACGCTTGTTGCGCAACTCGGTCAAGGCATTTGCGCTGGTTTTCATTCGGTTGAATAGCGCGGCCGAAGTATCGCGGTATACCGCTTCAGCCTGATCGCGCCGCCCCGCCCGCAGAGCAGCCAGGGCTGGCATAAGCCCCGCGTCAAGCCATTTGGCGCGCGCTTCGTCAAAATCCTTGGCCAATTCGCTCTCTTCCTCGGAGCGAAGCGATGCGCGAAAAACCTTCCATTCGCTTGTGACCAGTGCAATATTTTTTTCCGCCTCTTCCGTACCGGACTTGATCGTCTCGGCTGAGTTCGAGGTCATCAGGAGTTCGGCAACAATCACCCGGTTCCTGAGCAGAGCCTCGTTGATGACGGAAAGACTGGAAACGGGAACAAAACCAGCCTTATACAGGCTCTCGGCCGAATCGTTGGTTCGGTTGAGCGCATCCAGCGTGCCGGCCACCATGCCCATGAGCAACAACGCGGTAAACCCCATGATGGCAAACAGCTGAATTTTGATTCTCAGGTTTTTCATTGCACGCGACCCTTTGTTTTTTTGTTTCCGGACGGGAAAAGCAATCAGCGAGGAACCTTATACCACCACCCCCAAAAAATCCAGCGGAGGATGCGCGGAAACCCCAGAAAGATTGCCGCATGCTCGGCCAGCGACCAGGGCACTGCATGAAGCAGGCCCTTCGCCAAGCTTGCCCGCTCACATTGCATCGCCAGGACATGGTTGCCATAATGGGCATGGATTTCCCGTCTGCCAGACCGGGCCTCGTTCAATCCCAGGGGGAATGTTTCATGCACAAATCTTTCGTAGCTGCTATCGATCAGGGCTGCCTGTTTCACGGCATCGACCTTGAGATGCTGAGCGAGGAAATTGGTCAATGCTCGGAGCGTACCATCGAGAGCGGCACGGTGATCCTTGATCCCATGCGCAAAAACGAATCCATCTACATCCTGCTGGATGGCGAACTCCTTGTATGCCTGGAACCGCGCCCCACCAATCCAGTCGTCCGTCTGAAGGTTGGCGACTGTGTCGGCGAATTGTCGATCATCGACGACCATCCTCCTTCCGCCTATGTCCTTGCCGCCACCGAATGCCGTGTGATCGAAATCCCTCGTGCCGTACTGTGGAACATGCTCGGCAAGCAACAGGGGATTGCGGCCAACCTGCTGCACATCCTGGCCGAACGCATCCGCCAGAATAACGAAATAATCCTGGCCGGGCTGGAAATGCAGCGACAGTATCGAACTCAGGCAGAAACCGACTCCTTGACCGGTTTGCATAACCGGGCCTGGATGGACGAAATATTCCCCAGTCAACTCGAACTTTCCGAAAAAATCGGCCAGCACGTTTCGCTACTGATCCTTGATATCGATTTTTTCAAACTTATCAACGATACCCACGGCCATCTTGTGGGCGACATGATGCTTTCCAACGTCGGACGGGTCATGCTGCACAATCTTCGCAACACCGACCTTAGCGTCCGCTATGGCGGCGAGGAGTTTGTCGTCCTGATGCCGGCAACCGATGCCATCAAGGCCAAAGTCACGGCAGAGCGTTTGCGCAAAAGAATAGCCGCTTCACACATCAGCCTCCCGGACGGCAGCAAAACAAATGTCACGGTTTCTATCGGCATTGCCGAGTGGTTTCCCGGCCAGCGCATCGACGAGTTGCTCGGCCTGGCCGACCAGGCGCTTTACCGGGCGAAAAACAACGGCCGCAACCAGGTTGTCTTTTCCGTCATGGCTTTTGGCAGAAAATAAACCCGTCCAGCTCGTGGTCTGTGCGAGTTTTCTTTATCGGGCGCCAAGCACGAAATTCACCCGGCTCAGCTTTGCCTTTTCCTGATTCGCCTTGGTGTCCTGCGGCGCAAGGATGAAAATCCGTTCCGCAGCGACTTTGCCCACGTTGACAAGATATTCCTTGGCCTCCTGCGCCCGATGGTTGGCCAGGTCGCGCAAATCTCCCTCGCTCACATCAAAATTGGCAAGCATCAGCTTTTCCATCTCCGCCAGCGGGATATCCTTGACAAAACCGACCAGATTACGCGGCTTGGTGGGGATTTTCTCCTGTTTGTAGGCAGCGCTCAGGTAACGTGCATATTCGCCCTGCTCCACCTTGACTTCGTCTACCGAGCCGGAAAAGTCGCTGCGCTGCAGCAGATCCTTGAGTTTTTGCGCCTTGACCTTGCGCTCCAGCTCCAGTTGCCGGATACCTTCGCTGTCCTTTTCCGCATCCACCTGGCCGCCGATATCGAGCTTCAGCCTCGGGCGCTCGTTCAGCGCTAGGGCGATGGCGTTGAGCTTGGTTTCCGCTTCCTTGCCGAGAACATCCTTGCCATACTCGAATTCAAGATAGGCAAGTTCCTCCCCCCCGCCGAACAGGCTGCCGAGAAGCGCAAACGGAGACGTGACGGCCTTCGCTATAAGGTTGATGATCACCTTGAAAATGATGCCGCCCAGGCTGAACTGCGGGTCGTCCAGCGAACCCGATATGGGCAGGTTGACATCGATATTTCCGCTGCGATCCTTGAGCAGCGCGACCGCCAGCAACACCGGAAGCTTGGTGGCAACCGGGCTCTCGACCTTGTCGCCGAAAGTCAGCTGATTGAGGAAGAGGTGGTTTTCCGCCGTAAGTTTGCGGTTTTCGACGCGGTATTTCACATCAAAGGAAAGTTTTCCCTTCTGAATCCCATAACCCGCGTATTTGGCGGAATAAGGCGCCAGCGAAGAAAGTTCGAAATCCTGCAGGCTGGCAAGCAGATCCAGGAACAAATTGCCGGCGAGCGGGTTGATCTTGCCGTTGATGCCGAGCTGCCCCTGGTTGTCCACCCTGCCCTTGAGCGCCACTTCGGCCAGCAGGCCGGCGTTTGACGAAAGCCCGGTGACACTGCCACCCAGCCCGGTCAGATGGGCGGAATAGTTGGGCTTGATGAAATAATCGGAAAAATCCACCTGGCCGTTGCGCAGCGTCACCTTCGCAATATCGATCCGGTAGTCGGGTTGTGCCACCTGCCGGCCGTCTTGCGCGCCTTGTGGCTGCGCTGCGGGCGCTGGTTTGCCCTCGGTTTTCAGCACATGCTGCAAATTGAGCGAGCCATCCTGATTGACCACGAGACGCGAATAGAATTTATCCAGCTCGATCTCGGCGACATCCAGACGCAGCGGCTGGGTAACGGCATTGACCCGCCTGAAACTGAGCGCGCTCCATTTGAGGAAATCCTCTTCCTCGTCCTTATCGATGGTGGCCAGCCGGTTGATGGAAAAATCGCCATTGAACGCCATTTTGGGCGTGCCGCCGGATACCGCTTCCACACGCAGCTTTCCCTTGGCCGAGGCTGAGCCATCGGTGAGCGTCACGGTCAGGAATTCCGTGAAATAGGGCTGAAACGGCTTGAGGCTGGCCGTCTTCATGTCGAGGCTGAAGTCGGCGACGACAGGATTCAGGCCCGCCGAGCCGGTAAGGGAAAGCACGCCGCCCTTGTTGAGTCGCAAATCGAGCGCCAGCTTCGCCATTTGATCCTTGCCACTGGAAATATCCGAGGCATCGATTTTGATTCCCTCGGCAGCCAGGTTCACAGGATCTTCGGGAAATTCGTCCGAAAACCTGAGCGCGTACTCACCCAGAGACAAGGTCTTCAGGGAAAACTGCCACGGCTTCTCTTCCGCCTGCGGGGTTCCGCTGGCCGGTGTAGCCTTGCCCGCACCCAACCATCCGAGCAGATCGACAGCGCCCTGCTTGTCGCGCCTGACTGCCACCTTGCCGCCGGAAGTGGTAAAAGCCCCCAGCATGGCCATGCGCTTCCCCAGATCGACCGCAACATCTTTCACTTCCAAAGCGCCGATTTCGATACGCGGATCTTTCTCACCCGCTGCTTTCAGGCGCAGGCCGCTAACCGCAAACTCCTGCTGCGACAGCAGCGGCGCCGGGCTGGACCAGTCCAGCGTGCCGCCCACCGCCTTGGCCTCATCCGCCTCCAATTGCGGCAAACCCTCCGGTAGGTGGAGCTCGGGTTGTTGCAGCACGAGACTACGCAATACGACTTTCTTGCGGCCGACATCAGCACTCTGGAGATCCAGCGATAGCAGCGCCAGGCGTGCCAGGGATTTGTCCGCACCATGCGTGGCCACAACGTCTTTCAGGGAAGCCTTGCCGGACAGCAGCACCATGGGCGGCTTTTTGGGTTCCTGGGAAAAAGAGATCTCCATGTTCGCATCGAGCTTGGCGGAAACCAGGCGGATTTTCTGCTGCAAGGGTAGGTATTCGAAATAAGGGGCGAGATCGAGTCCGGCAACGTCAAGCTTAACCACGCTGTCCCGGTTCTTGCTGAAGGGTTTGACTCTTCCCGTCAAGTGCATGGGAGCGCCATTGAGCTTGGCGGAAAAAGTCGGCTTGACGTGAATCTCATCCTGGTACGGCAGGTTGGAGAGAAAGGGAATCGCCAGATGGAGGTCTGAAACGGTGTGCTGAATATGCTTGGGAGCATCGTCGAACTCGATCTTGCCCCCATCGACGAGAATATTGCTGATGGAATAGCGGGCTGGGGAATCCGAAGGCTTGAGCAGTTCCGCGACGATATCGTCGATATTGTAGGCACCGTCGGCCTTGCGCACCAGTTTGAAGTAAGGCGCCTTGACCCTGATTTCATGCAGCACCGGGGCGCCTTCCAGAATGGAAACCATGCCCAGGTTCGCATACAGTTCATCGATGGCAAAAAATTCGGTGCCGCCGCGTTCCTTCATGGAAAAGCCGGCGACTTTCACGGAAAGACTGAGCGGGTTGATACCCAGTTCGCGTATCGTCACCGGGCGGTGGAATTTTTCTTCCAGCGCCTTCGCCGCGAAATGCTTGACGATGGGGGGAAGCGCCAGGAAACCAAACAGGACCAGGGCAAGGAAGCCGCCGCCCGACCACAACAGGAATTTTTTCAACCTGGGCCGTTGGGTCAGGAGGTACAGTTTCACATTCGCTTCCAGATCTTGTTTGAGGCTTTTATTTTAAACCCAGATTGTCCATTAGACGCGAGATGATGGCGAGGCGGGTTGCGAGGCAGTTTGGCCGCTTGTGAGGAGTTCATGGTTATTCCATGGACGACGAACAAGCGGCCAAAATGACCGCAAACCGTCCGCCAGCGCTCGTGTAGGCTCGAAGAGCCGCCTAATGGATAATTTGGGTTAACCTTTCCACTGGGCAATGGCTTGCCGCACCTGCTCCAGCGCGCCCGGATCGTCCAGGGTGGTGAGGTCGCCCGGCTCGCGCCCTTCCGCCAGCGCCTGGATGCTGCGCCGCAACAGCTTGCCGGAACGGGTCTTGGGCAGCGTGACGACGAAATGCACCTTGGCGGGACGGGCGATGGCGCCCAGTTCCTTGTCCACGGTGGCCATCACTTCCTTCTCCATCAGCGCCAGACCTTCCGGCGTCGCGATGCGGCCGGCGTCCTTGACCACCGCGAAGGCCATCACCGCCTGCCCCTTGATCTCGTCGTGCACTCCTACCACGGCCACTTCGGCGATATTGGGGTGGGCCGAGACCGCTTCCTCGATCTCGCGCGTGCCAAGGCGGTGGCCGGCCACGTTGATCACATCGTCGGTGCGGCCGAGGATGAAGTAATAGCCGTCCTCGTCCACGGTCGCCCAGTCGAAGGTGGTGTACACCAGCTCATGCTCGAAGCTGGAGAAATAGGTATTGAGGAAGCGCTTGTCGTCGCCCCACACCGTGGTCAAACAGCCGGGCGGCAGCGGCGGCAGCGCCACCAGCACGCCTTTTTCCCTGACGCCCACCGGCTTGCCTGTGCCTTCGTGCAGCAGCTTCAGGTTGAAGCCGTAGACCGGGAAGCTGGGCGAGCCGAACTTGCGCGGCGTGTCCTCGATGCCCGGCACGCTGGACAGGATCGGCCAGCCGGTCTCGGTCTGCCAGTAGTTGTCGACGATGTTGACCTGGAGCGCGTCGGAAATCCAGCGCGCGGTGGGCTCGTCCAGCGGCTCGCCGGCGAGATACAGGCTGCGCAGGCTGGAAACGTCGTATTTGTGCAGGAATTCCGGCGGCTGTTTTTTCAGCACGCGGATCGCGGTGGGCGAGGAGAACATCACGTTGACCTTGTTCTCGGACACGATTTTCCACCAGATGCCGGGGTCGGGACGGATCGGCAGGCCTTCGTAGAAAATGGTGGTCATACCGTTGAGCAGCGGCCCGTAGACGATGTAGGAGTGGCCCACCACCCAGCCGATGTCGCTGGTGGTGAACATGGTTTCCCCCGGCTGGCCGGTGTAGATATGGCGCATCGAGGCGGCCAGCGCCACGGCATAGCCGCCGGTATCGCGCTGCACGCCCTTGGGCTTGCCGGTGGTGCCGGAGGTATAGAGGATGTAGGAAGGCTCGGAGGATTCCAGCCACACCGGCTCCACCTGGGTATCCAGGTGTTTTTCGCGCAGCGTCGCATAATCCACGTCGCGCCCCGCCACCACGGACATATCCGGGTCCAGGCCGCGATTGACGATCAGCACATTGTCTGGCGGGGTCTGCGACAGGCGCAGCGCCTCGTCCACCAGGTGCTTGTAGGGAATGATCTTGCCGCCGCGCATGCCGGCATCGGAAGTCACCATCACCTTGGGTCTGGCGTCGTCGATGCGGGTCGCCAGGCTGTGCGAGGCGAAGCCGCCGAATACCACGGAGTGGACCGCCCCCAGTCGCGCGCAGGCCAGCATGGCGAAGGCGGCTTCGGCGATCATCGGCATGTAGATGATGACGCGGTCGCCCTTCCCTACCCCGAGGCTCTTCAGCGCGGCGGCGAAGCGGTTGACCTCGGCATGCAGCTCGCGATAGGTATAGGACTGGTCCTGCCCGGTTTCGGTGGAAATGAAGACCAGCGCCTTCTGCTCCGGACGGTCCTTGAGGTGGCGGTCCACTGCGTTGTAGCACAGGTTGGTCTGGCCGCCGACGAACCATTTGGTGAACGGCGGCTTGCTGTAATCCAGCACCTGCTCGAATGGCTGATGCCAGTCGATCAATTTGGCCTGTTCGGCCCAGAATGCATCCGGGCTGTCGATCGACTGCTGGTAAAACTCCAGGTATTTTCCCATTGCCGCCACTCCTCCAATTTTTTTATATCTTCAACACGGTCCTACCCTTCACCGCCCCCTTGAGCAGGGCTTTAAACGTTTGCGGCAAAGCCTCGAAAACGATGGTGCGCGTCATCTCCCCGAGATGGCGCGGGCGCATGTCCCCCGCCAGCCGTTGCCAGACTTCCCGGCGCAGCGCCATCGGACACTGCACCGAATCGATCCCCAGCAGATTCACACCGCGCAGGATGAAAGGCATCACCGTGGTGTTGAGTTCTATGCCGCCGGTCAGCCCGCAACTGGCGATGGAGCCGTGATATTGCATGGTACGGGTGAGCCAGGCCAGGGTTGCGCCGCCCACCGGGTCCACGGCGCCGGCCCAGATCGCTTTTTCCAGCGGCCTGCTGCCCATTTCCAGGCTGTGGCGCGACAGCACTTGCGCCGCGCCGAGGTGGCGCAGGTATTCGTGTTCCTCATCCTTGCCGGTTATGGCCGCCACCTCGTAGCCCAGGCCGGCCAGGATGCTCACCGCCACGCTGCCCACCCCGCCCGAGGCGCCGGTTACCACCACCGGGCCGTTGGCCGGCTTGAGGCCGTTCTGTTCCATGCGCACCACGGCCAGCGCGGCGGTGAATCCCGCCGTGCCGATAGCCATGGCCTCGAAGGAGGTCATCCCCGAGGGCAGCGCCACCACCCACCCAGCCGGAATACGGGCGTATTCCGCGAAGCCGCCGTCATGCTCAACCCCAGTGCCATAGCCGGTCACCAGCACCTGCTCGCCGGGCTGAAAGTCGGCATGGGTGGAAGAAACCACTTCCCCCGCCAGATCCACCCCGCCCACCAGTGGAAACTTGCGCACGATCTTGCCCGCACCGGTAGCGGCCAGCGCATCCTTGTAGTTGACGCTGGAATAAGCGTTGCGGATCACCACCTCGCCCGGACAAAGATCGTCCAGCGAGATCTCGTCCATGCGGGCGCTGATCTTGCCGTCTTCGTTGAAAATTCGGTAAGCCTTGAATTTGTCCATATTATCCATAACCACAACCGTCAAAAATTAAGGACTCCCCCCTGACAAGGGGGAAAGTTAGTAAGTCAGCCTGCCACTACTGGGATCTTGCCGATCTTCGCCCGCCATTCCGCCGGGCCGGTGTTGTGTACCGATTCGCCGCAGGCGTCCACCGCCACCGTCACCGGCATGTCCTGCACCACGAATTCGTAAATTGCCTCCATGCCCAGGTCCTCGAAAGCGATCACCCGCGCCGACTTGATCGCCTTGGAGACGAGGTAGGCCGCGCCGCCCACCGCCATCAGGTAGACCGCCTTGTGGCGCCTGATGCTCTCGATCGCCGCCGGTCCGCGCTCGGCCTTGCCTATCATGCCGACCAGGCCGGTCTTGTCCAGCATCATGTCGGTGAATTTGTCCATGCGCGTGGCGGTTGTGGGTCCGGCGGGGCCGACCACTTCGTCGCGTACCGGGTCCACCGGGCCGACGTAGTAAATGAAACGTCCGTTCAGGTCCACCCCCGGCGGCAAGCCCTCGCCCTTGGCGAACAGGTCGGCGATGCGCTTGTGGGCGGCATCGCGCCCGGTAAGCAGTTTTCCTGACAGGAGCAGTGCCTCGCCCGGCTTCCAGGTGGCGATTTCTCCACGCGTAACCGTGTCCAGGTTGACGCGCCGCGCATCGGCGTGGGGCTGCCAGTCCACTTTCGGCCATTGGTCGAGGGAAGGCGGCGTCAATACGGCCGGCCCGCTGCCATCGAGCGTGAAATGGATGTGGCGGGTGGCGGCGCAGTTGGGGATCATGCCGACCGGCAGGCCGGCGGCATGGGTCGGGTAATCCTTGATTTTTACGTCCACCACGGTGGTGAGGCCGCCCAGCCCCTGCGCACCGATACCCAAGGCATTGACCTTCTGGTACAACTCAAGGCGCAATTCCTCCACCCGGCTGGCCGGACCGCGTGCCTGCAACTGGTGGATGTCCACCGGTTCCATCAAGGCTTCCTTGGCCAGCAGCATGGCTTTTTCCGCCGTGCCGCCCAGGCCGATGCCCAGGATCCCCGGCGGGCACCAGCCGGCGCCCATGGTGGGAACGGTTTTCAGCACCCAGTCCACCAGGCTGTCGGACGGGTTGAGTATCGCGAACTTGGCCTTGTTTTCCGAGCCGCCGCCCTTGGCCGCGAGGATGATCTCGACCTTGTCGCCGGGGACGATCTCGTAATGGATCACCGCCGGGGTATTGTCGCGGGTGTTCCTGCGCGCGCCAGCCGGATCGGCCACCACCGAGGCGCGCAACACGTTGTCCGGGTTGGTGTAGGCGCGGCGCACGCCCTCGTTGAGCATGTCGCTGACACCCATGGCGGCATCCCAGCGCACGTCCATGCCGACCTTGACGAAGGCCACCACGATACCCGTATCCTGGCAGATCGGCCGGTGCCCTTGCGCGCTCATGCGCGAGTTGGTGAGGATCTGGGCGATGGCGTCACGGGCGGCGGGAGACTGTTCCCGCTCGTAAGCCTCGCCCAGCGCCTGGATGTAGTCGAGAGGGTGGTAGTAGGAAATGAATTGCAGCGCGTCGGCGACGCTGGAAATGAAATCTTCCTGGCGAATGGTGGTCATGCAAGGAGCCTCGCTCACTAAATTTAGTCTTATGTATGATACATGATGTTCATCAACTGTCATTCGCTACGCATGACTTTTCCATCCCCGCTTGTCACCCATTCAGGACTAGGCTATCGTCATAGCCTCGCAGCGCTCCAGGGAGAATAAAATGCACCCAGCCGGTCTTGTACGCACGCTATTTGCCGTTCTCGTTTTCGCCCTGGCGGCCCCCACGCCCGGGTTTGCCCGGCAGTCCGGCCAGCCCAGGGTGCAGGACATCCTGCCCGCAGCCGAAAG
Organism: Sulfuricellaceae bacterium; assembly: GCA_031426915.1. Taxonomy (GTDB): domain Bacteria; phylum Pseudomonadota; class Gammaproteobacteria; order Burkholderiales; family Sulfuricellaceae; genus Sulfurimicrobium. Next base: position 72,231 of record JASJPB010000039.1, on the reverse strand, counting down.
CGCGGACATAGCCGATAACCAGGTGTTTGCGCTGCGTCTTTCCCGCCCGCTGGAAGCTCCACCCAGAGCCCACTGCGATGTGGAAGGGGTGCGTTCGGAGATTCCGGTGAGCGTGCTCGCGGGCAAGGAACGGGATGCGGCGCTGGCTGCCGCCCGAGTGACGGCGACAGCGGAATGGCTGGTGCTGCGCTGCAAAACCCGTTTTCCTGACGGCGGGCGGGTCAGTCTGGTCTGGGTCGATCCTGAACCCGCCAAGGATCGCGACCGCAACCAGCCCGACTACTGGAACGACTGGTATGCCCAGGCCTTCCACTTCAAGGCACGCTCCGAGCAGCCATTCAGCCTGATCTGCAGCCGCGAGAATGAAGGCGCCGGCTGCAATCCCATCATGCCGGTGGCGCTGCGTTTCGTCACCAGCCTGGACGCGAAACAGGCAAAGTCGATCTTCCTGCGCGACGGGCGGGGAAAGATTGTTCGTCCCGCCAGCCTGGAGCCGACGGAGGAATATAACAACAGCGAAGTGAGCTTCCCCCGCCTCTCCGCCAACACCGTATTCACGGTACACCTGCCGGCAGGATTGAAAGATCATGAGGGCAAACTCCTGCCCAGCAATAACAAAAAAATGCCGCCATTCCGCTTCAAGATGGCTGCCTATCCACCCTTGGTGAAGTTCGCCGCCAATTTCGGCATCATCGAGCGTTACGCCGACGCGGCCTTGCCGGTGACGTTGCGCAACCTGGAGCCGGCTGCTGCGCCAAAACCCACCGAAAATGCGGCAGCGGCGCAACCCGGCACCGCCGCCAGAGTGCGCTACGTGAAACTGCGCGATGAAATGAAAATTGTCGCCGCCATCGCCCAGTTGCGCGGCTGGCAGGCGCGCGATGACAGCCGGGCGACATCGGAATGGGAAGCCGGTGACGAGTTTTCCAGCGCGCTCCAGTCCATTCCGGCTGAAGCCGATTCCCGCGCCTACTCCATGCTCAAGGGAAACAGGGGCTTGGTAACGAGGGAGCTGCCCAAGCCCTTGGGAGAAAAACCCATGGAAGTGGTGGGGCTGCCCCTGCCCGAGCCCGGCTTCTACCTGGTCGAGGCCGAAAGCCGAAAGCTCGGGCGCTCGCTGCTGGGCGCACACAAACCCATGTACGTGCGCACCGGCGCGCTGGTGACCAACCTTGCCGCCCACCTCCACTATTCCGGCGAACAGGCCATGGTGTGGGTCACCACCCTTTCGCGCGGGCAGGCCGTGGCCGATGCCAGGGTCAGCCTGCGCGACTGCAAGGGCAAGCTGCTGGGTGAAGGAAAAACAGACACGCGCGGTGTCGCCCTCATTTCCGGCGCGCTGCCGACGGATCGCTACGACTGCCCGATGTTTGCCTTCGCACGCAAGAACGACGAGCTGACTTTCGCGCGCTCCGACTGGACCAAGGGCATCGAAAGCTGGCGCTTCCGCATCCTGGAGCGCGAGGAAGGACGCAAGCTGATCGGGCACACCGTGCTGGCGCGCAATCTGCTGCGCCCGGACGAAACCGTGCACATGAAACACTACGCGCGCGAAGCGCGGGCGCAAGGACTGGCTTATCCCAGACCGGAGAATCTGCCGCGCACGGTCGAGATCGTCCACGAGGGCGGCAAGGACCGCTACAGCCTGCCGGTCTCCTGGGACAGTCGCGGCAACGCCGAAATGCAGTGGAAGCTGCCAGCGGGCGCCAAGCGCGGCCTGTACCGGATCGAGCTGGGCGCCTTCGGCAACAGCGCCTCCTTCCGCGTGGCCGATTTCCGTTTGCCGGTGCTGAAGGCCGAGGTGACCATAGCCAAGGCGCCCCTGATCGCGCCCGAATCCGTGGGCGTGGATGTGCGTCTGTCCTATCTTTCCGGCGGCGCGGCAGGCAAGGAACAGGTCATGCTGCGCCACCGTTTTGCGCCGGCAAAAATTGCTTTTCCATCCTACCCGGATTACCTGTTCGGCGAGGGCATCAACCGCTGGTCGGCCTGGTATGGCGAACGTGAAGCGGAAGAAGAAATCGAGTCCAGCGCCATGCCCGAAGATCAAAGCCAGAACGAAGCGGGTACGGATCAGGCGCTGACGCTCGGGCCGGAAGGCACGGCGCGGGCAAAAATAACGCTCGCCAAAGCGCTCACCCAGCCCAAGACTCTGATCGCCGACATGGAATACCGCGACCCCAACGGCGAAACCTACACCGCCCAGGCCCGCGCCACGCTGTGGACTTCCGCCCATGTGGTCGGCATCCATACCGAGGAATGGGCCGCGGTCAAAGACAAGGCCGGGGCCGAGCTGCTGGTGCTTGACGTCAACGGCAAACCTGTCGCCAACGCGCCCATCGCCGCCACGGCCAGCCTGCGCGGCTGGGTTTCACACCGCAAGCGTACCGTGGGCGGCTTTTATGCCTACCACCACGAGGAGGTCAAACAGGACCTGGGCCAGGTATGCAGCGGCAAGACCGACAAGTTCGGCAAGTTCGCCTGCAATTTCCCGGTCGCCAACACCGGCGAACTGCTGCTGCGGGCCACCACCAGCGATGCCCAGGGACGCACGGCGCAAGCCACCACCACGCTCTGGGCCTACAGCGGAGATGAAGGCTGGTTCCGCGCCGAGGATCATGACCGCATCGACCTGCTGCCCGAGAAGAAACGCTACGAACCGGGCGAAACCGCGCGGCTGCAACTGCGCATGCCGTTCCGCGAGGCCACCGCGCTGGTGACGGTGAAGCGCGGCGGGCAGGTGCTGGACTATTTCGTGCGCCCCGTTTCACGCAAGAATCCGCTCATCGAAGTGCCGGTCAAGCTGGATTACGCGCCCAATGTCTATGTCTCGGTGCTGCTGGTGCGGGGCCGGGTCGCCTCCCCCGCCCCCACCGCCCTGGTGGATCTGGCGCGCCCGGCATTCAAGCTGGGCATTGCCGAGTTCGAAGTGGGTGCGAAAAAGCATGAAATGAAAGTCGGCGTCAGCAGCGACAAGGCGGTATACCAGACGCGCGAAAAAGCCAAAGTCAAGGTCAGGGTGGAAGGCGCCATCGACGCTTCCGGCAAGCGCGTGCTGCCCGCCGAGCGGGAAGTGACGGTGTTCGCGCTGGACGAGGCGCTGCTGGAGCTGATGCCCAACGACACCTGGAATGCGCTAATCCCGATGATGGCCAAGCGCGGCTACGGCTTCAACAGCGCCAGCGCCCAGATGCAGGTGGTGGGCAAGCGCCACTACGGGCGCAAGGCCCTGCCGCCCGGCGGCGGCGGCGGCGGGCGCCTGCCGACGCGGGAACTGTTCGACACCCTGCTGCTGTGGCAGGACAAGGTCAAGCTCAACGATGCCGGCGAGGCGGAAATCGAGGTGCCGCTCAACGACTCCCTGTCACGTTTCCGCATCGTGGCCGTGGCCGATGCCGGGCCGGACCAGTTCGGCCTGGGCTACACCTCGGTCAGCGCCACCCGCGACCTGCAAATCATCTCCGGCCTGCCGCCCGTGGTGCGGGACGGCGACCAGTTCGCGGGCCAGTTCACCGCCCGCAACACTACCGAGCGGCCGATGCGGGTCAAGGTCTGGGGCAGCATGGGCAGTCAGGCGCTGCCCGAGCAAATGCTGGAGCTGGCGCCCGGCCAGAGCAAAGGCGTGGCATGGCGCGTCACCGCACCCGCGGTGAAGGCGCTGGAATGGGCTGTGAATGTCTCCGAAACCCAGGGGCGCAACGATGCCATCAAGCTCAGGCAGAACGTGGAACCGGCGCTCTCCACCGTGCACTTCCTCGCCACCGGCTTCGAGCTCAAGGGCAGCCGCACCCTCCCGATCGACATGGTGGAAAACGCCGCGCCGGGACGCGGCGAGATGCTGGTGAGCATCAACCCGCAACTGGGCACCAGCGCCGCCTCGGTGCGCGAGTACATGCGCGGCTACCCCTTCGCCTGCCTCGAACAAAGAACCTCCAAGGCGGTGTCCCTCAAGGACAACAGCCTGTGGGCCATCATTGCCTCCGGCATCGAGCGCTACATCGCGCCCAGCGGGCTGGTCAACTACTACCCGGAGGGCGGCGGCGAGGGCTACGACGTGCTGACCGCCTTCGTGCTTTCCGCCTCGCGCGAGGCGGGCTGGGAATTGCCGGAAGGTGCGCGCGACAAGATGCTGGGCGGGCTGGTGCAATTCGTCGAGGGCAAGCTCGTCAACCGCTACGATTACTACCGCAACGACTCCGCCGAGCTCACCGAGCGCAAGCTCCTGGCGCTGGAAGCCCTGTCCCGCTTCGGCCAGGCCCGGCCGGAGATGGCGGACTCGCTCAAGCTCGACCTCAAGCAGCTTTCCACCCGTGCCCTGGTCGAATGGTCCGGCGTGCTGCACCGCACCCGCTGGCCGCAGCGCGAAGAAAAACTCAAGGCAGCGCTGGCGGAACTGAAACAGCGTTATGAATTTACCCCCGCCGGAGCCCAGTCCAAACGCGGCACGGACAATCGCTGGTGGATGATGTATTCCGATGAGGTCACCAGCATCAAGTTCCTGTTGCTGGCGCTGGAAGTCCCGCAACTGGCCTCGCACCTGGACAGTCTGGCGCGCGGCGCGGTGAGCCGTCAGCACAATGGCCACTGGGGCTCCACCCAGGCCAACGTGTGGGGTTCGCTGGCGCTGGACAAGTATGCCCAGCACCTGCTGGGCAAGAATGCGCTGGGCGGCAGAACCCTGGTGCGCCTGGGCAAGGAATCCCGCGAGCTGGACTGGTCGAAAACACCGCTCGGTGACAGCTTCAAACTGCCGCTGGCAGTGGGCGAGAACACCCTGCTGCTGGAACACCGGGGCGGCGGCATACCTTTCGTGCAAACCCTCGGCACCGCCTTTGCCCCGCTCAAAAAAGCGGTGGGCGCGCAAGCCAGCGTGAGCAAAACCATCATCCCCGTCAAACAGGCCAAACCCGGGCTCTGGAGCGCGGGCGACCTGGCGCGGGTCAAGCTCGACTTCACGCTGGACAAGGACGGCGGCTGGCTGGTGGTGAGCGACCCCATCCCGGCGGGCGCCACCATTCTGGGCGGAGGCCTCAAGGGCCTGGGCGGCAAGAGCGTCAAGGCGGATACCCCGCAACGCCGCTGGTGGCGCCAGGGCGTGCCGGTTTTCGTCGAGCGCAGCTTCAGCTTCTACCGCGCTTATTACGAGTATCTGCCGCGCGGCGCTTACACGGTGGAATACGAACTCAGGCTCAACAACCCGGGCCGCTTCCTGCTGCCGCCGACCCACCTGGAAGCGATGTACGCGCCCGACATGTTCGCCGACACGCCGAACCCGGTGCTGGAAGTGAAGTGAAGCGTGGTTGCGCAAACCAAGGAGAAACAAGCATGGCAAGCCCGTTTATCTGGCACGTCTAATATCGCGGTAAGCGGTAAAGAGTCTCGATAAATACGCCAAACTGGGCGAGAGCGTCCTAAGCTACCTCAGAATGTCCCCAACATTGTCCGGGCCTGCGCGGATCTGACTGGAGCCTTACAAAATGACACAAAAGTGCGATTTAGCAACATTTTGCTCGAATTGGATAAATGAAATTCCCATGAGTAAGGAAGAGAGTTATGCATTCCGATATGAGAATTGTCCAATTCCTCCTGTTGTTATGGAAACTGAGGCACTGATCATAAAAAAAACGTACAGGAGTTTTCACCCGAATTATCGCGTTGATGCTGTGGAGATTTTTGCAAGGAAAGAAACGCTCAGGTCTTTAGGTTTGCTCTTGTTGGCATCTGTTTTTCATACAGAATTGCCCATAATTCAGATTAACCTAATGAATGAACTTTCTGATATTAAAACCATATATATCGAATCAATACACCACGAGGTTTGTGAGACTCCTGGCTTTCACACGAAACCTTTTGTATTTAATTATTGGCCGAAAGATGTATCTAAGCATCCGTGGATGTATCAAAAAATCATCGATCCTTATGATTACCCGAGATTCTTTTTAACAAATAAGGATGATTTCTGTCATACGGATGACGATTTTGCAAAGAGGGATGCGATACGCGGATTTGGGGGGGACACTGGCACAGTACTATTGGCGGAACTATTGCTTAATATGAGTAGGTATGAAAACGTTCAGGATGAATTTCAACTGGAAGGCGAAGGCGGCTTTCGCGGGGTAGGGCCAATGAGTTGCTGGGTTCATATATGGTTGCCGGGCAGTTTTAATTGGTGGGGTGATATTGCGGCCTCTTTGGAATAAACCGCCAGACCGATTCCGCCGGATGAACAATTTTCAATATAAGCGGCTACTGGTTGGTATCTATATCTTGCTGACCTTTGCCAGCGCATTTGCTGATGGCCAGCCCTCCATCGCCCAGGCCAAGGCCGCCTACCAGCCCTCCGACGGCGTGCTGCGCGACCGCCACGGCGATATCGTCGCCACGCTGCGCCTCGACCGCAAGGTCAGGCGCCTGGACTGGGTGCTGCTGGACGAAGTGTCTCCCGCCTTGATCGAGGCCTTGCTCGCCGCCGAGGACAAGCGTTTCCTCTCCCACGGCGGGGTAGACTGGGTCGCTGCGGCGGGAGCCGCGTGGGATAACCTGTCCGGCGCTTCCCGACGCGGCGCCAGTTCGCTCTCGATGCAACTCGCCGCCATGCTCGACCCCGGCCTGACGCGCGGCCTGCAGGGACGCACCCTAGGCCAGAAGTGGAAGCAGATCGGGGCCGCGCGGGAACTCGAAAAGCACTGGAGCAAGGCGCAAATCCTGGAAGCCTACCTCAACCTCCTCACCTTCCGTGGCGAGCTGCAAGGCATTGGCGCTGCAAGCTGGGGCCTGTTCGGCAAGCACCCCAGCGGTCTCAACCGCCACGAGGCGAGCATCCTGGCAGTACTAATACGCCAGCCCAGCGCCGCGCCCGAAACGGTGGGCAAACGCGCCTGTATCCTCGCCCGTCAGCTCGATGCCAGTTCCCGTTGCGGTTTGATCGGCGCGCTGGCTGCCGCCTCGCTGGGCGACAGGCCGAACCCACAGCCCATTCCCTCCATCGCGCCCCATCTCGCCCGACGCCTGTTATCGGCGCAACAGCGCAATGTGTCGAGCAGCCTGGATGGGTCAATCCAGCGCCTCGCCCTGGCCAGCCTGAAACAGCATCTGGCCTCCCTCGCCCCCTCCGGCGTGGAAGACGGCGCGGCCATCGTGCTCGACAACGCCAGCGGCGAGGTGCTGGCCTATGTCGGATCGAGCGGCGAGTTGTCCAACAACGCCCAGGTGGATGGCGTGATGGCCAGGCGCCAGGCGGGCTCCACGCTCAAGCCCCTGCTCTATCAACTGGCCCTGGAAAAGCGCCTGTTGACCGCCGCCACGGTGCTCGACGACACGCCCTACAATCTCACTACCAGCGGCGGGCTGTACGTGCCGCAGGACTACGACAAGGACTTCAAGGGGCCGGTTTCGGTGCGCACTGCGCTGGGCTCGTCGCTCAACATCCCGGCGGTGCGCACCATCGTGCTCGCCACCGTGCCCGCCTTCCACGAACGCTTGCGGGCGCTGGGCTTTTCCACCCTGGTGGACGACCCGGAGCATTACGGTTATTCGCTCGCGCTGGGTGCCGCCGACGTGACCCTGCTCGATCTTGCCAACGCCTATCGCACCCTGGCCAACCACGGACAGGGCAGTGCGCTGAGCTTCCTTCCCGGCACCGTCCCGCGCTATAGAGCCCTACTCGACCCCGCCGCCAGTTTCATCGTGGCGGACATTCTCTCCGACCGCGCCGCGCGCTACACCACCTTCGGTTTCGACAACCCACTCGCCACCCGCTCCTGGGCCGCGGCGAAAACCGGCACCAGCAAGGATATGCGCGACAACTGGGCAGTGGGCTTCTCCGGGCGCTACACGGTGGGGGTATGGGTGGGAAATTTCTCCGGCGCGCCGATGCATGACGTCTCCGGCGTCACCGGCGCCGCGCCGGTCTGGGCCGAAATCATGAACCGGCTGCACCGTGACGATCCCAGCCTACCACCCGCCCCGCCCAAAGGCGTGAAGCAGCTCTTGATCCAGTTCGAGGCCAACCTGGAACCTGCACGCCAGGAGTGGTTCCAGGCTGGCAGCGAACCCGTGGGTGAAATTATCTGGGCCGGCAGCGAACAATCCCGGGCTCGCATTACCTACCCCACCGAGGGCGCGATCCTCGCCCTCGACCCTGACATCCCCGCAAGCCATCAGCTCATTCCGCTACGCTCGGACGGCGCGAGACAGTCCGCCGCATGGGTGCTGGATGGAGAGCGAATCGGCGAGTGCAGCCGCGTTCAGCCGCTATTCGTCAAACCCGTGCCTGGCCGGCACCGGCTGCTTCTGGTGGACGGAGAAGGAAAAGAGCTGGACGGGGTAAGCTTCCAGGTGCGGGGATACGGAACGCCTCTGGCGGGGAGCGACTGATAACAATCAATGTTTAATCAAACATATATAAAACATTATGATTGTATTACTTTACATAAAAACAGAACTTGTTGCGCCCACTTTCCTTGGCGGCATACATTGCCGTATCCGCGCACTTTAACAAGCCTTCTCCGTTAACGGCATTCTTGGGATAGAGCGCTATGCCAATGCTGGTACTGGAGTAAATTTCGTGCCCTTCAATATCGAAGGGTTGAGAAAAGGCCGTGATAATTTTTTCCGCGACGCTTGCAGCATCCTCGCGAACCGCCACTTCCGGCAACAGAATGGTAAATTCGTCTCCGGCAAGGCGAGCAACCGTATCCGATTCCCGCACACAAGCCTTGAGCCTCACTGCAACTTCATGCAGCAATCGATCGCCCGCATGGTGGCCCAGGGTATCGTTCACGGACTTGAAGCGATCCAGGTCAAGGAACATCAGCGCCGCGGGATGATTGCCCCGTTTTGCCAGCGACAGCGTCTGGCTCAGGCGATCCATGAACAGCGCCCGGTTGGGCAGGTCGGTGAGGGAATCGTAATGCGCCATGTATTCGATACGGGCCTCGGCCTCCCTCTCGGCGGAAATATCTTCCAGAATGGCCACGAAATGCGTGACCTCTCCCGTGGCGTCCTGTATCGGGGTAATGGTTTGACGCACAAATATTTCCGACCCGTCCCGGTGCCGTTCCTCCATTTCGTTGCGCCACACATTACCGTTCAGGATGGTACGCCACAGATTCTGATAGAAAACCGCATTCTGTTTGCCTGAATTCAATATGCTTGGGGACGCGCCCAAGGCTTCCGCCTCGGCATAACCTGTCAGGAGAGTGAAGGCATTGTTCACCCACAGGATATGTCCGGCCTTGTCGGTAATAAATACCCCATTGGCGGTCGCAGCCAGGGCGGTGCCGAGCAACATCAGCTGTTGTTGGTCCATGGCCATTTCCAGGGCGACGCAAATACGGCTGGCGATACCGCTCAGCCGCTCCAGCAGGGCGGGATCGTCAAAGCTGTGCCCGTACCGGGAATAAAGCATGAAGGCACCATACACTTCGTCGCGAATCACGAGAGGCAAACCGACCAGGGCTTTCAGATCATGGCGCTCGGCGGATTCCCGCCAGGGATTGAAGCCGGAATCGGAACTCTGGAGCACTTGCGGCAGGCCGGTCCTGATGGCTGTCCCGGTGGCCCCAAGGCCTTGGGGGGTGTCATCCCAGCGCACGCCGATGCGCTCCAGTTCGTCGTGATAGCCCGCCGCGGAACCCGCCCAGGATAAAATGGATACCGAACCGTCGCTTTCCTTGCGACCGATCCATGCAAGCTGGTAGCCGAATATTCTCGACACTTCCGCGCAGGCGTACTTGAATATTTCCTGTATTGACTGGCCGCGCAGGGCCTGCTGATCGATACCATGAATCAGCTTGTCCACGCCCTGCAACTGGAACTGTTCCGTGATATCGGCAGCGTATACCGCGATATTCACCACTTTTCCGGCCTGGTCGAAAACAGGATAGACGCTGATATCGAAATGGATACCATCGCGGATATCCTGCAGATGGGCGGGCTTTCCTGACTGGAAAACCTGTTGCGCGTACGATTTCCGGGATGCGGCAAGGTCCGGCGGCAGTAAATCGTAGAAATTGCTGCCAATGACTTCATCCTGTTTTTTGCGCAAGCGACGGGTACCTACTTCGTTGATCGCCAGCACGGTTCCGCTCTTGTCGAGCAACATGGCCGTTTCCATCGTGGCATTGATCAAGGCCCTGGCCGTGCCCTCGCTTTGCTGAAGCGCCGCATCGACCAGCTTGCGCTCGGTGATGTCCTGTACCGTGCCGAGGGAGCGAAGCGGTTTGCCATTCTCATCAAATTCCGTCTCGCAACGCTCGTGGACAAATTTGACTTTCCCGTCAGGAAGCAACAGTCGATGTTCTATTTCATAGGGCTGTTTGTTGTCGAGCGAATCCAGATAGGCCTGATTCACGACCTCCCGGTCATCGGGATGTATGGTGGAGAGAAATGCCTTGTAGGAAGCCTCGAACTGACCTGGATCGATTTCGAAAATACGGAAAATTTCCTCCGACCACCATAGCCGGTTATGGATCAGGTCGAGCTCCCAATTCCCGATGTGGGCAATGCGTTGCGCTACGGTAAGACGCATCTCGCTGTTGCGTAGCGCCGTTTCCATTTGCTTGAGCTCGGTGATGTCGTAAAACCACCCGAGCACGGCCGATTCGTTCTCGAATTCCATCACCATGTAGGAAGCAAGCGCCCATTTTGATTTGGCGCCGGGGATACGCAGTTCCACCAGCTTGTTGGTGACGTACTCCCCTTTGGACAAGCGTTCGAGAACCGCATCGTAATCCCCGGGATTCACGTAATAACCCTTGGGATCGATTCCTATCACCTTGTCCCGCTCGGAATTGATCAGCTCGGTGTAACGCTGATTGGCGAAGAGCACCTTGCGGCCCGACGAGCTCGCGATGCGCACTGCGATGGGGCTGGTCTCCAGCATGAAGCGCAATCTCGCCTCATTTTGCTGAATGGCCTTTTCATTTTGTTTGCGCTCGGTAATCTCGGTTTTGACGGCAACGTAATGAGTGGTGACTCCGGCAGAATTTTGCACTGGTGCAAGATGGGCCTCCTCCCAATAATGCTCTCCATTCTTGCGCTTGTTGAGCAGCTCGCCACACCAGGCTTGGCCGCGGGTCAGCGAGTTCCACATTTCCCGGTAAGTTTCTTCCGGAGTAAGTCCTGATTTGAGAACGCGCGGGTTTTTCCCTATCACCTCTTCCAGTTTGTAGCCGGTCACCTCGGTGAAGCGAGGATTGACATACTCGATATTGGCATCCGGATCGGTGATGACAACCGAGGCAGGGCTTTGTTCGATGGCTTTGGAAAGCGTACGCAGCGCAGCCTCCGCGTGTTTGCGTTCAGTGATGTCGTTGAAAGCTACGACGGAACCGACAACTTTTTCTTGCCGCAGGATAGGGGAGGAGGTCACGGAAACCGGGAGCGGGGAACCATTTTTGCGCCAGAACACGTCGTCTTCGGAGCGATAGGGTTCGCCTGATCGCGTCACCCTGAGGATTCGGCACGCATCCTTGGGATAGGTTGTGCCATCCGCCTTTTGGTAATGGAACATGAGATGGGCGTCCTGGTTGATCAGCTCTTCCTCGCTCCAGCCCAACAGGCGTTGCGCCTCCGGATTGACGAAAGTGATGCATCCAAGCTCGTCAAGAACAATCACACCCTCTCCCAAGGTAGAGGTGATTTCACTCAAGCGCGCCTCGTTTTCCCTTAGCTCCCGGGTGCGCTCCTTTACCTGTACCTCGACGCGGGCGGTATGGCCCGTGCCCAGCATGAGCAAAGCACCCAGCAGTCCGGTACCAAAAATTCCGGCGGCCAGCACACCCCAGCTTTGCCAGCTCCGGTGTTGCATGAAATAGGATTGGGTTGGCGTGGTCTGTATCAAATAGCGCCGCGTGCCGAATTGAAACCTGCGTTCAAACAGCGTTGCAGCGCTTCCAGCCCCGAAGCTGTCATAAATGGTTTTTTGCGCATCCATGTCGACAAGCCGGACACAAATCGAGGATTTCCCGGATTGCATCAGCTTTTCCATGAAATCGCCCATTCTCAGCACGGATAGAACGACCCCGGGTTTATCGTCGGCAAACTTCACCGCCAAGAACAGCAGTATTCCCGCCTGCTGCTCTCGTTCCTGTACCAGATGGAGCGGCGAGCTTGCAACCAGGGCTCCGCTTTCGATTGCCTTGGTCAGCGCTTTCTGCCTTTCGGCTGTCGAGGCCAGATCGAACCCCAGGGCTGGTTTATTGGTACTGAAAGGCTCGACATAGGTCACAGGATAATAATGATTCCGCGCGCCGGCACGCTGTAAACGCCCCGTATTATCAAATTCGCGAATTTCAAAACCGGGAAATTCATGACCTTGTGCCAGCTCGAAGTTCGCCCGCTGCGAAGCATCGACATGGGGAGCCCATTCCATGGCCTGAATCTTGGGAAAGCGGGTGAGCGATTTGCGGATGAAACGGCGAAATTCTTCCCGGGAAGGAGGGCCATCCTGATCGTGGAGGAACAACCCTGCCATTTGTTCCACCAGAGACTCCTGCTCTTCAAGGCTGGTCCGGGTCTGGTCCACGATCTGCTGGGACTGAATATGGAATTCCATCAGGGAATCCTCGCGCTCCCACTTGTTGACCCGGATAAAGATCACGACAAAAAGTGTGAAAATCAGCACGATTGGAAGCGCCACGGAGCGGGCCCGGCTGCGCCACAGCGTTCGAGGCTCGCCGACCATGACCATCACCAGGGGAAGCATCACCATGACGCCAAGCGTGTCACCGACCCACCAGGAAAACCAGTTGCTCGCAAAGCTGGCCATATCGATGACGCCAAGGGCGGAAAGTGCGCTTACCGAAAGGCTGGCACTGGTCAAGCAAATGAGCGCCGCGAGAAAAATGAAGCGCAGCACGTCAAGGCCATTGTCCATGGCGCTCGGGTAGCCGATCATGCGCCGCAGCCACCACCCGCCCAGCCCCGCCTGCAGCATCGATGCGATGGCAATGACGGATGCCGCGACAAGGCCTGTTGCGGAAAATTGCTGGCTGCTTGAATACCCGACCCAGAGGTTGAGCAAAAGTGCGCCGGAGAAAATCCAGGGCAGGGTCCTTCTGCCACCGATGAACGCTGCCGCTACCGCGATCCCGGCAGGCGGGAAAATCGGGGATGAATAACCCGGCGGAAGCGCCAGCATCAATCCCAGCTTGCCGCTGATGACATAGGCCGCGACCAGCAACAGGTAAGCAAGGAAACGTCTGTAACTCTTGACCGGCGGGGTAATGTCCAGGGGTTCGACAGGGAATTTTTGCATTATCAAATACTTGTATCGTTTTGTAGCGGGGTGGCCGGATAATCTGGATTGCGACTGTGACAGCTGACTTGCTTTTGGCCTGAAAGCAACATGCCGCTTCTCTTGTATTTTGTATAGGATAAATCCTACATGAGAATGCCGGCCATGTGTAAAAAGCCAGCTCCGATGCATGGCAGGGAGCATATTTGCCGATCAGTTCAAAGTGAATTCCCCGCTGGACGGGCATATAATCCATATGAAGCGAAACACCTCGGGCGCCAGGACCGGAACCGGATGCGCCTCCGTGCCGGATCTTGACTGGGGCCTTAACACGCCGTAAAGGAGCATCGAATGGCAGAGAAGACGAAAACGCAGCAAAGCGACAATAGTCCGATAACCGGGCTCAATGTTACTCCCGCGCCAGCCAAGCCGCGCTCCGTCCACGTCAAAACGCACCCGCTGCACAGCCCCGACCCCGCCGTTGCAGCGGAAATCGAGTCCGTCAGCCATGGACCTGCGGCACTGACCGTGGCGCACGCCCCGCACGGCAGCGATGAAGACAGCGATTATGCGAAGCTCCCCGCGGATTACCCCTACCGTACCCGCATCCGGACCAAGGACTACGAAGCGCAGAAAGCCAAGCTCCAGATCGAGCTGTTGAAGGTGCAGAACTGGGTGCGGGATAGCGGCCAGAAAATCGTGGTGCTGTTCGAGGGTCGCGACGCCGCCGGCAAGGGCGGCACCATCAAGCGCTTCATGGAGCATCTCAACCCCCGCGCCGCACGTACCGTCGCGCTGGAGAAGCCCACCGAAATGGAGTTGGGGCAATGGTATTTCCAGCGTTACATCCAGCACCTGCCGACTTCGGGGGAGATGGTGTTCTTCGACCGCTCCTGGTACAACCGCGCCGGCGTCGAGCGCGTGATGGGATTCTGCTCGCCGCTGGAACACCTCGAATTCATGCGCCAGACGCCCCAGTTCGAACGCATGCTGGTGAATAGCGGCATCCGGCTATTCAAATACTGGTTCTCGGTCAGCCGCGAAGAGCAGTTGCGGCGTTTCGTGTCGCGCCGCGACGATCCGCTCAAACACTGGAAACTGTCGCCCATCGACATCAAGTCCCTGGACATGTGGGATGATTACACCGAAGCCAAGAACCTGATGTTTTTCCATACCGATACCGCCGACTGCCCCTGGGTGGTGATCAAATCCGACGACAAGAAACGGGCACGCCTCAACTGCATGCGCCACTTCCTGCACGCCCTGCCCTACCCCGACAAGGATCTGCACATCGCTGTCGCGCCCGACCCCTTGCTGGTGGGCTCGGCGGCAGAAGTGCTCTCCCGCGACGAAAATATCACTGTCACCCGTTTTTAATCAGGGCCATTTTTTCCAAACTCGCAAGGCGCGCTAGCGTTCCCGCCCCGCCTCGTGAAACGCCTTTTGCACCGGCGAGAGCAGGTATTCCAGCACGCTTCTTTCTCCCAGCCTGATCTCGACGCTTGCCTGCATGCCGGCGGCGAGCGAGTAAACCACACCATCCGCCACCAGCCGCTGCGTGTCGAGCGAAACCAGGGTACGGTATGCCAGAGGCTGCTGCGACTTATCGGGCCGGGCGGAATTGTCCTGCGGCTCCATCGCATCCGCCGCCACCTGCTCCACCTTCCCGTCCAGCATGCCGTATTTCTGGAACTGGAAGGCGGACAGCTTGACCCTGACCGCCTGCCCCGGCCGCACGAAACCGACATCGTCGTTGGATAGCCACACCTCCGCCCGCAGCGTATCGGCAGCCGGCACCAGGGTCATCAGGATCGCGCCCGGCTGGGCGACGGTGCCGACCGTATGCGTGGCCAGATCCTTTACCAGCCCGTCCTGCGGCGCTTTCAGCTCCAGCAGCGAACCGCGATGGCCCTGCTTGGCCAGTTCCTGGCGCAGCTTCTCTACCCGTTCCGAAATTTCCTCCCGTTCGCTGCGCAGCTTTCTCAGGTAATCGCTCCTGATCTGCGCAACACGTTTCTCCGACTGGTCCATGGCGGACTCCTCGCGGGCGATGACGAACGCCTGGGCACGCAGGTCCTGCTCCTTCTCGATCAATTCCCGGTTCTTGTCGGTGGCGGCGAGCTTCCCGGCAAAACCCCTGTTCACCAGCTTGCGGTAGGCCTCGTCCTGGTCCCGGTAATGGGGAAGCACCTGTTCCAGCTTGAGCTGCGTCTCCCGTGCCACGGACATTTCCTGCCGGGCGTGCTCATGCGCCGCCTGTTCCTGGGCGACGGATGCCGCCAGCGCCTGACGGTTGGCAAGGTACTGGGCATGCACTTCCCGGAACAGCGCCTCGGGCTCGTTCGCCGCGCGCGCCAGCACCCGCCCGCCCAGCTCCGCGTCCATGCGCCGCAGCGCGAGGGATTTGCGCAGGTATTCCAGGTGCAGCGCCTCCTGGTCGGCCGCGGCCAGGGTGGTATCCATGCGGATCAGCACCTGCCCGGCCTTCACCCGCTCGCCTTCCTGTACCAGGATTTCCTTCACGACGCCCGCCTCGGCGGGCTGGACGATCTTGAGATAGCTCTTGGGCATGAGCTTGCCGTGGGCGACAGCGACGATGTCGAGTCTGCCCAGCGCGGCCCAGGCCAGGGCGGCGGCAAACAGAGCCAGCGCCGTGCCCAGCACCGCACGCGGCAGCGGGTGCGGCGGCGAGACCTGGATGCGCAGCACATCCGGCGCGAAATCTATCGGCTCGGCACGGGAAAGCATCTGGAAACGTTTCACAGCGGTCAGCCAGCTCATCCCGCGATTCTCCCGAAGCCCTTGTTCAAAATGGTTTCACACTCTTTGGTGGACAAGGAATTACCCTTGACAGCTGGGTGCCCATCTATCAGATGATAGCGAAACCCCCGCTGGAGAATTAGGCTTGCCTCGTAAATTGACAGCATTTGATCAGGACAAGAAAGGATTAACGACAGTCAACTGGCCTTCAAAAACCTGCCCATTCTGCATATCTTCCGAATAGAGTGTATTGCATCCTGCCAGTAGGGCCGCAGCCGCTATCAGTGCATCCCAGTTGGAAAGCTGGTAGCGGATGGCCAGTTCCGCGCTCTTGCGGATGGTGGCTTCATCGACGGGCAACACGTCAGTGCGCCGCATCACGCTATCCGCAAAGGCATAAGCCTTCTCGCGGTCAAAACCGAGTTTCCGCAGACAGACGTTGATGGCTTCATTGATAACTTGTGCGCTTACGAGCGGGCGAGCCGCCACGATGCCGCGCGCAATCCCGGCCTTGTGGATGTTCTGCCCGATGGTATAGAGGACGACATTGGTATCAGAGAAGCACTTTGCGGTCATAGCACTCGTCCCGGTTGAACTTGCCATCAAATATCGCGCCGAACTGATCGAATTCGCTCATGTCCGTGTTTGACACCCTTGCCCGCATGCGCTTGGCCTTGAGATAGCCGACAAAATCCAGCACCTCGCGCGCATCGGTTTCAGGCAGCGTCTGCACTTCCTCAACAATTTTTTCCATTGTGTTCATAGTGATGCTCCTTCACGCAATTTTCTGGAGTTTAACCACATCCACGGTGGAATTAAAGCCCGCCTGGCTCAACATTTGCTCGGAGCGGGAAAGCATCTGGAAACGTTTCACAGCGGTCAGCCAGTTCATCCCGCGATTCTCCCGAAGCCCTCGTTCAAGCCATGGAATGTTTTCGGGATATCGCTGCCGGAGACCGCGAGCGACAGCGGGTCGCGTCCCCAGGGCGTGGCGGAGCCGATGAATTTCGTGCCGCCGGACGTTTCCGCTCCGCTATCCGCATCGTTGGCCGCGCCTTCTCTGGCCAGATGGGCGGCCAGTGCGGCATCCATCGCGAGCCACTGGGCCATGATGCCCGCTCCGTTTGTCCCCAAAACCACGCCCGCGCTGGACGAAGCCGCGAGCCGGGTAAGGTCGATATAAGCCGGCTCCTGGTAGTCCCGGGCGGAGGCGAACCAAAGTATGGCGCCAGCCTTATCCGTGTCCTTGTTTCTCGGGGTAAAATCGTTTTCGCTCAGTTCCTTGTCGCCGTTGCCGGACATGGAATCTTTCGCCCCCATGCCGAGCTCGCCGGGCGTGCTGCCCGGCGGCGGCACGAATTCCTGGATCAGCGCCTGCCGACTCATGACCGTCTTGTCGGCGAACTGGATGTATTCGATGCCCCCCTCCGCCATCAGGTCGGACGGATTCAGGTCGTCGAGATAAAGCTCGCTGCCATCCTTGAACACCAGCCTGCGCGCTTCGGTGTCGAGATCCAGGATGTCGTCGAAATTCAGGTCTTCCAGCACCAGCCAGTCGCTGCCGCTGCTGTCGGCGATGTGATCGTTCCCCTTCCCGGCGGCAAAGAAGTAGACGTCATCGCCTTCGCCCCCACGCAAGGCATCGTCACCGGCTCCGCCCTGCAGCTTGTCGTCGCCCGCGCCGCCGGAAAGCTCGTCGTCGCCTGCATTGCCCAGCAAGGTGTCGTTGCCGTCCCCGCCATCGAGCCGGTCATCGCCCGTTAGCTCAGCCTCGGCGCTGTCACCTTCCAGATAATCGTCTCCCGCGCCACCGAGCAGAATGTCGTTATCGTCCTCGCCAAACAGCACATCGTCGCCATCGCCACCATCGAGTTGGTCCAGTCCTGTTCCGC
Source organism: Sulfuricellaceae bacterium (assembly GCA_031426915.1). Taxonomy (GTDB): domain Bacteria; phylum Pseudomonadota; class Gammaproteobacteria; order Burkholderiales; family Sulfuricellaceae; genus Sulfurimicrobium. Next base: position 54,339 of record JASJPB010000039.1, on the reverse strand, counting down.
CCTGCAACTGATCCTTGCCGGCGCCGCCCGTCAGGGTATCGTTGCACCCGTCGCCGAACAGCACGTCGTCGCCTTCGCCGCCGTCGATCCGGTCATGGCCTGTGCCGCCGGAAATCTCGTCGTTGCCGGCGTTGCCCTCGATGACATCGGTGCAATCGCCGCCCAGCAAGGTGTCGTCGCCATCGCCACCCAACAGGCGGTCCTCGCCGCTGCCGCCGAGGAGCGTGTCCTTGCCCGCCCCGCCGTCGAGGAGATCGTTGCCTGTTTCGCCGAACAGCACATCGTCGCCGTCTTCTCCCCGCAGCCAGTCGCTACCTGCGCCGCCTTGCAGACGGTCGTCGCCCAGGTTGCCGCTGAGCAGGTCGTGACCTTCTCCGCCGTCGATCACATCATCGCCCTCGCCGCCGTCCACTGTGTCGTTGCCGCCCTGCCCGGCGATCAGGTCATTGCCGCTGCCGCCGTCGATCAGATCGTCGTCGCCCGATTCGTCCAGGCCGCCCTTGTCGCCGGCTATCTGGTCGTCTCCATCCTCGCCCTGGATGCGGTCCCGGCCCAGGCCGCCGATCAGCATATCGCCGCCTTCACCGCCGCTTATCAGGTCGTCGCCGCCCTCGCCGACCAGGAGTTCGGCCTCGTTGCCGCCGTTCAACATCAAGCCTTCCCCGTAGGCCAGTTTGGACGCGATGCCCGCCAAAAGGGGATCGGCGGACTGGCCTGTATCCCGGCAATCGCAACTGGTGCCGTCGCCTTGCGTGACCGGTGTATGGATATGGATGCTATAGACCGGCTTCGTTTTGGTGGGCACGAATGTCGGGGCCGAACTGGGTGCCAGGGTTCGGGAACTCGATACCCCGTCATCCTCGCCGTCCGGGATAACGCCACCGGCGGGGATGATGTCCGCCGGCATGGGGCTGTCCTCGGGCGTGGCGGGATCACCGGGCGGCAGTTCCACCGGGACTGGTGTCGGGTCGACAGTGGCAACCGTCACTTCCACGACCGGCGTTTCCACCGGATCGGGCGTGTCGGGGACCGGGACCACTTCCGGCTGCGGCAGGATGAGGGTAAAGGTGTACGGCGTTTCCAGCCCTGCAACCTGGCCCTCGCCTTCGGAAATGCCATCATCGGCCACGACGGTGATTTCGATAGTGCCATCCGCGTCGTCCGGCGCCGTTCCGCTCAGTGTCCCGGTATCCGCATCGTAATTGATCCAGTCCGTCGGCGTGCCGTCCGGCGAGCTGATCTGGTAGGTGTAGTTCAGCGTATCGCCCACGTCGATATCCCCGAACATATCCTCCGGCCGGGTAAACGACCAGTCCGTGCCCGGCTCGACGGTCTGGTCGGGCGCGGGAAGGTTCAGCACCGGCGCGTCGTTGTCGCCATCGACCCGGACCACGATTTGCACCTCCGGGATGCTGGTGGTGCCGTCGCTGACTTCGTAGCTGAACACGTCCCAGCCGGTGGAGAGCGTGCCGAAGAACCCCGCCTCGTAGCGCCCCAGGGATTGCACCGCGCGCGTATCGTTGGCGAGAGTGTAGGTGTACCCTCCATCCGCCGCCAGCGTGAGCGTGCCGTAGGTTCCGGCATAAACGCCGGGGTTGAGCACGCTGAGCGTGGCGCCCGCATCGGGGTCGGCATCGTTGTCCAGCACGTTGCCGCTGGCTTCCAGCGTGTGGTCTTCCTGCAGCATCAGGGTGTCCGCCACCGAGAAAGGCGGGTCGTTTTCGCCATTCACCATGACATGAATCTGGCCCGAGGTCTCGGCGGCAGCCCACGGGTCGTTGTCGCTGACGCGGTAGTCGAAATATTCGTCCAGCGTCTGGCCTTGTGCGAGCAACTGGACGTTGAGATCATTGCTGTCGAGCACGTAGGTGTAGCCGCCATCCTTCCCGAGCGAGAACGTGCCATAGCTGCCCCGGTAGGTTCCGGGGGTTTCCACGGTGAGTTTGTTGGTGTAGGAGTAGATGTCGACCGGGCCGATCCAGGTCATGACGGTGGAGGTCACGACGCCCGGCCCCTGCGCGCTGTGGTCGTCGCTGTCGTTGTCGAGAACATTGCCGGTGACCATGGGCGCGCCGTGTTCGCTCATGGCGATGACGTCGTCCGTAGTGAGCGGCGCGGTGTTCCGGTACAGGCTGGCTTCCACGGCGGCGCGGTCGAGCACGCTGCCGTCGCTCAGTTCCAGCCGGTCGAAGCCGCTGGCGGGGTCGAACCAGCCCACGGCGGTGAAGGTTCCCTTGTCGGCGTTGACCAGGATCAGCAGGTCGTTGGCTTGCCGGTGGAGCTGGATGTCGTTCAGCGCGAGATCGGTGAGGCGGATGGTGTCGCTGCCGGGGCCGGCGTAGGCGGTGTCGTTGCCCCACCCGGCGGCGTATTCATAGGTATTGTTGCCGTCGCCGCCGAACAGGATATCCGTCCCGGCGCCGCCCGCAAGTACATCGTTGCCTTCACCACCGTCCAGAATATCCGCTCCCGTGCCACCCGCAAGCATGTCATTGCCTGTACCGCCTGACAGGGTGTCCGCCCCGGCGTCGCCCGCGAGCTGGTCGTCGCCTTCGTCACCGTAGAGCTGGTCGTCGCCGCCATTCCCCAGCAGGATGTCGTTGCCGGCCGCTCCTTCGATGTAGTCGGCGCCCTCCCCGCCATCGGCCCAGTCGTCGCCCGCGTCGAGCTGGATGCTGTCGTCGCCACCCAGCCCGTACACGCTGTCGTCGCCTTCCAGCGCTGTTATGGTATCCCCCAGCGCGGTGCCACTGAGCACGTCCGCTTCAGGCGTGCCCTCGATCTCGAAGCCCAGCAGGTCGATGAGTTCCTTCTTGGAGAGCACCATCTGGTCGAACTGGAACCATTCGATGCCTTCCTGTCCGTAGGGGGTCTCCGGGTCGAAGTCGGCGATGTGGACCGCGCCGCCGTCGTCGATCTGGAGCAGCATGGAGCCGAGGCCGAGCCGGACGTGTTGCTGGATGGCGTTGTACATCTTGACGGCGTAGTCGGGGTCGTTAAGGTCGAAGCCGGTGCGGAGCTCGAAGATGAGCCGGTCTTCGCCGCCCGCGTCATGGATGGTGTCGGTGCCGCCGCCCGCGCCGCGGCAGTAGGTGTCGTCGCCGCTGCCGCCGAAGAGGATGTCGTTGCCCTCCCCTCCGTTGATGATGTTGTTGCCTTCGCCGCCGTCGAGAATGTCGTCGCCCTTGCCGCCCCCGATCCTGTCGTTGCCTTCGCCGCCGCTGATCTGGTCGTTGCCGGTGAAGCCGCATAGCAGGTCGTCGCCGGCACCGCCGTCGATGAGGTCGTTGCCGCCCTGGTCGTCGTCCTCGCTGGTGTCGCCGGCGATTTCGTCGTCTCCGGCTCCGCCGCTGAGCTGGTCGGCGCCGTGGCCGCCGGCGATCTGGTCGTTGCCTTCGCCGCCTTCGATCATGTCGTCGCCGCCCTGGCCGCAGAGCTGGTCGTCGCCTTCGCCGCCGTCGATGATGTCGGCGTCGCCGTCGCCGTCATCGCCGGTGTCGCCGGCGATCTGGTCCTTGCCCTTGCCGCCCGCGAGGTAATCCTTGCCGCCGCCGCCGTAGAGGGTGTCATCTCCCTCGCCGCCGTCGAGCATGTCGTCGCCAACCCACTCCATGCCATCTCCCCACATCCGGTCGTCGCCTTTGCCGCCGCTGAGGAAGTCGTTGCCGCCTTCTCCGGTCAGGGCGTCGTTGCCGTCGCCGCCGTCGAGGAGGTCGTTGCCATGATATTGTTTGTCGAGTTCGCTGTAGTCGCCTTCGAGATGGTCGTCGCCGGCGCCGCCGGCCAGGATGTCGTCGCCGCCATTGCCCCAGAGTTTGTCGTTGCCCTCGCCGCCGTCGAGGGTGTCGTTGCCGTGGTATTGGCCGGGGGTGGCGCTGTCGTCGCCTTGTATCTGGTCATTCCCGGCGCCGCCGCTGAGCATGTCGTTGCCGCCGTTGCCGCCGAGCCTGTCGTCGCCTTCGCCGCCGGAGAGCGCGTCGTCGCCGTGGCGGGCGCCGGGCAGGCCTTCGCCGCTGCCCCGGTCGGGGTTGTCGCCGACCAGCACGTCCTTGCCCTTGCCGCCGTTGAGTATGTCGTTGCCGGCTTCGCCGAAGACGGCGTCGTCGCCGTCGCCGCCTTCGGCGTAGTCGTCGCCTTCTCCGCTCATGATCCAGTCGTCTCCCGCGCCGCCGTAGAGGGCGTCGCCTTTGGTGTCGTCTTTGTCCTGGTAGAAGCTGAGGGCGGTAAAACTGGTGTGTTTGGTAATTTCAAAAGTGGTTTCGTAGGTGTCGCCGTTTTTGATCTTGCGCTTGATGCTCCACTGGAGTTCGGGGAAGGGGTTGGGTTTGTCGGGCTCCTGGTCGGATTCGGGGCGGTAGATGCGCACGGAGGCGTAGTCGGCGCCCCAGCCGCCATACAGCGTGTCGTTGCCGCCACCGCCGGCGAGGATGTCTTTGCCGGGGCCGCCCATGAGGAGGTCGTCGTTCTTGTCGCCGATGAGGGTGTCGTCGCCATCGTTGCCGTTGAGCCAGTCGCCGGGCTGACCGCCCGTGCCTTGCTGGACGTTGGCGTCGGCGAGCTTGGTTTCCTTGTCGGCGTAGAGCTTGTCGTCGCCGGGGCCGCCGTCGAGCCAGTCCTTGCCGGCACCACCTTCGAGACGGTCGCGCCCTTCGTTGCCCCAGAGGATGTCGTCGCCGCCCTCGCCCTTGACCTGGTCGTCGCTACTGTTGCCTTCGCCCTTGCTGTCGGCGTCGATGAAGTCGTTGCCGCCCCGGCCTTCGATGCGGTCGTTCCTGTCGTAGCTGCCTGCCAGGTAGTCGCGCCGGTCGGCTTCGTCTTCTTCTGTGACGATGAGGTTGCCGTCCTCGTCGTAGCGGTATTTGGTGCCGGTAATGTCGGGCTTTTTGTCGCCAATGAGGGTTTGGGTGGTGGGCTTGTCCTTGGCGGGGGTGCCGTTGAGGTGGAGGCCGTAGTCGCCGTCCTTGTATTGCTCGAGGGTGAGCGTGGCGCCGCTTTGGGTGGTGAGGGTCCAGCCCTGGCCTTGTTTGAGGGTGAGCTGGCCGTCGGAGCTTGTCCAGGTGTTGCCGCTTTCTTCCTTGATGAGCTGGCCGCCCACGATCCGGGTGCTGCCGTCGGCCTGGCGGATTTCGATGTGGCCCTGGCCGTCGCTGTCGGTGATTTTGTCGCTGCCATCGCCTTCGTTCCAGATGTAGGTGTCGTAGCCGGCGCCGCCGTTGAGGGTGTCGGCACCCTTGCCGCCTTCGAGGATGTCGTTGCCGCTGCCGCCGTAGAGTTTGTCTTCGCCTGAGCCGCCTTTGAGGGTGTCGGCACCGGCGCGGCCGATCAACAGGTCGTTTCCGCCGCCGCCGTCGAGGTTGCCGCCGTTGGCGCCGGAGAACATGAAGTCGGCTTTGTCGTCGGAGGGGGATTCGGCGCTGAGGCTGGTGTCGAGGGCGAGGGTGAAGCGATCGTAGTCGTCGAGGTTGCTGAGTTGGTCGGCGGCTTCCGAGGGGGCGTTGGTGGTGAGCCAGGTTTTGAGGTTGTCGTAGGCTGCCTGGGCGTTGCCGAGCGTGACGCCGTTCAGGTCGAAGCGCAACCCGCCGCTGACTTCGTCGAAGAAGAGTTCGGTGTCGCCGCTTTCCTGGCCGTAGTAGTAGGCGAAGGCGATTTTTTCCAGGTATTGACGGATGTCGCGGCCCGCGCTGCCGGAGGTGGCGAGGGCGAGCATGTCTTGGCCGAATTTGGTGAGAAGGTCGGTGTCGCTGGGACCACCGCCGGGGACGCCGTATTCGCGGCGGACGAGAAGGGAGAGGAGGTCTTGCTGGCCTGCTTGGTTAGCGTCTTTTGCAAAGAGGTTTTCGTCGAACAGATCGGGAATCAGGTAGGGCATGACGAATGTGGCCGTCTGCAAAGGCGCGCTCTGCTTCAGGGCGATCAGCAGTGTCTGGGCGTGCAGGACGTTCATGCCAAATCCGGCCATGCCGAGTACACCGCCTTGATCGACATTGCCGTGATTAATGAAATCGGTTCCACCGGCTCGAATGCGCAGGACATCGAGAAATGGGACGGAGAGAAACTCTCCAGCCACGGCGGTCGCCACAACCCGATTCTCGCCCCGGATGAATAGGGGGATTATGCCAACCGTAAATGCAAGATAGGCGTCAAGTTCCTTGTCCGACGCATAGCCGAAATATCCTAATGTGCTGCTAAGCTGCTTCGCGATGCTCATGGTGGCGGAGGCGCGGAAGGGGGCAGGATCGAAGGTGAACGCCGGTTTGTTGAAGAATACCCCCATCAGGGCGGCGAGGCCGCCGCCGAGACTGTGGCCCGTGAAGGTGTATTTGAAACCATCACTTTCTGGGTAGGCTTTCTTGATGTCCTGGTAGTAGACAGCCGCCGCGGTCAGTTGGCCTTCCACCACCCCGGCACCCAAAAGCAGGTCTGCACCAAAATCCAACATACCGGGGAAGGTACCGGCGAAGGAGACAACAATGTTCTTGTCCTTGACGAAAGCGACAGCTTCGAAGCCGGTGACAGTACTAAGGCGATGGTTAAGGTTCTTATCCTTGCCAAGTTCTGACCAGCCATCAGGCCAGGGAATCTTGTTAGGTTCTTTGCGTGTGCTGTCATACGCGGCACCCGCCATCAGGGCGTATTCAATAGGTGTGGTCATTGCAGTCGCTCCTTGAGTTCTTGCTTAAGGTTTTCAAGCCTATATCGATATCCCCATTCGGCTTCCGGAGACACTTTCCGTGACCGAGCTTCATGTAACTGTTTGCGGGACTCTTCATCCAATTCATCCTCCCGCCCCAATGCGGTTAATACAATCCAATCACATCGTGCGGAAAACACAGTCGGATTCAGTTTCTCCTTGCTAAGCTTTTTGGTTCTCTGATCCAGCGGCAAACCGCTTCTGAATTCTTTCCAATATTTCTCCATCACGGCTGCAGATACATACGATCCATCGGGAAGGACTCTCACCCCTGAGTAAACCGACTTCGACTGGGCAATAAGGTTACGATCCTCCAGCACGGGTGGAAGCGCTTCGAACTCAACATGCTTCCATTTACCCAGCTCGTAGCGGTAAACCAGATAGGGAGGGTTGGGGCAGCCCCATTTCGAGTAATCGCTAGCCAGAAGGGCAAAATAGGGAATACCTTGATCGAAATCGATCATGACGGGCAACAGTCCATCCGGTATATCCCAAGAGATTTTTTCACTGGTATCAGGGTGGGTAAAAGCTAGTTTTTGAGCAATTTCAAAGCGGACACTTAGCTGAAAAGGGTCGCTCGGGCTCAACTTTGACCTCCGTTCCATGATCAGCATCCTCCCGTCATGGAGCGGTGCTTCCTGCTTCCAGTCGATAGTCTTGCCGGTGAAGTAGTCGATCACCGGGATCGATTTCCAAATCACCACTCCCAGAATCAGCGTGATGATGATGTGTTTGGTTTTCAGGTGGTAGTTCATGCCACCAGCGCCCATTGCCCGTCGTTTTCCGCAACCACGTCCTTGCCCTTGCCGCCGTTGAGGATGTCGTCGCCGTCGCCGCCTTCGGCGTAGTCGTCGCCTTCGCCTGCCATGATCCAGTCGTCTCCCGCGCCGCCGTAGAGGGCATCGCCTTTGGTGTCGTCCTTGTCCTGGTAGAAGCTGAGGGCGGTAAAGCTGGTGTGTTTGGTAATTTCAAAAGTGGTTTCGTAGGTGTCGCCGTTTTTGACCTTGCGCTTGATGCTCCACTGGAGTTCGGGGAAGGGGGATGGCTTGTCGGGCTCCTGGCTGTTTTCTGGCCGGTAACTTCTAACAGCGGCGTAGTCGATGCCCCAGCCGCCATACAGCGTGTCGTTGCCGGCGCCGCCGGCGAGGATGTCGCGGCCGGGGCCACCCATGAGGAGGTCGTCGTGCTTGTCGCCGATGAGGGTGTCGTCGCCGTCGTTGCCGTTGAGCCAGTCGCCGGGTTTGCCGCCCGTGCCCTGCTGGGTGAGGGCGTCGGCGAGCTTGGTTTCCTTGTCGGCGTAGAGATTGTCGTCGCCGGGGCCGCCGTCGAGCCAGTCCTTGTCCGCCCCGCCTTCGAGTTTGTCTCGCCCTTCGTTGCCCCAGAGGATGTCGTCGCCCGCGCCGCCCAGGGCGAGGTCGTCGCTGGCGTTGCCGGCGCCTTGTTCGTCGGTGTCGATGAAGTCGTTGCCACCACGGCCTTCGATGCGGTCGTTGCGGTCGTAGTTGCCGTAAAGGATGTCGCGCCGGTCGGCTTCATCGTCTTCGCTGACAACGAGGTTGCCATCGCTGTCGTAGTGGTATTGGTAGCCGTCTTCTCCGCTTTGGTCCTGGGGCTTTTTGTCGCCAAGGAGGGTTTGGCTGGTGGGCTTGATCTTGGCGGGGGTGCCGTTGAGGTAGAGGCCGTAGTCGCCGTCCTTGTATTGATCAAGGGTGAGCGTGGCGCCGCTTTCGGTGGTGAGGGTCCAGCCCGCGCCGGAGCTGAGGGTGAGCTGGCCGTCGACGGATTTCCAGGTGTTGCCGCTTTCTTCCTTGATGAGTTGGCCGCCGAGAATTTGGGTGCTGCCGTCGGCCTGGCGGATTTCGATGTGGCCCTGGCCGTCGCTGTCGGAGATTTTGTCGGCTCCGTCGCCGCTGTTCCAGATGTAGGTGTCGTAGCCCTTGCCGCCGTTGAGGGTGTCGTTGCCCTGGCCGCCTTCGAGGAGGTCGTTGCCGCTGCCGCCGTAGAGTTTGTCTTCGCCGGCGCCGCCTTTGAGGGTGTCGGCACCCGATCCGCCGAATATCAAGTCATTGCCACCACCCCCCGATAGGCTGTCCCCTCCCAATCCGCCGACCATGAGGTCCTTGAGCTCATCGTCCGGCGTGTTGGCACTCAGGCTTAGGGCTGTGGGAATGGAGTAGCGTTCGATACCTTCCAGCGATTCCTTGTCAATATCTGGGAATACGCTTTTGAGGCTGGCTTCGAGTTTTATGAATCCATCGCGTGTCCATTTTTCATCTTCGGGTTTGCGGGTGATCTGGATACCTCCGCCCAGGGGGTCGAATACGGCTTTAAACTCACCGGATTCCATGCCGATGTTATGAGCAATTCCTTGTGCATATTGGAGTCGGAGTGCAAGATCGACGAGGGTTAGCTTGAGCTCTGTGCCTTCCAGGGTAGGAGTCCGGAGACGAATTATGTCTCTGGCCAATGCGCCAAGCGGGTCTTCACCTTCGAATGTCTGGCGCTGCACCATGAGGTTGAGGAAGTTGATGTCAGAACTTTTGGGTTCGTAATTCAATGGTGAAGTGAAGATTTTTTGCAATAGTTCCGGTGTGGCTTTACTGGCGGTCAGAAAGTCGCCTGACATCAGGAAAGATGCCAGAAGCGGCATGGAGTGAAGGTCGACCGGGTTTCCGTTGACAATCGGATATCCCCAGCCGTTTCCAGTTGTGGCCTTGCCGTCCAGCGCGCGGGTTTGTCCGGCGATGTTGGCCACGTTGGCGGCCAATGCCAGCACGATCGGGTTGGTCAGTAGCCCGAGTCCAATAAGGGCTGCTTTCCCCTGCGTCGTTTGGGCCAGGGAGAGAATTTCGTCCATGACGTAGATTGCGCTGACCATACGTTCTCTGGCGCTTCGCGTGGGGCTAGGCAGTAGCACGCCCGCAAAGGGATCGATGGCGATGTAGTCGGCAAAAGCATCGGGTAATGTATAACCTTCTTGTTTGAGCGTCTGCTTGAGGGCGTTGACGACGATGAACGAGTCGGCGGATTTCTTGAAAGGGGCCTCGTCGAATACGACGGCATTGCGATTAAAAAAGACCGCCATCATGGAGGCGAGACCCCCACCCAGCGAGTGGCCGGTAAAGGTGATCGTGGTATTCGGATTGCTTTTCAGGGTATCGAGATAAAACCTGGCGGCATCGGTGACCTGCGGGGCAAGCGCGCCCCCCGAGCCAGCCGGAAGGTTGCCGAGAAACCAGTCGCCGATGTCGTTGTTCAGGCTTTCAAATGTGGTGCCGGTGTAGGCAATGACGATTTCACGGGTTACATCGTTGCGGTAGGCGCGGGCGGTGAAACCGGTGGGATCGTCGATACGGAAATCAAAAATATTCCAGCTGTCAGGGACAGGGATTGCGTTTTTGTCGCTAGTGACATCATCTTTGACGGCATAGGCATTTGCCGCCATCAAGGCATAATCAATATTGCTTGGCATCTCTCGTTCCTTATGGATTCAGTTATTCGCAGTGTTCTGGTGTTGGCTGCAAAAACACTTCCACCGTTCGTGTTGTTTGCCCACGAACGGCCTTGCTTCGTTCGCAATCTCCCCGATATCCGGGTTCATCGGTGATGCTCTCAACGGGCCAACTCCACCCGTTATGCTTCATCGTCCAGTAAATGCTGTCCCGTTTTTCCTTCTGTTCCAAGGTTACCAGTCCCTGCACATCGTCCTTGCCGTCGCGACTGAAGGCGCGCAGCAATAGGTTGGTGCGGCGTACTTCCTTGGGGAATTGCTCATAGGGGATTTTTTTCCATGTGTTGTTTTCCCACGTGAAGTAGATCGCATTGGTCGTTGGATAACCCTGCAGCATGCAGAGTTCAGGCCCATGTATCGGCACCTTCACATAGGCCTTGCCATCCACGATCCCGAAGATTTCAGGCTGATACATCCCCTTCGATTTCCAGTACAGCCCCATCGGCTTGTAGCAAAATTCGTAGGATTTGGTGATGCCACGATTGCCCGTGGGGAAGCCGCTTCCGGTGATATCCTCGCGCCGCTTGATAACGATGGTTTTTCCATCGTGCAGTTTGACTTCCTCGTCCCAGGTCAGTGAAGTCGGATCGCAGGCCGCAAGCAAGGGGGTCGTGGTTAGAACAAGCACGGTGCTGTAGCTCAACGCGGCACGCCGGAAATTGTTCCCTTTTTTCATGCCAAGATTCTCCATTGCTCGTCATTCGCAGCGGCCACCTCGTCGCCTTCTCCGCCCTTGATCCAGTCGTCCCCGGCACCACCATAGAGGGCGTCGCCCTGGGTGTCGTCCCGGTCACGGTAGAAGACCATGGTGCTGAAGCCGAGGCGTTGGGTGAATTCACGGGTGGTCTGGTAGCTCTCGCCGTTTTCCACCTTGCGCGTGAAGCTCCATTGGAGTTCGGGATGGGGGTAGAGCGCCTGGTCGGATAGGGATATGGGGTGGTAGAAGTCGACGCTGGCGTAGTCGATGCCCCAGCCGCCATACAGCGTGTCGTTGCCGGCGCCGCCGGCGAGGATGTCCCGCCCGGGGCCGCCCATGAGGAGGTCGTCGTGCTTGTCGCCGATGAGGGTGTCGTCGCCTTCGCCGCCGTTGAGCCAGTCGCCGGCTTGGCCGCCCGTGCCTTGTTGGGCGTTGGCTTCGCCGAGTTTGATTTCCTTGTCGGCGTAGAGTTTGTCCTCGCCGGGGCCGCCGTCGAGCCAGTCCTTGCCGGCACCGCCTTCCAGACGGTCGCGCCCTTCGTTGCCCCAGAGGATGTCGTCACCGCCTTCGCCCTTGACCAGGTCGTCACTGCTGTTGCCTTCGCCCTTGTCGTCGGCGTCGATGAAGTCGTTGCCGCCACGGCCTTCGATCCGGTCGTTCCGGGCGTAGCTGCCGAGCAGGTAGTCGCGACGGTCGGTCTCGTCCTCCTCGGTGACGACGAGGTTGCCGTCGGCGTCGTAGTGGTATTGGTAGCCATCCTCTCCGCTTTGGTCCTTGGGCTTTTTGTCGCCAAGGAGGGTTTGGGTGGTGGGCTTGTCCTTGGCGGGTGTGCCGTTGAGGTGGAGGCCGTAGTCGCCGTCCTTGTATTGGTCGAGGGTGAGCGTGGCACCGCTTTGGGTGGTGAGGGTCCAGCCCTGGCCTTGCTTGAGGGTGAGCTGGCCGTCGGAGCTTGTCCAGGTGTTGCCGCTTTCTTCCTTGATGAGCTGGCCGCCCACGATCCGGGTGCTGCCGTCGGTCTGGCGGATTTCGATGTGGCCCTGGCCGTCGCTGTCGGTGATTTTGTCGCTGCCGTCGCCTTCGTTCCAGATGTAGGTGTCGTAACCCGCGCCGCCGTTGAGGGTGTCGTTGCCCTGGCCGCCTTCGAGGAGGTCGTTGCCGGAACCGCCGATCAGGGTGTCGGCCTGGTCACCGCCCTTGAGGGTGTCGGCGCCGGTGCTACCGAGCATGAGGGCGGTTTTGTCTGACTCCGATATGGCGGTCATGCCAAGCTGGGTGGCAAGATAGACCAGATCGGCGCTTGAGAGCGCATTTGTGGCCTTGTCCATTTCGTCCGCGCTGTATTGCCCTTGCAGCCAGCCTTTAAGGTATTGCTGCCAACCCTTGGTGGCGTCGATCCCGGTGGTGAGCGCGCCCTTGTCGATTTGCAGGCCGCCCGCAACGGGTTTGTATAATTCCTTGGTGAAGCCGCCGTCTTGTTCGTAGTAGGCCTGGATGGCGAGGGCGATGAGGCCTTTGTTGAGTTGGGTGTCGCTGAGGGCTGAGCCGCCCGCGGTGACGATGTCTTGCAGGTCGCTGGAGAAGCGGGCGAGCAATCCATTCGGGTTGGCGTAACCCCGGTTGATCTGGTCGTTGAGCACGCTGGTCAGGAAGTCGCGTTGATCCCCTGCAAGGTCTCGTGCGTATAAGCTCTGGTCAAATATTAGCGGGAGCAGTTTAGGCAATAGCTGTGTGTCTTTTCTGAACTCATCGGACATCAACAGGGATGCGGCCAGATTCATGGAATGCAGCGTCAGACCGTCGATAGTTTCTCCGCCGCCGATCTCGATTGGACCGTCACTGCCCATCACGGTTGGCCAAGCTGCACGCAACCCTGCGAGAAACTCGCCTTCGACATAGCGATGCGTGACCCGGGACTCCCGGCCTGCATAGGTGACCGGGTAGGTAAAAAAGAATTTCACCAGGTCTGAGTCGCCATGGCCGATAAGACTGAGATAGGCCGATACGCCGGCGATGAGTACCGGATTTAATGCCGAGGCTTCAAATGGCGCTTCGTCAAAGGTTTTGGCGGGCCGGTTGAACCAGACCGACATCACGGAGGCCAGCCCGCCACCCAGCGAGTGCCCGGTGAAGGTGATGCCATTGGCTTCGCCATGGTTGAGCGCCTTGACTTCCTCGTAGAATTGCGCGGCATGGAACAACTGCGTTGAACCCAGCCCTGCGCCAAGTGCCAGGTCTGTCGCCAGATCATCCAGCGTGCCGGCTATGTTGGCCATGTTGTCAAGACCGGTATCAGTGCCCTTGTAGGCGATTACGATCTCGCCGCTCACGTCGTTCCGATAGGCGCCGGCAGTGAATCCGTCTATGCCACCGCCGGGGTAGTAGGCGATTTCTGTCCATTCAGATGGCAGGGGATTGGCGTTATTGCGACCCCTTACGTTTCCATAAACATAGGCGGACAGCGCGGCGTAATCGAGTAAATCAGGCATGGTTGTTCCTTACTCATTCAGTTAATTCAATTTTTGTAATTCGGTTTAATTCTTCCGCAGCAGCGATAGAGTTCACGGTCTTGCAGCTCCTCCGCCTTGTCTTTCAGGGATACATGCTCTGACTTATTTCGCGGCGCATTCTCGATCCACATGTTCGTGTCGTAAATGGCTTCGGGAATTTCGGCAAATGAAATGCGTCGCCACTGACCGTTTTCATAGAGAAAACCGATATATGGGGGGGTAGGTTTACCATACATATCAAATTCCACCCGAGTATGCGGCCACCCCACCACATACAGCTTGCCTTCATGGAGGTTCAGGATCCAGGGCTTGAGATTCTCGTGCCAGGTGATGTCCTGATTGCCGAATTCCGGGAGCTTGAAAGTCAACCAGGCTTCACGCGGGATCACGCCATAGTTTTGTCCGTTGTAGGCGCCTTCATAGCGGCGTTTTTGTGTGACGGTGATGATGCGGCCATCGGAGAGCTTGACTTCTTCCTGCCAGGTGAAGGTGTTGCTACATCCGCCTAGCGGCGCGAGGATGCCCATGGTTACTCCCAGAACGATGCATTTTATTAGCCACGATAAATTTTTCATGCCGCTTTCCTATTGAGTGAATATCCATAGTTCGCATCGTTTGCCGAAACCATGGGTTTGCCGGTATGGCCTCGGCCGTCGATTCGGTCAATCCTGCCGTAGGCACTCCAGGTGGTTCCGCCCTCATTCCTCATCCCGCGCCGCCTCCCCACCATGATCCGCCTTGCTCCCCTGCCCCTTTCCCATGTTCACCGTCTCGTCCACCTGCAAGCCCCTGGGCACATGGTGGGCGATGAATAATATCGTTGCCTTGCCGCGCAGCAGGTTGACGGTGCGGGCGAAGTGTTCTGCGGTGGGGGCGTCGAGGTTGGCGGCGGCTTCGTCGAAGATGAGTATCTTCGGGCGCTTGAGCAGCGCGCGGGCGATGGCGATGCGCTGTTTCTGGCCGCCGGAGAGGCCGGCGCCGTGTTCGCCGATTTCGGTCTGGTAACCCTGGGGGAGTTTTTCGATGGTGTCGTGGATTTCCGCCAGCTTGCAGGCCTGGACGATGTCCTCGAAGCCGGCGAGCGGGTTGGCGATTTGCAGGTTGTGGTGGAGGGTGCCGGAGAACAGGACGGTTTCCTGGGGCACGACACCGAAGTGGTTCCTCAGCTCGTTGGCGGGGAGGTGGCGGATATCCTGGCCGTCGAGGGTGACCCGGCCTTCCTGGGGGCGGTAGAAGCCGAGCAGGAGTTTGGCCAGGGTGCTTTTGCCGGAGCCGGAGGGGCCCATGATGAGGGTGGTCCTGCCGGGCGGGAAGATGTGGCTGAAGTCGCGGAACAGCCAGGGAGCATCGTTGCCGTAGCGGAAGGAGAGGTTTTCCAGTTCGATGCGGCCTTGCGCGTCCGGCGCGCGGCTGGGCAGGAGGGCGTGGGGTTCGGCGGGGACGTTCATGATGTCGCCCAGGCGCTGCACGGCGAGCCTGGCCTGCTGGGCTTCCTGGTACAGGCCGACCATGCGCAGCATGGGTTGGGAAAGCCGCCCGGCGAACATCTGGAAGGCGACCAGCATGCCGATGGTGAAGCCGTCGTTGTTCATCACCAGCAGCGCGCCCGCCACCAGCACGGCCAGGCCCTGGATCTGCTCCAGTGTGTTGGCGAGGGTGTTGTAGGTGTTGGAGAGCTGGCGCGTCTCGAATCCGGCGGCGAGGTAGTCGGCGAGATAGCCGCCCTGGCGCTTTTGCAGTTGGGCTTCGAGTTGCAGCGATTTGACCGTTTCCATGCCGGCGATGTGCTCGGTGACGAAGGCCTGGTTGCGCGCACCGAGGAGGAACTGGCGGTTGAGCTTGTCGCGGAACAGGGGCGTGACCGCCAGGCTGAGCAGGGCGAGCAGCAGGAGCAGGCCGAGAGCGATCAGGGTGAGCTGCCAGGAATACCAGAACATCACGGCGAGCAGCACGGTCATGAAGGGAAGGTCGAGAATGAGCGTAACGGCGGCACCGGAGACGAATTCGCGGATGGTTTCCACCCCTTGCAGGCGCGCCACCAGCACGCCGGTGGGGCGGTAGGCGAAATACGGCATGGGGAGCCGGAACAGGTGGGCGAACACGCGGCTGCCGAGCACGGCGTCGATGCGGTTGCCGGTGTGGAGCACGAGGTATTGGCGCACCCAGGCGAACACGGCGGAGAACAGGATGGACAGCGCCAGGCCGACGCCCACGGCGACGAGAGTGCTCTGGGTCTGGTGCACTACGACCTTGTCGATCACCACCTGGGTGAACAGCGGCGTGGCGAGTCCAACCAGTTGCAGGGCGAAGGACGCGGCGAGGATGTCGCGCCAGGTGTGCTTATGGCGCAACAGCTCCGGGATGAACCAGGCGAAGCCAAAGGGCTTTTCCGCCAGTGCGGCGCGTCCGTCCTGATCGCGCGGCGTTTCGGGGATCGCCTGGATGGCGTAGAGGATGGGGCCGAAGCGTTGCGCCATCTCGTTGCGGGGACAGGTGTGAAGGCCTTCCCGGCCGGGGGCGTGGTAGTGAATTTCGTCTCCCTCGCTACGGACGATGATGGCGGGCGAGATGTCGCTTGCGTCTCCCGGCGCGCTGAAGGCGAGGCAGGGAAGCATGGCAGCGAATCCGTTCCCTGCGACGGTAGCGGTTTCCTTCACGCGCAAGCCCAGCGCTTCCGCCGCCAGAATAATGTCCGTCAGGCTATGGCCATTCCTTTCGTCGGGCGGGTGGCGCTGCAACAGCAGGCGAGCATCGTGGGGCTTGCCATGCAGACGGCACAGGCAGCCCAGCGCCCAAAGGAAGAATTCCCGGCTAATGGTGAGGTTCGGCGACATGGCGTTTCTTGGTGTTGTTGCGTACCAGGAGCGATCTTGCGCCGCTCTGCGTGCACGGGTTCCGGACTCGCGACGAGCACGGTGCTTATGTCATACCACGATGACATTTAACAGGATAATGCCATCCAGTTAATGAAAGCAACATATTTCGCGTTTTGACTGCTTGGACGTGTTTGCGGGTATTCGGAGGAAGCGGGAAACGCGATCGACTCTTCCCCTTGAAGAGGAAGGTCAGGCTGTGGATGGGTTCAGGAGGGCCGGGGGATGGGTTAAATCGGTCGTTGCACCCGGGTTAAATTGCGTACGCCGGCTTCACGCTTAAGCCGATCTTCGCGGCAGCGCGAACAAATTTCTCGTCGAAAGTGTAGAAAACCTCTGTGCCGGGGGATGAAGCACAATGCAGGGCATCGGCAAAATCCAGGCCGTGGGCGTAGGCATCCAGCGCCTGGTTAACCGCGCGCTCATCCTCGACTGCCACATTGGGCAAGCCGCAAACATGCAGCAAAGCCTTATAAATGGCTTCCGGGGGAAGCGCATACACCGCCCGCAATACCCATTCTGTTTCCAGCAATACCGTCTTGGCGACGAACACGCCATTCTCGCCGCCAAGCAAGGCAAGCGCGCACCGCGCCTGTTCGACATTGTCGTTGGTCACGTAGCGCACCAGCACATTGGTATCGACGGCAATCACTTCGTTTCATCCGCCCATTGGCGGCGGATCGCCTCGGTCAGTCCGCGCTCGATTTCATCGAGGCTTTTCGCCGGTCCTACATAACCGGCGCATCCCAGGCCGTCTTCCAGACTGGTCGGTGGAAAAGGTTTGCGCGGTTTGAGCAACACTCCGTCACCGGTATCCACGATGACGAATTCAGTCCCTGTTCCCCAGTGATGTGCCGCACGCAGGGCGCTGGGAATGATGATTTGTCCCTTGCTGGATAAAGTAGTGGTCAACATGGCAGGACCTCAGGTAAGTCTATGTAAGACATTATAAACGAGACATATGAGATGGGGAAATGGGTTTTGCGGAGGAGCCATAATAAGTGCCTGACGGCGCGCCTGGTGGGTTATCCCCGGCCAAATCACCCGAGGACAAGCGGCACAAACTGCGTGCCTCTCAAGAAACTCCCGGCAAGCATTTGATTTCGTAGGGTGGATAAGCGAAGCGCATCCACCATTTCCGCAGAAGGTGGATGCGCTCCGCTTATCCACCCTACCGTATTTTCTCGGTGCGATTTGCGGCATAGGGCCGATTACTTCGCTAACCCACCCTGTTTCGACGAGGGAGATTACTTGGATGACCTGGCCGAGGCGATGGAGGGATTGACCTCGCGCCGCAGCACCTTGCCGTTCTTGGTGCGGGGAAAATCGCCGGCGAAGTAGATCACCTTGGGCGCCTTGTAGGCTGCCAAGTGCTTTTTGGCAAACGCCAGCAATTCGTCCGGGGTGACGCTGCTGCCGGGCTGGGGAATGATGTAGGCCACCACCAGCAGCTTGTCCTTTTCGATTTCCTCCCCTACCGCCGCGCAGTCGGCGACGTCCGGGTGCGATTTCATCACCCGTTCGATCTCGTAAGGCGAAACGCGGTAGCCGAAGCTTTTGATGATGTCGTCCTTGCGCCCGAGGAACCAGATGTAGCCGTCGGCATCGTATCGGGCGTAATCGCCGGTGAAGAACCAGCCGTCATGCTTGTGCCTGGCGGTTTCCTCGGGCTGGTTCCAGTATTCCAGGAACAGCCCCGGGTCGCCGGCCGGCACCGAGATCATGCCCTCCTCTCCCGCCGCGACTTCCTGCAGGGTTTCCGGGTCGAGCAGCTTGATGCCATGGCCGGGCTGGGGAAAGCCGGCCGAACCGGGACGGATGGGGCGGAACTTGCTCTCGGAGAGGTAATAGGAAAACTCGCTCATCCCCACCGCTTCGTAGATGTCCATGCCGAAACGCTCGCGCCACTGGCTCAGCACTTCGTCGGAAAGGTGCTCGCCGGCGCTCATGCAGTAACGTAGCGACGGTACATCCGCCATGCCGGAAGCGGTTTTCTGCAATATCTGGCGATAGATGGTGGGAACGCCGATGAAGATGGTGGCGCCGTGCTTGGCGATGAGCCGCATCCAGGCTTCCGCATCGTTCTTGCCCTCATGCACGATCACGGTTTTCCCCAGGTAGAGCGGGTCCATCAGCGCTGAGCCCAGCACGTAGGTCCAGTTGAACTTGCCCGAGTGCATGATGCGGTCGCCGCCGGGCGCGAAGTCGAACCAGTATCTGGCCGCCGGTTCGCGCCCGATGAGGGCGCGGTGGGCATGCAGCACGCCCTTGGGATAGCCGGTGGTGCCGGAAGTGTAGACCAGGTAGGCCGGGTCATCGGCCCCGGTCGGATGCGGCGCTTCCCAGCTATCAATGGCGGCCAGGGCCGGGTCCAGATCGACCACGTTATGGGTCGAGGACGGGAGAACCTCGCCCGGACCTGAAAGCAGCACGTGTTTCAGGCCGGGCAGATCTCCCAGCTGATCGTGCAAACCGGCCCACATGGCCTTGTCCGTGACCAACACCTGGGCGCCGGAATCCCTGGCCAGATACAGCACCTCCTCCGCCGTCAGGAGCGTGGAGGTGGGAACGGAAATCGCGCCGCGCTTCATGCTGCCGAGGAATGCGGTGGGGTAATCCAGGCTGTTCGGCAACCGGATCAGCACCCGTTCTCCCAGGCCCACGCCCAGATTGCGCAATAACTGGGCAAAGCGGCTGGTGCGCGCGGCGAGTTCGCGATAGGTGATCTGGCTGGTTCCCAGCTTGTCGTCCTCGACGATCATGGCCAGGGCGTTCTCGATTGGCGTGCCAAGATGGGCATCGCTACAGGCGGTACCGATGTTGCACTGCGGCGGGACATTCCAGACCCAGGGCTCGAAGGGGGTGAAGGGCATGTTGGTTGTTCCTTGTTGGATAGGGCTTTGGCGGGTTACGGTTTTTGGTCTAACGGGCATGGCATAAGGTCCGCCCCCTAAAAATGAAACCCACCGTAGGAGCGAGCTTGCTCGCGATAGCAACGGCCATGATCGCGAGCAAGCTCGCTCCTACGGCACCCTTTATGGGTCATAAGATGACTCCATATGGCCAATTTTCACGGACCACCTGTAGCGGGAGCAAATCCAGTACGCTCAACGCGAAGCGGGTGTCTTCCTCGCTCAAGGCGCGCAATGCATGGGCGCGCAGCAGCACTTGCAGCGCTTTGCCGAACATCGGCGGATCGAGCATCTCGCCTTCGAAGCGGATTGCGCCGCCGAGCAAGGCATCGGCTTCCACCGCCGCCTTGAGGATGCTGGTGTTGCGCGCGACTTCGGTGGGCGACGGGGTGTAGGCGACCTTGCACAGGTGGATGTGGCTGGGATGAATCACCTGTTTTCCGGTCAGGCCCATCGCCGCTTCCTCGCAGGCGTGGCGGAAGACCACGCGCGATTCGTTGTCGCCATGCAGATCGAGCCAGCGCCGCACGTCGTGGGGTTCGTGGTAACTCTCCGGCATGGTGGCGGAACCGATCAACACCTCCACCCCGCCGATCACGCCCTTGCCGGCGATGCGCGCCTCGAACAGGATCTGGTTGAGGAAGAACTTGAGTTCCTCGGTCCAGTGCTCGGGGGTGATGTGGATGCCCATGGCCTTGGAAAAATCGTGGATGCCGAACACCACGTGCTTGACCTTGGCGTACTGCATGATGTCCGGCGCGATCTTGAGCGACTTGGGATGTTCGATGATGGGCTGGATGGTGATGGCGTCGTTGATCGCATCGAGGCAGCCCGAGAGGTCGCGGATTTCCGCCGCCCCGTAAGCCTCCCCTGCCTTGGCCAGCATCACCACGTCCAGTGCCTGGGCCAGCTCCCGCACCATGGCCATGTCCTTTTCGTATTCCTCGGTACGGAAGGGGTTGATGCGCACCGCGATGGTCACGTCCGGGCGCGCCTCGCGCAAGGCCGGCAGTTCCTGGCGCAGCAGGTCTCGGCTCATGGCCTTCTGGCGGCAACCGTCTTCGAGATCGAACAGCAGGGTGTGGGCGTTGGTCTTGTGCGCATGTTTTTTCATGCGCTGGGCGGCAGCCTCCATGTCCTCGTAGATACCGAGGGCGGGGGCATATTTCACCGGGGGGTAATAAAGCTGGATACCGGGCCAGAAATCGCCCAGGATGGCGTGGGTCTGGAGCATGAGATCCTCGCTGGAAAGTTGACAATTCATTGTAACCACTCCAGCGAGAAAATCAATAAATCTTATATCTTATATAAGACCTACCTTATATGCCCCCTATTGCTGTTCGATCAGACGCCGGATCACGGAATTGAATGGCTCGATCCACTCCGGGGCGAACTGGTTATTGCAGGCATTGACCTCGGCAATGGCGCGCAAGGTGGAGCGTTTATGACCGCGGGTGCTGTGCTTGAGCGTGACAGCTTCGAATGCGTCCACGATAGCCAGGATTTTGGCTCCCGGGCAAATCCCCTCCCCTTGCAGTTTATCGGGGTAGCCCGCCCCATCCGGCATTTCGTGGTGCTGCCGCACCATCTCGGCAGCCGCCTTCCAGCCCTCCATGCGATCCAGCAGTCCGGCAGCGAAGCCCGGATGCTCGCGCAGCAGCATGCGTTCTTCCTCGTTCATTTTGTCCACCTTGAGCCAAACCGTCTCCGGCAGGAACATCATTCCCACGTCGTGCAGGTATACCGCCGTCTCCAGCTGCAGGGCATCCACCGGGGAACCCGCCGCACGGTTGGTGTCCAGCGCCAGTTGGCGTATGCGCCCGGTGCGTCCCTTGAACAGGGGCGAGCGTGTTTCGAACTGCATGGCAAGGGAACGAAAGAACTGAAGGTCGGTTGCCTGGCTGTCTTTGGGCTCCGCCTGGGCAGGCAGCTTCCCGGTTGCAGCGCGCAACGTGGCCTGGGGCCGAAATCCGGTCACCGTCTGGACCACCTGCGATGCGACAGAATCAATATCGGCCTGACTGGCCAGGCTCAAAGCTTCCAGCCCCTCCACCAGAGCCACCAGTTTCAGGTGGCTCACAGGCTTGCCGGCCACCAGCGCTTCAATTGCAAGTTCCAGCCGGTCGACAGCGAGCAAGATCACCTCGCCCAGCAATGGCGTAAAACGCACTTCGCCCGAGCGCAGTCGCGCCAGCAGGGATTCGATCGGATGGGCGATCTGGCTGGCCAGCTCAACCTTGCATAGCGCGGCGTCACCCTTGATGTTGTGCAGGGAGCGAAAAAGATCCGCGAGCACTACCCGGTCGGCAGGCGCCTTGCTCAACTTGGCCATGTCCCGCTCGATGCTGGGCGCACGATCCGCCAGCGCCTCGGCGAATTCTCCCAGCATTTCGCGATCTGAAACTCTTGGATTAGTCAGCACCTGAATGTTCGCCATATTGTTATTCTCCTTGATATGTCCTAACTTTGAACTGCTACGGCCCACAGGTCAACCTGGCCTGGACAGCCCCACCCCGTTTTGATAGCTTGGCGTCTGCTTTCAATATGGACACACCGCCATGAACACCCAATTCCAGGATTTTGACCATGGCATCACGGCCATCGACTCAGGCTTCATTCGGCCGGGTCTGGCTGCAATCCACCTCATCGTCGAAAACGGCCAGGCGGCCTTCATCGACACCGGCACCAACTATTCCGTCCCATATGTTGAGGAAGTGCTGAAACTCAAGGGGATCGCCGCAGCGGATATCGCTTACGTCATTGTCACCCATGTCCACCTGGATCACGCCGGCGGCGCGGGCCGGATGATGCAACTGTTCCCCAACGCCAGGCTGGTGGCCCATCCCCGGGGGGCGCGTCACATGATCGATCCTTCCAGACTGGTGGCGGGCGCCTCGGCCGTGTACGGTGCGCAGGAGGTCTGGAACACCTACGGCGAGATCATCCCGGTCGCGGCCGAGCGGGTGATCGAGGCGCCCGACAACTTCCAGATCGAACTCAATGGCCGCAAACTGGCATTTCTCGACACGCCCGGCCACGCCCGCCACCATTTCTGCATCTGGGACGAGCACAGCCGTGCGCTCTTTTCCGGCGACACCTTCGGTATTTCCTACCGCGAATTCGACGTGGAGGGCCGGGAATTCATTTTCCCCACCTGCACCCCGGTGCAATTCGAACCGGAAGCCGCCCACGCCTCGATCGAGCGCATCATGAGCCTGGCCCCAAAGCACATCTACCTCACCCATTACAGCCGGATTTCGCAATTGCCGCGCCTGTCCGCCGACTTGCACCGCATGCTCGACCAGTACGTGGCTTTGGGTGAAAAGTGCCGTTCTGCAGGCGAGCATCGCCACGAACGGCTCAAGCAGGGCGTGGAGCGGATCATGACAGAAGCATTGCGCGCACACGGATGCAAGCTCGAAACCGAAGAAATCCAGCGCCTGGTGGGAATGGATTACGAACTCAACGCGCAAGGCATCGGGGTGTGGCTGGACAAAGCCTGAACGTTCACGGAAGCTGCTTCACCTCTCCCCTTGTGACGTTTCCCGGACCCGTGACTGGAACTGATCGAACTCCTTCAGCGGCACCGGGCGACTGAACAGATAGCCCTGGTAGGCATGGCAACCGTGACTGGCAAGAAATTCCCGCTGCACTTCGGTTTCCACCCCTTCGGCGATAACCGCGAGTCCCAGGCTTTGCCCCAGGGCCACAATGGTGCGAGCGATGGTGGCATCATTTTGATCGGTGAGCACATCCCGGACAAAGGACTGATCGATCTTCAACTGATCGAGGGGCAAGCGCTTCAGGTAGGAGAGCGAGGAATAACCGGTACCAAAGTCATCCAGCGAGAAGCCCACGCCGCGGGCTTTCAGCGCAGTCATTTTGGCGATGATGCCTTTCACATCGTCCAGCAGCAGGCTCTCGGTAAGCTCCAGCTTGAGTTTTTGCGGATCGGCGCCGGTGTTGTCGAGTACGGCCAACACCTGTTCCACGAAGTCCGGGTGGCGAAACTGGCGCACGCTGACATTCACCGCCAGGGTGAGATGCATGCTTTCTGATTGTGCGGCCCATGCCATCAGCTGGAGACAGGCGGTTTCCAGCACCCAAAGGCCGAGGGGCAGGATCAGCCCCGTTTCCTCGGCCAGGGGGATGAACTCGGCTGGAGATACCATGCCGCGCCGGGGATGCTGCCAGCGCAGCAGCGCCTCCGCACCCGTCACATTGCCATCGCCATCCACCTGAGGCTGGTAGTAAAGAAGAAACTGATTTTCCAGTACCCCCAGGCGCAAATCGGTTTCCAGTGCGGCGCGCGCCGTGACCACGGCCTGCATCTCCGGATCGAAGAAGCGCAGGGCGTTGCGACCCGCTGTTTTGGCCTGATACATGGCGATATCCGCTCGTTTAAGCAGATCGTCCACAGTCTCGTCAAGATCGCGGAACAGGGTCACGCCGATACTCGCGGTGCTTTGGTAGTCGTGGCTGTCGAAGCGGTGGGCCTGGTTGAGTGCGGCAAGGATTTTCTCGCCCACAGTCTCGGCCTGGGCGGCTGCTCCCTCGGGACTCTCGCTCAAGTCTTCCAGCATCACCACGAATTCGTCCCCGCCCAGGCGGGCCACGGTATCGCCCTCGCGCACGCAGGCGAGAAGGCGCTGAGCCACCTGCTGCAGCAGGAGGTCGCCCTGGTAATGGCCGAGGGTGTCGTTTAGGGTCTTGAAGTTGTCCAGGTCTATGAGCAGAAGCGCACCTTCATAGCCGCTGCGGGCGCTGACCGCCAGGGCCTGGTGCAGCCGGTCCATCAGCAGGCGGCGGTTGGGCAGGCGGGTGAGTGAATCAAAGAAAGCAAGATACTGAATCTCTTCCTCCGCCGCCTTGCGCAGCGTGATGTCGTTCAGCGTGGCGACATAATGTGTGATTTTTCCCGCGTGTCCCTTCACTGCAGTGATGGTAAGCCATTCGGGATACACTTCGCCATTCTTGCGCCGGTTCCAGATTTCTCCTTGCCAGGAGCCATCGCGATTGATGATCTCCCACATCGCGTTATAAAAGGCTGCGTCATGGCGCCCTGAACTGAGCATGCGCGGCGTCTGTCCCACGGCTTCCCCGGCAGTGTAGCCGGTGGTGTCGGTGAAGGCCTGATTGACCTTCAGGATCACGCCTGCGGCATCGGTGATGAACATCCCTTCCTGCGACTCGAAAGCGGTGGCGGCGACGCGAAGGTCTGCCTCCGCCTTCTGCGATTCGCGCAAATAAAGCACGATCGCCGAAGCGGCGACAATCAGCATGCTGCCGGCGGCGGCAAGCAAGAGGAAAAGCCAGTACCTTTCGGTACCAAGGCGCACCAGTGCGTCCAGCGGACGGGGCACGTAAATGGTAATGGCGTCCTCGGGCAGGCTCTTGGAGGCAAGCACCATCGGCGGGTTGTTGCCCCCGATGAGTACTGCGGAAGGGAAGAGCGTGTTCCCCCAGGGGGTAATCTCCAAAGGTTCAAGCACACTCCGTTTGTACTGCAACAGCCTCTTCTCCGCAGACAGCTCCGCCACGGAAGCGTTGGGCAGGGCGCGAGATTCGAGGCGCTTGTCCGATGCGAGGACGATGACGCCGTTGGCGTCGGCGAGGAATGCGTTAGCCTGGCTCGTCCAGTGGGAAAATTTCGTGATGTCCCGCTTGACCACCACCGCGCCGAGGAAGCGCCCTGTTTCGAACACAGGGTAGGCGTAGAACAGGCCGGGAACATTGGTTGTCCGCCCCACGGCATACTGGTGGCCGGGCTGCCCCGCCTGAGCCTGCGGGAAATACACGCGATCAGCGTAGTTCGATCCGACGGGGCTTCCGGGCTTGTCGGCATTGCCTGCGGCGATGCAATCACCCGCCGCATTGATGATAAATATGTTGTCGGCCCCGAGATTGGTCGCCGAGATGTGGAGAGAGTCGTTCAGCCTACCGAGCACGCTGTCCTGAGTCCATCGTTGCTTGCGTTCCTTATAATCCAGCGGTGAAGGCGCAGCATTCGCGCCGAAGCGGCGTAACACCCGGTGGGTATACTCGTCGCGGGAAACCATGAACGAAATACCCTTGAGCAGTTCTATGCTTTCCTCGATGTTCTTGGCAACTTGCTCCGCCTGTTGCGTGGCGAGGTGCGATTCCTGCTGATACAAGCTGCTGGCGAGGCGGCTGTAGTAATAATCTGCGCTCAACCAGGCGATGACGCCCCAACCAGCCATCAACAAAGCTATCAACTTGTAGGATCGCCCAAGAGATAACAGGTTGGGCTTCCCGACATAGGTGGCAACGATGGTCACGACAATAATCAGGCAGGTCGCTGCCAACACGATTACAGCGAGGAATGTCGGCGATATGCCGGCGGTGACGAGAGTGGTGTCGCCATCGCGAATGAAATAAGCGGCAGCCATCGCTGTGTAGTGCATGCCGGATACGGCCAGACCCATCACCACCGCACTGAGGATCGTCACCCCGGTGTTCCAGCGGGCTTGCCACGACTGCAGGCGGAACTTGATCCACAGTGCCAGCGTGGCCAGGACGATGGCAACCACAATGGACAGCAGGAACAGATTGATGTCGTAGCGGATCAGGCCATTCAGGCGCATTGCCGCCATTCCGGAATAGTGCATGGCGCCGATGCCGGCGCCGATCAACAGCCCTCCGGTAGCAAGTTGTAGATGGGATAACTCGCGGCGGCTGATGATTTTCAGGGCAAGGGTACTGGCGAGGATGCCGGGGATCGTCGACAACAAGGTGATGGTTGCATCGTAGCTGCTCGAGCAGGGCAGGCTGAAGGCCAGCATGCCGACGAAATGCATGGCCCAAATGCCGACGCCCAGGCAAAGTCCGCCGACAATAATCCACAGGCGCCTTGTCGTCGTTTTCGTGGAGGTCGAAACATGCTTGGAAACCAGCAGGGAAGCATAGGAGGCGAGAATCGCAACGAATACTGACAGGCCGACCAACACGGGGTCATAGCTTCCCGTGTACAGCACGCTGCTTTCGGGGGGCGAAACAACAAGACGAAAAAAGTCCAGCATCAAAGTGTTTACGACTTGTAGATTTGCATACGAGAACAAAAAAGTGGGGGAAACACTTTATTGACGAATTGCCGAAATGGTAACAGATCGCCCTTGAGCCGGGGCAAAGAAAGACAGCGCCATCCCGACTCTTGCACTACGGGAAAGCATTTTTAGCAGCGGATTCCGAATACAAAAAAAACGGGCGGGCCAGAAATGGCACCGCCCGCCAACGGGGATGCAACTCTTATATGACGAACATATCCACGAATTCCTGCACCGGGGTCGCCTCCAGCCTGCCCTGATCCAGGCACAGATCCAGAATGGCATTCTGCTGCTTGGCCGGGAAGCGGCGCGCCAGATTAACCTTGAATTTCTTCACCAGTTCCGGGATGCCCTCGGCACGACGCCGGCGGTGGCCGATGGGGTATTCCACCACCACCTTGTCGCTACTGCTGCCGTCCTTGAAATAGACCTGGATCGCGTTGGCGATGGAGCGCTTGTCCGGGTCGTGGTAATCGTGGCTGTATTGCGGGTCCTCCAGCGTCACCATCTTGTCGCGCAGCATGTCGATGCGCGGGTCGGAGGCAGCTTCGTCCTCGTAATCAGCGGCAGTCAGGTTGCCCTTGATCAGCCCCACCGCCACCATGTATTGCAGGCAATGGTCGCGGTCGGCCGGGTTGTTCAACGGGCCTTTCTTGTCGATGATGCGGATCGCCGAATCGTGGGTGGTGAGCACGATTTTTTCGATCTCGTCGAGCCGGCTCGCGACTTTCGGATGCAGCTGAATGGCGCATTCCACCGCAGTCTGGGAGTGAAATTCGGCGGGGAAGGAAATCTTGAACAGGATCTGCTCCATCACGTAGGAGCCGTAGGGGCGCTGGAATTTGAAAGGCTGGCCCTTGAACGAGACGTCGTAGAAACCCCATATTTTCGCGCTCAGTGCCGAGGGGTAGCCCATCTCGCCCTTCAAGGCCATCAGCGCCAGGCGCACGGCGCGGCTGGTGGCATCGCCCGCCGCCCAGGATTTGCGCGGGCCGGTGTTGGGCGCATGGCGGTAGGTGCGCAGCGACTGGCCGTCGATCCAGGCGTGGGACACGGCATTAATCACCTCCTCGCGCGTGCCGCCCAGCATGCGCGTCACCACGGCGGTGGAAGCCACTTTCACCAGGATCACGTGATCCAGGCCGACGCGGTTGAAGCTGTTTTCCAGCGCCAGCACGCCCTGGACTTCATGCGCCTTGATCATGGCGGTGAGCACATCGCGCATGGTCAGCGCTGCTTTCCCCTGCGAGATCCGGGTCCGCGACAGCCAGTCGGCGGTGGCGAGAATACCGCCCAGGTTGTCGGAAGGATGGCCCCACTCGGCGGCCAGCCAGGTATCGTTGAAATCCAGCCAGCGCACCATGGCCCCGATGTCGAAGGCGGCCTTGACCGGATCGAGCTGGAACGAGGTGCCGGGCACCTTGGCGCCGTTAGGAACCACCGTGCCGGGCACGATCGGACCGAGCAGCTTGGTGCAGGCGGGGTAGCTCAGCGCCTCCAGGCCGCAACCCAGCGTATCGATCAGGCAGTTGCGCGCGGTGTCGTAGGCTTCGTCGGACTGGATTTCGTAATCGCAGACGTAATTGGCGATGTCCACCAGCACCTGGTCGGGATCGGGACGAACGTTGGAGATGTGGGATGACATGTTTTCCTCTTTAACTTAAGGGCAATATAAACCGCAAAGTCGCAAAGAACGTCCTTTGCACCTTTGCGTCTTTGCGGTTAATAAACTAAGGTTTTTGCTTTAACGATTTTCGATCGGAACATACGCCCGGTTTTCCGGCCCGACATACTCCGCGTTGGGGCGGATGATCTTGTTGTCGATGCGCTGCTCGATCACGTGCGCGGCCCAGCCGGTGGTGCGGGAAATCACGAACAGCGGCGTGAACATCTCGGTCGGCACACCCATCATGTGGTAGCTGGATGCGGAGTACCAGTCGAGGTTGGGGAACATCTTCTTCACCTCCCACATCACGGATTCGATGCGGTCGGAAATGTTGAACAGGTTCATGTTGCCGCCCGCTTCGCACAACCGCCGCGACACGCCCTTGATCGCCACGTTGCGCGGGTCGCCGATGGTGTACACCGGGTGGCCGAAACCGATGATGATTTCCTTGCGCGCCACGCGCTCGCGGATGTCCGCTTCCGCCTGGTCAGGGTTATGGTAGCGGCGCACGATTTCCATCGCCGCTTCATTGGCACCGCCGTGTTTCGGCCCTCTTAGCGCGCCGATGGCGCCGGTGATGCAGGAGTAGATGTCGGACAGCGTGCCGGCAATCACCCGCGCGGTGAAAGTGGAGGCGTTGAATTCGTGCTCGGCATACAGCACCAGCGAGGTATCCAGGGCCTTGCGGTGCAGTTCCGAGGGTATCTTGCCGTGCAGCAGGTGCAGGAAATGCCCGGCCACGCTGTCGTCATCGGTTTCGACGTCGATGCGCTTGCCGTTATGGCTGTAGTGATACCAGTACAACAGCACGGAACCGAGGGAGGCCACCAGCCTGTCGGCGATATCGCGCGCGCCGTGCAGGTTGCGATCTTCCTTCTCCGGCAGCAAGGAACCGAGCACCGAACAACCGGTACGCATCACGTCCATGGGATGGGCGGAGCATGGAATCTGTTCCAGCACTACCTTAAGTTGCGCCGGTAAGCCACGGAGTGTTTTAAGTTTGTTCTTGTATCCACTAAGCTCGGACTGGGTCGGCAGCGCGCCGTGCACCAGCAGATAAGCCACTTCCTCGAAGGTGGCCTTGTCCGCGAGTTCCAGAATGTCATAGCCGCGGTAATGCAGGTCGTTGCCGCTGTGCCCGACGGTGCACACGGCGGTGGTGCCGGCGTTCACGCCCGACAGCGCGACCGATTTTTTCTTGACTGGGGTATGGATTGGCGCCTCGCTCATGATTTGTTCTCCTGGGCGAAAAGTTGATCGAGCTTCTGCTCGAATTCGTGATAACCGAGGTAATCGTAAAGATCCATGCGCGACTGCATCAGGCCCAGCACGTTCTGCTGCGTGCCGTCGCGACGCACTGCCTCGTACACTTTCAAGGCGGCCTGGTTCATGGCGCGGAATGCCGACAGGGGATAGAGCACCAGGGACACATCCGCGCCGCGCAGCTCGTCCACGGTGAACAGCGGGGTCGAGCCGAATTCGGTGATGTTGGCCAGCACCGGCACTTTCACCGCCGCGGCGAACCGCCTGTACATGCCCAACTCGGTCATGGCTTCGGGAAAAACCATGTCCGCCCCCGCCTCGACGCAGGCACAGGCGCGGTCGATGGCGCTTTGCAGGCCCTCCACCGCGAGCGCGTCGGTGCGGGCCATGATCACGAATTCGGGGTCGGTTCTGGCGTCCACGGCGGCCTTGATGCGGTCCACCATTTCCGCCTGCGACACGATGGCCTTGCCGGGGCGGTGGCCGCAGCGCTTGGCCAACACCTGGTCCTCGATGTGCACTGCGCCGGCGCCGAACTTGATCATGGATTTGACGCTGCGCGCGATATTGAAGGCACCGCCGAAGCCGGTGTCGATATCCACCAGCAGCGGCAGATCGGTGGCATCGCTGATGCGGCGCACGTCGGTAAGCACGTCGTCCAGTGTGGAAATGCCCAGGTCGGGCACTCCCAGCGAACCCGCCGCGACCCCGCCGCCGGAGATATACAGCGCCTTGTAGCCCACCTGCTGGGCCAGCTTGGCGTGATAGGCATTGATGGCGCCGATCACCTGGAGCGGCTTCTCGGCGGCAACGGCAGCGCGGAAGCGCGCACCCGCGGATGTAAGTATGGTCATTGCGAGCCTTATTTGGTTAGCTGAAAAATGCCCGCTCGGCTTCGGCCGGCAGCTGGATACCGGTCACCCTGGCCTTTTGCAACACTTCCCAGTAATAGCGGTAGGTTGCGCGGTCATGCAGCTCACCGGCATGCTGGATCGGGCCCCAGTCGGCTTTCTGCGCCGCGATCAGGATCGCGGCGCCGGTTTCCACCTCGGAATGGTCCGGCTTCATGGCATCGACGATAGGCTGGATCTGGGTGGGATAGATGCTCCACTGGCGCAGGAAACCGAACTCGGTGCGAGCGCGACGGGCGTCCTGGTAAGTGGTATAGGGGTTCTTCAAATCCAGCGTCAC
Organism: Sulfuricellaceae bacterium; assembly: GCA_031426915.1. GTDB lineage: Bacteria > Pseudomonadota > Gammaproteobacteria > Burkholderiales > Sulfuricellaceae > Sulfurimicrobium. The sequence goes on along the minus strand of JASJPB010000039.1, from coordinate 23,964 downwards.
GTTGTGGGCGGGAATCACGCCGTTGGCCAGCGCGGCCGCCACCACCTCGCCCTTGGCGCGGGCGATCAGGCGATGCTCGAACTGGCCCGGACTGCGCATGCAACTGGCGGGGATGGCGCCATGATGGCCGGAGACGAAATCCATCAGGCCGAAATCCAGCACCTGAAGCCAGGGCAGCGTGGCGATCCGGTGCACATCGCGCAGCGCGCCATGGGTCTCGATCAGGACATGAAGCGGGATTTCACGCTTGACGCCGTGCTGAGCGGCCTTTTTCTGGATGTATTCCACCATCTCGGCGGCATGGCCGTATTCGGTGGATTTCGGAATCGTGATATAGGCGGCGACATCGCCCAGCCCGGCCACCAGGATGTCCACATCCTGCTTCCAGGCCGCATGGGAATAATCATGGATGCGCACCCCGGCCATGCGGTGCCGGTTGGCCTCGGAGTTTTGCACCCGCACGATCATTTCGGCGTGCTCCTGCTCGCGTCCGGCCGGCGCGCCGTCCTCGCAATCGCAGGTAATGTCGAACACGGGTCCGAGCTTGCCCTGCAATTCCATGGCCTTGAGGATCAGCTTCTCGCTGCCGGCGAAATGCTCGCAGGCGGGAATCACCGGGAAAGGCTTCTCGCCCTTGAACAGCGCAGTGTTGGGGTGAACGGCTTGGGTCATGTTTTCCTCGTCTATCTTCTCGGCATCATTACGGTGTAGTCCAGATCCAGCACCACGTTGGGGTGGTAGCGTTTTTTGCCGTCCTGCTCGATATGGGGGGATGTAAGTTCGGCCAGCCGGAAATTCTTCACCCCCACCATCCTCAGACGCAGCGCGCCCACATCGCTTCTACCCGGCAAGTCCCATTTTTCCAGCACCTCGCTATAGGTATAGAGCGTATCGCCGCCAAAGCTGGGATTGCAGTGGGTGCCGCCGTTGATGGCGAGGATGGACAGCGCGTTTTCCAGGCCGTCGTATGAAAGCGCGCGGCACACGGAAATGACGTGACCGCCGTACATCAGGCGGCGCCCGAAGGGGGAAGCCTTCATGCCGAATTCGTCGAAATGCAGCCGGGCATTGTTCTGGTAGAGCTTGGTGGCCAGGGTATGATCGGATTCGTCCACCGTCATGCCCCCCGGATGGTCGATGCGTTCGCCGGGAACATAGTCGTCCCAGAAATACTCACCGCCGGTCAGAACCGGCTCGAACGCGCTGGCATCGAGGAAAGGCGGCAAGGAAAGCTCCCCGGCGGGAATGCAGTCAGGCAATTCCGGCACCACTGCTTCAGGAGGCGGAAGCTCCAGATTGTTCTTATGCACCATCACCCAGCGCACCCAGGACAGGAGCGCCTCGCCATTCTGATTCCGGGCCGTGGAGTACACCCACACCACGCCGTTCTTGCCGCTGGAATTCTGTTTCAGGCCGATCACCGAGGATTCGGTTGAAATCGTGTCGCCCGCATACGCTGGACGCAAGAAACGCACATCGGCATAGCCCAGGTTGGCCACCGCGTTGATGGAGATATCCGGCACGGTCTTGCCGAAAGCGATATGGAACAGCAGCAGATCGTCGAGCGGGCGGTCCTGATAGCCGAGCGCATGCGCGACAGGCCTGGAGCTATGCAGCACCTGGCGCGCACCGGTCAGCGCGATGTACAGCGACGCATCCCCTTCCCCGAGGGTGCGCGGGGTCGGATGCGTGATAGTCTGGCCGAAGCTGAAATCCTCGAAGAAATTGCCTGCGCTGGCTTTAGTCATGGCCAGACTCCATTTGCTCGATCAGCTCATGGATCATCAGGGTGCGCCTGGCCGATTCCACATGCAGGTTCTCCACCAGGCGGTCATCCACCACTGCAACCCCCCTGCCCGCGGCATTGGCTTCGGTCAGCGCGTCGATGATGCGCCGGGCGTAAGCGACGCTGGACTGCTTGGGCGTGAAGGCATCGTTGCAATAGGAAACCTGGTGCGGGTGGATCAGCGATTTGCCGTCAAATCCCAGGTCGCGCGCCAGACGGCAGGCGTACTCGAAGGAATGCATGTCCTTGATGTCGAGATGCACGCCGTCCACGATCGAGCGCTTGTGCGCGCGCGCAGCCAGCAGGCATTGCGACAGACAGTACAGAATGGGCAGGCGTTCCTGGGTGATGCGCGCATGCATCTCGTTGGTCAGGTCGGAAGTGCCCATGACGATGCAGGCGATCCGGTCCGAGCTGCCGGCGATTTCCTCCGCCCGCATCACGCCGAAGGGCGTTTCGATCGTGACCATAATGGGAATCTCGCCATGCCCGGCCCGTTCCAACGCAGCCAGGGCATGCAGCACATCCTGCTTGCTCTCGATTTTGGGGAACAGGATGGCATCCGCACCGGCATGGGCCAGTGCCACCAGGTCATCCATGCCCCACGGGGTATCCATGGCGTTGACCCGAACCACGATCTCGCGATGTCCGAAACCGCCCTGCCGGATCGCGTTCACCACATTCAAACGCGCCTCGGCCTTCATCTCAGGCAACACCGGGTCTTCCAGGTCGAGGATCAGGGAATCGACAGGCAGTGTGCGGGCTTTTTCCAGATAGCGCGCCACCGACCCCGGGACGTAGAGCATGGAACGACGGGGACGGTAGTGTTTGATCATGCCTTATTCTCTGCCTTGCGGATTGAACGAATATATTGAAGCCATATGATTGTGTCAATAGTCATCTTATAGCTCACATATCTTATATAAGACATGGATGAGTGTAATGCGCAGATAGACAAAACGCAACTTCCAATACGCGATCAGACGAGGTGGGTATGCGACGACCAGGGATCCGTGTCAATCCTTGCCATACTTCACCTTGAGCCGTTTGACTTCCTCGTTGAAGCGGCTCTGGTAGGTAGTCGAGCGCAGGATTGGATCGGCGGAATCGTGATGGCGTTGCTGGGGACAGGTTTCCACCTCCTTGACCATGGACTCCACCAGTGTTTTCAGGGCATGACAGGCCGCCTCGCGCTGGACCACGATATCCACCAGTTGATCGATGGTATGGTCGAGTTCGGTGATTTGTTGCAGGTGTTCTTCTTCCCGCGCCTGGAGAAGCACGAGCTGGCTGCGCAATTCATGAACCAGCCGGCGGTAATCCTCGATGGATTCCGCCACGCCATACATGCCAGAAAGATCGGAGGACCTGACCACGAAAGCCTTTCGTTTGGTTGCCGGGGGCAATGGTGTCTTGTATATTAGCATCAAATTTTGCCTTGTCGTGCAAGCACCGCCTTGATTCCACACGAAAGCGGAACGCAAACCCCGCAAACTTGGGATATCCGCATGAACCCCGCTTTTCTTTTCCTCTCCGCCCTGCTGCTTTCGCCTCCGGCAATGGCCGTATCCTGGCAGCCGCTCAGGGCCAGCGCCCAGATGACACTGGAAGCAGACGTACCTCAAATGGATGCAACAGACAAAAAAACCGAGGACAAGGAGAAGAAGAAGGACAAGAAGCTGAAAATCTGGAACAAGATCACCTACATCCAGCCCCAGCAAGCAAATCCCGGTGATTTTTATTACTCGTCGAGCAAAACCCTGTCGGAAATCAATTGCACCACCCGCAGCCACAAACCGTTGCAGAAAATCTATTACGGCGACGACGCCAGGGAAGCCAAGAACGTCCATTACGGCGATAGTGAAAAAGCGGCGACTATCATCCCGGACTCGCCGGAAGAAGCGGTATTCGACTTTGCCTGCAACTACAACCCTTCGAAAACGACCGTCCAGGCCGCCGCCCCGCAAAAGAGTCCAGTCAAGCCAAAACCCGCAGCAGCTACCAAGCCTGCCGCAAAAGCCGTGAAGCCCGAAACGGCCAAGGAAAAAACGCCCAAAGAACAGGCGCCCAAGGCTTCAAGCAGCGCCAAAGCCCCGGCCGGAAAAGCACCCGTAGCTACCCAGCCAGCCAAAAAAGCCCACACGGAAAAGCCGGCACCCCATTAAGCGACACCGTTAGCCCGCAGGAAGAACACGCACGGGTGGAATCCGTGCCACCGTCCAGTGCGCCATCGCCCACCCCCAAAGCGTTTCCAGATCGGTTTCCGCCAATTCATGCGGCGGATTCTGGCCAAGAAATGCCAAGGCCCGCAGCAACTGCGGCAGCGGGTTGCGCTTATCCAGCGCCGGCGCCAGGGTCTGCTTGCTGAGCTTTTCCCCCTGCTCGTTGACCCCGACCGGCAGATGAAGGTAGGACGGAGTGGGCAGGCCCAGCAATTGCTGCAGATAGACCTGGCGCGGCGTGGAATCCAGGATATCGGCCCCGCGCACGATGTCGGTGATTCCCTGTTCAGCATCGTCCACCACCACCGCCAACTGATAGGCAAAAAGCCCATCGGTACGGCGTAACACAAAATCGCCGATCTCCGCTTCCAGTTGCTGGACATAATCCCCCTGCAAGCGGTCGCAAAAATGGATGGGCACATTATCAGTCCGCACCCGGAGCGCGTGCTCCGTCCGCCCCTGTCGCATTCCGGTCCGACAATGGCCGGGATAAATCAGTCCGACATGCGCCGCGAGAACCGAGTCCGCGAGTTCCCGCCGCGAACAGTTGCAGGGATATAGCACGCCCAGACCTTGCAGTTGCTCCAGCGCCGCACGGTAGGCTTCGCCACGCCGGCTCTGGTACACCACCTCGCCATCCCAGTAGAGTCCGAACGCTTCCAGCGTGCGCAGGATGTCATCGGACGCCCCCGGCATCACCCTGGGCGGATCGATATCCTCCATCCGCACCAGCCATTGTCCCCCGATGCGCCTTGCATCCAGGAGGCTGCCCACGGCTGCGACCAGTGAGCCGAAATGCAAAGGGCCGGTCGGCGATGGCGCAAACCGGCCGCGGTAATTCGAAGCATTCGTTGTCATGGGATTAATATCCTAGAAACCTCAGTTGACCGCTCCATTGAGTGCGTAATGCAATGAATTTAATAAACTTTTTTTGTTAATCATGGGTTCACCCATTTGGTGAGGCCGCTACGTGGTGGATTGCACGGTTTTTGAGGCGCATGTCTGCAACCCTCTCTCAAACTCTCTCCCAGAGGGAGAGAGGGCGTTTGTTCCCTCTCCCACCTGTGGGAGAGGGTTAGGGAGAGGGCTGGCAACTCCTTGGAATGGAACGACCATTCCGCGTCATTGCGCCTTGCCCTGCACCCCAAATGGGGTAAGCAGGCATTTCGCCGTCAGGCGAAAGCTCGCAAAAACCGCACACTCCACCACGTCCAACTGAGGTTTCTAGGATTATCCTGCAAACTGCGCTTGGGCGCACCGCACCGAACTTCACTTCGGAAGCATGCTCTAATCACGCAACAGTCCACCACGGGAGACAATCATGATCGAAATTCGCAAGGCGGGCGATCGCGGGCACGCCAACCATGGCTGGCTCGACACCTGGCATAGCTTTTCCTTTGCTGACTATTTCGACCCCGCGCACATGGGGTTTTCCGTGCTGCGCGTCATCAACGACGACCGCATCGCGCCCGGTGCCGGCTTCCCCAGCCACGGTCACCGCGATATGGAAATCATTACCTATCTGCTGCAGGGTTCGCTGGAGCACAAGGACAGCATGGGTAACGGCTCGGTGATCCGTGCCGGAGAAATTCAGCGCATGAGCGCCGGGAAAGGGGTGAGCCACAGCGAATTCAACCCATCGAATACAGAAGAGGCGCACCTGCTGCAAATCTGGATCGAACCCGGACAGCGCGGCATCGTTCCCGGCTATGAGCAGAAAACATTTCTCCCGGCGGAAAAACGTCACCGCCTGCGTTTGCTGGCATCCCCCGACGGCCAGGACGGTTCAATCACAATCAACCAGGATGCCCGGCTATATGCCACGATTCTTGAGGGTGACGAGGAACTGGCTTATTCCATCACCGCAGGTCGCCGTGCCTACCTGCACCTTGCCCGGGGAAGACTTGAAGTCAACGGGATCAAGCTTGAGACGGGGGATGCGGCAAAAATTTGGGACGAAAACATCCGGCTCATCAGCACCACGGCAGGCACGGAGGCGCTTCTGTTCGACCTGCCCTAGAATAGTCAGCTAATATATCCTTTTAGCCGATTATTCTGGAATCCTTGCCATGTTGCACAAATCCGCCATTACCGCCGTCCCTGTTCACGAACTCATCGCAAAACGCTGGAGTTGCCGCGCATTCGATGCGACCAGACCGGTCACCCGGGAACAGATCCTCGCCTTGACGGAAGCCGCGCGCTGGGCGCCATCCTGCTTCGGCGACGAACCGTGGCGTTTTATCGTTTGGGACCGCAACACGAATTCTGCTGCATGGCAGAAAGCATTCGAATGCCTTGTGGAATGGAATCAGGACTGGGTCAGGAATGCCCCGCTGCTGCTGCTGGTTACCGCCAATAGCATTTTCCGCAAGACGGGAAAGCCCAATGCATGGGGACAGTACGACACCGGTGCAGCATCCGAAAATCTTTGTTTGCAGGCTGCTGGCATGGGTTTGATGGCCCACCAGATGGGGGGCTTCGATGCCGACAGGATACGTCAGCTTGCCGGCGTGCCGGAGCAGTTTGCCTGCATGGCCATGATTGCGGTCGGCTACCAGGGCGAAGAGACCGTCCTCAATGACGAACTGAAAGAACTTGAGCTTGCCGCACGAGCCAGGGTTCCGCTGGGGGAACATTTCTTTGAAGGGACTTGGGGCGAGCCTGTCAAAACCAGTTAGGGAACTCTTTTCATTTCAACAGGAAACGTGCTTAAATAAAGAAAAAATCCTTCCAGGAGAGCAGCGATGTCCGATCCCGCATACGCAACCGAACTCGAAAATAAATATCCCCGCATCGTGGAGCAACTGACCCTGCTATGGGGGCACGATGGGTTGTCCGCCTATCTTGGCCGTCTGCTGATTGACGAACGCGGCGACAGGCAGGGCTTCACCGGCGAGGTCATGGCCGACATCATGTTTCTCACCAATCTTCACGAAGACATGTTGCGCGATCTGGAACCGGAAAGTGGCACCAAGCTGTGGGAGAACCCGCTGGTCAAAAGCCTCAAGGGATAACCCCTCCCCTGCCCTATAGCACTTCCAGACACACCCGGTAGACTTCCGACAGCGAAGTCGTTTTCTGCCGCGCCAGTTCCAACGCATTGGCGGTCAAAGTTACCATACCTTCCTGAATTGCCAATTTGCGCAAATCGCTTCCGGCAATGCCGGCAGTGATGTGCTCGCGCATGTTTTCGTTGAGCGCGAGCAGTTCATAAGCGGCCTGGCGACCATGATAACCGGTGTTGTTACAGCGCTCGCAACCGTGGCCCTTATGAAACACCTCATGTTCCCCGACACCAAGGCTGGTGCGGATGAATGGATCGACTTCCTCTTCCCCCAGGCAGGACGTACAGTTGCGGCGCACCAGGCGCTGCGCGACGACACCGATCACCGCAGACTTCAGCAAATAGGGCTCGACGCCCATTTCCACCAGGCGAGTGATAGCGCCCGGCGCATCGTTGGTATGCAGGGTAGAGAACACCAAATGCCCGGTGAGCGCGCTTTCCACCGCGATCCGGGCTGTTTCCTGATCGCGGATCTCGCCTATCATGATAACGTCGGGATCGTGGCGCAGGATATGACGCAAGGCCTGGGGAAAACCAAAATTTATCTGGGGCAGGATGTGGATCTGGCGCATACCCTCGAACTCGTACTCGACCGGATCTTCGACCGTGACGATATTGAGATTGTTGCGTGCCACTTCGCGCAAGGCAGCGTACAGCGTAGTGGTTTTCCCGGAACCGGTGGGACCGGTGACAAGAATGATGCCGAAACTCTTGTTGATCAGGTGGGTAAAAAGTTGCTCGTCGCGTTCGCTGAAGCCGATATCCTTCACTGAACGCAGTCCCTCGCCCTTGTTGAGCAGCCGGATCACGATGCTCTCGCCGAACTGGCAGGGTATGAAGGAAATACGCATGTCCACGACATTCTTGCCATCCATCATGCGCGAGCGCCCGTCCTGGGGCAGGCGGTGTTCGGCAATATTGAGCCGGCTGATAATCTTGATCCGGCTCACGATTGCCGGCAGCAGGCCCTTTTGTATCTCGCGCTTCTTGATCAGGGCGCCATCCACGCGATAAAGCAGGTCCACCTTCTTGCTGCCGGGTCGAATGTGGATATCCGAAGCGCGCTGGTGGATGGCGCCCAAAATGATGTTGTCCACCAGCCTGACTATGGGCGTCTCGTTGGCGAGACGCTCCGCCTCTCTCCAGACTTCCTTGTCTTCCTCGAAGTCATAATCCGCGAGTTCGAGACGATCGAGTTCGAATTCCTGCTCCTGGATGTCGTAATACTTATTGATGGCGGAGTGAATTTCTTCACGCGGCGCGAATACCGGATCAATGGCGCGCTGGGTGATAAAGCTGATGGCGTGAATGGCATTCGCATCGAGCAGGTTTTCCATCGCCAACACCAGGCGATCCCCGTGGTACATCAGCGGAATGACATGGTGGTCGCGTGCCAGATCGGGGGTAATCAGACTCAGCGCCTTGTGGTCGAAGTCAAAACCGTTGAGGCAGACGATCGGGGCACCCAGGGAGCGCGCCACGGCAAGATAGATCTGCTGCGAGGTGGCAACCCCCATATCCGAAAGGATAACGCCGAGCTTCTTGTCGGGATGCTTGCGCTGGGTGCCGAGTGCTTCATCCAGTTGGGACTGGGTAATGATTTTTTCCTGCACCAGCAGGCTGCCCAGCGTCGCATGACGGAACTTCTGCCGCCCCTGCAGGGTAGCATCAAGCTCGGTGGCGTTCAGGACGATACCGTGACGTTTGATTTCAGGGGTGTCTGTTTCTTGCATGCCGGAGGTGCTACGCGCGGACTATGATCAACTTTTTGTGGAACCCGGGGAGGGCGAACTGATCTTGTCCAGGAACTCCGGATTCAGCGTAAAGCCTTCCAGACTTTCGGACGCGTTCAGCTTGTCCTCATGGATTTCGAACGTGCCCTGACCTTTCTGCCCGCCCTTGCCGCCTTCCTGGGATGCATTGTCCATCAGCCATTCCATGTCGGTACGGGAATCGGAATTGACCAGCGCCTCTTCACGGCTGATTTTTCCCGCGATGTGAAGGTCCAGCAGGGAACGCTCGAAAGTCTGCGAGCCTGCGCTCAGGCTTTGCTCGATGGCGTCCTTTATTTTGTCCACCTCGCCCTTCTGGATCAGCTCCGAGACGTAGAAAGTGTTCAGCAGCACTTCCACCGCGGCAACCCGTTTTCCATCCACGCCCTTCACCAGACGCTGGGAAACGATGCCTTTCAAGGTCATGGCCAGGTCGAGCAGAAGTGAAGCCCGCTCTTCCTCCGGGAAAAAATTCACGATCCGGTTTACCGCGTGATATGCATTATTCGCATGCAGCGTACCCAGGCAAAGGTGGCCGGTCTGGGTAAAGATCAATGCCTGTTTCATGGTGGCGGTATCGCGGATTTCGCCGATCAGCAGCACGTCGGGAGCCTCGCGTAATGCGTTCAGCAGAGCGGTCTCATAGGACTCCGTGTCGATCCCGATTTCCCGCTGGTTCACCAGGGATTTGTTATGGCGATGCACGAACTCGATGGGGTCCTCGATGGAAAGGATATGGCCGGTCTTGTTGACGTTGCGATGGTTGATCATGGATGCCAGGGAGGTGGATTTGCCCGAACCCGTCGCCCCCACCACCAGGATCAGGCCGCGTTTTTCCAGCACCAGGCTTTTCAAAATCTGCGGCAGATTGAGCGAATCCAGGGTAGGTATCTTGTTGCTGATGTAGCGTGCCACCATCGCCACACTGCCCCGCTGGCGAAAGACATTGACGCGGAAACGCCCGGCATCCGGCACGGAAAGGCCGAAATTGAGCTCCATGTGAGCCTCGAAGATGCGAATCTGCTCTTCCGTCATCACCCCATAAACAGCTTCCTGCACCATGGCGGCATCAAACACCTGGCTATTGATGGGCTTCAGCTCTCCCTCGATTTTGATGTAAACCGGTGCACCGGCCGAAAAAAACAGGTCCGAGGCCTGCTTTTCTGCCATGAACTTGAAAACGGGTGTCAGATCCATGGATTTCTACCTTACCCTTTGGAAATGAGCGATTTAATCGAGCTGAACAAGCCTTTCTTTCCTTCTTTCACTGTCTCTTTGGCTGCCTTTTCCAGCTTGGCTTCACTCCGTGCATCGTGATTGGCATATTCAACTTCGGTGTTGGCACGTTTGGCGGAAACTTTCTGTCTCATCGCCTGCTGGTGACGCCCCAGTTCCATGAAGCTGCTCGGCTTGCCCACCAGAAATCTGGCAAATTCGTCCAGCATTGCATCGTCTATCTCATCCGCGTCATAGGTAAATTCATTGACGGTCAGACCATTGAAATTTTTCATGGAAAGAAAAACCTTGGCCTTCTCGAAATCTGCGGTGAACTTGATATGCACCGGGATTTCGTTGGCCACCGTGAAGCGCGCACGGTCCACAAAGCCTTTTTCGTTTTTGAAATCGGTGCACTGGAATTTAATGTTGGCTTTCCACAAATACTCCCGCTGCATCTCGATCATGGAGGGAGTATTTTTCTCGATCACGATGTCCGCAGCTGTTTTGCATGAATAGCGCAAATAGATGACATTGATAAACTCTTTCTGGTCTATCGTCATACGTTCGGTGTTCACCACATATTTTTCAGGGTGAAAATCCTCCACGTTGCCGAAGCCGTCGATGTAATAAGTGCGTGGGGAGGACTGTGCCGCCAGATTGTTGAGGGTCTTGGTCAGTTCCTGCAGGTAGTGCAGCATCCCCTTGAGCTTGGACTGGACCAGCAGGAAGCTTTGCGTCACTTCCATCATGCGCGCTTGAGTCAGGCTCTGTTCATGCTCCTTGAGCGCCAGCGCTTCTTTTTTCAATTCGTCCAGAAAAGCCATAAACAACCTGCCCTGCGATGCATGATTACAAAATTGATCCCCATTGTAAGCCAAAAAATCGAAAGGGTTAACCGCCGTTCTGAAGTATAATTTTTTACTAATATTCCCCTTTCATGAACATTAATGCGCACCACCCATTACAGCGCCGCCCCAACAAACCGTAACGACTGGAAGACCATCCGCACCCTGCTGCCTTACATATGGGAGTTCAAGGGGCGGGTCATCTTCGCCATCGCCTTGCTGGTCAGCGCCAAACTCGCCAACGTGGCGGTTCCGCTGGTGCTCAAGGACATCGTCGACGCCCTCGACAAGCAGCAGGCCACGCTGGTCCTGCCGGCCTTCCTGCTGGTCGCCTACGGCGTGCTGCGCTTTTGCTCCACGCTCTTCGGCGAACTCCGCGACGCCGTATTCGCCAAGGTAACCCAGCATTCGATCCGCCGCGTGGCCTTGCAGATATTCCGCCATCTGCACCGGCTGGCGCTGCGCTTTCACCTGGAAAGGCAGACCGGCGGCATCTCGCGCGACATCGAGCGCGGCACGCGCGGAATCGGCTTCCTGCTCAACTTCATGCTGTTCAACATCCTCCCCACCCTGGTGGAAATCGGGCTGGTGGCCGCGATCCTGCTGGTCAAATACGACAAGTGGTTTGCCATCATCACCTTCGCCACGCTGGTGGTGTACATCGCCTTCACGCTCATCATCACGGAATGGCGCATGGTGTTCCGCCGCACCATGAACGACATGGACTCCAAAGCCAATACCCGCGCCATCGACAGCCTGCTGAATTACGAAACGGTGAAGTATTTCAGCAACGAGGAATTCGAAACGCGGCGTTACGACGAGAGCCTGCAGGTATGGGAACAGGCCGCCATCCAAAACACCACTTCTCTCGCCGCGCTCAATGCCGGGCAAAGCTTCATCATCGCCATCGGCGTGACGCTGCTGATGCTGCTGGCGGGACAGGGCGTGGTGAACGGCACCATGACGCTGGGTGACCTGGTACTGGTCAACGCCTACATGATCCAGATCTACATCCCGCTCCACTTCCTCGGTTTCGTCTATCGCGAAATCAAGCACTCCCTGGCCGACATGGAAAAAATGTTCTCGCTGATGGAGCGGAACGCCGAAGTTCAGGATATGCCCGGCGCACCGAATTTGCAGCTTGAGCGGGGCGCGATCCGCTTCGAGCATGTCGACTTCCATTACGAGCCCAAGCGCGAAATCCTCTTCGACCTCAGCTTCGAGGTGCCCGCAGGCCAGACCGTCGCGGTGGTGGGCGCTTCCGGGGCGGGGAAATCCACCCTGTCGCGGTTGCTGTTCCGCTTCTACGACACCACCGGCGGTCGCATCCTGATCGACGGCCAGGACATCCGGGAAATCACGCAGAACTCCCTGCGCCAGGTCATCGGCATCGTCCCGCAAGACACGGTACTGTTCAACGACAGCATCTATTACAACATCGCCTACGGCCGCCCCGGCGCGACCCGGGAAGAAATCATCCAGGCCGCACGCTACGCCCACATCCACGACTTCATCGAGTCCCTGCCGGACAAATACGACAGCGTGGTTGGCGAGCGCGGCCTCAAGCTCTCCGGCGGCGAGAAACAGCGCGTCGCCATCGCCCGCGCCATCCTGAAAAACCCGCGCATACTCATTTTCGACGAAGCCACCTCGGCGCTGGATTCGAAATCGGAAAAAGCCATCCAGGCAGAGCTGAAGCAGATCGCCGAAAACCGCACCACGCTGGTGATCGCGCACCGCCTCTCCACCATCGTCGACGCCAACCAGATCCTGGTCATGGACAACGGCCGCATCGTCGAACGCGGCACCCACCACCAACTGCTGGCGCAGGATGGCGCCTACGCCCACATGTGGGCGCTGCAACAGCAGGAAGAAACCGAATGAACACCCCCTCCCGCGCACAGGAATGCGCTAACCCAGCCAGAAACGGAGCAATAACATGGCCACTGTAGAACTCAACAAGGAAAATTTCAGCGAAATCATCAACGGCAACGACCTGGTGGTCGTGGACTTCTGGGCACCGTGGTGCGGCCCCTGCAAATCCTTCGCCCCAACCTACGAAGCGGTCTCGGAAAAAGTTTCCGGCGTCACCTTCGCCAAGGTCAATACCGAAGAAGAGCAGGAACTGGCCATGCACTTCCAGATCCGCTCCATCCCCACCCTGATGATATTCCGCGAACAGGTCATCATTTTCTCCGAACCCGGCGCGATGCCGGGTTCCGCGCTGGAAGAGGTGCTTGAGCAGGCAAAGGCGCTGGACATGGCGGAAGTGCACAAGCAAATCGCCGAAGAAGAAGCCAAAGGGTAAAACAAGCAGCATGCGAGCCGCCCCATCGGGGCGCTCGCCGCGGCTGCGCTTCACCCCCCTCATTGCCCCCTTGTCAGGGGGGAAGCGGTTGTCCCCTCCCCTGAAGCGGGTCAAGCAGGCAATCCGCACAGCGGATGCTCGCACAAGGGGAGGCTGGGAGGGGTTGAAGCACAGGCATGAAGAAAGGCATGGCAAGTTTCAAGATCAGGGGCGGCACTTGTGCCATGCCCGTTAGGGATAGCGAATCTACAGCGCCCAAGGATTGAAGACTTGCGGGTGCTGCGCGAAATCCTGCACGTTTCGGGTGACCACGGTGAGGCCGTGGCATTGGGCGCTGGCCATGATCAGGCCGTCCATTACCGGAAGGGGCTGTCCGGCCAGTTCAGCGTGTGCGGCAAGTTGCGCCCAGACATGGAGCGCGGCGGCATCGAGCGGCAGGATGCGTCCGGTAAAGCGTTGCTCCACCTTGCCCAGCCAGGCGGTGAGTTTCTGGCTGCGGCTCGGGTCGTTGGCACGCAGCTTGAGGATGCCTTTTTCGATCTCGCCCAGGGTAATGACGCTGATGAACAGGCTGGCTTCATCCTGCTCGTCCAGCCAGGCGATCACTTTCGGTGCGGGGGCTTTCTTGGCGTATTCGGATAGCGCGCAAGTATCCAGCAGCCAGCTCATAGCTCCATGTCTCGCCCGGTGTCACGGCTGCGGGAAATATCCAGGTCTTCCGCTGCAAGGTCGGGTCGCAACAGTGCGCTGGAGAGCTTGCCCCGGTGGCGCGTGAGCCGGGCGTATTCTTCCGCCGAAACCACCACCGCCGTCGGCTTGCCATGCACCGTGACCACCTGCGCATCGCCGTTCGCCGCCCGCTTGATGAGTTGGCTGAAATTGCCCTTCGCTTCTTGCAACTGCCATTCGCTGTGCATGACGCCCTCCGTTAATTCTGGCCAGACTGGTCATAATTTAACACGGCATTTGCGGGTTGGCTATGCCTGATTTCATTCCCGAAAATCAAATCGAGAGGCGCTGGTGCAGAAGCTGCAGCGCATTATGCCAACATTTGAGTTAAGGCGCGCGCCGCTTTTGGCGCGTCCCGCTCGAACGAGAGGTTAGACTGGGTGACGGCTCAACAAGGCGCCCGGTGACAAATTTGTGAAGTACGCTAGCCATGAGTGTTTGATAAGGAATGGCTTCCTCTGCGGCCTTGGCTTGAATATCTTCGAGATCACGAGAGGAAATGCGAATGTTGACGCGCTTGTCTTTGACGAGCGATGCCGATGCTAATGAGGCAAAGCGGGCAATTTCATCCTTGAGATTTGGCACGGACTGCCACTCGCCTCTTTCAAAGGAGGCCAAAATCTCCTCTTCAAGTTTGCTTTCCTTATCCATTTCAACTGCCCTCAGTTAAATAATTGCGGGTAGCCTTCCTGCTCGGAATGATCGTTTTCAGGAAGACTTCACTTTCGGTTTCCACAAACGGCACCAGATAGGCGTAGCCGCGAATCCGAACGACCAGCATACGTTGATTCGGATACTGGCCAGTATTTGGATGGTCTCGAACATCAAGAAGGCCCCCATGCGACATGGCCGATAACACCTCTTCAAAGGAAACGCCTCGTTCCGCTTTGAGGCGGATATTCTTTTCGGTGTTCCAGTTCACAGGCTTCATGTTTTCCATGATACGCCTGTGTGCTTTATGGCATCAAGTGACTCAATATTTGGATTCACCAGCCTGCGCGGCTTTTCGCGCAGGCCTGGTGGAATGACGGGTTATGCCGCATGGTTTTCAACAAACCTCTCGGCAGTTATGAGTAACTCACGAAATTTGTCTCGCAAACATTGACCACGTTTAAGTGAAGTGCCATTCACGGACAAATCAATAGTTGTCATGAACCGGATATCATAAAGCAAAACACAGCGGGGACTCGCAACCCATCAAAATGCTTGAATGTGAGACCTGATACAGCCACCGACACGCTGATGCTGAAGTGGAAACGTTTAAGAAGGAGGAAATTCGCCCTGATAATTACTGGGAAAAGGGGGTTTCTACAGCGTCAATGTAGAAGCAACCGGCGCTGCGCGGTTTTATCGCGCTGCATCCGATGGAATGATGGGTTGGGCGTCATGGAAATCCTGAACCTTGGCCCATTAGTAGCACCTGAGCGCGATGAGCAACATCGCTGGGTAGGGTTTTTTGATTATGCACACGAAGTTTGTACTTCCCCCGCTTTAGCTCAATTGATCCCAGGAAAAGAGAATCAAAGTTTTCATGTTTAGGGCGGGGACAGGTGGGTGAGAACTCCTGTTCAGTTAACACGGCCCCTTTTGCTGAAAATACTTCGATTTTCAGAGAGACTTTTGACGGGCGAGGCGAGTCAGCCGCTATTGGCGCATTGTTGTCTTGGGTTATTGGGCAGATTGCTTCCGACCAAGAAGCCCGTCCAGCCTGTTGAAGCGGGGGCTCTGAAGAAGAACGCAGCAGCAAAAGCATTCCGTAATTGTCGTCCATTGGTACATCTATATCCTTGAACAGGATAATGTCGGGCAACTGTAGATCAACAAACGTATCCTCTAGTAATTGATTGGTAACGCAAAGGGTAGCCAACCACATCGCTACGCCTAAGACGGGTTTTTTGCAGAGTGCAGCAGTAACGGAATTCATGAGGACCAACGTGAAGCTAAGGGGCAGGCCGCTTCTGGCCTGCCCCGCTTGAGCGCAAGGTTAGAGGGCATGATGTCCACCTACTGGATGTTGGCCGGTATGCGCCCGGTACGCGGGACGACAAAAGACGAATGGACACCAATATCAGTGGCAAAGAGTTGCATTACTTCAATATACGCATCCTGAATTGCTTTCGGGTCAGATGCTGGGGCGTTGAAGCATTCGTTCCACTCAACCTTCCAATCATTTGGGCGGGCCTGCTGTCTGCGATCAAATTGCGTTTGAAGCTTGGCATCTTGCCCCCACCCGCTATAGGTTTTAAAGCATAGATTTTGAAAGTTCAAGCAGGCTTTGTAGAAAGACTGAGAGAACAGAGGCGCGGCAACATGGATTGTTTTGTCCATGGTGCGTTTCAGAGCCACAACGGTCGGTGGGTCGAGTTCTTTCCAGCAACCAACGTAGGTGAAATAGCACAGCAAATCATTAAAGTGCGGAGCAAGGTCGTCATAAACCGCCAGACGTTTTTCGATGAGCTTTTGGCTTCGCCATTGCAGGTGCTCGAAGCGTTTCGTTACGCGATGAATGTAAACGCCAAGCGCAGCAAGTGCAACTGGAGTAAGTGCTCCTGCTATCAACTTTGCAACTTCCAACCAATTCCAAGGGCCAGCGTCCATGGTTTTTGCCCTCTAACGAATAGCGTTTATCCGCCGCCCCATCCAATCCAGCAAGAGCCCCTGCTTAATTGGCGGCGGATAAACCTTGTTGGACTGAACTGCGGGGCAGGCGGTAGTTATGGGGATTGTAAGGTTACGTGGGAGGAAGTCAACCGGATGTCATGAAGCGATACGGACGGACGGTGTGTCAATGTGTGACCGAGGCGCGCTGAACGGCCCCAGCGGACGCATAAAAACAGCCCGCCCCCCCTCGAACGGGAAATCGGCACGCCGGGACGAGACCCTCCCCGGTCGGCGCAAACGGCCAACCTCAGACAGGCGCAAATAAAGGGGAAGCCAAGCCTCACGGCGGTCCCCGCAATGGCGGACTTCGCGCTGCAGGCGGGATTCCCGCCACCACCCCGAAACGCCCCTCGCGGCAATGCGGACAAGCCAACCAGTCGATGCTCGCTACCCGCCGCATGAACGCCTCCACCGACTCCACCACCGCCTGGTCCGTAACCGGCGCTGCCAGCATATATGACGTGGTGTCTGACCGCATATATGTGAGCCGCAGTGCTGCTTATTCGATGACGGAACCCCGCCCGCGCTTGGTCTCGCCGCGCCGAACCTTGGCTTCCAGGCGGCGTTTTTTCGATGCCAGGGTCGGCCGGGTGGCGACGCGCGGCTTGGGCTTTTCGGTGGCAAGGCGGATCAGGTCCACCAGCCGGCCGATGGCATCCTGCCGGTTGCGTTCCTGGGTGCGATGGCGCTTGGCCTCGATCACCAGCTCGCCTTCCGTGGTGAGGCGGTTGCCCGCCAGCTTCATCAGGCGGGCACGCACATCCTCGGGTAGCGAAGGCGAATGCGCCACGTCGAAGCGTAGCTGCACCGCTGAGGACACCTTGTTGACGTTCTGCCCGCCCGGACCGGAAGCGCGAATGAACGTCAGCCCGATTTCGCGCTCGTCAATCGATAGCCGTGAGGTGACCTGGATCATCCTGGCTCAAACCCTGTGCCGGATCAGCGCCCGCGACCGCCGGAACGGTGCAGTGGCGGCTTGCCGCCTGTCCCTCCGGCCGGCCCTCTGGCTGGCGCTTGTGGCGAACGTCCGGCACCGGATCGCGCGGCCGGCTGGCTACGTCCGGACGAAGGTCGTTGACCGCGGTTTTGCCCGTTCAGGATAGGCTCGGCCTTGATTGACGGATTGGGTTCGAATCCGGGAACCGCGACTTCGGGAATCTCGCGCTTGATCAGTCTTTCGATATCCGACAGCAGTTTCTTTTCATCGATGCACACCAGCGACACGGCTTCGCCTTCGGAGCCGGCGCGGCCGGTACGGCCGATGCGGTGGACGTAATCTTCCGGCACGTTGGGCAGTTCGAAGTTGACCACGTGCGGCAGTTCGCTGATGTCGATGCCGCGCGCAGCGATGTCAGTCGCCACCAGCACCTGCAGGCTGCCGCTCTTGAATTCGGACAAGGCGCGGGTGCGCGCCGCCTGGCTCTTATTGCCGTGGATGGCCAGGGCCGGGATGCCTTCCTTGGTCAGTTGTTCGGACAGTTTGTTGGCGCCGTGCTTGGTGCGGGTGAACACCAGCACTTGGTGCCAGTTGTGTTCCTTGATGAGGTGGGCGAGCAGTTCGCGCTTGCGCTCGCGGTCCACCTTGTAGATTTTCTGCGCCACGGTATCGGCCGTGACGTTGCGGCGCGCCACTTCGATCAGCGCCGGCTTGTTGAGCAGCCCGTCCGCCAGCAACTTGATCTCATCCGAGAAGGTGGCCGAGAACAGCAGGTTCTGGCGATGCTTGGGCAACAGCGCGAGCACGCGCTTGATGTCGCGAATGAAGCCCATGTCCAGCATGCGGTCGGCCTCGTCCAGCACCAGGATTTCGACGTGGGAAAGGTCGACGGTTTTTTGCTGCACGTGGTCGAGCAGGCGTCCCGGCGTGGCCACCAGAATATCCACGCGGCTCCTCAGGCGGCTGATTTGCGGGTTGATGTTGACCCCGCCGAACATCACCATGGAATTGAGTTTCACGTATTTGCCGTAGGTACGCACGCTCTCCTCGACCTGCGCGGCAAGTTCGCGCGTGGGGGTGAGCATCAGCGCGCGAATCGGGCTGCGCACGCCGGGCGCGGTCTTGGTGCTGGTTGAAGAGAGCCGTTGCAGGATGGGCAGGGTAAAACCGGCGGTCTTGCCGGTGCCGGTTTGCGCACCGGCGAGAAGATCCCCGCCCGACAGCACGACCGGAATGGCCTGCAACTGGATCGGGGTGGGAATGGTGTAGCCGTGTTCGGTGACGGCACGGACGATATCATCGGACAGGCCGAGGCTGGAGAAAGACATAAATTTCCTGAAATAACATCGACCTGTCGCCTTGTTGAGGCGCCAGTCTTAGGACGAATGGGGGATTGATGAGCCGGTATCGGCTGCGGCGCAAGGACTGGAGCAAATTCCGCAGCGGCAGATTATAACAGAGCATGGGATACGTCATGACCGTTTCTCAGTCTCGCCGCTCCCCGTGGCATAATAAGCAGGCTATTCAATTCACCACTTTGGAGAGGGAACAATGAAATTACTGCGTCTGTTAACACTGGGTTTTGGCCTGATGCTGTCCGTGGGCGCCCACGCCGCCAATCCGACGGTTGAAATGAAAACCAACCTCGGCAGCTTCACGCTCGAGCTCTATCCGGAAAAGGCACCGAAAACGGTGGAAAACTTCCTCAAATACGTCAAGGGCGGGTTCTACAAAGACACCGTCTTTCACCGCGTGATCGACAATTTCATGATTCAGGGCGGCGGATTCGACAAGAACCTGCTGGAAAAGGAAACCTTTCCATCGATCCAGAACGAAGCCACTAACGGCCTCAAGAACGAGATTTACACCATCGCCATGGCACGCACCATGAAACCCCATTCCGCCTCGGCCCAGTTCTTCATCAACGTCAAGGACAACGCCTTCCTCGATCACACTTCGACCACCCCTCGCGGCTGGGGATACGCGGTGTTCGGCAAGGTGGTAAAAGGCCAGGAAACAGTGATGAAAATCGCCAAGGTACGCACCGGTCCGCGTGGTCCCCTGCCTTCCGACGTGCCGCAGGAGGATGTGGTGATCGAGGATGTAAAACTGGTGCAATAGCAGGCAAGCAGCCAAAGAGGAAAACAGGGGATGGATCGCACACGAGTCGAGTTAATCCTGCGTAATTTTCTCTACCAGGGCACCGCCCTGTGGCTGGGCCTGGTCGCGGCGTTCGCGGTCTGTCTCGACGCGACGGCGCAGACCATCTACACCTTTGCCGTGGTACCCCAGTTCGAGCAGCGCAAACTGTTTGCGACCTGGAAACCGATCGTGGACGACCTGGAAAAACGTAGTGGTCTCTCCCTCAAACTGGTTGCCACCCTTTCCGTGCCCGAATACGAACGGGGTCTCGCCCGGGGCGCGTTCGATTTCGTTTACGCCAATCCCTACCACATCCTCAAGGTGAGCACGTCCCAGGGATACATTCCCCTGATCCGCGACAGTGCTCCCCTGCGGGGGATTTTGGTGGTGCGCAAGGACAGTCCCATCATCGACCTGGAGGAGCTCTCCGGAAAAACCATCGCCTTCCCCTCCCCCAATGCTCTCGGCGCCAGCCTGTTGATGCGCGCCGACTTGGCCCGGAATTACCAGGTCACGGTTAACCCGCTCTACGTCAAGACGCATAGCTCGGTTTACCTGCACGTGGTCAACGGCCTGGCGAGCGCGGGAGGCGGTGTGGAGAAGACCCTGCAGGAACAGGATGCGGCAATACGCGACGCGCTCAAGGTGATCTATACCACCCGCGACATGCCCTCTCACCCGGTTGCGGGCCATCCCCGGGTGCCCAGGGCGGATCGGGAAAAGGTGCGAAACGCCCTGCTGGAAATGGGCGCCAGCAACGAAGGTCGTGAATGGCTCGCCAAGGTGCCCATGCAGAAGGTGATTTCCACCTCTCTCGACGATTACATCGCGATGCGTGCCTGGGGACTGGAATCCCTCTGGGTCGAGGAATAGCCCAAGCCCGTGTCCCTACGCGCCAAGCTCCTCCTGCCTTTGTTGCTCATCGGCCTGCTGATGGGGAGCTATCTTTACGTGTTCTGGATTCCCCGCACCCTGGCCGCTGGAGAGGCGGCTCACCTCAAGGCCACGGATCAGCATCTGGACAGCGTGGTGGAGGGCCTGATCCCGCTCCTCCTCGGCAGCCAGCTGGACATCGTGCATGAAAACCTCAACGCCTTGATGGCCAAGAATCCGGCCTGGGTGGATTTCCGCCTGCTCAACGGGGAAGGCCGGCAGCTCTACCCCCTCGTCGTCGCGCCGACGCGGGAGCGCGCCCCTCCAGGCGCTGACATGCGCACGCTGCACAAGCCCATCCGTTATCTGGGCACAAACCTGGGCATCCTGACCGTGCGGGTGGACCTGGCACCGGCGCTGACCAACACCCGGCGGGAAATCGGCGAGTTGACCCTGATCCTGCTCGGCATGCTGTCCATTCTCATCGCCACCACCTTGTTGACGGCGGAACTGGCGGTGAGAAAACCCGTGCATCAGCTGGCCATGGCATCCCGGCGGCTTGCCCAGCGGGATTTCGCCACCCCCTTGCCGAAAATAGGCAATGACGAGATCGGCGCCCTGGTGGATAGTTTCGCCGCCATGCGCAACGACCTGAAGACCTATCAGGCAGACCTGCTGCGCGAAATAACGGAACGCAGGGATGTCGAGGAAGCTCTCAGACAGTTGAACGAAACCCTGGAACAGCGCGTCAGTGCTGAAGTCGCGGCAAACCGCGAAAAAGATCATCTGCTGATCCAGCAATCGCGGCTAGCCGCAATGGGCGAGATGGTGCACAACATCGCGCACCAGTGGCGGCAGCCCCTCAATTCCCTGGGCTTGCTCATCAGCAACATACAGGACGACTTCAGGTTCAAGGCCATGACGGCGGAAACACTGGAGCGGGACGTTTCCAACGCCAGGCGCCTGATCGAAAAGATGTCCACCACTATCGACGATTTCCGCGATTTTTTTCGTCCCGACCGGGAAAAATCGAGTTTCGACGTGGCTGAGGCGGTGAGAGACGCGGTTTTTATCGTCATGGCCGCGCTCAAGAACAACCACATCGAAATCACCGTGGATGCCCCACCGGGCTTGATGGCAAGCGGTTTCCCCAACCAGTATGCGCAGGCCGTACTCAACCTGCTGGTAAATGCCAAGGAAGCGATCCAGGACAGCAAGGTGGCCGATGGGCAGATCCGCGTCGTGCTCGGGGAAGATGGGCAGAATGCGGTTCTTACCCTGGATGACAATGGCGGGGGCATTGCGCAGGACGTCTTGCCGCGACTGTTTGACCCCTATTTCACCACCAAGGATCAAGGCAGCGGAATCGGGTTATACATGGTCAAAATTATAATTGAGCGTAACATGGAAGGAAGGATCAGCGCCGCCAATATTGAAAACGGCGCCCGCTTTACGCTGAGCATACCCTTGGAAAAAGCCTCTTGACTGAGACATTCAAGATGAATACCGATAACAACAAAACATCCCAGATCGACCCCGATTTCATGAAAACCCTGTCCATTCTCTATGTCGAGGACGATGATGAAATCCGGGAACTGCTGACCCGTTTTCTGCGCCGCTGGGTCGGCACGCTTCATACCGCCACCAATGGGCAGGAAGGTGCCGATATCTTCCGCGAATACCAACCCGATGTCGTTGTAACCGACATCAAGATGCCGGTAATGGATGGCCTGGAAATGGCTTCCATCATCAGATCGTCGTTCCGCGACGTCCCCATCATCGTGATCACCGCCTACAGCGAGCGTGACTACTTCATCCGGGCCATCGAGATCGGCGTGGACCAGTACGTCACCAAGCCGGTCAACACCGACACCCTGCTCCAGGCCATTTACAAGAGCGCCATAAACCGGTTCCACAAACGGGAAATGGAAAAAGCCGAAAAACTCGTCATCGAGTCGCTGGAACAAACCATAGGCGTACTGTCCCGCGCCATCGAGCTGCGCGACCCCTACACCGACGGCCACCAGAAGCAGGTTTCCCTGCTGGCGACGGCCATTGCCGAAGAAATGGGCTTGTCCACCGATGCCATCACCGGCATCCGTCTTGGCAGCCTGGTCCACGATGTGGGAAAGATTCGCATACCGGCGGAAATACTGAGCTGTCCGAGAAAACTGTCCACGATCGAGATGGACATCATCAAGATCCATCCCCAGGCCGGCTACGATATTCTCGCCGGCGCCTCATTTCCCTGGCCGGTGGCGCGCATGGTGCTGGAACACCACGAACGCATGGACGGTTCGGGTTACCCCAAGGGCCTCATGGGCGAGGAGACATGCCTGGAAGCGCGCATCATCGCCGTAGCCGACGTGGTCGAGGCGATGACCACGTTTCGGCCCTACCGCCCAGCCCTGGGGATCGAAGCGGCCATGGACGAAATCCGCAAGAATCGGGGCAGACTCTACGACCAGCAAGTAGTCGACGGCTGCATCCGCGCGCTGGAAAAGACCGACTTCAAGTTCTGGGGCTGAAACGGCGCTTGAACTCGATGCCCACATCCCCCCCCCCGGGCTACACCTGGACCGCCATCCTCGGCATTGTCCAGGAACACAAGAAAGAGCTGATCAGCGCCCATATTGTCGCCGTTCTGGCCGCGCTGGCGAGCGTGCCGATCCCGCTGCTGATGCCGCTGCTTGTAGACGAAGTGCTGCTGCACCAGCCCGGACGGCTGGTGTCGTGGCTGAACGGCTTATTCCCCGCTCCCTGGCAGGGGCCGGTGCTCTACATCAGCGCGGTGCTGGCTGCCACCCTGGTACTGCGGCTGACAGCGCTGATTCTGGGCGTGTGGCAGACGCGCAACTTCACCCTGATCGCCAAGGATGTGATCTACCGCATGCGGGAACAGATGCTGCTGCGGCTGAGCTGCATCGCCATGTCGGAATACGAGACGCTTGGCAGCGGCGCGGTGGCCTCGCATTTTGTGAAGGACCTCGACGCGGTGGACAATTTCATCGGTGCCTCGGTTTCCAAATTCCTGGTGGCACTGCTCTCCATCGTCGGCACCGCCATCGTACTGCTGTGGATGCACTGGCAGCTGGCGCTGTTCATCCTGCTGCTCAACCCGGCGGTGATCTATCTCACCATGGTGCTGGGCAAGCGCGTCAAGGATCTGAAAAAACACGAGAACAGCGCCTTCGAGCTCTTCCAGCAGGCGCTCACCGAAACCCTCGACGCCATCCAGCAGATCCGCGCCATCAACCGCGAGCGCCACTACATCCTCCAGGTCATCGGCACAGCACGCGACATCCGCACCCACGCCGCCGCCTTCTCGTGGAAAAGCGATGCAGCCGGACGGCTGTCGTTCATGGTGTTCCTGTTCGGCTTCGACGTATTCCGCGCCATCAGCATGC
>JASJPB010000038.1:73894-84843 GCA_031426915.1 Sulfuricellaceae bacterium | reverse complement strand
GACACAACCGCGCGTCTCGCGCCTAGGACTGCACCCCAACCGGCCCCAGCGTATGTCCAACTTATTCATTAACGAGCCCTTAGCGTGTTCTATTTCGATACCAATTTTATCGTTCCCTATTTCTTACCCGAAGCAGCCTCGCCACAAATAGAAAATTTCCTGCAAAAATTTGATTCCGGCTTGGCCATCAGCCACTGGACAAAGACGGAATTTGCTAGCGCGGTGGGGTTGAAATGTCGAATAGGGCAAATTTCTGTGCCTGAGGCGGAAGCCGCGCATGAACGTTTTCAAGATATTATTGCTGCATATTTTTCCGTTCTTGCACCACAGGAACAGGATTTCAGCCTTGCGGCAACTTACCTCAGGCAGCCGGATCTCGGTTTGCGTGCCGGTGATGCGCTGCATCTTGCCATTGCCAAAAATAACAAGGTAGTGCACCTGTATAGCTTCGATAAAGTTATGGTTTCTGCCGCTGGGCGCTTGAATCTCCCCGCAAGTCTCGGAATCTGATTTCCTTGCGCCTCACCCACATCAAACTTGCCGGTTTCAAGACCTTCGTCGATCCCACCACCATCCCGGTGCCGGGGCAGCGCGTGGGGGTGGTCGGACCGAACGGTTGCGGTAAATCCAATGTGATCGACGCGGTGCGCTGGGTGCTGGGCGAGTCGCGCGCCTCGGCGCTACGTGGCGAATCCATGCAGGACGTGATTTTCAACGGCGCCGCCACGCGCAAGGCGGTGTCGCGCGCCAGTGTGGAGCTGAAATTCGACAACAACCTGGGCAAGGCAGCGGGGCAGTGGTCGCAGTATGCCGAGATCAGCGTCAAGCGGGTGCTGCACCGCAACGGCGAATCGCAGTATTTCATCAACAACCTGCACGTGCGGCGCCGCGACGTTACCGACATGTTCCTCGGCACCGGGCTGGGGCCGCGCGCTTACGCCATCATCGAGCAGGGCATGATTTCGCGCATCATCGACGCGCGCCCCGAGGAATTGCGGGTTTTCCTGGAGGAAGCGGCGGGCATTTCCAAATACAAGGAACGCCGGCGCGAAACCGAAGCGCGTCTCAAGGACACGCGCGAAAACCTGCTGCGGGTGGAGGATGTGCGCCAGGAGCTGGACAAGCAGTTGCAGCGCCTGGAGGTGCAGGCCAGTGTGGCGCAGCAATACCACCAGTTGCAGCAGGCGATGCAGACCGCGCAGCACCTGCTGTGGCTGGTGAAAAAGCAGGAAGCAGGCGTTGCCAGGGAACGCGCGCGATTGCAGGTGGAAAAACTGATCAACGAACTGGAGGCGGAAACGGCAGCCCTGCGCCAGTTCGAGAACCATCTCGAAACGGCCCGTGCCGAACACTACACCGCCGGCGATGCGCTCCATGCCGCCCAGGGCGAGCTGTACGCTGCCAACGCAGAGGTGGCGAAGCTGGAACAGCAATTGCAGCACCTGCGCGAGACACAAAACCGCCTCGCCACTCAACTTGCCGCCTGGAAGAGCCAGGACAGCCAGTTGCAGCAACAGTGGGAAGAGGCGGAGGAGAATCTCGCGTTGTGGCGCGACGAACGCGTGGCCGCGCAACTGAAAATGCAGCAAAGCGCCGACGCGGTGGGCGAGGAGCGGGAGCGGTTGCCGAGCATGGAACTGTCCTTGCGCGACTGCCAGCGCCGCCATGGCGAGTTGCAGCGCGAACTGGCCCAGGCCGAGCAGGCGCTGCAAATCGAGGAAGCGCACCGCAATCATGCCAAAAAGACGGTGCAGCAACTGGAACAGCGGCGCCAGCGCCTGCAACAGGAAGCAGCGGGTATGCCGCGGCCCGATGCGGCGGAACTGGAACGGCGTCAGGGCGAGTTGAGCGAACTGACCGTTGAGCTGGCGCAGGGGCATGAACAACAGCACACGCTGCAAAGCCGGCTGCCCGCGCTGGAACAGGCGCAGCGCGAAGCAAACCAGACGCTGCACGCGGTGCAGCAGCGCACCACCCGGCTGGACGCGGCTTTGCACGCGCTACGCCAGGTGCAGGAGCGGCTGGAACACAACCACAAGTTCAAGGACTGGCTGGCCAAACACCAACTGGAGGCACTGCCGCGCCTGTGGAACAGCATCCGCATCGAAACCGGCTGGGAAACGGCGCTCGAAAGCGTGCTGGGCGAGCGCCTCAAGTCCATTGCGCTGCAAAGCCTGGACACGGTTCGGGACTGGCTCGCCGATGCTCCGCCCGCGCCGCTGGCGGTGTATGCCGCCGAGAGTCCTCTTCCTGACTCCCTCCCGCTTGTGGGAGAGGGAGTTCTTGTTCCGTTGCGGCAATCGGTGCAAGGTCCGGCGGCGCTACTGGACGAGTGGCTGCACGGCGTTTACGTGGCCCCGGACCCGGAGCAGGCCTGGGCGCTGCGCCAGCATCTGCAACCCGGCGAATGCCTGGTGTGCCGCGAGGGGCACGTGTTCACCCGTTCCAGCGTGAATTTCCATGCGCCCCGCTCCGAGATGCATGGCGTGCTGGCGCGGCAGCGCGAGATCGAGACGCTGGGCGCCGAGCTGGAGCAGGCGCTGGCCGCTCTGGGCGGGCATCAGGCTGAAGCGGCCCAGGCCGAGGCGGAACTGAAACGGGTGCAGGTCGAGCTGGTGGAACGTCGCAGGCATGGCGCCGACTTGCAGCAGCGCCATCAC
Organism: Sulfuricellaceae bacterium; assembly: GCA_031426915.1. Taxonomy (GTDB): domain Bacteria; phylum Pseudomonadota; class Gammaproteobacteria; order Burkholderiales; family Sulfuricellaceae; genus Sulfurimicrobium. Next base: position 82,183 of record JASJPB010000038.1, on the reverse strand, counting down.
CGCCTGCAACTTGAAGCGGAACGGCTCGCCCAACAACAGCAGCACCAGCAGCAGCGCCGCGAGCAGATCGAGCGCGAGAGCGGCGATATCGCGGCGGAGCTGGAAATCGAAATGGAGCAGGGCGCCGAACACGCATACAACATCGAGCGCCAGCAGGACCAGATCGCAAGCGTGCAGGTGCAACTGGAACAGGCGCGGCACGCGCGCGGCGAAGCCGAAACACTGTTGAACCGCCAGCGCCAGAGCGCCCAGTCGGCGGAACGGGCGGCGCAGGAAGCGGTATTCCAGCACAAGAACAGCGTCAGCAAGATCGAGGAGCTGGAACGCGCGCTGGCCGCTCTGGCCAGGCAGCGCGAGGAGTTGAGTCTGCGCATGGTCGAGCTGGAGCAGGAAGCTGGTCTGTTGGCGCTGGGAGGGCTAGATGGAGAGTTGCAACAGGCCCTGCAAACGCGGCAGGAGAGGGAAAGGAGCCTCGCCGCAGCGCGGGATGCGCTGGCTCAGGCCGGCACTACGCTGCAACAACTGGAACAGCAGCGCCTTTCCAGCGAACACAGGCTCCACCCCATGCGCGATCGCCTGGAACAGGCGCGTCTCAAGGAGCAGGAAGCGCGGCTGGCGCAAGAACAATGGGAAGAGCAGCTCGATGCGGTGGAGGCTGATCTGGACCTGTTGATGCCGCTGCTGGAAAAACGCCCCAGGACAGGGGAACTGCAAGCCGAAACCGAGCGCCTGGCGAGTGAAATAGAGGGTCTCGGCGCGGTCAACCTGGCGGCGCTGGAGGAGTTGAACACCAGCCGCGAGCGCAAGCAGTACCTCGACGCCCAGTACCAGGATTTGACCGAGGCGATGGATACGCTGGAGCAGGCGATTCGCCGTATCGACCGCGAAACCCGTTCGCGCCTGCAGGAAACTTTCGATACCGTGAACCGCCATTTCGGCGAGCTGTTCCCGGCGGTTTTCGGCGGCGGGAACGCGCGCCTGGAAATGACCGGGGAGGAAATCCTCGATGCCGGCGTGACGCTCACGGCGCAGCCGCCGGGCAAGAAAAACAGCTCGATCCAGCTTCTGTCCGGCGGAGAAAAGGCGCTGACCGCGCTGGCGCTGGTGTTCGCCATGTTTCAGCTCAACCCGGCGCCGTTCTGCATGCTGGACGAGGTGGATGCGCCGCTGGACGACAGCAATACCGAACGTTTCTGCGATCTAGTGAAAAAAATGTCGCAACAGACGCAATTCCTGTTTGTCAGCCATAATAAAATCACCATGGAAATGGCCGAGCAACTGGTGGGCGTGACCATGCAGGAATCCGGTGTGTCGCGGGTGGTGGCGGTGGACCTGGATGATGCCGTGCGCCTAACTGCGCTATAATCCCTCGCAATAATTAGGACAAAAGAACCTGATATGAATGAACTGCAATTGGGCTTATTGGTGATTGGCGCCGTGGTGGTGGGGGCGGTGCTGGCTTTCAACCGTTGGCAGGAACGCAAATACCGGCGTCAGGCGGAACAGCGTTTCCAGTCCAGTCACGATGACGTGCTGCTCAGGGAAAATGCCGTGCCCGAGCGCGTGGAGCCGGTGCTGGACGATATTCCCCCGCATGGAATGGAGCCTGAGGACGAGGCTTCCATGACCGAAGAGCCTGCCATGCAGGAAGAATTGGTCATGCATGAGGAGCCGGCGATGCAGGAAGAGCCGCTATCCTTTTCCGCCGTCGAGGATGAAGAGCCGCCGATCGAGGAGCCGTCTCTTCCCCCGCCTCCGCCGGTCCAGTCCGTTTCTCCCAGCCAGCCCGTTGCCACAGCAACCGAAGGCTATTCACAGGAACCCGATCCGGAAACGGAATATATCGCCACGCTCAGTGCCGGGGACCCGGTTTCCGCCCATGCCCTGGCGCTGGTGTTGCAGCAACTGAAAAGTGTCGGCAAGCCGGTGCGCTGGCTGGGGCAGTGCAATCGTCAGCAGACCTGGGGGGACATCGCCCAGGCCGCGCCCGACACCGAATATGTGAAGCTGGCGGCATGCCTGCAACTGGCAGACCGCAACGGTCCGGTGCAGGGCGAGGAGTTGAACGCTTTCTGTAATATGGCGCAGGCGGTGGCGGCGAACCTTTACGCGGTGATCGATTGCCCGGACAAGCAGGCGGCGCTTGCTACTGCGGCCGATCTGGACCAGTTTTGCGCCGATGTGGACGTGCTCATCGGCATCAACGTGATATCCAAGGACGGCACGCCATTTGCCGGAACCAAGCTGCGCGGCCTGGCCGAATCGGCGGGGATGAAGCTGATGCCGGACGGCATGTTCCATTATTTCGATGAGAACGGCGAGGCGCTGTTCTCGCTGGGCAATCTGGAACCGACAATCTTCGCGGCCGATACCATGAAGCATCTTTCCACCCACGGCGTGACCTTCCTCTTCGACGTTCCGAAAGCGGTAGGCGGGGTGCGGGCCTTCAACCAGATGTTGCTGACGGTACGGCAATTCATCACCCCGCTGGGCGCCCTGATGGTGGACGACAACCGCAGGGAGCTGAGCGAGACCGGCATCGACAAGATCCGCCAGCAACTTGCCCCCATTTACGAAAAAATGGTGGCACATGGCACTCGTCCCGGAAGTCCGCGCGCCAGGAGGCTGTTCGCCTGATGGGCCTGCCCAGTCAGGTCGTCGGGCGCGCCCAGGCGCTGCGCGAGGAACTCGAGCGCCACAATTACCTCTACTACGTGCTCGATGCACCGACCATTCCCGATGCCGAGTACGACCGGCTGTTCCGCGAATTGCAACAGATCGAGGCGCAATATCCCGAACTGCTGACCGTGGATTCGCCCACCCAGCGGGTTGGCGCCGTGCCGCTGGCGGCGTTTTCCCAGGTGCTGCATGGTGCGCCGATGCTGTCCCTCAACAACGCTTTCGCGGATGAAGAAGTCGCGGCCTTCGACCGCCGCGCGCGCGAGGGTCTGGGCGATGGCGATATCGAGTATGCCGTGGAACCCAAGTTCGACGGTTTGGCGATCAGCCTGACTTACCGGAACGGGGTGCTGGTCACAGGCGCGACGCGCGGCGACGGCTATACCGGCGAGGACGTGAGCGCCAATCTGCGCACCATCAAGGCCATTCCCCTCGGCCTGCATGGTTCCGTTGTGCCTGCATTGATGGAAGTGCGCGGCGAGGTGGTGATGTTGAAGGCGGATTTCGCCAGGCTGAACCAGAACCAGCGCGACCGGGGCGAAAAGGAGTTCGCCAACCCGCGCAACGCCGCAGCGGGTGCATTGCGCCAGCTCGACTCGCGCATTACCGCCAGCCGCCGTTTGACCTTTTTTGCCTATGGCATAGGCACGCTGGAAGGCGGGCCGCAATTCAGCCGCTACGGTGAAACCATGGATTTTCTTGCCGCGCTCAGGTTTCCGGTTTGTTCCGAGCGCAAGGTGGTGCGCGGCGTGGAAGGGTTGCTGGGCTATTACCAGGACATTGGCGCCAGGCGCGACAGCCTGCCCTATGAGATTGACGGCGTGGTGTACAAGGTCGATGACCTCAGGCAGCAGGAACAGCTCGGGTTCGTTTCCCGCGCGCCGCGCTGGGCCGTCGCCCACAAGTTTCCCGCCCAGGAGGCGCTGACCGAAGTAGTGGGCATCGACGTCCAGGTGGGCCGTACCGGCGCGCTGACGCCGGTGGCTCGGTTGAAGCCGGTATTCGTGGGCGGCGTGACGGTATCCAATGCGACCCTGCATAACCAGGATGAAATCGACCGCAAGGATGTACGGGTGGGCGATACGGTCATCGTGCGCCGTGCCGGCGACGTGATCCCGGAAGTGGTTGCGGTGGTTGCAGAAAAGCGTCCGCAGCCCGAGCCGAGCCGCTTCGATATTCTGGAAAAATTTCCGCATTGCCCGGTGTGCGGCTCGCACGTGGTGCGCGACCCGGAAGAAGCGGTAGTGCGCTGCAGTGGCGGGCTGTTCTGCCCGGCGCAGCGCAAGCAGGCAATCCTGCATTTTGCCAGCCGTCGCGCCATGGATATCGAGGGCCTGGGCTACAAGCTGGTGGAACAACTGGTGGACACCGGCGTCATCAATAATCCGGCCGATCTATACAAGCTGGGCGTATTGGCCCTGGCCAGTCTGGATCGCATGGCGGAGAAGTCCGCGCACAACGTGCTGGCAGGGATAGAAAACAGCAAAAATACGACCCTGGCGCGCTTTGTCTACGCGTTGGGCATCCGCAACGTGGGTGAAGCCACCGCCAAAGAGCTGGCGCGCCATTTCGGCAGTCTGGAGCGCCTGATGGGTGCGGACGAGGCCGAACTTCAGCAGGTGGCGGACATCGGCCCGATCGTGGCGGAAAATATTTTGCAGTTCATGGCCGAACCGCATAACCGCGAGGTGATCGAGCAACTACGCGGCGCCGGGGTGCGCTGGGAAGAGGGGGAGGGGGCCGCGCCCATTGCCGGCGCGCTGCTCGGCAAGATTTTCGTGCTCACAGGCACCCTGCCCAATCTGAGCCGGGATCAGGCCAGGGAGCAGATCGAGGCCCAGGGCGGCAAGGTGACGGGCAGCGTGTCGAAGAAGACCGACTACGTGGTTGCGGGAGCGGAGCCGGGCAGCAAGTACGACAAGGCAATGGAACTAGGTATCCCGATTCTGGATGAAGAAGGATTGTTGGGGTTACTCAAAGGATAAACGATGCAGAAAATCACCAAAGCCGTGTTCCCGGTCGCAGGCCTGGGCACCCGCTTCCTCCCCGCCACCAAGGCCAGTCCCAAGGAAATGCTGCCGGTGGTGGACAAGCCGCTGATCCAGTACGCGGTGGAAGAGGCCATCGCGGCGGGGATCACCGACCTGGTGTTCATTACCGGCCGCAACAAACGCGCCATCGAGGATCATTTCGACAAGGCTTATGAAATGGAAGCCGAGCTGGAAGCCAAGGGCAAGACCAAGATGCTGGAGGTGATACGTGATGTCATTCCCGCTCACGTGTCCTGCATTTACATCCGCCAGACCGAAGCGCTGGGTCTGGGCCACGCGGTGTTGTGCGCCAGGCCGGTGATCGGCGACGATCCGTTCGCGGTGATCCTGGCCGACGACCTGATCGACGCCGATGTGCCGGTGATGAAGCAGATGGTGGACAAGTTCAGCTATTACCAGTGCTCGGTGCTGGGGGTGCAAAACGTGGCGCGGGAAGAAACTTCGCAATACGGGATCGTTGCTGCCCAGCCCCTTTCGGAGCAGATTTTCAAGGTCGACAGCATCGTGGAAAAACCGGCGCCGGAAAAGGCGCCCTCCACGCTGGGCGTGGTGGGGCGCTACATCCTCACGCCGCGCATCTTTCACCACCTGGAACAGGTCCAGGCCGGTGCCGGCGGCGAAATCCAGCTTACCGATGCCATTGCCTCGCTGCTCAAGGAACAGCAGGTGCTGGCCTATCTGTTCGACGGCATCCGCTACGATTGCGGCAGCAAACTGGGTTATCTCAAGGCGACGGTGGAACACGCACTGAAACACCCGGAGCTGAAACACGAGTTTGCCGCCTACCTGAGCGCGCTGGCGGCAGGAGGCTCGGCATGATCTCTGCCCCGGAAGCCTGGAGCATGCTGGAAAGCGCGGAGCAGATTTGTCCCGCCGAGGATGTAACCGCTGCGGTGCAACGTCTGGCGGGGGAAATCAGCGCCAGTCTTGGCGAATCCCAGCCCCTGGTGCTTTCGGTGATGGGCGGGGCGGTGGTGTTCACCGGCCAGTTGCTTCCCTTGCTCCATTTTCCGCTGGATTTTGACTATATTCACGTCTCCCGCTACGGCAATGAAACCCAGGGCGGCAGCATCGAGTGGAAGGCGCTGCCGCGGGAAAACGTGGCCGGGCGCGTGGTGCTGGTGGTGGACGATATTCTGGATGAAGGCCATACCATGGTGGCGATTCGCGACAAGCTCATGGCGCTGGGTGCGAAGGCGTTTTATAGCGCGGTGTTCGCGGAAAAGGAAACTGGCAGGCCCAAACCCATGCAGGCGGATTTCGTGGGGATCACGGTGCCCAACCGCTTTGTGTTCGGCTTCGGCATGGATGCTTATGGCGCGTGGCGCAATTTGCCGTCGATTTATGCGTTGAAACAGGAATAAACCAACACAGCTTTTTACCACGGGATACACGGGGAAAGCCTGGGGAAAGCCGGTTGTCTCCTCCCCTGACAAAAGGGGAGGCCGGGAGGGGTTTCAAGTGGCGTTTCAAGCTGTCTACTGTACTACATGGTGATCCTGGCGTGCCCTGTGGTTAACTGAATTTTCTAGGATAAATATGCTCGCGATTATCGGCGGCTCCGGCCTGACTCACATGGAGAATCTTGAAATCACCTCGCGCAAGGTGGTGCGCACTCCCTACGGCGACCCCTCCGGAGCACTGACTTTCGGCAGGATCAAGGAGCGTGAAGTGGTGTTCCTGGCGCGCCATGGCTATGGCCATACCATTCCACCACACGAGGTGAATTACCGGGCCAATATGTGGGCGCTGCACGAGCAGGGGGTAAAGGACGTGGTTTCGGTCGCTACCGTGGGCGGGATTCATGCCGACCTGTTGCCGGGGGCCATCGCCATCCCGGACCAGATTATCGACTACACCTGGGGCCGCAAAACCACCTACCATGATGGCAACAGCAATACGGTGGCGCACATGGACTTCACCTGGCCCTATTGCGACAGCATGCGGCATTTGTGCATGCAAGCCGGCCGCATGGCGGGCGAAAATCTTGTCGATGGCGGCGTGTATGCCGCGGTGCAGGGCCCGCGTCTGGAAACAGCGGCTGAAATCAATCGCCTGGAACGGGATGGGGCCACCATGGTGGGCATGACCGGCATGCCGGAAGCTGCGCTGGCCAAGGAAATCGGCCTGTGCTACGCAGCGGTGACGGTGGTCGCCAACCATGCTGCGGGCCGCGGCTCAAGCGCCAAAGCGATCCCTTATGATGAAGTGAGTCTGATCTTGGATCATGCCATGAAAAGGGTGCGCGCGGTACTGGAACAGTTGGCGGATATCCACGGCGCAACATGATCCAACCCGTGCTGAAAATGGGCGACTCTCGCCTGCTGGAAATTGCAACGCCGGTGGCGGTCTTCGACAGCGCCGAGTTGCACCAGCTTCTCGACGACATGCATGACACCATGCGCGCGCTCGACGGAGTCGGGCTCGCCGCGCCGCAGATTGGGGCAGGTGTGCAGGTCGTTGTTTTCGGTTTCGAGCACAACTCTCGTTACCCGGAGGTTGCGCCAGTACCCTATACGGTTCTGCTGAACCCGCTACTGACGCCGCTTGGAGACGAGATGACGGAGGACTGGGAAGGCTGCCTTTCCGTTCCCGGCATGCGTGGCCTGGTGCCGCGTTATGAACATCTGCGTTATCAGGGATTTGATCAGCACGGCAAACCTGTCGACCGCACGGTTTCAGGTTTTCATGCGCGGGTGGTGCAGCATGAGTGCGACCATTTGCAAGGCATTCTCTACCCCATGCGGATCAGGGATATGAGGAAATTTGGTTTTACCGAGGTACTGTTTCCGAACAATTCCATTCCGGAAGAATAGGCTGAAAGGGGCTGTCAGCTAGTGAAAAAGCCCCTCCTCATTCGTACGACGTTTGGCGTAGAATGGAAGTGAACAGCGTCTGATCTCATCCGTCCGGATTAAGAAACATGTCGATCGACAAGCAAAGCATCTTCGAAAAAACACCCAAAGGGATTATCGAATCCAAGGGGCGCTGGGGAATTTTTGCCAGTAGCACCCAAAAGCTGCTGGCGCTAGTCGATGGGAAATCCACTGTCGAGCAACTCCTGTCCATATCGGGGATGAAAGAGCAGAAATTCCTGGACGAAATGGAAGGTTTTCTTCAGGAACGGCTCATTCGCGAATGCTGGAAACCCAATGCTCAATTCACGGTCAATGCCACCCCTCAAACCCCCCAAGGCATGCACGTTACCGTCGCGAATACCCAGGCGTACATGGACGCAGTGGCAAAGCAGAAAACCGGAGCGGAAAAAGACGAAGAAGATGATTTATTGTCTTTTGACGATATTGAAGAAAAACTTCGCAGGGAAGGCGAGCAATTGGCCGCAAGAGCAGAAGCTGAGCGCCAACTGCAGATTGAGAAAAGAGTAAGGGAAGAGGCTGAGCAAAAGGGGCGGGAAGAAGCGGAACGCAAAGCTCGCGAGGCGACGGAACGCCAGGCCAGGGAAGAGAAGGAACGCCTCGCCCGCGAAGAGGCCGAGCGCAAGGTACGTGAAGAGGCGGAGCAAAAAGCCCGCGAGGAAGCCGAACGCCTTGCCCGGGAA
>JASJPB010000038.1:0-73794 GCA_031426915.1 Sulfuricellaceae bacterium | reverse complement strand
GCGAAGAGGCTGAACGCCAGGCCCGGGAAGAGGAAGAACGCCTCGCCCGCGAAGAGGCCGAGCGCAAAGCACGTGAAGAGGCGGAGCAAAAAGCCCGCGAGGAAGCCGAACGCCTTGCCCGGGAAGAAGCGGAACACATGGCGCGCGAAGAGGCTGAACGCCAGGCCCGGGAAGAGGAAGAACGCCTCGCCCGCGAAGAAGCTGAGCGCAAGGCACGCGAAGAGGCGGAGCAAAAAGCTCGCGAGGAAGCCGAGCGCCTAGCCCGGGAAGAAGCGGAACGCATGGCTCGCGAGGCGGCGGAACGCCAGGCCCGAGAAGAGGAAGAACGCCTCGCCCGCGAAGAAACCGAGCGCAAGGCACGCGAAGAGGCCGAACAAAAAGCCCGCGAGGAAGCCGAGCGCTTAGCCCGGGAAGAAGCGGAACGCACGGCTCGCGAGGCGGCGGAACGCCAGGCACGGGAAGAGGAAGAACGCCTCGCCCGCGAGGAAGCTGAGCGCAAGGAGCGCGAAGAGGCGGAGCAAAAAGCTCGCGAAGAGGCCGAGCGTCTTGCCCGGGAAGAAGCAGAACGCAAAGCTCGCGATGCAAGACTTGCAAAAAGGCTGGAGGCTCGCGAAAAGGAAGAGCGTCGCATTCGTGAGGATGCCGAGCGAAAGTCACGGGAGGAAGAGGAACGTAAGGCCCGAGAGGAGCTGGAACGCAAGGCCAGGGAAGAGGCCGAGCGCAAGAAACGCGAAGAGACCGAACGTAAAATCCAGGAAGAAGCCGAACGCAAGGCACGCGAAAAGTCCGAGCAAAAAGCCAGGAAAGAAGCCGATCGCCTTGCCCGGGAAGAAGCAGTGCGCATGGCGCGTGAAGAGGCGGAACGCAAAGCCAGGGAAGAGGAAGAACGCCGCGCCCGCGAAGAAGTCGAGCGCAAGGCTCATGAAGAGACAGCGCAAAAAGCGCGTGAAGAAGCGGAACGCCTCGCACATAAAGAAGCCGAGCGTAAAGCCCGGGAAGAATCAAAACGCCTGGCTCGTGAGGAAGCCGAGCGCGAGGCTCGCGAGGAGGCAGAACGCATAGACCGGGAAGAAGTAGTGCGCCTCACCCAGGAAGAAGCAGAGCGTCTTGCTCAGCTAGAGGCCGTGCGCATAGAACCTGCCCACGAGCGCGAGGAAATCGAGCCCGGCTTGAGAATGGCCAAGGCTTTAAGGGCGCTTAAATGGGGGGCTGCAGCTGCGCTGTTGTTGCTTGCAATCGGTTTGGCGGGGATTCAGTTCGTGCCGCTCTCATCGGCACAAAAACAGTTGGAGCAACTTGTAGGCGTAAGGCTGGGTGAGCCGGTAAAGATTAATGCCTTGCATATCGCCTTCTTTCCCTCGCCTCATCTCAAACTCAAGCAAATTGAAATTGGGGCCCAGTCCGGTATTCGCGTGGCAGATGCGCGTATCTACGCCGGTTGGGGAACCTTGCTTGGCAATGAACGCCGGGTTGAACGGATTGAGATGGAAAGAGTGGATTTGGCCGCGGGCTCGCTGGAAACCGTTGCAACCTGGCCTGCAAGGAGTTCGCAGCAACAACCTGTTTACCAGATTCAACAGGTCACCTTGCGGTATATCGAAATTGCGAAAAATGACGTTTCCCTTCCGCCGCTTCGGGGCGAATTCAACTTTTCAAACACCGGCAGTCTTGAAAATGCCTGGCTAGGCAGCGAGGATGGCTCGTTGAAAGCTGATTTTTCACCCGCCCCGGGCGGGCTGGCCGTATCGCTAAGCGCACGCGAATTTACCCCCTTTGGCTTCCTTCCCGTCAAGGTCGATTCGCTGCAGGCTTCGGGCACGGTTAGCGGCCAGCAACTCCGCTTTGCTGAATTGAACGGGACCAGTCATGGCGGGAAAGTGAGCGGGTCGCTGACGCTATCCTGGGGTTCGGGCTGGTCGGCAGCAGGGGATGTGCGTGTGGTAGGGGCGAATATCGCGCCTGCCTCGGCTGCACCCGAAAAACCGTTTATCTCTGGCAAGCTTGATGCCGCAGTGTCCATTTCCCAGCAGGCGAAGATTCCGGAGCATCTGTTCAGGCAAGCTTTGCTGACAGGTTCCGCAACCTTGCAGGGAGGTGCGGTGGCCGGATTCGATCTGCAATCTACAATTCATTATGATGTTGAGGCGATCTATAGCGGGCAGACGGCTTTCGATTCCTGGACATTCAAACTTGACCCCGTGGGCGATAAGCAGGCATACAAGGTCAGAATCGCTGGTACGGGTTTGCTGCTTGAAGGGAGAGCAGAGGTTTCCGCGCAGGGCGCAATGTCCGGAACCGTGAAGCTCCAGGTGGAAAGCAAAAAGAAGACTGTCCGCGGCAATTATACGCTGGGTGGCTCGCTTGACCGTCCGACGATCCACCGCTGATAAGAAATATTTCTGATAGAACGACCGGCATAAATGAAACTAGGAACTGAATCAGTTCCTAGTTTCATGTGTGATTGGCGCCCCGAAGACGAATCGAACGTCCGACCTACCCCTTAGGAGGGGGTTGCTCTATCCACTGAGCTACCGGGGCGTTTGCTATTAATCAATGAGTTAGAATTGATAATTGTTGCTTGAATTGAATTCAATCGCGAATTATTGGCTAATAATCGCTACATGAATTTCGGGGATTTTCTGCGAAGTACCCTATTCCCCTATCACAATTCTCAGCATAAGTATTTTGTAAGGCGTCGAATTGTAGCATTTATCGAACTCAACTTGGATCAATTCCCCGCCACAGATCAATGTACGACAAGGAGCAAGAACGCGCATTTCGAGAATTGGCGAGTTGGCGGCCAAGCCGTTTTACTGATAAGCACGGGAACAAGCTACTTGCTCGTGCTTTCCTCCCAGAGGGCGCGCCCAAAAGCTTTCCATGCCGGTCCCCCATGTGTCAGAAAGCCGCCATCGGCACTTTTCTCCATTATTCTGAACATTAGTGCGGCTAAGCCAAAAAGTTCGGTCTTCGCTCTCAGGTGATAATCGGTTGCATGCCTTGAAGACTCGTTTACTTCCTGGCCTCCATGAGCCAAGGCTTCACGTGCCAGCGCGCGCACCTGGGCTTCATTGGACCAGTCGATATTAAGAGCCATTCCCAAACGAACAATTTCCCTTTCCAGTATTTGGGTTTCTTCGTTAAAGAATTCGAATCCGGCCATAGAGACTCCAAAAAAATAGTCTGAATTCATTTGCAGGAGGTGAAAACATTTAACCGCGTTATCGCGGTTGACACTTTTGGAATTTGAAAAAAACAAACGGCTGGATTATTCATCCAATCCGTTTGCTTTTAATTGCAATTTGGTGGGCCCGGAGGGACTTGAACCCGCGACCAAAGGATTATGAGTCCTCTGCTCTAACCAACTGAGCTACAGGCCCAAACTGAAAAACCCGCTTATGATACACCAAGTGTGAAATCGGCCAAAATCGTTTTAATAACGATGGCAGAAGGCAAATTTGCCGCCAGAAACTTGGCTTAATATATGCCCAGACGGTTTGTTGGCCTACTTGAACCAAGTGTGACATCTTTCCTTATATGTTTCAGAATGTGATTTGCCAACGAACGGCAAATTTGCGGGTACTATAGTTCTCAGCTATGAAAAAATTTCGACAGGCACTGGAGTTGCATCAGGGTGGGCATTTGGCCGAGGCTAAGCGCCTTTATCGAGTTATTCTGGAGCACGAACCAGGCAATGTTGATGTCATGCATCTTCTCGGTTTGGCGGAATTTCAAGAAAAAAATCATGCGGAGGCTGAGAGGTTGGTCAGTGCCGCGATTCATATTAGAGGGGATATCCCTGATTATCACTTCAATTATGGCTTGATATTATCCGATCTGAATCGGTTCGTTGAAGCAGAGCGTGCTTTTCGTCATGCGCTGCAATTGCGCCCGGGGAATGTCGGGGCACTGTCCAGTTTATGCAGCCTCTTGTATTCCTTGGGGAGGTATGCGGAGGCTGAGGAAGCCTGTTTGCAGGCTCATTCCCTTGCGCCCCGCGATAGCATGATTTGCTTGAGCCTGGCTAATGCTCTGCTGGCTCAGGGACAGGTGGAAAAATCGATTACGCTCTTCAATAAGGCATTGGCCCTGAATCCTGAACTTGCGGAAGCGCATGGCAATCTGGGGGTGGCTTTTCGAAAGCTTGGCCGCTCAGGCGATGCAGAAGCTCACCTGAGAAGGGCGCTGCAATTAAAACCTCAATATGCGGAAGCCCTCAATAATCTGGGTGCCATCCTGCTGGATGAGCGGCAATTGGCTGAAGCAGAGTCCTGTCTCCGCTCGGCGCTTGAGGCTCGCCCGGATTACGCCTCTGCCTACAATAACCTGGGGAATGTGCTGATGGCACGTCGCTGCGTTGCCGAGGCAGAAACCGCATACGCGCGTGCGCTGGAAATCTCTCCGGAGTATGCCGAAGCTCACTGGAATGTGGCTCTGGCTCATCTTTTGCAAGGTGATTTTCGTAACGGCTGGCGTGAATATGAATGGCGTCTCAAACGCCTGGATACGCGCCACTTGTATCCCGGGTTTTCTCAACCTTCGTGGAAGGGCGAGGATCTTGAGGGAAAGCATATTCTGCTTTATGCCGAGCAGGGGATGGGCGATACGCTGCAATTCGTCCGCTTTGCGCCTATGGTGGCAGCGCGAGGCGGGCGAGTGTTGGTGCGCTGCCAGCCGCCATTGCAGCGCCTGCTTCGCAGCATGCCGGGTGTGGAAGCAGTGTTTGCTGAAGGGGACCCTTTGCCCCATTTTGATGTGCAGTGCCCACTGCTAAGCCTTCCCTACCTGTTTGGTGTCGATGCTGCGGAAAAAATTCCCGCCGACGTTCCCTATCTTGGGGTGGAGCCGGCATTGCTGGAAGTCTGGAGCAACAAGCTTGCTGCCGGGCATCATTTGAAAGTGGGCCTGGTATGGGCTGGAGCGCCGCGCAAGGATGATCCGGACGCTTGTTTGATCGATCTCAGGCGCAGTATGTCCTTGTCTTTGTTGAAGCCTTTGCTGGAAGTGCAGGGGGTGGATTTTTACAGTCTGCAGAAGGGTGAGGCAGGGCTGGAAGCGACTGGCTGTCAGGGAAAACTGCTTGATTTGATGGGCGAGGTGAAAGATTTTTCAGACACGGCGGCGCTGATTTCGCATCTCGATGTGGTGATCAGTGTCGATACCGCAGTGGCGCACCTGGCGGGGGCGTTGGCCAAACCGGTGTGGCTGCTGTCGCGCTTTGACGGATGCTGGCGCTGGATGCAGGAGCGCGATGACAGCCCCTGGTATCCGACCTTGCGCCTGTTTCGTCAGCCGCAGCCTGTTAACTGGGAGCCTGTAGTTGAACGGGTTGTCGAGGCGTTGAAATCACTTGCTGCGAGCCATCTCCAGCAAAACTTAGAGGCGGGATCGTTGATGAGCAAAATGCAGGATGGTGTGCGGCAGGGCATGACTTGCCTCGAGGCGGGACGAGTGACAGAAGCGCGTTCCATCCTGCATCAAGTATTGGAAAATGCGCCCGACTACGCTCTTGCCCTGCATGCGCGCGGTCTTGTTGAATTGAAGGCGGGAAATGCGCAGGAAGCGGTGCAGTGGCTGGAACAGGCTGCCGCGAAGGAACCCGGGTCGGAGGAAATCCTGACTGCGCTGGGCGATGCTTTGCGCCAAATTGGCCGGCTGGACGAAGCGATGCACTGCCTCAAGGAAGCAATTCGTCTCGCGCCCTCACATGCCGAAGCCCACAACAATATGGGCGCGGTATATCTGGCAAGGAAGCAGGTACGACAGGCCGTCATTGCATTTTCGAATGCACTTCATTACAAGCCGCAAATGGTCATGGCCCACTTCAATCTTGGCGTGGCCCACCGCGAGTTGAATCAAACGGATGAGGCTGCTGCCGCTTTCCAGCGAGCCATTGATTTGAAACCGGATTTTGCCGAGGCGCATGTGTCTCTAGGCATGGCATGGTTGCTGATGGGCAGGATGCGCGAGGGATTTGGCGAATACGAGTGGCGTCTGCGACTCAAGCCGGCGCGCTACCAGGGGCCGCAGTGGGACGGCCAGATTGATCCTGGCACCACGCTGCTGGTTTATTTCGAACAGGGATATGGTGACGCTATCCAGTTCGTGCGCTACCTGCCTTTCATCGCTCAACATGGAATGCACCTGGTGGTGCAGTGCGATAGCACTTTGCATGGCCTGATGCGAAGCGTCAGCGGTGTTACAGACGTGATCGGATTCGAGGATGCTCCACCAGCATATGATGCGCAGTGCGCCTTGCTGAGTTTGCCCCACCTGTTCCACACCACCCTGGATAAGATTCCCGATCAAGTGCCTTACCTGGCGGCTTCAAGAGAGAAAAGCGTCGCGTGGCAAGAGCGATTGGCGGGGCTGGGCGAGACGGTCAAGATTGGCTTGTGCTGGCAGGGTAATGCCCGTCATGGTGCGGATCGCGAACGATCCATCGAGCTTGGAGTTTTCGACGGGCTGGCTGGCATGCCCGGCGTCACCTGGATCAGCCTGCACAACCACCCGCCCCGTGAGGATGAAGCTTCCAGCGCAACTCGACTCGGGTTGGTGGATGTCTCCGCGCAACTGCTGGATTTTTCCGATACCGCAGCCCTCATTACTCAACTCGACCTGGTCATTTCGGTAGATACCGCCGTGGCACATCTGGCGGGCGCGCTGAACCGGCCGGTGTGGACCCTCCTGCGTTATGCGCCCGACTGGCGCTGGCTGCTGGAGCGGGAGGAGTCACCCTGGTATCCCGGCATGCGTTTGTTCCGCCAGCGCGAGCCGGGAAACTGGTTGGGCGTGATTTCGGCTGTCGATGCGACCTTGCGCGGGGTGATGATTTCCCTTCTCGATCAGCCCGCGGAATGACATGCCTGCATGAAGCATAGCCAGCCAGCCAAACTTGAAGCGCTGCTCCAGCAGGGATTGATCCACCACCAGGCGGGACGTTTGGCCGAGGCTGAAGGCATTTACCGGCAGGTGCTGGCAATCGCGCCGGAGCATCCTTCCGCGAACAATTTTCTGGGCGTGCTGGCCTCCCAGGTTGGGCGCCACGACGTGGCGGCCGAGCTATTCAAGAAAGCCATCCAGGCGCAGGCCAAAATCCCGGAGTTTCATAACAACCTTGGACTGGCCCTCTTGTCTTTAAGTCAGCGCGAAGATGCAGCGGCGAGCTTCCGTCGGGCCATTCATTTGAACCCGAAATTTCCCGAGGCTTACAACAACCTGGGGACCGCGTTGCAGGAACTGAAGCAGCCGGAAGGCGCCTGCAAGTCCTTTGAAACGGCCCTCAAACTCAAACCTGATTATGCCGAAGCCACCTTCAATGTGGGCAATGTCCATCTCGGGGAGCGGCATTACGACCAGGCGGCAAGATACTTTGAGTTAGCAATCAGCTTGCGTCCGGGTTATGCCAAGGCCCACTGCGGGCTGGGCTCGGCCCGGCAGCGTTTGAATCAGCAGGAGGCGGCAGAAAAATCTTTTCGCAAGGCCATCGAACTGCAGCCTGGCTTTGCCGATGCACACACTAATCTGGCAGCCTTCCTGCGGGAAACCGGTCGCCTGGCGGAAGCGGAACAGGCCTATCTCCAGGCCTTGCTGGCCAATCCGTATCAGGCGGAAGCGCACAACGGCCTGGGCGAGCTATACCAGTTGCAAGGCAAGATGGAGCAGGCCGAAGCGGCTTTCCTCAAGGCTATCGAACTCAAAGCGGATTACCCTGAAGCGCATAACAATTTGGGCGTATTGCTAGCCGAACGCGGGCGCCTGGAAGAGGCGCTGGAAAGTTATCGCAAGGCGTTGGCGATACGCCCGGATTTTGTGTTTGCCATGAATAACATGGGGATCATCTACGCCGACATGGGGCGGCTGTCAGAAGCCATGGACTGCTATCGGTTGGCGTTGGCTCAGGACCCGGACTTTGCCATGGCTTATAGCAACCTAGGTAATTCCTGCCGCGAGCTCGGCCAGATTGATGAGGCGCGTGCCTGTTACGAGCAGGCGCTGGCGCTTAATCCGGACGAGGACGTCACCTTGAGCAATCTGGGTAACGTCCTGATGGTGGAGGGGAAGCTGCATGAGGCAAAGGTGGCCTACCAGCGCGCGCTGACCCTGAATCCCGCCAATGCCGTGGCGCATAGCAACCTGATTTTCCTGATGGATTTCGATGCTGGAACGGATGTGGCGACACAGCAGGGCGAACGTCGCAAGTGGAATGCGCTGAATGCGGTGCCTCTGCGGGAAACCTGGCGGCCACACGATAACGATCGCGATCCGGAGCGAGTGCTGCGCATCGGTTACGTTTCAGCAGATTTTCGCATGCATTCTGCGGCCTATGCCTTTGAACCCATGCTGTGCCGTTATGAGCGTGAGAAATTCGAGGTCTATTGCTATTCGAATTCGGCGCGTAGCGATCAGGTGACGGAGAAGTTTCGCAACTGTGTGACGGGGTGGCGCAATATTTTTGGCAAGTCGGACCAGGAAGCGGCCGGGCTGATCCGAGCCGATCGAATCGATATATTGGTGGATCTTTCTGCGCACTCAGCCGGAAACCGGTTGCTGATGTTCGCTCGCAAACCCGCGCCGGTTCAGGTGTCAGGCTGGGGACACGCCAATGGGACGGGTATGGAGGCGATGGATTACCTCTTCAGTGACCCGGTCAGTATTCCTGATGGGGAGCGTCATTTTTTCGCGGAGAAAATTGCCTATTTGCCCTGCCAGATAGCCTATGCCTGCCCCGAAGACGCGCCACCGGTATCGGGTTTGCCCATGTCGAGCAAGGGTCATGTGACTTTCGGCTGTTTCAGCCGTCTGGTCAAGATTACCGATGCTTCTCTTTCTCTGTGGGCCGAGCTTCTTCATTCCCTTCCCAATGCACGTTTGGTGATCAAGTCCAAGGAACTCAGTGACGCGGCCCTTCGCGAGATATTCATTGCCAGAATGGAGCGTTTCTCCATCGATGGGAAGCGCGTGATTTTGCTGGGGAAAACGACTTGGTACGATCATATGGCAGCTTACGCCCAAGTTGACGTGGCTCTTGACCCCTTTCCTCATGGAGGCGGAATCGGCAGCTTTGAGGCGTTGTGGATGGGTGTACCCGTCATTACGCTGAGGGGTAATTCGTTGCCAGGTCGTCTGACTGCGGCGATCGAAACGTCTGTGGGGCTGGATGACTGGGTGAGCGAATCCCCAACGCAATACCTTGAGCTGGCTGTGCAAAAGGTGGCCGAACCTGAGGTGTTGGCAGCATTGCGAACCGGGTTGCGAAAAAGGCTCGCGCTGTCACCTGCGGGCGCCCCCGGTTTGATTATGATGCAGGTGGAGTGGGCTTACCGTGAAATGTGGCGAAAATGGTGCGATGAGTCACAAACCCTTGCGACAGAGGAAAACCGTCAGATATGAGCGATAAAAAACACAATCTTTCCTTGGGGGAAGTGCTGCAAAAAGCGTTGCGGCACCAGCAGCAGGGCGAACTGGCACAGGCAGAGGAATTGTATCGGCTCGTTCTCAAGTCTGAGCCCGGGCAGCCAGACGCTTTGCATTTGCTGGGGCTTTTATACTCGGATCAAAAACGCTACTCCTTGGCAGAAGAACACATTCAGCAGGCTATTCGGGCCAATCCGGGGGCTCCCGAGTTTCACAATAGCCTGGGGGTCGCGTACGAAGAGGATGGCAAGCTGGATGATGCGCTCGATTGTTACCTTCATGCGATCAAACTACGGTCGGATTATCCTGAAGCACAGAACAATCTCGGCAACGTTTTTCTTGCAAAAGGGCGGAAAGATGAAGCTATTGGCGCTTACCAGGAAGCGGTCAGGTTGCGCCCGAATTACGTCAAGGCATGGAATGGTCTGGCGACTGCATTCAAACAGCAGAACGATCTGAGCAAGGCAGAGGACGGTTGTCGCAGAGCATTGGCGCTTGCGCCGGAATTTATTCCAGCGCTGAAGAATCTGGGCGAGATACTGGTGCAGCAAGGGAGACTGGCCGATAGCGAGAACTGTTTTCGCCGTGTGGTTTCCCTTTTGCCGCATGATCATACTGCGCTTGTAAACGTTACCGACCTGCTCTATCGGCAGGGCCGGCTCGATGAGGCGGTGTCCTGGCTGGAAAGTACATTCGATCAAGGAGAGCCGGGCGCCGATATCTTGTTTTTGGCCGGAAAGCTGTATCAAGCGCAGAAAAAACTTGAAAAGGCCGTGCCGTGCTATCAGCGGCTGGCAGAACTTCTGCCTGAAAACTTTGAAGTTCAGTTATCGCTGGGGGTCGCTCTCAAAGAATTCAGCATGGGTTTCACCGAGGGAGAAAAGAAAAACAGCCTGGTGGCCAAATCATTGAAAGTATTCAAGAAAGCGGTGCAACTCCAGGCCAATCCGGAAGAGATTAGCGCAGAGATGGCTAATAATCTGGGAATGGCCTATCTGGAGCTGGGTGAGCATGAAGCAGCCGAGTCTTTTCTGAGAAAAGCCGTGATGCTTGACCCGGGTTTGGCGGTGGCATATTACAACCTGGCCTACTTGTTACAGAAAACAAAAAGGATTGAGGAATCAGTTCAGTTTTATCAACAGGCGCTGTTTTGCAACCCCAACCTTGCCGCAGCAAACCAAGGACTGATTGACCTTTTTGAGAATTCATCGCTGGATATAGCTTCGACCATTGGCTGCATCCGGCGATCTTTGGAACTCATGCCGGATGCAGCCCATTTGCAGAGCGTGCTCGCATATACCACCGACTTCGATCCTTCAGCGGATGCTGCATTGCAGCAAGCTGAGCGACGTTCCTGGTATGAACGATATGTAAAGCCCAAACATCCTGGTCGTTTTCCACATTCCATTCCCGCTGACTCACAACGTAAAATCCGTATTGGTTATATCCCCGGCCGCTTTTTCCGTAATGCGAGCGCATATGCATTCGTTCCGATGTTGCTTCATTACGATAAGGCCCGGTTCGAGGTGTATTGCTATTCAAATTTCCATGTCGAGGATGACCTGAGTCATCGCATCCAGTCGAATGTCGAGGGATGGTGCGATGTCAGCGGAATGAGCGATGAAGAGGCAGCAAGACGAATAAGGGATGATGGGGTCGACATCCTGGTGGATCTATTCGGTCACGCCGGAGCAAACCGACTTCCCATCTATGCCTACAAGCCGGCCCCCATCCAGGTGTCGGCGTGGGGTCACGCCAATGGCACCGGTATGCCTGAAATGGACTATCTGTTCAGCGATCCGGTGAGCATTCCCGATGACGAACGAGCGTTGTATGTCGAAAAGGTTGTCGATCTTCCTTGCCAGCTTTCTTACTGGTGCCCGGATGACGCTCCGAGTGTCGCGCTATCGCCGGCAGCGCTCAATGGCCATGTCACTTTCGGTTGTTTTAACCGTATGGTGAAAATTTCGGACGAGGTATTGGTATTGTGGGCCAAGCTGTTGGCCTGTGTACCTGCATCCAGATTGATCCTCAAGGACAAGGGATGGAACGACGCAGAGAAAATCCAGCATGTGCGCCAGGTATTCCAGGCACAGGGGGTCGATGCGAACAGGGTCGAGTTTTTGGGCAGATCAATGTGGTACGACCATCTCAAGGCCTACGAGAAGGTTGATATCGCCCTTGATCCATTTCCAATGGGAGGAGGGGTGACAACCCTCGATGCAATGTGGATGGGCGTTCCGGTAGTGTGCATGAAGGGGAATACCCTGGGCAAGCGCATTACTTCGGCGATTCTTGACGCCGCCGGCCTGGAGGAATGGGTCGCGGAATCTTCCGATGCGTACCTGGCAATTGCCTGCGCCAAGGCTGGAAATGTCAGGGAACTGGCCATCCTTCGGAAGACCCTGCGTGGTCGGATTTTTGCCTCCCCGTTGGGCAACCCAGATATTTATGTCCGTCTGGTCGAATTGCGCTACCGTGAAATGTGGCAGAAGTGGTGTCATGTTCAAGGAGATGAACTGGATTTTGTCCGGCTCCCGGCCTTACTGGATGGTATGCGACATCAGCATGTCGATACCAGGTTGGAGGCGGTTGGCGATTCCGTGCTGTTTTCCGCTGTTGAGCTATGGCGTCGTTTCGAGCGCAACCCGGTTGACGACGAAGTGCTGAAAACATTGGGAAAATTAGCCATCAGTTGTGGCAAAAACAGATTGGCAAACGATCTTCTCCTTCTCAGGGCTGGAGAGGGAAATGAGAGGGGCATGTGCGAGGAGTTGTGTCGTTATGCCGCGGATGCTCTTGGTCAGGGTAATGCCCAAGGGGCGATTGATCTGCTGATTCAGGCACTGGATGGCAATCCGAACGATCCGGCTGCGCTGGCATTGCTTGATCGGGTTTCCCTGGGCGCGAGTGCGCCGGTCATTCTTCCTTCCATCTTGCGGCGCAGGCCAAGAAACTTCGGCACAGAAAATCCACTGGTTTCGGTTACGGTGTGCAGTTACAACCATGAGCAATTTATTCGGGAATGCGTCGAATCGGTTCTCGCTCAAGGCTATTCGCCGCTGGAAATCATTATCGCGGATGATGGATCAGTTGACCGCACAGCAGATATCATCGAGTCATGCCTTGCGGATTATGCCGGACCCCATGAAGTGACCTTCGTCAGGAACCGGAAAAATCTTGGCCTGCTAGGCAGAATCAACTGGGTGGACAGCTTTCGCAGAACATCGGGCAGGTTTGTGATTCAGTTCTGTGGTGATGATGTGATGCATCCACAGATGGTCGAAAAAATGGTTGAGGTATGGCGTTTCAAAAAGGTGTCTGTTGTGACGGTCAATTCCGAGCAAATTGACATGGATTCACAGTCCCTGGGTTCCTACTACCGAGACCCGGAAAAAATGCCGGATTGTTCCTTGGAAAGTCTATTGCTGAATGGTGTTAACGATTGTGTTTTCGGCGCGGGAATGGGCCTGGATCGAGAGGTGTATGAGTTGTTTCCATTCAGCCACAATACGCCGCCATGCCATTTGGGCACGGTGGATATTGCTCTTGCCTTCTATGGAGGGTTGCTGGATGGCTGCGAAATGATTTATGAACCTTTGATGAAGTACAGGGTGCATGGAGAACAAGGATCGCTTTCGATCGCCCTGGCTAGGGCAGAGGGGGAACTGAACCAATTAATCGTCGAGGAAAGGATCTGGCAGGGCCATTTGGCCCATACCATTTATATGGGGGAGGTGATGGATGCTTTGGAAAAGCTGTCACCAAGCCAGTATGGCTCGATGAAGGAGCGGTTTAAGCCACACATGGCCCATCAGCTATTGCTTATGGCATCCCGTCAGGTAGAGGCACGGAAGAAGCTTTATTACCGGTTTGGAATCAGAGGGATTTCCCAGCCAGAGTCTGCTCCTGCTGTGGCGGGAAATTATGCGTTACCATCCGGCGGAGTCACTTGAAGTGTTATTGCAAAATATTTACAGTGCGATGCAGGGGACCAGAAAATGACGGAATCACGAAAAATTCCGCCAATTTATGTCACGCAGCCTTTCTTGCCCCCATTGGAGGAATTTATTCCTTATCTGGAACAAATCTGGGAAAACAAACGGTTAACCAATAGCGGTCCGTTTCACCAGCTATTTGAACAGGCATTGTGCGATTACCTGGGCGTGAAGCACCTTGCGCTGTTTACCAACGGTACGCTTGCACTTGTTACCGCCCTCCAAGCTCTGCGCATCACTGGTGAAGTCATTACTACGCCATATTCTTTCGTGGCTACCGCCCACTCCTTGTTGTGGAATGGTATCAAGCCAGTCTTTGTGGATATCGATCCGAGCACACTTAATCTCGATCCCGCCAAGATCGAGGCTGCTATCACGCCGCAAACTACCGCCATCATGCCGGTCCACTGCTACGGACATCCCTGCGATGTGGAACGCATTCAGAAGATTGCCGATAACTATGGATTGAAGGTCATTTACGATGCCGCACATGCTTTTGGCGTTCAATGCCATGGCGGCAGCGTCCTCAATCACGGTGATCTATCGGTACTGAGCTTTCATGCCACCAAGGTGTTCAATACTTTCGAGGGGGGGGCCATCATCTGCCCGGATGAGAAAACCAAACTGCACATCGATCACCTGAAAAACTTTGGTTTCGTGGACGAGGTGACCGTGGTCGCCCCGGGAATCAACGGCAAGATGAGCGAAATCAATGCCGCTTTGGGCTTGTTGCAACTAAAAGGTATTGGTGAGGCTCTGCAAAAACGCAAAGTCATCGATATCCGTTACCGGAAGGCCCTGGCCGGGGTCAAGGGTATCCATTGCCTGTCGGTTGCAGGCGAGAAGGTGGCCAACTACGCTTATTTCCCGATTTTGGTGCAGCCGGACTATCCACTTAGCCGTGATGCGCTGTATCAAGAACTGCAGGATAACGGCATTTATGCGCGGCGATACTTCTACCCGTTGATAAGTGATTTTCCAATGTATCGGGGCATGCCTTCAGCCGCACATGCAAATTTGCCTGTGGCGCGCAAGGCGGCGAGTGAAGTGATTTGCCTGCCGATTTATCCAGCGCTGTCATGCGAGCAGGTGGATTTTATTCTTCAAGTAATTGTGGGAAAAGCTGGTGAATGAAATCCATTGCCATCATGCAGCCTTATTTTCTTCCGTATATTGGATATTTCCAGTTAATCCAGTCTGTTAGTCAATTTATTGTTTATGACAATATTCAGTACACAAAAAAGGGTTGGATCAATAGGAATCGCTTTTTGCAAAACGGGAAAGATGAATTGTTCTCTGTCCCATTGAAAAAAGACTCAGACTTATTAACTATAAAAAACAGAGAGATAGCCGCTGATTTCAATAAATTTAAACTTCTCAATCGGCTTCGAGAGGCCTATAAACCCGCTCCGTATTTTGAGCGGGTTTTTCCACTGGTAGAAAATATCGTGTTGCAGGATGAAAACAACCTATTTAGCTATATTTACAACTCAATCAGGGAAACCTGTGACTATTTGGAAATTAGTACTGAAATTCTCATATCGTCCGATCTTCAAATAGACCATTCATTGCGCGGAAAGGATAAAGTAATCGCTCTTTGCAAATACGTTGATGCCGATATTTACGTAAATGCAATTGGTGGCCAAAAGATTTATATGAAGGAGGAGTTTAGCACTTATGGAATCAGGCTCAAGTTCCTTCAAACAAAAGCTTTTGAGTACAAACAATTTAATCATGAGTTCGTCCCATGGCTTTCCATCGTGGATGTGATGATGTTCAATTCCATAGCTGACATCAGCGACTATCTCGCATCAGGTTACGAATTAATATAAAGATATGTCATAGAATTATGAAATGGAAAAAACTCGGGAAAATTTTCGATCCTACAAAATTTAACCTTCCTAGTGGCTGCATCGAGTTTGCACAGTCGCCCCAAGTAATTATTTTCGACAACTTTGTAAGAATTTATTTTTCCACACGCTCGTTGGATGGCGCAAACGGGAAGTACCTGAGCCACATAGCCTTTGTTGACATGAAAAAGAATCTTCGTGACATTATCGCGGTGTCCGCGCATACGGTCATTGAACTGGGAAAGCTCGGCTGTTTCGATGAGCATGGTATTTTCCCCATGAATGTGGTTCGTCACGGAGATTTGATATATGGCTACACATCCGGCGTGAACAGAAGAGTATCCGTGCCAGTAGACACTGCAATCGGACTCGCTATCAGCAGCGATGACGGTCTTACTTTCCAGCGGATCGGGGATGGGCCAGTTCTAGCTGCTTCGTTGCATGAGCCATGTCTGATTGCTGATCCGTTCGTCAGGATTTACGGAAGGACATTTCATATGTGGTACATCTTTGGTAGTGGCTGGAAGCAATCTACAAATGGCGCATCGCCAGATCGAATCTACAAAATTGGACATGCGATTTCAAGTGATGGGATTAACTGGGAGAAAGAGGAAGGGAATCAAATTATCGAGAGCCGATTGGGCACGGAGGAATGTCAGGCTTTACCAACTGTGATAGAAATATCCGGCAGAAATCACATGTTCTTCTGTTATCGGCAGGCTTCAGATTTTAGAAAAAACAGGGATAGAGCCTACCGAATTGGCCACGCCTACTCGGATGACCTTGTAAATTGGATACGAGACGATACTCTCCCGAGTATCGATGTGACTGATGACGATTGGGACTCGGATATGCTGTGTTACCCGCATGTATTCGAATGCGATGGTAAAGTGTACATGCTATATAACGGTAACGAGTTCGGTCGCTATGGTTTTGGGCTTGCGGTGCTGGAAAATTGACCTTGCTAAGGTAGCATTATTGCGATGGACCGAATGGTCGGCCATCTTTACCAGCCCCCGTTGGTGCTGTATCAGTGGTTTCAACATCGCACATGATTCATCAGTCGAACATGCCATAGAGAACCAGCATCATTGACATGAAATTCCGTTGCCTGAGATAGAGCTTGATGTCTGGCGCCAGCTCATTCAGGAGAATCGGCAGGCGGAAATAATCCTCTTTTCGATGCATCCTGACCACAATCCTGGGACGATCTTGCCGAATGGTCTCCCTCGCTCCCGAAAGAGCGCGATATTCGGAACCATTAATATCCATCTTGATCAATGTGACAGGGTGCCTTAGGCCGGCCAAGATCGAATCAATCGAATCAACATCAATATGTTGCGTGCCATTGGAGGCGATCTGGTTGTCGATATGCAATTCCTTGGTCGAAAACGAGAGGGTTTTTTTTTCGTCCCAGGCACCAATCTTCAAGGGCACGACATTGGAAAGGCCGAGCGTCTTAATCGTCACAAGCAATTTTTCGTAGTTTTCATCGCAGGGTTCGAGAGAGTAGATCTTTCCGTGCCGACCTTTGGTGATGAGGTGGAACTCGCGGATAGTATCGCCCGTAAAACCGCCAACATCGAGTAATACCTCGTCCTCACGCAAGGGAAATTCCGTCGAAGGAAAATAGAGATGATCCATCCGGACATGCGGCCTGATGTAGTCTAGATTCTCGTTTATTTTGGTATTGATCGCCGCGAAATAGGTCTTGCGGGAGAGGTCGTCAGCTAAAAGTCCCGCCGCCTTGTCAAATTGTTCTCTGTTCTTCTGCACGAAATCCATGTCCATGAAGGCATTCGGCATGTTGAGGTAATCCGGAATGTCAATGACGTGAATCTCAGTGCCCCCCAGCTTTGTCAGCTTTTCCACGAAGGTTGGGTAATTCGTGATTCCTACGACCACATGGTAATCGGAAAGGTGGTTCATGGTTTCCTCGGTCGTAGTGACCTTCAACCCCATGAATGTGTCTTCGGACTTATAGGCGGCATCCACCATCACGGCCACAACCGCGATGCCGTTTGCGGCTAAAAACCGCTTCAGCACGTAAGCGTATACACCGGCACCGTAAATGATTACGGGTTTAGGTGATTCCCGTAAGCGGATTAATAGAGGGCGTTGCTTATTCGTACCGTCAACGATGTGGTCGATGATCGACATTGGTAATGCTCTCCTTCAGGCTCGATAGGAGACAGAATACAGTATGCGAATTTTATGTGACGCGTCACGACGACGCAGAATAAGCAGTCAGCTCGGCGATGCCGAATCCCTCGCGACCGAAACCGTTGCCGCAATAAAACATCAATAAGCGGCCGTCCAGATCAATGACTTGAGGGTAACACATCATCTGCGAGTCCCATCCCGATTCTGAAATTTCGATCCCGACTTGCGAGTCATCCCGAATCCACGTCTCGAGATCGTCCGATGACGCATATCCCAAACGATATGCCCCCTCGGAAGAGGAGGGCTTTCGGTAGGCGAAAATTGCATGCCATTTCCCGCCAAAGAAAAACGGAGAAAAAATGTCCTGGCATTCATCTTCTGACAGGGTTGGAATGATAGGGATTCCGTCTCGGTGCCAATTGATGCCATCGCAGGACTTCGCATGGGCGATCTGGTAAACGGGTTCGTGTTTCCCTTCCTCGAACAACCATTTCCTTCCAGTCAGGTACCACATGTGCCATTGGTCAGCGATTATATGAACAACAGGACCTGTAACCAAGAATGGTTCGTTCAAGGTCAGCCCGAGAATTGGACCTTCACCTAGTTTCTCGAAAACTTTCCCGCCGTCGCGGCTGACTGCCATGCCTATGGCTAACGTGTACGGAACGGATTGCTTTCGTGTCCATCCAGAGTAATAAATATAGGTTTCTTCGCCCTTCCGCACAACGCTGCTCGGCATGATTCCGAATTCGTCAAAGGAGCCAGGATTCCCCAGAGAAATCAGTGGGGTATCTGATATGCCCACAACCTGTGTGATATCTTCCCGCGCCAAATCAATATAGCCTGGATAGGAGACGTACTGCATGTTCGCCCCACGCTGTGGCCGGCATGCAATATAGACGCGAAGAATTTTTTCATTGAGCAGAAACGGAGTAGGGCATTGCGCATATTCCTGCATCCACTCTCGGGGGCGGGTAATAGTCGGATTGAAGATATTGCCGAGTTTTTTCCAGAAAAACATAGGATTTACCATAACCAATAACGGGCTTAATTGTCGCAAGAGATTGAAATGCGTTGTGGTGAGCCAACCCGGTTGGTGTCGTTTGCCAATGGAATCATCGGGCGGAGTGAGTCAGCAGTGATTGGCGCACAAGCATTCGCCCATATTACTTCTTGTTGGGCCCGATGGCGGGCATCGCGGTCATTCTGAGAAAATCATCACTTTCCAGGCGAAATTTATCTGTGCCGCGGGCGATAAAAACGCTGCGTGGCGGGGCACTTTTGACAACCAGGGCGGCTGCCCCCAGAAAACAATCCGCGCCGATAGACAGTTCTCCACCGATGGTGGCGTTGAGGCCGACAAAGGATCTATCGCCAAGTGTGACCGAACCACCGAGTGTCGCTCCCGCAGCGATCCAGCAATGATCGTTAATGATCGAGTGATGGCCAATCAACGCATTGTTCCACAGGGACACATTGTTGCCGATCCGCACCCCGGGCTGAATGCCGACCCCATCGAGGATCAGGCAGTTTTCGCCTACCACCAGCCATGGCCCATGGTCAGCACGGGGGCTGATGTAACTGATCAAAGTGTAGCCCTTGGCCTTGGCTTCTTGACATTTTTTGGCTCTGACGGCGTTGAGGTCGTGGTAACCGATCGCCACAAACATGGATACAGACTCTGGCGGATAATGACGCTCAATATCCTCAAAGGCGAGGACCGGATGGCCGAAATGCGTGCTTGCCGGTACCCACTCGGCATCGCAGGTAAAGGCTACTACCTGATATTCATTGTCACGAACAATATGGTGGTAAGCGACATCGGCGATTTTGCCAAGCCCGAAAATAATGAGAGATTTCATCGCCCGTTCCCTTGATTTATCCATGTGCCCGCTTTTTCTATCCTGGCGGATTTGCCAGTTACTCTGGCTCGTCATTCAACACAATCCTAAGAAGCTTTGCTAAAAGCGCAACTCTCCTCCCGTTATTACCGTGCTTTGGGATCCTATGGTAAGCTGGATAGCATTTCAAGTATCTCATTTGATTTGCAATTTGCATATTATCTTCATGTTGCTCATTATTTTACGAATGTTGTTTTGTTTTTGCGATTCTGGCGGATATACAGGTAAGGAGGGAGCGTGCACTTCGGGGAAGAAAGTTTTTATGTCGATCCAGTCACTCTTGAGTCTCTGACACTAACGGATGCAGTTTGCGATGGCGATGAGGTTATTTCGGGCGTATTGTTCAGCCCATCTGGACATCGCTTCGAGATATGTAACGGTGTGCCCAACCTGATCTATCCATTCGATCTGCCGGCAGTTGACCGTATGGCACTGCAGCAATATGAGGAACGTGCCGATGCCTACGACCGCTATTTGCCACTGACATTCAGCACTTATGGCGAGGATGAACAGTCTGTCCGCAATGCAATGATCGACAAGCTCGACTTGCGCCCAGGCTTGACAGTGCTGGAAACAGGTGCTGGAACGGGACGTGATTCTGAGATTATCGCTCGGATGCTGGGGCCTGACGGTAAACTTTATATTCAGGATCTCTCCTCATCATTTCTGGCCAAGAACATCGAGCGCATGCGCGGTTCATGCACTCACATCGAACCCGCGCTGGCCAACGGCTACTATCTACCCTTTGCGGATAACAGCTTCGATGCCTGTTACCACTTCGGTGGAATCAATGCTTTCGGCGATATCAAGCGCGCCTTTTCCGAAATGGCACGCGTCACCAAACCCGGTGGCAAAGTGGTAGTTGGTGATGAGAGCATGCCACCCTGGCTGCGCGAGACCGAATTTGGTCGAATCCTAATGAACTCCAACCCGGAGTTTACCTACGAGCTTCCCTTGGACAAGCTACCTGTCGAGGCGCGCAAGACTCGGCTGGAATGGGTCATCGGGGGCGTTTTCTATGTCATTGATTTTGTGGTGGGTGAAGGCGAACCCAAGGCAGATTTTGATTTCTCTATTCCCGGCGCCCGTGGTGGTACCCACCGAACGCGTTTCTATGGCCAACTTGAGGGGATTACACCTGAAGCCAAGCGTTTGGCTCAGGAGGCACGTGCCAAGACCGGCAAGAGTATGCACCAGTGGCTGGATGATGTGGTGCGCCAGGCCGCTAGTCGTGATATCGGACTAAAGGACTGACCGTTTGCGGTGATCTGATATTTGGCAACGGCGCCTGTGACGCGCCTGGGTCGCAATAAAGTGCTATATGTCGCTGTCGAATATGCTGAAGAATCAAAAACTTTATAATGAAAAATCAACAGGCTAATTGTTCGACGCTGGTCTTTCCCGCCGTCAATCAGCTGGCGGTAGAGTTCTTGAAGACGGCGCGACACAGAGGCGAACAGGTGATCTGTGCCGCATCTGTAACGAACGACGAGATCGCCGCCGAATGGGGGGGCTTGCATCGTCTCCCTTCAATTTACGATGAAAATTTTGTGCCGTATTTTTTGTCCTTGGTGGACGAGAAATCTATAAACCGCATGTTTTGCCCTGTCGCCAGCGTGCATGATTTCATGCGGCGATTCATTGCATCATACCGCCTCGATATCGAATTAATCGGTCAATCGCCGATTCGACAGCAGGTCGAGCAGCACCTTCAGTTGATGACGCGTGCAAAGCGATTGCGGCTATTGGTGGAACTTTGCGCGGATGGCGCCCCAACACTCTCCTTGCTGGAAGTGGCAGGGGTACTGCGGCAGGCTTCGCTGATTTATGGTGAGTCGAACGATGACAAGTTGGCCGCCATGATGGGGGTTTTTGCCAGCGCACCGGCGGGAGATGTGGTGGAAATTGGCTCTTTGATGGGAAGGTCTGCTTTTGTGCTGCTGTACCTGGCTTGGCGCTATCGCATCGGGCCGGTGCTTACGATCGATCCCTGGCGGGCTGACTCTGCCATTCAACGTGATTCACCTAAAGAATTTCAGACCTTGGTGAGTGAATGGGATTTTGAAGTGTTGAGCGAAGGTTTTATGGTGAACATGGTTCCGTTTCGCGCTGATGACCACGCCCATATGCGCCTAACCTCGGAAAATTCCTTTAAGATGTATGCGGAAGGGGCGACGATATTATCCCGGATGGGAGGGCGTGTCGCTTACTCTGGAAAGATCGCGGTAATTCACATCGATGGCAACCACGACTATGATTACGTCAAGAAGGATTGCAAACTTTGGCTCGGCAGGATGCTGCCGGGATCATGGCTGATTCTAGACGACTATATCTGGTCGCATGGCGACGGGCCATATCGCGTGGGTAATGAATTGCTTCATGACCAACCGGATCGGATCGGGTGTGCCTTCGTGTGTGGGAAGGCACTTTTCGTCAAGCTCCGTTACTAGTGATTTAATCGTAAAAGGAGTCGAAAGGCGCGCTTGATCCGGCCTCACGGTTTTTTTTGGTAAAGACCGGAATCCAACATGTCATACTACATGCTTGCGGACAAGGCTGCATTCGGAGCCTGGATGCCGTGCGCATGTGCAAAAATAATGCTGATTTGACGTATTCCAAGCGCATCAGTAACTGTGATCGTCATAAATATTGCCTAATTATATTGAATTACAATTTTTGCTTCTTATATAAAACCAGCCATGTCCATTGAAAAAATATTTTCCGAAGTGTTCGCGCTTCCTGAAGCATCCATAGTGGAATCTCTTGCACTCAGCGACATTCCAACTTGGGATTCCTTGGCGCACATGATGCTCATTGTCCGGGTTGAAGAAACGTATCAAATCCAGTTTACCGGGGATGAAATCGCAGATATCAAATCCGTGGGCGATGTACGATCCATTTTGCGGGTGCATGGTGCCAAGGTATGAAGATTGAAGGTTCCCGTGTGCTTGTAACAGGGGGTGGCTCAGGTATCGGTCGCTTTTTGGTGGATCGCCTGAAGTCTGAGTCTGCCGAGGTCTGCGTGTTGGAGGTGGACGCGGTGCGCTGCACCGAACTACGCGAAGAGTCCGGTGGGCGGATTAAAGCCTGGGTCTGTGATGTAAGCGACCCGGTCGCCGTGGATGCTACCCTCCAAGCTATATTCGACACCGGTTTTGAACCTGATGTGCTCATCAACAATGCAGGCATTATTCACAGCGAACCGCTGGTGAATATGCTTTCACGGGGCGAGCGGGTACATTCGCGCGAATCATGGCGGCGTGTGATGTCAGCCGACCTTGATTCAGTCTTTTATGTGACGAGTCGTGTCGTGGACCGCATGCTTGCAAAGCGCATTAAAGGTGTTGTCATATCCATCAGTTCCATTTCCTCCAGCGGCAATCCAGGACAATCCGCTTACTCTGCCGCCAAGGCAGGTGTGAACGCGCTGACACGCACCTGGGCGAAAGAGCTGGGCGGGTTGGGGCTGCGCTTTGCAGCCATCTCTCCTGGTTTTATCGATACACCTTCCACACGCGCCGCACTCAGTGAAGCTGCTGTTACTCGCCTCCACCAGCAAATTCCCTTACGTCGACTGGGTGACCTGGAGAGCATTTACCTAGCTGCCCGCCATGTCATCGAGAATGACTACCTGACCGGCACCGTGCTTGAGATAGATGGCGGCTTGGTGATTTAACCGGCAGGCTTCATCATGGCTTTTGTCTCGAATCTTGGTATTGCTTTTCAGGAAGTCGCCCGCCGGCATGAAAACCGCACTGCGCTGATCTACCCGGCTACTGGCGAGCGAGTTACATATGGCGAGTTGAATCTGCTAGTGAACCGCATTGCCAGCCTTTTGTGGGCGAAGGGTCTTCGTCATGGCCAGGTGGCGGCCATGTTTCATGACAAGTCACCCGCCGCTTTCGCGGCCATGCTTGCCTGTCTGCGACTCGGTATTATCTATACCAACCTTGACCCGGACAGCCCCTGGGAACGACTGCGAAAAATCCTCTCCACCTGCCAGCCGAGCTTGATCATTAATGCTTTTCAGGATATGCCTTGCGCTACCGAGCTGGCGGCAGTTGGCTTCCGGAATGTCTTGGATCTCTGCAATATGCAAACATTAACAGAGGATGCTTCGCTACCAGAATACCGCGCAACCGGCGGCGGATCTCCTGCATACATCATGTTTACATCCGGTTCCACGGGTATGCCCAAGGGGGCGGTCATGTCCCATGCAAACCTGTTATGGTTTATTGCCTGGGCACGGGAACGTTTTTCCATCACGCCCGATGATGTGCTGACGAACGTCAATCCAATCTATTTTGACAACTCCGTTTTCGACTTCTATTCAGCCATTTTCTCCGGGGCCGCGCTAGCTCCCATAACCTCTGATCAGGTGCGAGATACGCACCTTCTTGTTCGACTTGCCAACGACGCGGCCTGCACCATCTGGTTCTCTGTACCGTCACTGCTCGTTTATATGCTGACAACACGCGCGCTTGCGGCTGCGGATTTACCCGCAATTCGAAAAATTATCTTTGGAGGAGAGGGCTTTCCCAAAACCAAGCTGCGCCAACTCTATGAAATGTTTGGCGCGCGCGCGGGGTTGGAAAACGTATACGGTCCCACGGAATGCACCTGCATCTGTTCGGCTCATGCCATCCGTGCTACCGACTTCGGGGATATGCACAATCTTGCTCCGCTTGGCTTGCTGGCGCAAAATTTTGATTTCGAAATCCTTCCCTTGGACGAGGCAGACCCGGATTTTGGCGAGCTATTCCTGCGTGGACCGCAAGTGGGGCTTGGGTACTATAACGACCCCGAGCGTACTGCCAAGGCTTTTGTTCAAAACCCACGCCAGACGCTTTATGCTGATATCGGCTATCGCAGTGGCGATCTCGTGCGCAGGGATATTCATGGCTGGCTGCATTTCAAGGGCCGCATTGATTTCCAAATCAAACACATGGGTTACCGCATCGAACTGGAGGAGATCGAGGCTGCGATTAATACCTTGCCCGACATCAAGGAGTGCGCTGTCGTCTACCAGAAACTTGGCGAAGTACTGGGACAAATTCTCGCCTTTGCCGCCACGAGCTCACCAATATCAGCGGAGGCGCTGCGGAACAAAGTTGCCGCCATTGTGCCGCCCTATATGGTTCCCCGCCATATGATACTAATGGATATATTGCCGAAGAACGCAAATGGCAAGGTTGACCGCGCAGCATTGCAATTTCATTCGATATAACCCTGTTCACCATGATCCTGAACGACATTTGAGCCATGGGACTCAAGGGCTTGGGCAAAGCGCCCATCCATCAATCTGGCTGCTGAATCATCGCGGCATGGCTTTCACCAGGCTGATATACTGCTGCCCTCGCCCAAACGCAGTCCGGAAGGCGGGATAGTTACCAGCAATTTTTTCGGGTGCGAATTCGCCTGATGCGAACAGGGCCATCGTTTCATCAAGTGCGACACTAGCCAACATATTCTGGCCGAGATTTTCCTTGATTCTTCCAAGCAGGCTCACCGCAATTCCATCCTCGACTTTATCCTGCTGAGCCAACTGCGCAAGCTCGGAACAATATGTTTCAAGCTCGATGTTGAGCTCCCCCGCTCTTGGGGCGGATAAAGTCTGGTAGTGCACCAAGTTGTGCTGATTGGCGCGGAACTGCTCGAGGTAGTTGCGGTTGTATTCGGACGGGTCGGAGGGCAGTTCCTTGTACCAGGCATAGTTGCTCAGGAATGCAGGCGATGACTGGTAGAAATAGTAGTACTCCGCAAAAAAACCGATCGCCTGGCTGATGGAGAAATAATCCTTGACGTTGAACACCGGCGGCGCAAGCAGGTTGTCCAGCACCCAGTCCCGCGGCGAGCGGGTCATGCCCTTGAGCGTCGCCAGGTGGCTGGCGAAAGCGCGGGTCAGAATATCGATCCGTTGTTCCATGGAATCCACGTCCCGCACCAGACGCTTGCCGATCAGGCGCCGCGCCGATTCGAACAGCATGGAAACGCTGTCGTAGCAGGTCATCACCAGCACGCCGCCGGGGCGCACATGGGCGTCCAGTTGACGCAAAAACGCGTTCTTGTTGTCCAGTCCGGGGATCAAGCCCTCGCACAGCACGATGTCGAACAGCTCTGGTTGCGGCAAGGCCTCCAGCAGCGTGTTGTGAAGTTCCGCGTTAGCCACGCCGAAATCGCCGAACAGCTTGGTGAGCGCGGCAAAACCGGTGCTGTTCGGCTCCACCAGGACATAGCGGCGCGGGTTGAAACCCGCGGTGACGATCGAATTGTGGCCGCTGCCGGGGCCGACCTCGAGCACCTCGGCCGCCTGGAATGTCAAGGGCAGCAGGCCGAGCTGGCGATATAGAGCAGTTCTTCGCGCGATATGCCTGGTGAAGTCGGAAATATCCTGGGCCACCGGGGAAATCTTTAGTTTTTCATAGAATTCAAGGAAATTGTTCATGGCTTCTGGCATAAGGAATCGACCGTCTGTTCGAGGGTGGGCGGCCTGAAGCCAAATTGCCGGGTCACGGCGCTCATATCGAGGGTCGTGAACCTCGGCTTGGCGATCCCGCCCCCCGCGTGACAGGGCTGCAGCAAGTGGGCGGGGAAGCCGAGGCGCTTCATCCAGGCTGCGGCAAATTCGGCATAGGACACGTCGGCCACGCCGGAAAGCTGGTAAATCCCGCCCCGGCGCGAGTCGGCGATGCGCAACAGCGCTTCCGTGGCGAAATCCAGCGGAAGCGGTGACATCAACAGGTCGCTGAAGGGCCGGATCGGCTCGCCTCGTGCCAGCGCCTCGCGCCACTGGACGAGAAGCTGCATGCCAGGTGACACCACCTTGGTAGGACGCACGATGGCGACATTTTCTCCCAGATCCAGGAGGAGGCGCTCCGCATTGGCTTTTTGCCTACCATACTCGGTCATGGGGAGGAAGGGGGTATCGCTGGCAGCGAAAGCCATGGAGCCGTCGAACACCGCACTGGAGGAAAGGAACACCACAAAGGCGCCGCTTTGCACCAGCTTGCCTGCGAGGCGCGCCAGGTTGTCAACGTTGACCAAGCAGGTGCCGGCGGGATCTGCTTCACACTGTTTCAAGGTGGCGGCGGCGGCGCACAGGAAGGCCACCTTCACCCCCGCCGGGGCCTTCCAGGCTTCCACGTTTCCCGCCAAGTCCAGCAGCAGGACGTCTTCCCCGATCGATTCCGGCTGTCGTGTCGTGCCCAGGACGGTTCGTCCCTCGGCAAGGAACTTCCGCTTCAGGGCAGCACCGATCAGCCCGTCACTGCCGACGATAAGATATGTCCCCTGCGTTGCCACGACCGGACTCACTCGAAGTAAATGAATTCGAAATCGCCGCTGTAGCCGAATTCCCGGAACAGCCACACCCATTCCTCGGGGCGGAAAAAACTCTCGCAGGTCAGCGCCCAGCATTGCAGGTTGAACAACTCCGCGTCGCTGCGGTAGCCCTCCACCATCAGGTAACCCTGCTTCGCCACCCGCTCCATCTCGCGCAGCGCCGATTTGAGTTCGAAGATGGGGAGGTTGTGCAGGGTTCCGAGCGAAATGACCAGGTCGAACTGTCCGTCCTCATAGGGGAAGGCATCCTCCGCGCGGTGCAGGAAAAGCCGGTCGCGTACTTCTTCCTTGGCGTTTTTCAGTGCGTATTCCGAACTGTCGAAACCGGCGATTTCGGCGTTGGGCAGGAGCTTTTTCAGTTCGTACAGGAGGAAGGCCTTGCCGCAGCCGACATCGAGAATTTTCGCGCCGTCCTGCAGGCCATATGCCTCGATCAGGCCGCGCGCCACGACTTCCCAGCGCCCGTCGTAGCGGTAGCCGCCGTAGCCGTATTTCCGGTCGCCGTCCCAGTAGTCGAAGCCGTATTGTTTGGCGACTTCCATGCAGTGGATCTTGTCGCCGACCATGCGGGCCACGTAATCGCGGGCCGTTTTCTTGTGCAGCGGGGTGACGATGTTGCGCAGTTTTCCCATGAGGTTTTCCTGAAAAGCCGGGTCAGACGAAACTGCCGTGATCCGGGTCCAGCGACAGCAGGTCCAGAATGGCGAGGTTTTTGCCGTGGCTTACGCAGTGGTGGCTGCAAGCCTTGGAAGGGTCGAGGCTGAACAAGCGCTCGCGGTTCTCCTCCGAGAACCAGAAATCCTTGAACGAGCGGTCGCGGATCGAGCCCAGGGTGCCGCTCTGGGTATAGGCCTTGTCCTGGCAGGTATAGACCATGCTGTCGGCGCCGATCACCGTCAGGAACATGAGGTAGGGGCAGAAGGTGTAGTGCTTTTCGAAACGCTCGTCCAGTTCGTGGTAATGGTCGATCACGTCGAAACGCTCGTCCGCCAGCGTCCTGGCTTTGGCGATCTGGGCCGTGGCGCGGTCCATGATCTTCGCGTGGTAGGCGTTGTTCTCCGCCCCGCTGTTGGCAACCACCACGCCGGAAAATTTGACGTGGTTCACGCCCGCGTCCCTGAGCAGTGCGCACACCTCGTAGAGATGGTCGCAGTTTTCCTCACCCACGATATAGCTCACGCCCAGCACGCATTTCGAACCGCGCGCGGTGAAGGCGCGGATGTTCTCTAGCAGCCGGGTGAACTCGCCCTCCTTGATGTGGCGCGCCTTGGCATAGCTGGCATCGTCCCAGCCGTCCATGGAAATGCGGATCCAGGTGCCGTGTTCGGCGAAGGCATCGGCGACCTTGCCCTTGAGGTTCGACCCGTTGGTCAGTGAAGCCACCCGCACGCCGCCCTTGGCCAGCCGCTCCACCACCTCCGGCAGCGGCTTGTACAGCAGCGGTTCGCCGCCGCCGGAGAAGGTCACCGCCTTCACGCCCATGGCGATCACGTCGTCGACGATTTCGAACATCTTGGCTTCCGGGATGCTGTCCTTGAGATCGATATCCTCGCCCAGCTGCAGGTTGCTGACGCGGTAGGCGCAATACCAGCAGTCGTGGTTGCAATGGTTCATCGGCTTGATGCGGATATGCACCGGTGCCACCACGCGCTGTTCGCGCAGCGCCTCGACGTGGTCGGCGTAGCGCAGGAATTTGAGGTTGCTATAGAGCTTGGACATGGATTGGGTTCCGGATTGAAGCGTTACATCACTTCGGCCACGCGCCGTGCGATGGCCGTGGCGGAGATGCCATAAAATTCGCGCATGCCGTCCTGGTTCCTGATCTCATGCACGAAACCAGGTGCGATGCCAAGGCAATGCAGGCGCCAGGCCGGGTTGGCGCGCGCATGTTCCAGCGCCAGCGCGGCGCCCAGGCCGCTATCGACATAATGCTCTTCCACCACGAACACCTGTGAAATGCCGTCCAGCATTGCCAGCAATTCGCGGAACGGGAGCGGCTGCACCATGGGCAGCGAAATCACGCGCGGAGAAATGCCCTGCGCCTGCAGCATTTCCCGGGCCTTCAGCACTTCGGACACCACCGTGCCGTGGAATACGATGGCGGCCCCTTGTCCTTCCGCCACCAGTTGCGGCTGGCTCACATCGAAGGCGTCATGGGTATGGATATTCGGTTCGCCGCGTTTGGCCAAGCGCACGAAAACAGGGTCCCCGCTGCGCAGGGAATATTGCGCTGCCAGTTTCGCCTGCACCGGGTCCATGGGGGAAAACACCCGCAGATTGGGCAGCGTCCGGGCAAGGCCCAGATCCTCCACGGAATAATGGGTCATGCCCTGCATGGCGTAGGTGAGGCCGCAGCCGATGCCGACCAGGGTCACCGGCAGTTTCTGGTAGCAGATGTCGTTCCTGACCTGCTCGTAACAGCGGTACAGCACGAAGGGAATGATGTTGTAGACGTAAACCTTGTAGCCGGCCAGGGCCATGCCCGCCGCATGGCTGATCATGTTCTGCTCGGCGATGCCCAGATTGAGGAAGCGGTCCGGGTGTTCGACCTTGAACTGGTCGAACACGCCCAGCCCGGCATCGCCGGAGATGATGAAAACATCGTCGCGCCGCGTGCATTCGTCGATGATGGTGTCGATAAATGAATTTCTCACTGGATTTCCTCGAAGGCCCGGGCTTTGTGTTCGTCGGTCACGATGTAGTAATGCCAGATCAGCTGGTCTTCCATGAAGGACACGCCCTTGCCCTTGGTGGTGTTGGCGATGACTACCTTGGGTTTGCCCTGGGAATCGGCATGCAAAGCCAGTCGGAGCGCCTCGTGGTCGTGCCCGTCCGCCTCGATGACGTGCCAGCCGAAGGACTGCCACTTTTCTTTCAAGGGCGTAAAGCTGCACAGTTCGTTGGGCCGGCCGTAACCTTGCAGGTTGTTGTAATCGACGACCACGGTGAAGTTGTCCAGCCCCAGCTTGGGCGCGAACAGGGCGCCTTCCCAGATCGAGCCTTCCTGGGTTTCGCCGTCGCCGATCACTACGAACACTTTGCGGCCATTGTTCTGTTTCTTGAAGGCGTAGGCCATGCCCAGGCCCATGTTGAAGCCGTGCCCCAGCGAACCGGCAGAAAGCTCCACCCCGGGAGCCGAGAAACGGTCCAGATGGGCAGGCAGGTCGCCCTCGTTGCGGCAGTAGCCCGGCAGCAGGCCTCGGTCGAGGATGCCGCGCTCCGCCAGCGTGGCGTACAGCGACATGGCGGCATGAGCCTTGCTGAGAATAAAAACGTCGCGCTGTGCCCAGTTCTCCAGGCGCAACACGTCGAAATACAGCACAGTCAGGATGTCGGCGCAGGACAGCGCCGAACCCACGTGGGGGCCCTTGGAGGAATGCGCGAGCTCCACGATGGTGCGGCGGATGCGCTTGGAAATGTCTTTCAGGTCGGTCATGTGGTCGCGCCTAAATGAAATTGACGTGGGGCACCAAGTTCTGGTCGATGCGGTGCAGGTAGCGGTTGATTTCGTCCATCCGGCAGTTCAGGCGGCACTCTCCGATGTCCAGTTCGTTGCGGATGAACTGGAAATTATCGCGGCGCTTGTCACTCTGCCAGATATCCTGGAAGGAGCTCTGGTTGATGTTGCCGTATTCGAAACGCTGGTCCAGCAGGTAGGCGCTGCAACCGTAAAGCGCGCCGTTGGCCATGAGGTAGGCCCAGACGAAGGGCGTTGCATAGCAGCGGGGGTAGCGCGGGGCTTGCTTTTCCAGGGTCTTCTGCATGGTGTGGCCACGGAAAATCAGCTGGAAGGAATCGGTGTTGTATGCCGCTAGTCTTTCTCCCAGCGGAATTAGTCCGCTGTAGTCGAGTTCGCTGTACACCTGGGTTGTGCTGAAACGGTGCTGGGAATAGGGCTTGACCACCAAGTAATCGAGTCCGATCTCGTCGCGGCAGATGCGCGCCAGCGTCTCCATCTCGTCCATGTTCTCCGGCAACAGCAGGGACTGGGCGCCGATGGTGCAGCTCAGGTTTTGCGCCTTTTTCAAGGCCACGGCCCGTTTCAGGTTGGCGATCACGCGCTCGAAATCCGCTTCCCTGGTCCGGTGTATCCTGGCGTAACTGGCCGCGGTTCCGGCGTTGAACGACACCTTGATCCAGGAAATATGGGGCAGCGTCTGCAGGAAACGCTCCGTCATCGCCACGCCGTTGGTGGTGAAAGCCACGTCGATGCCGGCCTCCTTGGTGGCGATGACGATTTCGTCGATTTTCTTGTGCAGCAGCGGCTCGCCCTCTCCCGCGTACATCACGCTCTTCACCCCCAGCGTACCCATTTCCGCCAGGCGGGTCTTGAGGACTTCTGCGTCGAGCATCACCGACTGGTAGCCGATGTAATCCACCGCGCAGAAGGTACAGCGGTGGTTGCATGCGCCTACCGGGGAGATTTCAATGTAAATCGGGTAAACCTGCCTGGCCTTTTCCCAGTCATCCCCCACATCGAGTATCTGTGCCGTGCGGGCTGGGTGGTACATGAGCTTGTGGCTGTCGATGCCATAAGTGTCTGACATTCAGGGTGTTCCATGATCGAGACGGAATAGTTTCTTTACGGCGCTCGTGACACGATCTTGAGCAATATGCGCCATACACAATCCTTCCGGGTTATGGCATGAGGCGGCAAGGCAGGGCATGCAGCTCCAGTGGACGTCAGGGGTAAGCTTGATCAGACAGTCGCATTCGTCCACTTCATTGGCCTTGGTGGGGCCAAACATGGCGACGACCTTTTTGCCCAGCGCCAGAGCCAGGTGCAGGCCGAGCGAATCGTTGGTGACGATGATGCGGCAGCTGTTGATCCACTCGATATAGCTTTCGATGTTGTCCATACCTTGCTGCCAGGATAGCGAATATTCGCCGGCAAGGGCGTCATGCAATTGCTGCCAGTTTGGGTCGGGCCAGCGTTTGATGGGGAATTTTCCGCCCACCTGATGGTTCAGGCCGATATCGTAAATTTCCTGCGATTTTGGCTGATAGCCGAGTATATAAGGCTCATGGTTGTACTGACGTCCGATCATTTCGTACAGCATGGTGGACCAGCTTTTGGACTGCTGACGCTTGAAATCGATATCCCTGCTCATCGACAGCGCCTGATCCGAGTTGTCATAGGCGTGCGCTTCATGAGAAACATGATCGAAGCGGAAGCCGTAGCGTCTCCATGCGGGGATCTTGTCCGCCATGGCACAGATACCTGGGTCCTTCTCGAAATTTACCACCATATCGAACCAGTCGTTCATGAGGTGGAAAGGAGTGAAGGGGTTCACGGTGAGGATGCGGTGGATATAGGGATTGCCCTTGAGCAGGTCGACGCCTTTCTGGTCCACCAGCCAGGTGACTTCATATTTCTCCGGCGGAAAGGCATGCAGCACCACGGTGGCGCGCAGGATATCGCCCAGGCTGACCACGCCGCTGGTGTCCGGGTCCAGAGTTTCGCTGTACCCCATTTTCAGGATCAGCACACGATGCTTGCGCTCGTCGAGCAGGGTGAAGGGTTCGGATGGAGGAGTCATGCGCGCAGGAATTTCCGTTGATGGGGCAGAATTTCGGGGTGGTCGATTAGTTCTGGCGGCAGGGCGATGTTGCGAATCTCCACCGAGGTGTGGGCAATGTTCATGTCGTCCAGACTCTGGAACCGATTGTTTTTAACCTTGGTGTCGCAGCCGATGCAGCGCCCGTAAAATGAACAGGCGCGGAATTCTCTCAAATCGTCCATGACGAATTCCGGGTCGAGAATATGGCCGACGGGCCTGAGCGCCTGCCCTGCAAACAGTTTGTCAGCGTATTTTCGATAGTGGTAGTCAAGTCCCTTAAGGGTCGGGTGTTCACGCTCTACCACGCCGGATTTCCAGGCTTCATATAGATAGAAATGGCAGCCCCACACGAAACCGAGCGGGTCCAGCAGCAATTCACTGGTACGGCACTCGCAACTCAGGGTGCGCGGATGGATGTTGGCCGCGATCAGGTGGGTTGAGAACGGGTACAGATAGGCGCCGTGCAACTGCCCGTTATGCATGCCGAGGAACTCCTTGGTCTCGAAAGGCACGCGACCCTGATAAACGGCTTTCATGCGCGCTGTGACGCTATTGTCGGGGTGGGCCACCATGTAGATGCCGACATCGCTTTCGGCCTTGACGGGTGAAACATTGAATCCATAATCGGCCAGCGCCACGCAACGATCCACCAGTTCCTCGAACCCTCGTCCCTTCCATGTGCGCTCCATTTCCTCCGGGTGGTAGCTGACTCGGATGGAAGGGTAGGGCGCGTCGCGCTGTAGTTTGGCTTGCTGCCCATTGAGTAGTTGCGCGAATTTTTCCGGTTTGAGGGCAAGGTTGGTGAGCAGGTCGAAATAGTGGGGCAGGTGGGAGAGTATCGCGCCCAGTCCCCGGCTGCCCCAGTAGAGCGTGGGCTCGCCGCCCTGCAGGGTGATGGGCAGGTCGGAGGAGAAAGGAATCCGTGCCAGCCCGCGTATCCACTCCTCCGGAGGCAAAGCGGTTTTGGTGTTGTGAAACAGGTTTCGTCTCTCACCTGCCTGTTCAGGGTCGTTGATGCAGTAGCTGCAGTTCAGGTTGCAATCCAGCGTCAGAAAAACGGCGATGTAGTTAAGTTCCCCGGGCAGGATAAGCGGGGGAAGTTCCCTGTTGGAAGGCGCGGCGTTTTTTCGGGATGCATTCATCGGCTGTGGTGAACAAAGTGCCGAACTGAGCGATTTTTATTGTAGTATCGCCGATGCCCGGATGCACCGGTCAGAGACGGACGGAAGTTGCATTGACGGGGACTTGGGGCGACATTCATGGGCTGTAAGGATACCGGAGAAAATTGATGGCGGATAACAAAAAAATCGTTTTGCATGTCGGTTGCGGACCTGTCAACGAGCTGACTTTCCATAACCATTTCAAGAACGGGGAATGGCAGGAGATACGCCTCGATATCGATCCCGACGTGCATCCCGAGATTGTCGCCTCACTGACCGA
The DNA here is from genome assembly GCA_031426915.1 of Sulfuricellaceae bacterium. GTDB lineage: Bacteria > Pseudomonadota > Gammaproteobacteria > Burkholderiales > Sulfuricellaceae > Sulfurimicrobium. The sequence goes on along the minus strand of JASJPB010000038.1, from coordinate 40,123 downwards.
TATGCGTGTCGTACCCTCCAATTCCGTAGATGCAGTGTGGTCCAGTCATAATGTGGAACATCTCTTTCCCCACCAGGTGCCGGTTGCCCTGCGCGAATTTATGCGGGTGCTTAAACCGGATGGCTTCGCGCTGATCACTTTGCCAGACCTCCAGGCCGCAGCTGAGCTGGTAGTGGCGGACGAGCTGGATGGCGTCGCATATATATCCCCCGCGGGGCCGATCGCTGCGCATGACATTATCTATGGTCTGGGTTCGGAAACTGCCTGCGGCAATGAATTTATGTGCCACCGGACCGGCTTCACCGCTAAAAAGCTTTACTGGACTTTGATTGCAGCAGGTTTTGCGGAAGTGCTGGTGCAGCGTGACAGGTTTTCACTGTGGGCGACAGCCTACAAGCAACATCCTCAGGAGCTCAAGGCTCTGGCTGGCGTCGATACGGAAATTTACGTGCCCTCACCGGATGACCAGATTACGACCTGCTATCGTGTGTGGCAGGAACAACACCAGCCGACGCCGGAACACAAAGCGCTGTGCGATCAGCGCGCTCGTTTGTGGAACCACCCGCCGCGCATCCACCTGGCGCTGCTTATATCGCAACCGGATGACCGCAAGCTCGCCACTACGATAGGTTCTCTGGCGGGGCAATATCACATGCCCGCACGTGTCAGCGTGATCGCGCCTTTCGAGCCGTCGCCCGAATGGCGGGATAATGATCGCCTTTGCTGGCATGTCGCGCATGGCGATCTGTTACAGGAGGCTAATCGGATACTGGTCGAATTCCCCGCGGATTGGGTGGGGTATGCCGATGCCGGTGATCAGTTCGCGCCCCACGCCCTGTTTTCCCTTGCCGAGGCCGGTTTGTCCCACCCGGACTGGCGCGTTATCTACTCCGATGAAGACCGAATCAACAGCGTTGCGATACGAGAACTTCCCCACTTCAAGCCGGATTTCAACCCTGCACTGCTGCTCAGTTATCCGTACATCGGTGGCCTGATGCTTGCCGAAGCTAACCTGTTCAGGCAACTGGGCGGATTCGATACCCGTTATTCCGGCGTGGAGGAATATGATCTGGTGCTGCGTGCCTATGAACAGGCTGGTGCAAATGTCTTCGGACATGTGCCCGACGTTCTTTATCATCGCCTGACAGACGGGGGCCATTGCAAACTGCCCGTTTCCGAGTTGATTGAGCGGGGCCGCCTCGCGGTTTCCGCCCACCTTGAGCGTCGGGGGATTGGTGCCGATGTGATACATGGCGCATTCCCGGCGAGTTGCAGGGTGCGTTACCGTATTGGGCAGGAAGTTTCAGCTTCCGTGCTGGTTGTGGCCGACAACGATCTGGCGCATCTGCAGCGCTGCGTGGAGAGCGTCCTCGAGAAAACGACTTGGCCTAATTACGAGTTGGTGTTGCTGGCTGATTCAAGCACGCCCGAAGATGCGCGCGCTTATGTCGATGCCCTGGGTAAATTGGGTGAGCCTCGCATCCGTGCCGTGCTCCTGACTGAAACATTGAGCTGGGCTGCCTCGCGTAATCGGTTGGCGGCAGAGGCGCAGGGCGAATTCCTGGTGTTTTTGCAGGCGGCATGCGCAGTGATGCAAAACGACTGGCTGGAAGAGATGCTGGCGCGGGCTAGCCAGGCCGGTGTGGCGGCGGTGGGGCCGCGCCTGCTTCAGGCGGACGGTAAGGTGTTCCAGGCTGGGGCAATCCTTGGCCTTAACAACCAGCCCGTTTTTACGCCATTTGCCGATGCCGCCCTGGATTATCCTGGTTATTATGGCCGCGCGCTTCTGGCCCAGAATTTTTCGGCGCTGCCTGAAGCGTGTCTGGTGCTGAAGCACAGGACGTTCGAAATTGCGGGAGGATTCGACGTCGCCTTTTCGGGAGACCTCGGCGCAGCCGATCTCTGTCTGCGTCTGACGCAGCAGGGCGACTGGCTCGAATGGACACCTTTTGTCAGCCTGCTTTATATAGGCAAGCCGGAGGAGAGCAAGGCATCCGCATCATGGGGGGAATTTTATTCCCGCTGGTTGGCGAGAATGGCTCGCGATCCGGCCTACAACCCGAATCTCAGCCTGCGCCATGACTTTGCGGTGGGGACGCTGGCACCCCTATCCTGTGAGCCTTATCCGTGGAAGCCGCTGCCACGCATACTGGTGAATCCGGCGGACGACACGGGCAGCGGCGAGTATCGAATTTCTTCGCCGGCACGGGCATTAAACCGCACCCTGAAGGCGCAGGTCATGACCAGCAGGTCCACCATGTCCCCCCCCGAAATGGAGCGTGTGGCGCCGGATGTCATCGTGTTGCAGCGCCAGGTGTATGAACATCAGGTAGAGGCAATCAGGCGCTACAAACGTTTCAGTCGCGCATTCCGCGTGTACGAACTGGATGACCTGATCACGGATCTTCCACCAAAAAGCGCATTGAGGCCTTTTATACCTGCGGACGTGGCGCATTGGCTGAAAGAGGCGCTGAGTATATGCGACCGCTTTGTCGTTTCGACACAACCCCTGGCGGATGCGTACCGGCACTTGCATCCCGATATCCGGGTCGTGCCCAACTACCTTGACGGAACTTACTGGAAAGGGCATATGCCCAAGCGAAGGGCAGGCCGGAAGCCCCGTGTGGGTTGGGTTGGGGGGAACAGCCATACGGGTGACCTGGAAATTATTGTGGATGTGGTAAAAGCGTTATCTGATGAGGTGGAGTGGGTATTTTTCGGCATGTGCATCGAAGAAATCCAGCCTTTTATCCATGAGTTTCATGAAGGAGTTCCGCTGGATAAGTACCCGTCAAAATTAGCCAGCCTTAATCTGGATCTTGCGCTGGCGCCACTTGAGGTTCATCCCTTCAATGAGTGCAAGAGCCATTTGAAGCTGCTGGAATATGGGGCGATGGGCTATCCGGTGGTATGCACGGACATACACCCTTACCGTGGAGAGTTTCCGGTGACGCTGGTTCGGAATCACGTTTCCGAGTGGCTGGGTGCGATACGTGAGCATCTTGCCCATCCGGAAAAAAGCGCCGGTCAAGGAGATGCATTACGAGAGCTTGTGTTGTCCCGCTGGATGCTGGAAGACAATCTGGATGTATGGAAAGCTGCATGGCTGCCGTAAACAAGAAATTCGGTAGCGGGGCTAAAGTTCACTGGCAGTGTGCCGATAGACAAAACAAGAAGACTGAAAGGTGGGTCAGCGTAACAAAGGCCTGCACAGCTTTGATGTAGGATTAACTGGTTAATTTCGGAGGCTATCATGGCACAGATTATCAACACCAACGTTCCGTCGCTGAACACGCAACGTCAACTCAATTCCAGTCAGGGTTCGCTTACGCAGTCCCTGCAACGCTTGTCTTCCGGTCTGCGGATCAACTCCGCAAAGGACGATGCAGCAGGCCTGGCGATTTCCGAGCGTTTCACCACCCAGATCCGCGGTCTGGATCAGGCGCGTCGTAATGCCAATGACGGTGTATCCCTCGCCCAGACGGCTGAAGGCTCGATGGAACAGATGGGCAACCTGATGCAGCGTATCCGCGAACTGGCAGTGCAAGCCGCCAACGCGACCAATACCGCATCCGACCGTCAAGCGCTGAATCAGGAAGCAACACAGTTGAACCAGGAACTGGGCCGCTTCGCGAGTTCGACTGAATTCAACGGTCAAAAATTGTTCGATGGTACCTTCGGCTCTGCTGTGTATCAGGTGGGCGCCAATGCCAACCAGACCATTACGGCAACCACCACCAACTTCCTCACCACACAGTACGGTGCTTATGAAGTGGGCAAACAAGGTACCCGCACTGTGGCGACTTCGAGCACGGACGTGACCGGTACCGGCGCAACCGGTGCGGTAGTCAGCACCGCAGGCGGCATTACCGTTAAGGGTGCAGCTGCAAGTGGCGCAACAGGTAACCTGACAGTTTCGGCTTCGGCCCGCGATGTGGCTATCGCTGTCAATGCGCAAAGCCAGACTGGCGTAGGTGCTGCTGCCTTCACGGAAACAACGTTGGCGTTCGGTGCTTCAGGCAGTTTCTCGCTGAGTGTGTATGGCTCCAATACAACCACCGCTGCAACCGTATCTTTCGCAATTTCCGGTACCACGGGTGCGGACAACCTTTCCCAGGCAGTGACCGCATTCAACAATGCGGCCGGACAGACAGGTGTTTCCGCCAAGTTGAATACAGGTAATACCGGCATCGTCCTGACCCAGTCCGAAGGCTATAACATCAACCTGACTGCTGCGGATACCGCAGGAGCCGCGGGTTCCCTGACGGCGGGTGGTGTGACGCTGGCTGCAACCACCGCTGGCAACCTGACTATCGGTGGCCAGATCAATCTGGACTCCGACAAGTCGTACTCGCTGGTCAGTACCGGCGCGGCACTGACTTCCGGCGCGTTTGGAGCGGTACTGGCTGCAAGCGGTACGGTGGCAGGTTCCCTGCAAGCTGTTTCGACCATCGATATCACCACCGTTGCCGGCGCGACCCAGGCCTTACGCATCGCCGACATGGCGCTGACTGCGATCAACGGCCAGCGTTCCGCATACGGCGCTCTGCAGAATCGTTTTGAAGCAACGATTACCAACCTGCAAACGACATCGGAAAACATGTCTTCTGCACGTAGCCGGATTCGTGATGCGGACTTCGCGGCCGAGACTGCAAACCTGACTCGTGCGCAGATTCTTCAGCAAGCGGGCGTGGCGATGCTGGCACAGGCAAATTCCTTGCCAAACAATGTGTTGAGCCTGCTGCGGTAAAAGGGTAGCATAGTGTAAAACAATCCTGGCCAGGGGCGGACTCATGGCCAGGATTTCTGCATTGAAGGAGAAGCATGATGCAAATTTCTCTGATAAATTCTGGCGATTATTCGCCATCCGTGCCGGGTAATACGAACACACAGCAACGTGTTCCCACTGCCGAGGCTTCGCAAGTTTCACCTGCTGCCGTCGTCGAATTGCCATCCAAAGCTGTGCAGGCCGTCGGCGAAACCGTGAGTGCGGGATCGCTGAAACAGTCGGTCGAGAAAATCAATCAGGCTGTAAGAATGATATCCAGCGACCTCAAGTTCACGGTGGATGAAGATACCGGCATAGATGTAGTCAAGGTGGTGGACGTGGAAAGCAAGGAAGTAATCCGGCAGATTCCATCGAAGGAAGTCATCGCAATTGCCAAGGCCTTGGATCAACTCCAGGGTTTACTGGTACGGGATAAGGCTTGAGCGGTTATCAGCGCGCAGCACGGTTTCTGTGTGCTGTTGGCTGTTAACTTTCGCGGAGGATAACATGGCAATCTCATCACCCGGCCTCGGTTCCAACCTCGACGTTAATAGCATCGTCAGTCAGTTGATGCAACTCGAGCAGCGCCCTCTGACCGTGCTGGCTACAAGAGAAGCAAGTTTTCAGGCGCAGTTGACTGCTTTTGGAACCCTCAAAGGGGTCCTGTCGTCTTTCCAAACCTCGGTGCGGGCATTGAGCGACGCCTCCAAATTTACTGCCGTCAAGGCAAGCTCCTCTGATTCAACCATTGTTTCCGCATCAGCCACCAGCATAGCCTCGGCGGGGAACTATTCCATAAATGTCAGCAAACTGGCCCAGTCGCAAAAATTGCTGGCAACGGGACAAAGCAGCATCACGGCATCCATCGGTGCCGGCACCAGTACAACCTTGACGTTCGATTTCGGTACCATCAGCGGTGGAGCGTTCACCGCATATGATTCCGTCACTGGCACGGGAGGAACGTATGCCGGATCGACCTTTACCAGTAATGGCAGCGGTATCAAAACAGTCACCATCGATTCCAGCAACAACTCGCTCTCCGGAATTCGTGATGCCATCAATAATGCAAAAATCGGTGTCAAGGCTACGATTATCAACGATGGAGGATCTTCGCCCTATCGTCTGGTGGTTAGCGCGGACACCGCTGGCAAGGATAACAGCCTCAAAATCAGCGTAACCGGTGAAGCCGCTCTTTCCAGTTTGTTGGCCCATAATCCCGCCGGGACGCAAGGTCTTCAGGAAACGCTTTCGGCCCAGAACACGGAAATGACTGTAGATGGCGTGTTTGTGAGCAAGGCGAGTACCAGCGTAACGGATGTGATTCCAGGCGTTACGCTTAGTGCCCTGAAAATCGGGAGCGCGACACTGTCCGTGGCGCGCGACACGGCATCGGTCAAGTCTGCGGTCGAAAGTTTTGTCAAAGCTTATAACGAGGCAAGCAAGGCCTTGAAGGATTCCAGCGCCTATAACGCTGACACCAAGGAAGCCGCGATTCTGCAGGGCGATTCCACGGTGCGCACGATACGTAACCAGTTGCGTGGGATTTTGAATACGCCGCTGACAGGTGGCGGCGCTCTCACCAGTCTTTCCCAAGTTGGGATAAATTTCCAGAAAGACGGTACGCTGGCGCTCAATAGTGCCAAGTTGCAAACAGCATTGGACAACAACTTTTCCGACATTGCCGGGGTATTTGCCGCAACTGGCAAGGCAAGCGATAGCCTGGTCAGTTATTTCAGTTCGTCCGCCAACACGAAGGCAGGAAGTTATGCCCTGAACGTCAGCCAATTGGCGAGTCGCGGCAATCTCACGGGTTCCGTGGCGGCAGGCCTGACCATTACGCTGGCTTCGAATGATGGGCTGGATGTTACGGTGGACGGGGTGAGCGCTTCGCTCACCCTCGCCGCTGGAACCTATACCGCAGCCACGCTGGCAGCGGAGGTGCAGTCAAAAATAAACGGTGCAACTGCATTTTCCGATGCTGGAATTTCAGTTTCCGTAACCCAGTCTGCCGGTATCCTGAGCATTACTTCCAACCGATACGGCTCCGCGTCGAATGCCAGCGTGTCCGGCACTGGCGCAGTTAACTTGATGGGCGCCGCGCCTGTCGCGTCCGTAGGTGTTGATGTTGCAGGCACCATCAATGGGGTTGCGGCGGCGGGCTCGGGGCAATATCTGACGGGAGCGGTAGGCAACGCTTCAGATGGCCTCAAGATCCAGGTGACGGGTGGAAGTACGGGTAGCCGGGGGACGGTCAGTTATTTTCAGGGTTATGCACACCAGCTCGATACTTTGCTTACCCACGTACTGGACAGTAAAGGGTCGTTAAGCAGTCGCACCGATGGCATTAATCTCAGCATTAAAGATATTGGAACAAAACGGGAAGTTGTCTCGCGTCGCTTGCAGGGCATTGAAGCGCGCTATAGAAAGCAGTTTAGCGCGCTGGACACCTTCGTTAGCAGCATGACTCAAACCAGTAATTTTCTGACGCAACAGCTGGCCAATTTGCCTGGGGCAAGTAGTTGATTGATTACGGAGAGATAATAAAATGAGTGCCATGTCCCGTAACGCGCTGAATGCCTACTCCCAGGTGGGGGTTGAGACCAGCATCGCCAGTGCAAGTCCACATAAATTGATCTCCATGTTGTTCGATGGTGCGATTCTTGCGATTTCTCACGGCCGGCTGCATATGCAGCAAGGTAATGTGGCTGCCAAAGGAGCCGCTATTTCCAAGGCGATTGCCATTATCGACGAGGGCCTCAAGGTCAGTCTTGATGAAGACGCCGGTGGTGAGTTGGCTCAGAATCTGAAAGCGCTATATGAATATATGAGCAATCGTTTGCTGATGGCGAATATCAAGAATGATGCGCAAGGGCTGGACGAAGTGGCGCGTTTGCTGGGAGAGCTCAAGGGAGCGTGGGAACAGATTGGCCAGCAACCCCAGACAGTTGCATCTTCCTTGGTTGAGCCGGCAGTTTCAGCCCGGCCTTCGATGAGTTACGGCAAGGCTTGAGGTGGAACGCGCGGCCTGGATTTTGCAATACTACGAAGCGGTGGCGCAGCTTACCGGGCAGATGCTGCAAGCTGCGCGGCAAGAGCAGTGGGACGAGTTGCTTGAACTGGAGCAGAAGCGGGTTTCAGTTTTATCCGAATTGAGAGCGGATGCGGCTAAAGAAGCGATACCCGCTACAGTCGCCGCGAGGGTTTCCGAATTGATCCAGGCGATTCTTGTGGCGGATTCAGAAACCAGCACGCTTGCCCTGGCGTGGCGTGGCGAATTGCAGGAATTGCTCACAAGTATGGGTACGGAACGCAAATTGTTTCAAGCATATGGCCCCTGAACCGCAAACATATTCTTATTCATCAAGCCGCGTCGCGGCATCCCCGTTTATTGCCGCAACCGATCCGGTTGGCGGTCTCGATCACTCTCTTCCCATTCGGCCTGACCAAGGAAGCTCCAAACCCCAGGAATATTGGGAAGATCAGCTTCATAAGCGTAAACCACGCAAGCGCCCTCCGCAGCCACCGTCAGGAAAACCCTTCGAAGATGATCACCAAATAGACGATTACGCCTGAGAGTGTTGTGAGAAGCGTTGAAGAGGTGTTATCGTTTCTGGCAGTTTTATGATTGGGAACGATTTTGGAATCATTCGTCATTACCTGGCGCGAATTGCTGATTGTCGTGGCTGCAGTCCTTGCCATTTATGTGGCTGAGCTGCTATTGCTGTTGCGCGCCAACAAGACTGGCGAACCCAGATTCAATTGGCGTCGCTCCACGCTCGACAAGGTGTCGCTGTTGAGATTGGAAAACATGGAAGTCGAGGTTGCCAATTTACGCCAAAAAATTGCGGAGCTTGAAACTGGAATGGCGAGGGTGGAGATGCCCAGCACGGCACCGCCTCCATTACAGACTCCCTATAGCCAGGCGATTCAAATGGCCCAGGGTGGGTTGGATGCGGATGCGGTGGCTTCCAGTTGTGGTATATCCCGCGGCGAGGCCGAACTGATTGTGGCCATGCATCGAGCCCGCTCGCCATGATTAATAACGACGTACTTTCCCAGCTCCAGTTCCTGATCAAGACCTCAGCCCCACCCCTGATCGAGGTCTCTCAGCAACAACTGGAAATGCCGCAACTGGTGCCGGGGCAAAAACTCCCCGCCTTTGTCGTGGCCAACCTTCCCAATGGTCGGTTCCAGGTTTTGATCGCCGACAAGGCGCTGGACATGAATCTGCCCAAGAATACCCAGCCCGGCGATACCGTTGATCTGGTATTCGTAACCAGCCACCCTCGTCTCACCTTCATGTTGTCGCGCGACCTAGGGGATGTGGCCAACACCGCCAAGCCCCAGGTTTCATTGAGCGAAACCGCCCGTTTCCTGGGCGGATTGCTGGAAAAAGCCGCACAGCCGGAAACGAAAGGTGGCGCTGCAAACGCCATTGTGCATACTACGCCCCTGCTTTCAGGTGCGCCTGCAAGCTCCCTCGATTTCGCCCAGGCGTTGCGCGGCGCCTTGACTCAAAGTGGCCTGTTCTACGAGTCGCATCAAGCGCAATGGGTGACGGGACAACGGCCTCTAAGCGATCTGTTGCGCGAACCACAAGGTCGTTTGTCATCTCCGGCAGCTTTTGCGCGACAGGAGGATGTGCTGGCGGGGGAAATCAAGGGTACGCTCCCGGGGGCCTTGCCTGGATTATCTTCCACGCAGCAGGAGTCTGGGGTCAAGCAGAGCGTGGCGAATAGTTTGATTCCTCCCGCCACTGAACAGTCGCGGCAGCAAACAATAGCAAACCAGCCTGCAGGCGATGTCCAAAATCTGACAAAAGCGGCTATTCCGGAGCAGCCCGCGCATCCGGAAACCTTGCCCATCGTGCGACAACAACTCGACGCACTCGATTCTCGTCAGGTGTTGTGGCAAGGACAGGTCTGGCCGGGCCAAACCATGGAATGGCAGATCGAGGAGCGGATGGCCAGGGAGCAGGGTGGCGAGATGGTGCAACCCGAGTGGCAAACCAGCCTGCGCCTGGTACTTCCCCAGTTGGGGGAAATTGGGGCGAAACTGACGTTCCACCCTCAGGGCATCCGCATACAACTGAATGCGGCCGAGCCCGCGAGTGCAAAACTGATGGCGGAACAGCGAGTCGCGCTGCAGCAGGGAATGGAAACGTCAGGGCTGCAATTGGTCGAGATGAAAGTGCGTCATGACCCGGCCGGATGACCGCCGTACTGCGGTAGCCCTGGCATACAACGCGGGGACGTCAGCCCCGAAAGTGGTGGCCAAGGGACGCGGTCTGCTGGCGGACGCCATTATCGAACGGGCCCGGGCAGCTGGGGTGTATGTACACGAATCGCCGGCGCTGGTGTCTCTATTGATGCAGGTTGATCTGGATCAGCATATTCCGCCTGAATTGTATCTGGCGGTCGCGGAGTTGCTGGCGTGGCTTTATCGCCTGGAACATGGCGTGGCACCCGAAGCGCCGCCCCAGGTTTAACCGGGAAACAGTTTCAAGCCTGCAATTGTTGCAGCAGGTCAGCCTCGAATCTCACCACCGCCTTGGTGTTTTCCAAAGTACTACCTTCAACGATGAAAGTGTCCTCTGCCCGCTCTCCCAGGGTATTGATCTTGGCCGTGTGCAGATGCACCCCATGGGCAAGGAAAACCCGTGCCATGCTGGAGAGCAACCCCGGACGGTCGCCCGCCGTGACCGACAGCACATGGTAGATGCCTTTGTCGTCCGGCCGGATGCTGACCTGCGGGGTGATGGGGAAATGTTTCAGATGGCGGCTCACCCGTCCGCGCAATGGCGCTTCCAGCGGTCTGGCTTCACGCAGTTGCTGGGCCAGTTCATATTCGATGTAATTAAGCAGGTCGCGGTAATGGCTGGCGCGTTGCTCCTCGTCCAGCACCACAAAGCTGTCCAGGGCGTGCCCATGGCGGGTGGTGTGAATTTTCGCTTCCACGATGTTGAAATTGACCCGCTCGAAAAAACCGCAAATGCGCGCAAACAGGTCTTCCCGGTCCGGGGTGTAGATCATGACCTGCAGGCCTTCGCCGCTGGGTGCCAGACGCGCCTTGACCACCGGTGCGATGGCCTCAGTACTCCCGTCGAGCACACGGGTATGCCATGCGATTTCCTGCGCCTCGTGGCGCAGAAAATATCCTTCATCGAGCTTCACCCATAGACGCTGCGCCGCAAATTCAGGAACGGCATGCTGGCGCAGAATCTCCAGTGCCTCGATTTGCCGATGCTGCAATTGCTCGACCGTGGGTGCGGCTCCGCATAGGTAACGGCAGGTGGCATGGTAAAGGTTTTCCAACAGGCGCCCCTTCCAGGCATTCCATACCTTGGGGCTGGTGCCGCGAATATCCGCTACCGTCAACAGATAGAGCCCGGTCAGGTGGCGCTGGTCGCGCGCCTTGATGCCGAAGGATGCGATCACCTCGGGGTCGCTGATGTCCTGTTTCTGCGCCACGGCGGACATGTCGAGATGGCTTCCCACCAGCCAGCACACCAGTTCCGTGTCTGTCTGATCCAGCCCGTGCTGGTGGCAGAAACGCTTGGCATCCGCCCTGCCCAGGCGGGAATGATCGCCCCCGCGCCCTTTGGCGATGTCATGGAACAGTCCGGCCAGATACAACACTTCAATCCGGTCGAAGGTGCTGATCAGGCGGCTGCACAAGGGAAATTCGTGGGAAAGCTCGGGAATGGTGAAGCGGCGCAGGTTGCGCACCACCATCAGGGTGTGTTCGTCCACGGTGTAAACGTGAAACAGGTCGTGCTGCATCTGCCCGACGATACGGCCGAAGGCTGGAATATAGCGCCCCAGCACCCCATACTGGTTCATCCGGCGCAGGGCGTGGGTCAGACCGCGCGGTTCGCGCAGAATTTCCATGAAGTGGGCGCGGTTAAGCGGGGCATGCCTGAAAGCGGAGTCGATCAATGGAATGGCACGCCACAGCGCGCGCAGGGTGGGGGCGCAAATGCCTTTTAACTCGCTATGGCGTTGCAACAGCAGGAAACACTCAAATATCGCATCCGGTTGCTGCTGAAACACATCCTCGCTACATGCGTCCAGGAGTTGGTTGCGCGACTGGAAGCGTGGGCTGAGCGGGAAGGTGGGTGCTTGTCCCCGGGTGGTTTGGTCTGGGGACAGGGGAGCGGACTCGGCGCGGGTGCGCAGATTTTGCAGCAAAATCTCGTTCATCAGGCTGACCGCTTTGGCGGTGCGATAATAGCGCTGCATCAGCAGTTCGCTGGCGCTGCGGCTGCGCTGCCCGGTGAGCTCAAGCTGTTGCGCCAGGGGCGCCTGGTAGTCGAACAGTAATCTGTCCTCGCGCCGTCGCGCCAGATAATGAAGACGGATACGCAAATATTGCAGAAATTTCTCGTGGCGCTGAATCTGGCGCGCTTCCTGGGCGGTGATAAGGGACTCGACAACCAGCTCCTTCCAGCTGCCGCCCAGCCTTAATGCCTGACTGATCCAGAGTATGGTTTGCAAGTCGCGCAAGCCGCCGGGACTTTCCTTTAGATTGGGTTCCAGGTTGTAGGCTGTGTCGTGAAAGCGCGTATGGCGCTGCTGCTGCTCCAGCAACTTGGCCTGCAGAAAGGTGGCGGCATCCATTTGCTCATCGAGGTCGCTTTGCAGGCTGGCAAACAGGGCGGAATTGCCGCATAGCAGCCGCGCTTCCAGAAGATTGGTCTGGACGGTAACATCCTTGGCGGATTCTTCCAGACAATCCGCGATCGTTCTGACGCTATGTCCGACCTCCAGGCCGATGTCCCACAACAGGCCGATCACGTGTTCCAGTCGGGATGCCGTCTCCATGTCGGGCGCAGCATCGAGCAGTAACAGCAAATCAACGTCGGAATAAGGGAACAGCAATCCACGTCCGTAGCCGCCCACTGCGATCAGGGAGGATGAAGGGGGCAAATTGGCTTGCTGCCAGATTTCGCGCAGCACGCCATCCACCAGATGGGCGTGTTTGCGCAAATTTGCCTCGGCATTTCGCTTGCGGAAAAAGGAATCGGCAAGTTGCGCCCGGCCATCCTTGAGCACGGCTCGCCAGTAGCCGATATCCCGGGTCGGTTCGGCGGCGGGTCGAGACATTTAGGCGGCGATGGCCGGCATGGGAGGCATGCCGGAAGAAACCGTGAGCACCTCGTAACCGCTCCCGGTTACCAGAATGGTGTGCTCCCATTGAGCGGAAAGACTGTGATCCTTGGTCACGATGGTCCAGCCGTCGCCAAGCTGGCGAATATCGCGTTTACCGGCATTGATCATGGGTTCGATGGTGAAGACCATGCCCGCCTCCAGTCTGGGGCCGGTCCCGGCCTTGCCATAGTGCAGTACCTGGGGATCTTCGTGAAACTCGCGCCCGATACCATGTCCGCAAAACTCGCGCACCACGCTGAATCCGTTTTTCTCGGCATGGCGCTGGATAACCTGACCGATATCGCCCAGATAGGCGCCAGGCCTGACCGCCTTGATTCCCAGCCACAGACATTCGTAGGTGGTATCGCACAGGCGCCTGGCCTGAATGGAAGGCTCGCCAACATAGAACATGCGGCTGCTGTCGCCGTGATAACCATCCTTGAGGACCGTGACGTCAATATTCACGATGTCGCCATTTTTCAGAACCTTGTCCCCGGGAACGCCATGGCATACCTGATGATTGACTGAAGTGCAGATGGAGCGGGGATATGGATTGTGGCCGGAAGGGGCGTAATTCAGCGGAGCGGGGATGGCGTGCTGTACGTTGACGGTATAGTCATGACAGAGCTTGTCCAGCTCGCCCGTGGTAATCCCCGGTTTGACAAATGGGCCGATATAATCAAGCTGCTCCGCAGTAAGCCTTCCTGCCACGCGCATTTTCTCGATTTCTTCCGCTGTCTTGATGGTGATGCTCATAAGCCGCCAACCCAAAATGGGGCAAGAATAGAGGATTGCAGTGAATAGTTCAATTCATGGGTTCCTGGCCATTCTATGCCTTGAGGTAAGCCGCCCGGTTGTGCTATCATTGCGGCCCAATTTGGCTGGGTTCAAACACCGGTCAAATTTGGATGCCGCCGAACGGCGGCAAATACGCACATCTGTCCCGATAAGGGTGCCCAACAGGATTATATTTTCTGGCGGGTCGCATGCGGACGGATGGAGGCTTAACCCTTAAGGAGTTTTATATTATGTCAGTTACCATGCGCCAGATGCTTGAGGCAGGTGTCCACTTCGGCCACCAGACCCGCTATTGGAATCCCAAGATGGCTCCGTACATCTTCGGCGACCGCAACAAAATTCATATCGTGAACCTGGAAAAGTCTCTTCCCATGTACGAAGAGGCCATCAAGTTCGTGCGCCAGATGGCAGCCAACAAGGGCACGATCCTGTTTGTCGGCACCAAGCGCCAGGCTCGCGAAATCGTCAAGGAAGAAGCGGCTCGCTGCGGTGCTTCCTACGTCGACTACCGCTGGCTGGGCGGCATGCTCACCAACTTCAAGACGGTGAAGCTGTCCATCAAGCGCCTCAAGGACATGGAAGTCATGATGGAAGATGGCACCATGGATCGTATTTCCAAGAAGGAAGCGCTGGGCTTCAAGCGTGAAATGGTCAAGCTTGAGCGCAGCCTGGGCGGCATCAAGGATATGGGTGGCTTGCCTGACGCCATTTTCGTGATTGACGTGGGCTATGAAAATGGCGCAATCACCGAAGCCAACAAGCTGCGTATCCCGGTGATCGGTATCGTGGATACCAATAATTCGCCCGCTGGCGTGGATTATGTGGTTCCCGGCAACGATGACTCCAGCAAGGCGATTCGCCTCTATGCCCAAGGCATGGCGGATGCGATTCTGGAAGGCCGCAGCCAGGTGATTACGGAAATTATCAAGGGCGATGAGTTCGTCGAGGTCAGTGACGCGGAAGCAAAAGCAGCAGTTTGATCTTCCGCGGAAAAGGGGCGGAAGCCCCTTTTTTTATAGCTTGAATAATTTGGTATGGATTTAAGGAGTTTTAGCATGGCGGACATTACCGCGGGTATGGTTAAGGAACTGCGCGAGCTGACAGGCTTGGGCATGATGGAATGCAAGAAGGCGCTGACTGAAACCGGTGGCGACCTGAAAGCCGCGGAAGAGTTGTTGCGCATCAAAAGCGGTGCCAAGGCGAACAAGGCTGCCAGCCGTGTCGCCGCGGAAGGTGTGGTAGGAAGTTTCATCAGCGCTGATGGGCACAAGGGTGCGCTGGTGGAAATCAACTGTGAAACCGACTTCGTTTCCAAGAATGAGGATTTCCTCGCCTTCGCCAAGGCTGTGGCACAGCTGATTGCCGAGCAGAACATTCAGGCCATCGAGGCGCTTTCCGCCACCAAACTTCCTTCCGGCCAGACCGTGGAAGAAACACGTCAGGCACTGATCATGAAGCTGGGCGAAAATATCGCGTTGCGTCGTCTGGTGCGTGCGGAAACTAGCGGCAAACTGACCACTTATCTGCATGGCACGCGTATCGGCGTAATGGTCGATAGCACCGGTGGCGACGAGCAAATGGGCAAGGATATTGCGATGCATATCGCGGCCAGCAAGCCGGTATGCGTGTCCAAGGACGAAGTTCCGGCAGAGTTGCTGGAAAACGAACGCAAGATTTTCTCCGCCCAGGCCGCCGAATCCGGCAAACCTGCCAACATCATCGAGAAAATGGTGGAAGGCCGCATCGTCAAGTATCTGGCGGAAGTCACGCTGCTCGGCCAGCCTTTCGTAAAGGACCCGGACCAGACGGTGGAGAAATTGCTGTCCGGAAAAAAAGCCAGCGTCAGCGCTTTCACCATGTACGTGGTGGGTGAGGGCATCGAGAAGAAAGTGGTGGATTACGCCGCCGAAGTCGCTGCCGCGTCGAAGGTCTGAACCATGACCGCCCCTGCCTATAAACGCATCATGCTCAAGCTGTCCGGCGAAGCCCTGATGGGTGAGGACAGCTACGGTATCAACCGTCCCACGATCGAACGTATTGTCGCGGAAGTGGCAGAAGTGGTGCGCATGGGCGTGCAGGTGGGGGTGGTTATCGGTGGCGGCAACATTTTTCGTGGCGTCGCCCCCGGTGCTGCCGGTATGGACCGCGCCACGGCAGATTACATGGGTATGCTGGCCACGGTGATGAACGCCCTCGCGCTACAGGACGCCATGCGCCGCATCGGCATCGAAAGCCGTGTACAAACGGCGCTTAGCATCGAGGCTGTGGCTGAGCCTTACATTCGCGGCAAGGCGATCCGCTACCTGGAAGAAGGCAAGGTGGTGATTTTTGGTGCCGGGACAGGCAATCCCTTCTTCACCACCGACACCGCAGCCGCTCTGCGCGGTATGGAAGTGGGCGCGGAAGTGGTGATCAAGGCGACCAAGGTGGACGGTGTCTATACAGATGATCCGAAAACCAATCCCGAAGCCATGCGCTACCAGCAACTCAGTTTTGACGAGGCCATCCAGCGCAACCTCAAGGTGATGGATGCGACCGCGCTGGCCTTGTGCCGCGACCAGAACATGCCCCTGGCGGTGTTCAGCATCTTCAAGCCAGGCGCGTTGAAGCGCGTGGTGATGGGCGAGGACGAAGGTACACGGGTCTACTGCTGACTTTTGCGTTCGAAACCGGACGATGGTTGCGGCTTTTACCCTGCGTGCCGTGTATTGATGTGAAGGAAGCTTGATTATGATCGCAGACATTAAAAAATCCGCTGAACAGAAAATGCAGAAATCCCTGGAGTCGCTCAAGGCCGATCTGGCCAAGATACGCACCGGGAGGGCTCATACGGGTATTCTCGATCACGTAATGGTGGATTACTACGGCAACCCCACGGCAATCAACCAGGTCGCCAACGTGACTTTGATCGATTCCCGTACCATTGGCGTTGCGCCATGGGAAAAAAAGATGGTCGGCGCGGTGGAAAGAGCTATCCGTGACTCCGATCTGGGACTTAATCCCGCTTCCCAGGGTGACTTGATCCGGGTCCCGATGCCAGCTCTTACCGAGGAACGGCGCAGGGACCTGATCAAGGTCGTCAAGCAGGAAGGCGAGGGTGCAAAGGTGGCGATACGCAATGTGCGCCGCGATGCCAATGACCATTTCAAGGATCTGCTCAAGGACAAGGCGATCAGCGAGGATGATGATCGTCGTGCCCAGGACGATATCCAGAAACTCACCGACCGCTACGTGTCGGAAGTTGACAAGATGTTGCAGGTCAAAGAAACCGAACTGATGGCGATCTGAGTCCAGCAGATCGTGGCCCAGCCGCATAGTTCGACTCGCGACATTCCCCATCCATCGCACATCCCGAGCCATATCGCCATCATCATGGATGGCAATGGCCGTTGGGCGAAGAAACGCCATTTTCCCCGCGTAATGGGGCACAAGCGTGGCGTGGAAACCGTGCGGGAAATGGTCAAGGCCTGCATCGAACGCGGAGTTGAATTTCTCACCCTGTTTGCTTTCAGCAGCGAAAACTGGCGCCGTCCGGCGGAAGAAGTATCCCTCCTGATGCAGTTGTTCATGCTGGCGCTGGAACAGGAAATCAGCCGCCTCAACCAGAATAATGTGCGCCTCAGGATCATCGGTGACCTGTCCCGCTTCGAGCCGCGCCTGATTGATCTGGTGCAGCGTGCCGAAGCGCTGACCGCGAACAACACAAAACTGACGCTGACCATTGCCGCCAACTACGGAGGCCGCTGGGATATCCTCCAGGCGGTGCAGGGCATGCTGCAAGCTCGACCGGAACTATGTGCCGGGTTTGACGAGGCGGACTTACAGCCCTACCTTTCGATGCCTTATGCGCCGGAGCCGGATTTGTTCATTCGTACCGGCGGAGAACAACGCATCAGCAATTTCCTGTTGTGGCAGCTGGCGTATACCGAGCTGTATTTTACCGGTGTGCTGTGGCCGGATTTTAACGCAGCCGAACTGGATAAAGCCATCCACTCCTACCAGCAGCGCGAGCGGCGTTTCGGCCGGACCAGCGAGCAGTTGAAAAAGCCCTGATGCTTAGAACCCGCGTCATTACCGCTGTCGTCTTGTTGTTTGTCCTGCTGGGCGGGCTGTTTTACCTGCCCAGTTTTTACTGGGGTTTGCTTACGCTGGGCGTAATTTCAATTGGTGCCTGGGAATGGGGTGCACTCGCCGCTTATCCGCGCTCGGGCCGTTGGGCTTATCTGGGCGTCACGCTGGCATTTGGCATGGCATTTTTTGTGCTCAAAACCAGGGTTGAACAGGCCTACCTTGCCGCAGTGCTTTTCTGGCTGCTGGCGGCCTTGCCCTGGCTCGTGCTGGGATGGAAGGTACGCCATCCGGCCCTGTTGGCGGCCACCGGCTGGCTAGTGCTGTTCCCGACCTGGTTTGCCCTGATGGAATTTCACGCCATGCGCCCGGCCCTGTTGCTTGGCCTGCTGGCGGTGGTGTCGGTGGCGGATATCGGGGCGTATTTTGCTGGTCGGGCTTTCGGCAGCCATAAATTGGCGCCTTCAATCAGCCCGGGCAAAACCTGGGAGGGTGTGGCCGGTGGTTTGCTGGGTGTGGCCTGCTATGGCGTTGCCTGGAGTTCTCTGGAAGGGACACTAGGCGTGCCTTTCCCCGGATTCGCGTTGCTGCTCGCGATGGCGGCACTGAGCGTGGTGGGCGATTTGTTCGAATCCTGGCTCAAACGCCAGGCCGGCCTGAAGGATAGCGGCAGTATCCTGCCCGGCCATGGCGGCGTGCTGGATCGCATCGACGGCATGACACCCGCTCTGCCGCTGGCTGCGGCCTATTATATCTATGGATTCCCTGGCCTTTGATCATGTCCGACAAGCAAAATATCACTGTATTGGGTTCTACCGGTTCCATCGGCGTCAGCACGCTCGATGTGATCGCACGCCACCCGGAGCGCTTCCGCGTAGTTGCGCTGACGGCGAATTCCCAGGTGGATAAACTGTTCCAGCAATGTCGGCAATTCGAGCCGGAATTTGCCGTGCTGCTGGATGCAGATGCTGCGGAGTCGTTACAGGGAAAAATCACCGCCGCCGGTTTGGCGACCCAGGTGCTGCATGGCGTCGAGGCGCTGGAACTGGTCTCATCCCTGCCCCAGGTGGACAGTGTGATGGCCGCCATTGTCGGTGCTGCCGGATTGAGACCCTCGCTGGCAGCGGCCAGTGCGGGCAAGCGTATCCTGCTGGCCAACAAGGAAACCCTGGTCATGTCCGGCAGTGTGTTCATGGATGCGGTGCGGGCAAGTGGTTCGGAACTGTTGCCCATAGACAGCGAACACAACGCCATTTTCCAGTCCCTGCCGCGGGATTTCGGGCGCGGTCTGGACAAGGTCGGTGTGACGCGCATCCTGCTGACGGCTTCTGGTGGCCCGTTCCGCACCAGAGCGCTTTCCGAACTGGAAAACATCACGCCTGCACAGGCTTGCGCGCATCCCAACTGGTCCATGGGACGCAAGATTTCGGTCGACTCCGCCACCATGATGAACAAGGGGCTGGAAGTGATCGAGGCGCGCTGGCTGTTTGACGCGAGTGCAGACCAGATCCAGGTGGTGGTGCACCCCCAGAGCGTTATTCACTCCATGGTGGAATATGCCGATGGTTCGGTGCTGGCACAACTCGGTAACCCGGATATGCGCACCCCGATTGCTTTTGCATTGGGCTTCCCTGAGCGGATTGCGGCCGGTGTGTCGCCGCTCGACTTGTTCAAGATCGCGCGCCTGGATTTCGAAGCACCCGACATGGAACGTTTTCGCTGCCTGGATCTGGCCTATCAGGCGCTACGTCGGGGCGGCACCGCGCCGGCGATTCTCAACGCGGCCAACGAGGTGGCGGTGGCCGCCTTTCTGGATAATCAATTACCCTTCCTCCGCATTCCCGCCGTGATCGAGCATACCCTGGAGCAGTTGTCTTCCGTAACGGTGAATTGCCTGGAAGATGTTCAGGAGGCTGACTGGCTGGCCCGGGAAATTGCCGTCGAGTGCATCGCTCGATGGACAGCTCCATGAACCTGCTCTTCACCATCGCAGCTTTCGCCCTTGCCCTGGGCGTCCTGATCGTGGTGCACGAGTTCGGCCATTTCTGGGTTGCGCGTAGATGCGGTGTCAAGGTGCTGCGCTTTTCCCTTGGCTTTGGCAAGCCACTGTGGGTCAAAAAATTCTCACCGGATGGCACGGAATGGGCCATCGCCGCATTTCCTCTGGGGGGCTACGTCAAGATGCTCGACGAGCGCGAAGGCGAAGTTGCTCCCCAGGACCTGCCCCGCGCCTTTAACAGGCAATCCGTGTGGCGCCGCATAATGATTGTCGCGGCCGGCCCGGCGGCTAATTTTCTGCTCGCCATCGTCTTGTACTGGGTGCTGTTCATCTATGGTGTGCCGGGCGTGAAGCCCATGCTGGGTGATATTCCGCCTGCCAGTCCTGCTGCCGTGGCTGGATTCAAGGCGGGTGAAGTCATCATGGCGATTGATGGCGAGACGGTGGCAACCTGGCAGGATACCCGCTGGCTGCTGTTGAAACGGATCATGAAAAAACAGCCAGTAAACATCGAGACCAATAACGAGCGCAGCGAAATTCAGTTCCACACGCTGGAAACCGCCAGCATCAGCGCCGACGATCTGGATGGCGACTTTCTCGAAAAACTGGGTCTGACGCATTTTCGTCCCTTGTTGCGGGCGGTGATCGGCCAGTTGCAGCCGGGCGGGGCAGGGGAACAGGCAGGTTTGCAGGTGGGTGACGAAATCCTCGGCGTCAACGGCAAGGCAGTGGCGCGCTGGGAAGAATTGGTGCAGTCGGTGCGCGCCAGTCCGGAACAGGTTTTGCAATTCGAAATTCAAAGGGATGGCGTGTCACGGGTGATCGCGTTGGCACCGTCTGCCGCGACGGAACAGGGCAAGACGATAGGAAAAATAGGCGCATCTCCCAAGGTTGATCCTGAGCTGGCACGGAAAATGATGACCGAAGTACGCTATCCGCCGCTACGCGCCTTGGGCGAGGCGCTGCACAAAACCTGGGATACGTCTCTTTTCAGCCTGCAAATGTTGGGGAAAATGGTGGTCGGGGAGGTGTCGCTGAAGAATATAAGCGGCCCCATTACCATTGCCGATTACGCGGGGCAGTCCGCGCATATGGGCTGGCTGCCCTATCTGAGTTTTCTGGCCTTGATCAGCATCAGCCTGGGTGTGCTCAATTTGTTGCCCGTGCCATTATTGGATGGCGGGCATTTGATGTATTATATGGCGGAAATCGTGAAGGGAAGCCCCGTTTCGGATCGCGCCATGGAAATCGGCCAGCAGGTCGGCATGGCGCTTTTGCTGATACTGATGGCTTTTGCTTTTTACAACGACATTAACCGTTTGCTCTGACCGAATGTTTTCGGGCCAATTAATGAAAAAAATCATCCCATTCCTGATTGCCAGCCTCTATGCGACCTCCGCCCTGGCTCTTGATCCCTTTGTAGTCAAAGACATTCGCGTGGACGGGATACAGCGCACCGAGGCCGGAACGGTATTCAGCTACTTGCCGGTAAAGGTGGGCGACACGCTGGATGACGAAAAGGCCGCTGCCGCGGTCAAGGCGCTTTATGCCACCGGTTTCTTCAAGGACGTGCGACTGGAAACGGAAAATGGCGTGCTGGTGGTGGCGGTGCAGGAGCGTCCGTCAATTGCCCAGGTGGATATCAGCGGTGCCAAGGAATTTACCAAGGAACAGCTCAAGGATGGTTTGAAAGCAGCCGGGCTGGCCGAATCCAAGATTTTTGACAAAGCCTTGCTGGATCGGGCAGAACAGGAATTGAAGCGCCAATATTTCAGCCATGGCAAGTACGGCGTCACTATCACCACCACCGTCACGCCCCTGGAACGCAACCGCGTTGCAGTCAGCTTTGATATTTCAGAAGGTGAAATTGCCAAGATCCGCCAGATCAACGTTATCGGCAATGAAGTAATACCGGAAAAAGATTTACTGGCGCAACTCGTTCTTTCCACATCGGGCTGGATGAGCTGGTATAGCAAAAACGACCAGTATTCGAAACAGAAGTTATCCGCCGACCTGGAAACACTGCGTTCTTATTACCTCAACCGCGGCTACCTTGAATTCAATGTCGAGTCCACCCAGGTTTCCATCTCTCCCGACAAACAGGGCATCTACATCACCATCAATGTTAACGAGGGTGCCAAATACACGATTTCCGACATCAAACTGGCGGGCGAGATGCTGGTGCCGGAACAAGAGTTGCGCAAGCTGATCAAGGTGCAGCCGGGCGAAACGTTTTCCCGGGAAAAGCTTACCGAGTCCAGCAAGGCCATCAGCGATCGCTTGGGTAACGATGGTTATGCTTTCGCCAACGTCAACGCAGTGCCGGAGATCAACAAGGAAAAAGCACAGGCGGCCTTCACCTTTTTTGTCGATCCGGGGCGCCGGGTTTATGTACGGCGTATCAACATGTCGGGCAATACCCGCACCAGGGACGAAGTCCTGCGCCGGGAAATGCGCCAGATCGAAGGTGGCTGGTACGCAGCGGATAAAATCAACCGCTCCCGTGAGCGGCTCCAGCGCTTGGGCTATTTTTCAGATGTCAACGTGGAAACACCTCCCGTACCAGGAACCACCGATCAGGTTGACCTGAACTACAGCGTGGTAGAAAAACCCACCGGCAGCATCATGGCCGGAGCCGGTTTTTCCAGTTCCCAGGGTTTGATCCTGAGTGGATCCATCGTGCAGCAGAACGTGTTCGGTAGCGGAAACCACCTGGCGCTCCAAGTGAACAGCGGCAGCCTCAACAAGGTTTATTCGCTCTCGTACACCAACCCGTATTTTACCGATGATGGCGTGAGCAGGGGTTTCGATGTGTACAAGCGCACGGTTGATACTTCCGCCTCAACTTTGACAGCTATCAGCAAATACAAGACTTCAACCCTCGGGGGCGGGATACGCTTCGGTGTGCCGCTGAATGAAAAGGATACGGTCAATCTGGGCCTGGCTCTGGAGCGCATAGAAACCACTCTTTTCTCGGACAGTACCCAGCGCTACATCGATTTCGTCAACCAGTTCGGCGATGTGGCCAATACCGCTCGTGCTGATCTTGGCTGGGCACGGGACACCCGGGACAGTTTGCTTTACCCTACTTCCGGCGCGCTGCAGCGGGTTTACGGGGAAATAGGTTTGCCTGGCCTGGATCTCGAATATTACAAGCTTTCCTACCAGCATCAGTGGCTGGGGACTTTTGCCAAGAATTTTACGCTTCTGCTTAACGGGGATGTTGGCGTGGCCGATGGACTTGGCGGAAAACCGCTTCCATTTTTCAAGAATTTCTACGCGGGCGGCATATCATCGGTGCGTGGTTACAAAACAAGTTCACTCGGGCCCAAAGATGCAAATAACTATTCCCTTGGTGGGTCGCGTCGTATCGTCGGCACTGCAGAGCTGATGTTCCCCTTTCCCGGCCTGGCTTCTGATAAATCGGTACGCCTGGGGGTATTTGTGGACGGCGGCATGGTGTTCGGCAGGGACGAGAAAATCGAACTGGGTCAGATGCGTTATGCTACCGGTCTTTCGGTCAGCTGGTTTTCCCCGGTAGGACCGCTGAAATTCAGCTTGGCCAAACCTCTCAACAGTAAAGAGGGCGATCAGACCGAAGCATTCCAGTTCCAGATGGGAACAACGTTTTAGAAGTCAGGAGAATTAAGTTGAAGAAAATAGTTTTATCCCTTGTCGCATTGTCGCTGTTGCAAATTTCCAGCATCGCTCAGGCGGTTGAGTACAAAATTGGTTTCGTGAATACGGAGCGTTTGATTCGTGAGGCTGCGCCTGCGCAAAAAGCGCAGAAGAAACTGGACAAGGAATTTGAGCCGCGAAACCTGGAACTCCAGAAAATGGCCAAGCAAGCCAAGGATTTACAGGCCTACTTGGAACGAGAGGGCGTAACCATTGGTGAATCAGAGCGCCGCAACAAGGAACGCGATTTGGCCAATCTTAATCGCGACTTCCAACGCGCGCAGCGTGAGATTCGTGAAGATGCAAACCTGCGTCGCAATGAGGAACTGACTGGTGTGCATGAGCGCATAGGCAAAGCCATTAATGCAATCGCAGAGAACGAAAAATTCGACATCATCGTGCAAGAAGCGTTGTATGCCAGCCATCGTGTCGATATCACCGACAAAGTGCTTAAAGCGCTGGCCGACAAATAGCGTAGAGTCGGCTGTATTTTCGTCAGGAATCGTCCGTGAGCACCGGCAACGAAAACCTTTTTACTCTGGGCGCGATCGTAGGCCGCTTTGGCGGCGAACTGGTGGGCGATCCTGCGGTCCAGATAAGACAGGTCGCTTCCCTGGAAACGGCTCAATCTCACCATATCAGCTTCTTTACCGGTAGCCGCTTTCAGAAACAGCTCGATGCTACCGCCGCTGGCGCAGTGATCGTCGGCGCCACGGCGCGAGAAGCAACGCTCAAACCGCACATTGTCAGCAGTAATCCATACGCCTATTTCGCCAAGGTTTCCGCGCTGTTAAATCCCGAAACTCAGGCCGTAGCAGGAGTTCATCCCTCGGCACTGGTGGAGGAGGGAGCCGAGGTCGCGGAAACGGCCTGCATCGGTCCTTATGTCCATGTGGGACGGGGTGCAAGGGTCGGCGAAGGCGCCGTGATTGGTACTGGTTGCGTGATAGGGGAAGGAAGCGAGATCGGGGCCGATAGCCGCTTATATCCCCGTGTCGTGGTGTACCGGCATTGCGTCATTGGCGCGCGCGTGATTATCCATTCCGGCGCGGTGATTGGAGCGGATGGCTTCGGTTTGGCACGGGAAGATGGGCGCTGGTTGAAAATTCCCCAGATTGGCAGGGTGCTAATCGGCGATGACGTGGAAATCGGTGCCAATACCACCATAGATCGCGGCGCGCTGGAAGATACGGTGATCGAGGAGGGGGTGAAGCTGGACAACCAGATCCAGGTCGCTCACAACGTGCGCATCGGCGCCCACAGCGCCATGGCGGGTTGCGTTGGTATCGCCGGCAGCGCCAAGATCGGGCGCAATTGCACCGTCGGCGGCGCCGGCATGATACTTGGGCATTTGCAGATTGCGGACAATGTTTCGGTATCTTCCGGAACCCTGATTACAAAATCCATTACGCGCCCGGGTGCCTACACCTCGGCTATGCCCTTCTCGACGCACGAGCAGTGGCTCAAGAATGCGGCGCATTTGCGCCATCTGGACAGCATGGCGCAGAAGTTACATGCGCTGGAACAAAAAGTTATTGAACTGGAAAGGAAAAAATCGTGAGCAGCATGGATATTCATGAGGTCATGGAACACTTGCCGCACCGTTACCCGTTCCTGCTGGTAGACCGGGTGCTGGAATGCGAGCCTGGCAAAACCATTGTGGCGGTAAAAAATGTCACCATCAACGAACCATTTTTCCAGGGCCATTTCCCGCACCATCCGGTGATGCCGGGCGTGTTGATCATGGAAGCGCTGGCTCAGGCGGCCGGTATCCTTTCTTTCAAGACCATGGGTACGAAACCGGATGAAAATTCGGTGTTCTACTTCGTCGGAATCGACAACGCCCGCTTCAAGAAACCCGTGACTGCCGGTGATCAGCTTCATCTGCATGTCGAGATACTGCGCAATATGCGCGGTATCTGGAAATTCAAGGCCGAGGCCAAGGTGGGCGGGGAAATCGTTGCCGAAGCCGAATTGATGTGCGCAAAGCGGGATATTGCTTAGGTTATGATTCACCCCACCGCGATCATTCACCCCGGCGCGAGGCTGGGCGAGGGTGTTTCCGTTGGCGCCTACTCCCTGGTGGGCGAGCATGTGGACATCGGAGATAACACCTGGATCGGTCCCCATGCTGTGATCTCGGGCCATACCCGCATTGGTCGCGAAAACAAGATATTCCAATTCTGCAGCCTGGGCGAAGTGCCACAGGACAAGAAGTATGCCGGTGAGCCAACCCGGCTCGAAATTGGCGACCGCAATACCATCCGCGAGTTCTGCACCATCAATGTGGGCACGGCGCAGGATTTGGGCGTGACGCGCCTGGGAAACGACAATTGGGTCATGGCTTACGTGCATGTTGCTCATGATTGCCAAATCGGAAATCACACCATCTTCGCCAATAACGCCACTCTGGCGGGCCACGTTTACGTGGACGATTACGCCATTCTTGGCGGATTCACCGGCGTTCACCAATTTTGTCGCATTGGCGCGCACTGCATTACCGGTATCAGTTCGGTGATCACCATGGACGTGCCGCCCTATGTGACGGTGGGCGGCAATCCCACCGCGCCCCATGGCATCAATTCCGAGGGGCTGAAGCGGCGCGGCTTCTCGTCCGAGGCCATCCTGGCTTTGCGGCGCGCCTATAAAACCCTTTATAAATCGGGACTAAGCCTGAATCTGGCCAAACAGGCCCTGGCCGAACAGAGCCAGGCCTTCCCCGAAATATCCCTGCTGCTGGAGTTTCTGGCGCAATCCACCCGCGGCATCATCCGCTAACTAGAGGCTGTGCGGCATGGCGGGGCAAAACGTGACAGAACGTAGGGTGCGGATCGGTATTGTGGCAGGTGAGGCCTCGGGTGACCTGCTTGGCAGCCATCTCATCGCAGCCATCAGGAAAAGACTCCCCGATGTCGAATTTGTCGGCATCGCTGGACCTAAAATGCAGTCAGCCGGTGCCCGGACATTGTTCCCCATGGAGAAGCTGGCGGTGCGCGGCTATCTCGAAGTGCTGCGGCACTTCCGGGAAATTCTCGCAATCCGTCGCAAGCTGAAGCGTCATTTCCTGGATAACCCGCCGGACCTGTTCATCGGTGTGGATGCCCCGGATTTCAATCTCGCCCTGGAAAAGACCCTCAAAGCCCACGGTATCCCCACCATTCATTACGTCAGCCCCTCGGTGTGGGCATGGCGGCGCGAGCGGGTGAAGAAGATTGCGCGGGCCGTGACCCATCTATTGGCGCTTTTTCCTTTCGAGCCGGAAATTTACCGCAATGCCGGCGTACCGGTGACTTACGTGGGCCACCCCATGGCGGACGTGATACCCGAGCAGCCGGACCGGAAGGCGATGCGAGCTCAACTCAAGCTATCTCAGGACGCGACCATCATTGCGCTGCTGCCAGGTAGTCGGCAAAGTGAATTGCACTACATGGCGGAGTTGTTCATTCGCACCGCGCAGAAAATTTCCGCAAGCAGGCCCGATGTGCAGTTCCTGGTGCCGCTGGTGAGCCGAGAAACCCGTGATTTTTTTGAAACCGCCTTGTACCGAATTGGTGCCGACAATTTGCCACTGACCATCCTGTTCGGCCATGCCCATGCGGCATTGACCGCAGCCAATGTGGCCCTGGTGGCCTCGGGCACCGCCACCCTCGAGACGGCCCTGCTCAAACGGCCCATGGTGATAACCTACAAGCTATCAAGATTCTCCGCGTACCTGATGCGGCGCAAGGGTTACCTGCCCTACGTCGGTTTGCCCAATGTCATGGCGGGCCGTTTTATCGTGCCGGAATTGCTGCAGGAGGATGCCACACCGGAGAATCTTGCCCAGGCGCTGCTCAACCTGTTGCAGGACGAGCAAATCCAGTCCGGACTCAAGGCGGAATTCGAACATATTCACCGCACGCTGCGGCAAAATACCGCCGAGAAAGCGTGCGAAGTCGTTCTGAACTATCTGCCGCAATGGAGCAAAAGATGAAACGGCTTCTATGCGGCGTGGACGAGGCGGGGCGCGGCCCATTGGCGGGCGCGGTATTTGCCGCCGCGGTGATCCTCGATCCGGGGCATCCTATTTCCGGACTGGCGGATTCCAAGAAGCTGAGTGAGAAAAAACGCCAGGCCCTGGCGCTGGAAATCAAGGAATATGCCCTGGCCTGGGCAATAGCGAGTGCATCGGCAGAGGAGATCGACCAGATAAACATCCTCCAGGCGAGTCTGCTGGCCATGCGGCGTGCAGTAGAGCGCCTGGCCCTTACCCCGCACCATGTCGCGGTGGATGGACTCCACTGTCCGCACCTGAGCATGCCGAGCACAGCCGTGGTCAAGGGTGACAGTCTGGTGGCGGAAATATCTGCCGCCTCCATTCTGGCCAAGACCGCCCGCGATGCCGAGATGCTGGAATTGCATCAGGTCTACCCCGATTATGGTTTTGATCGCCACAAGGGTTACCCTACCGCGGCACATCTTACGGCCATCGCATGCCATGGTGTGACACCTATCCACCGCCGCAGTTTCGGGCCGGTCAGGAATGCGTTATGCCTTGGTGCTTAAACAGATCATTGCGCCCATTTCCAAACAGTACTCTTGCCCTGGCCCAGCTAGAATTTCCCCCACTTTTCCCTGAACATCGTTGCGTTTTTCAATCTCAAGCGTTGAACCTGAGGCCTGTCCAATGAAATTTATGATTATGTTGCACCTGTTAGCAATTGTAGTTTGGGTGGGCGGCATGTTTTTTGCGCATCAGATTTTACGCCCCGTGGCGGCTGACCTGCTGGATCCGCCGCAGCGCTTGCGCCTGTGGGTGGGGGTGTTCAAGCGTTTTTTCCCCTGGGTGTGGGTATGCCTGGTCGTAATTCTTGCCTCCGGCCTGTTCATGATCGCGCTCATGGGCGGCATGGGTAGAGTGCCGTTGTATGTTCATGGCATGTTTGGGGCCGGTCTCGTCATGATGGCGATCTTTGCTTTCGTGTTCATGGTTCCTTTTGAGCGCCTCAAGCAAAGCGTTGCAGCGCAGGACTGGAAGGCGGGAGGCGCCTGCCTGGCGCAAATACGGCAGTTGGTGGGGATCAATCTGACCTTGGGGCTGGTTACGATTGCCATCGCTACTGCTGGAGCCATGCTGGCCTAGCCCGGGCTTCATCATTCCGTGCTCGCCTTACCCGGTGGAACTTGTTAAAGTTGCCAAAATTATCACGCTGGCTTGTTGCTTGAGTCAGTACGGAAGGAGTTAGTAGCATGCTGGTTATTGTTGGTTATATCATCGTGGTCGGGTCTGTTTTCGGCGGTTTTGCATTGGCAGGCGGGCATTTGGCGTCCCTGCTTCAGCCGGTGGAACTGCTGATGATCGGCGGTGCTGCCGGAGGCTCGTTCATGGTGGGCAGTGGTCCCAAGGTGATGAAGGCAACCTTCAAGGCATTTCCCACTATTTTCAAGGGTTCCAAGTATAACAAGGCGCTTTACATGGAGTTGCTGGCGTTGTTATTCGAGCTCTTGGCAAAGGTACGCAAGGAGGGTTTGATGTCCATCGAATCCGATGTGGAAGAGCCGGACAAGAGCCCTCTTTTTACCAAGTATCCCGGTATTTCCTCTGATCATCATATTGTCGAGTTCATCACCGATTACTTGCGCTTGATGGTGGGTGGCAATCTCAATGCCATGGAAATCGAGAACTTGATGGATAACGAGATCGAGACTCACCACAACGAAGGGCATGTTCCAGTCGCATCTTTTGCCAAATTGGCGGACGGCATGCCAGCTTTTGGTATTGTGGCGGCAGTGATGGGGGTGGTGCATACCATGGCCTCGGTGGGTATTCCGCCTGCCGAACTCGGAATATTGATTGCCAACGCGCTGGTGGGTACATTTCTCGGCATTCTGCTTTCCTACGGTTTTGTGGCGCCGATTTCCACCCTGCTGGAAAACAAGCTGATTGAATCCAGCAAGGTATTCGATTGCGTCAAGGTGACTCTGCTCGCCAGCTTGAATGGCTATGCACCGCAGGTGGCGGTGGAGTTTGGGCGCAAGGTGCTGTATTCCACCGAGCGACCGGGCTTTCTTGAACTGGAAGCACATGTCAAGCAGGCCAAGAGCAAATAAACCCGTCCTTCAGCCTACGGCTGATTGTTGACATACTGATAGCCAAATATGAGCGACGATTCCCAACGCCCCATCATAGTCGTCAAGAAAATCAAGAAGGGGGGCCATGGCGCCCATGGCGGCGCATGGAAAATCGCATATGCCGACTTCGTGACCGCGATGATGGCTTTTTTTCTTCTCATGTGGTTGCTGGGTTCGACGGCCAAAGGTGACCTTGAGGGCATCGCGGAGTATTTCCAGACACCTCTCAAGGTGGCGATGCAAGGCGGTTCCGGTAGCGGCGATGCATCCAGTGTGATCAAGGCTGGGGGCACGGACCTGAGCCGCAAGGAAGGGCAGGTAAAGAAGGGGACTCCCGAGCCCGCCAAGAAAAAAACCATCAATCTGGAGGCCGCCAAGGCCGAGCTCAAGCGCATGGAGGGCGTCAAACTTGAAGGCCTGAAGGAAAAACTGGAAAAAACCATTGACGCCAATCCCCTGCTCAAGCAGTTCAAGAAGCAGTTGATGCTGGATATCACCAAGGAGGGCCTGCGTATTCAGATCGTGGATGAGCAGAACCGTCCCATGTTCGATAGCGGCGGAGCGCATTTGAAACCCTACACCCAGGTAATTTTGCGTGAAATAGGCAAGATTTTGAACGAGGTGGACAACCGCATCTCACTGTCTGGTCATACCGATGCCACAGCTTATTCAGGTGGTGATAAAGGTTACAGTAATTGGGAATTGTCCGCCGACCGCGCCAATGCTTCCCGGCGCGAACTGGTCGCCGGCGGCATGGCGGAAGGCAAAATGTTGCGGGTAGTGGGTCTTTCTTCCGCAGTGCCATTCGATCAGGCGAATCCTGGCAGTCCTGTCAATAGGCGCATCAGCATTATCGTCATGAACAAGGAAGCCGAAGAGGCAGTCACCAAGGCCGACAAGGCGGATGTGGAGGCGGGAAGCAAGGCGGATGTGGCGGACGCGCTGCAGGGTGGAACAGGGGGGGCACCCGCCAAGATTCCGGTCACGGCAGAGCCGGCTCATGGGAACGAGGTGGCAGGTGCTGCTGCAGCCAAGCACTGAGGCTATGGGGCGGCCGTTCGGCGCCTTGTCTTCCGCGCGGATGATGCCGCCGGGAGTGAAATTGTTGCTGCTGCAACTGGGGGCCGCAGTACTGTGGGTGTTTCTGGTGCTGCCATTGCTGGGTGCTTTTGATGGACGACTGCTCCCTTGGCAGCACGCTCTGGGTGCTGGCCTTATCGCTGCGGCCATGGGACGGGCCTGGAGCCTGCCGGGCTGGTGGCTGCCGATCAATTTCTTCTTTATCCCGGGACTGGTGCTAATGCTGGGGCTGGAGCTTGCCTCGTACTGGTACCTGGCAGCGTTTGCGCTATTGCTGCTGGTTTATTGGAGCGTGGCCCGAACCCAGGTGCCCTTATATCTTTCCAGCCGCCAGGCGTGGCGTGCGGTGGCTGAACTCATACCTTCGAACGCGGCATTCGTGGATCTGGGCTCGGGTCTGGGAGGTTTGCCTGCGTATCTCGCCCGGCAACGGCCGGAGGGCAATTTCGCGGGAGTTGAAAACGCCCCCTTGCCTTTCCTGTACAGCTGGCTGCGCGCGCGGCTGGCTAGCGGCGCTTATGCAATCAAATGGGGCAGTTTCTGGAATGTCGATTTACGGCCCTTCGACGTGGTGTATGCCTATCTTTCGCCGGTGCCGATGGCCGAGTTGTGGTGCAAGGTGCGGGCCGAGATGCGGCCGGGAACGCTATTTATCAGCAACACCTTTGCCGTGCCTGGCGTAGTGCCGTCAGGTGTTGTGCAACTGGATGATTTGCACCGTTCTTGCCTCTATCTCTACCGTTTGCCCGCGCCGGGAACAAGCGTGCCATGACGAACATGCCCAGCACCATACACGAGTGGGTCATGTTCCTGGAAACCCAGGACGTGCCGGTGCTGCGTCGCACCATTCATGAGTTTGACAAGCTGCGCCCCAGTGCTGAACGCATATCGGCTTCCCAGCTTGCGGTTATCATCCTGCGCGATCCCCTGATGACTTTGAAACTGTTGCGGCTCGCCAACAGCTCGCGGCGCGGCAGGCTGAGTGCTGAGATCACCAGTATCGAGCATGCCATCATGATGCTGGGCACGGTTCCGCTGTTCAAACATTTTTCATCCCTGGTGGCGCTCGAGGATATGTTGGCGCAGCAGGAGCAAAGTCTGTCCAGCGTGCGCCAGGTTTACTGCCGAGCCCTTCATGCCGCTTACCAGGCCCGGCAATGGGCCATCCAGCATCAGGACATCCGGGTTGAAGAGGTCTATATCTCGGCCCTGCTCCATGACATGACCAACATGATGTTGTGGCTTTATGCACCGGAGCGGGCTCAGGAGATTCGCGACACGGTGAGGCGTGAACGCTTGTATTACGGCAAGGCCCACGAGAAGGTGATGGGGTTTTCGGTTGAAGATTTCCGCATTGCGCTCGCCAAGGCATGGCGTTTCCCCGAAATGCTGGCGGATCTGGTGGATTGCCGCAACGCAGGCAAACCGCGCGCGCAAGGTGTGTTGCTTGCCGTGTCCATTGCCCATCTGGCTGAAAAAGGCTGGTATGGCCCGAGAATGGAGGCTTGTCTGGAGGCAGTGGCGGATACCTTGAACCTGCCTCTGGAGGTGGCAATCTGGCTGGTTCATCAGACTGCCGTGGCGGCGGCCCGGCACTGGGAGCTCTATGGCGTGACTCCCGCTGCTGCCTGGCTGCCTTTGCTGCCCGGTCCCTGGTACGAAGATACAGGGGTGGTTGCCGCTCCGGCCATAGCAGAGCCAGAAGGCGATGCCATGGTATGCCTGATGCCAAACCCCTCCCGCTTGCAACAGATAACGGAAGAAATCCACGCGCATCTGGATGGTTCGCTGGACCTGCACGATATGCTGACGCTGGTACTGAAAGGAATGCACGAGGGAATCGGCCTCAACCGGATCGTGTTCGCGCTCATTACTCGCGATCGCACCTTTTTAAAAGCGAAATATGTCCATGGCGCACCGCCGGGATCGCCTTTGCGCCATTTCGAGGCGGATTTGCGCACGCCCAACCTGTTTTCCCGTTTGCTGGAGAAGATGCAGGGCGTGTGGTTCAGTGAAACCAATGCCAAGACGCTGGCCCCCCTGATCGCGCCGGAAGTCACCAAGGTCATCGGCGAAGGGGAGTTTTTCGCCATGTCGCTGTTTGTCCACGGCAAGCCGGTGGGACTTTTTTACGCCGACCGCAAGCATGGCGAATGTAGCCTGGACGAACGCAGTTACCTCGAATTCAAGAAGCTGTGCGTGCTTGCCGCCGATGGTTTGGCGCACCTGGCCAGGAAGTGATTGCGGGGCAGGTCAGAGTTCCAACATCAGCCGTTCCAGACTGGTGCACTCCCTTTCCGGCATGAACAGTTCCCGGCGCACGGCACATTGCTTACTGAGTTGGTGATAGAAATTCGCTTCAGACTCGGCGCGCCATAACAGTCTGGCCAGGGCAAACTCATCTCCGCAAGGGTAATAACCGGAATAATCTTCACCCAGCATGCCGATATTGCCGGGAATATCCGATGCGATGACCGGTACATCGGCCATGATAGCCTCGCAAATCACGTTGGCGCCGCCCTCCATGCGCGAGCTGACGACCATGAGATGGCTGCTGCCGAGTTGCCTTAACGCCAGCCAGTGGGGAACGCCTCCCCGCCAGCAGTAGCGCTTATCCTGCCGCATCAGGGCGCGAGCCTCATCGGCCATTTCCGGCGACAGGGCGCTACCGAGCTGGATGACGCGAATTCTGGACTGAATGGGAATGTGGGGCAGGGCGTAGGCGCAACGAAAGGGATCTTTTTCCTCCCGCAGGTGGCCAATGATGCAGACCTGAAAGCGTGTCCTGAGTTTGGGGACAGCCTTGGCAGGTGGGGCGGACTGGTAGATTACCCGGGTTTTCGCCCTGAGTTCGGGGGCAAGCTCCTGCAAGCCCCTGTCCTGCAGCACGATCATGCGTGTAGCCAGCATCATGGACAATTGCGCTGTAGCATCCTGGCGGATGTCGCGGTAAAGATCGGTACCCGTCAAAGCCAGGATCAATGGACGGTCGGGATAAATTTCAGCAAAACGCCGGATCGAGTCATGGCTGCGCCGGGCGTGCAGTGCCAGCATCAGGTCGGCAGACGTGCCATCCCAATCGATCTGGATTTTGACCCCGTGGCCGAGCTGGCGCAGGAAGGCTGCCCAGCGGTAGGCGGTGTTGCGGTTGCCGCTACGCGAACGGCCGGCATAAGGGGTGATCAGGACGATTTTCATCTGGAGTGATTCAGGCTAGACTTTAGCGACGGTATAACTATAGCAAAATAAGGACATTCAGCTTTGACGGGTCGCAATCTCTGGTATGTACGCCGTGGCGAAAAGGTGGCAGGACCGTTTCCGAGCCAGGTGATTTCCAACCATGCCCTGCTGGGTCGCGTGAAACCCAGCGACGAGGTGAGCATGGACCAGTTGGTGTGGCAGCCCCTGGTGGAAGTGCACGAGCTGTTACCGCAGGAATTGCTAGAGTTGCATGCCGAAAACAACCCGGAACAGAGGCTATGGCGGGAGGAGCGGCTCAAGGCGGCACGGCGCTGGGCAGATGAACGCACCCACGAAGAACGGCGCGATCATGACGAAACAACTGAGCATCGTGGTGAGGAACGCCGGAGAGTCGCGGGTGATCCCGATGTGTTAGCCATGCCGCATCACCATCACGCTCCCGCCCCGGAGTCCGGTGGGCGCTCCTACCTGATCGCAGGGGGCAGCGTGTCCATATTGTTGCTGGTCGCGTTGGGATTGGTATTTTTGCAACCTGTTAATCCGGTCAAGGTGGGGGTCATGCCTGCCCAGCCGCAATGTCAGCAGGCTCCGGTTCCGGGGATCAACTGGGGCGGTTGCGACAAACACGAGGTGCGCCTGCGCGGTGTTGACCTGAGCGGCGGCAATCTGAGCTACACCAATTTAGTTCAGGCCGACCTGTCCGGTTCCAGGTTGCGGCAGGCAAAACTGGTAGGGGCCAATCTCAGCGGAGCGGATCTTAACGAAACCGATCTGGAAGGAGCGGATTTGAGCTACGCCGATTTGCATGGCGCCAGCCTTGTTTCCGTTACCCTGAAAGGTGCAAATTTGAGTCACGCCATCTGGACAGATGGCAGGGTCTGTGCCGAGGGCTCGCTGGGGCAGTGCCGGTGAAGATCATAGTTTCGCGCGACAATGCCTGGTACAAATCGCTCAAGAAACTCGCGCACGCTTCACGGGAACGCAAGAAAACAGGTAAAACCCTGCTCGATGGGATCCACCTGATCCGGGCCTACCTGGATCGGATCGGATTGCCGGAAATGTTGGTGGTTTCGGTTTCAGGAAAAGACAAGGCGGAAATTCACGCGCTGCTGGAGCAGTTTCCATCTATCCCGCTGACGATCCTGGGGGATGGTCTGTTTCAGGAAATCGCGCCAGTGGATACGCCAAGCGGTCTGTTGGGGCTGGTTTCGGTGCCGCAATTGCCGCTGCCGGAAACAGTCGGGTTCGCGGTGTTCCTTGAAGCGCTACAGGACCCGGGCAATCTGGGCTCCATCCTGCGTTCTGCGGCGGCGGCGGGGGTGGAGGTTGCCTATCTGTCAGCCGGCTGTGCCGATGCATGGTCGCCCAAGGTGTTGCGCGGCGGGATGGGTGCCCAATTTTCCATGCCAATCCGGGAAGGCGTGGATCTTGTTGCGCTGGCAGGAGATTTTGCCGGGGAGGTGCTCGCCACCAGCCTGCAAGCCAGCGAGAGTCTGTTCAATCTCGACCTCACCGGGCCGCTCGCGCTGGTGATCGGCAACGAGGGGGCCGGAATTTCGCCTGCTTTGCAGCAAGCCGCGACCCAACTGGTGCGGATACCCATGCCGGGTGCTGTGGAATCTCTCAATGCGGCGGCTGCGGCGGCGATATGCCTGTTCGAGCGGGTGCGGCAAAGAAGTATTAAATCGAAAATCAGTTAGCCACAGAGAACACAGAGATCACAGAGAACACAGAGTTCACAGAGTTCACAGAGGTAAAACAATGGTTTCCGTAAGTCTTCACTTTACCCGGCAGATGAGCTTCCAAAAGGTGCGGAATCTGCCTTATCTCTGTGTCCTCTGTGATCTCTGTGATCTCTGTGGCTTGAACTGCGGGGTTTTTAAATTCTTTCCATGACCGCTGCGAAAAAGCCGTCCGTGCCGTGGACATGGGGCAGCAGCTGAAAATATTTTCCGGTATTCAGGGGAATATTCTGGCTGGCAAGAATCTCGCTGCTGTCGAGCAGCTTGAATTCCGTATGCTGGGCCAGGAAGGCTTCGACGATGTGCTGGTTTTCCTCCGGCAGGAAGCTGCAGGTGGCGTACACCAGGCGTCCACCGCTTTTCAGCAGGCGCGATGCTGCCACCAGGATCGCGGCCTGCTTCTGCGTCAGCTCGGCAATATCCTCGGGCTTTTGGCGCCATTTCAAATCCGGGTTGCGGCGTAGCGTGCCGAGTCCGCTACATGGCGCGTCCACCAGCACACGGTCGATCTTGCCCGCCAGACGCTTGATCTTGAGATCGTTCTCGTTGGTGATGAGCTGGGGATGGAGGTTGCTCAGGCCGGAGCGTTTCAGGCGCGGCTTGAGATTGTTGAGTCGTTTCTCGGAAATGTCGAAAGCGTAAAGACGTCCCTGCGACTGCATCATCGCACCCAGCAGCAGGGTTTTTCCGCCTGCGCCGGCGCAGAAGTCCACCACCATTTCCCGGCGCTTGGGTGCTACCAGGAAACCGATTAGCTGGCTTCCTTCATCCTGTACCTCGATTTTCCCTTTCAGGAACAGGGGGTGGCGATTGAGGGCAATCTTGCTTTTGAGGCGGATGCCGAGCGGAGAAAAGGGCATCGGCGCGGCAATCTCGCTTTCCTTGTTGAGCACATAGATTGCTTCGTCGCGGCTGGTCAGCGCCGTATTGGCGCGCAAATCGAGCGGCGCGGCCTGTTGCATGCCGCGCGCCAGGGTAAGGATCTCGGCTTCCGACATGGATGACTGCAATTTTTCCAGCAACCAGTCCGGTAAATCGGCCTGAACACCGAGGGGCAGGTCGCTGGTAGGAATGGCCTTGAGCTGTTTCAGCCATTCTGCCTCGCCTTCCTGCAATAGCGGTTCCAGTTCGCGCGCATTGATGCCCTGCAATTTCATCAGTGTGGCCAGGGACAGCTGGCGCGGTGTCGCGTTCGGGCCGATCAGGTGCTCCAGCAGGCGCTTGCGGCGCAAGGAGGCATAGATATTCTCGGCCACGAAGGCGCGGTCCTGACTACCCAGTTCGCGGTTGACGCGGAAGTAGTAATGGAGGACGGCATCGGCCGGTTCACGCAGTTCCATGACGACTTTCATGGCATGGACGAGGTGGCCGAAGCGGGGGACTGGAATGGGCATGTTTATCCTAGAAACGGCAGTTGGACGGGGTGGAGTGTGCGATTTTTGGGGTGCAGGGCAAGGCGCAACGACGCGGAATGGTCGTTCCATTCCAAGGAGTTGCAACGCCGCCATGTGCCACAAAAAACGTGCAATCCTCCACGTAGCGGGCTCGCCAAACGGGCGAACCAGAAACATCCAAGGAGCGGTCAACTACCGTTTCTAGGATCATTGTACTTTGATGGCGGAGGCGGTCTGTTCAATCACGCCGCCCTGCTTGTCTGTGTGGCGGATTTTAACCGGGAGGTAATGATACTCCGTTGCCAGCCAGATTTCAGTGTTTTCTTCCCCCTCCTGGTGCAGCTTGCCGATGTGCAGGGTCTTGATCTGACCCAGGGACGTTTCCAGGATTTCCTCGTTCAGCGATTGGTAGCCGTAGTTGTCCAGCTTTCGTCCGTTGGTGATGTAGAGCTGCGTGCTGCCGCTTTGTTGCGGCGGGTCAAAGGCAAGTTGGTAAAGAAAGCTGAGCAGGTCCTGGGTGCCGGCCGGGAGCTTGACGCTACGGGTGTCTCCGCCGCTGCCGAAGGTGAGGCGCATGGATTGCCAGTCGAACTGGGCGCTGTCGGTCTTGTCCGCGCTCTGGCCACGTTGCACCCAGTAGGAAACGGGCCGCAGGCCGGCGGGGGTGACTTCGCCCTGACTAATTTGCACGTGCCGGCCGCTGGCGATGAGCGAGAAGATACCGCTCGCTTCGGCGACCTGGGTAATGGTGTAGCGCTTGCCGTCGCGCTTCCAGGTGTGCTCGGCACGGCCGACAGCAAATCCATCCCGGCCCTTGTAGATGGTGTAGCTGATCTCGGCCAATTCGGGTAGCAGAATTGGGGGCTCCTGCTCGACCTCGGGAGGCGCGGGTTGCTGCGCCAGAGCAGGTGCGGGTCCGTCAAGCGCTGGCTCTGGCGGTGGCGCTTGAGGTGTGGCAACTGTGCCTGGAGGCGAGCTTGATTCCTGGCTTGTGGCTGGTTGCTTGCGGGTTGCTGGCCGGGGGCGAGACTTGGGCGCCTTCACTGCCACCGGAGGCGGCAAGGTTTTTAGCGTGGCTTCAAGGACGGGTGAAGGGCGATATTCGGGGAGCGGAATGGCGGGGCTGAAGGTCAGCGCGAGATGGGCCAGAATCGACAGTCCCAGCGCAACAATGAAGCGTTTAACTGTCGTTCTGGGCGGAGTCACCAGGGAACCACTGATTTAATCAAACATGGTTGCGACGGGGTATTGCGGGATGCCAGGCAAGGAGAGAGACGCGCGGTGCAGTCATTCTGCACAAGCGGCTCTCGACGCCGCATGGCGCCCGCAATACCCCGTCCCTTCGGGTTCCGACGAAAACGGGCTGGTGCCGCGTTGCGCTCCTTGGCATCGTAGGCACGGCTACGACCTGCGTCGCGCGCCTTGCACCAGCCCGTTTTCGTTGGAACGCAATCCATGTTTGATTAAATCAGTGGTTCCTTAGTCCGGCGTAAAGGACAGGCTTTCCAGTTTTTGTTCCAGTTTGCCGCCATCCTTTTCTTCGATCACGATATGTACCGGGAAGTAATGACGCGATTTCGCCAGCCACAAGTCGAGGCCGTCCTCATCCCGGTTGCGCTGCTTGGAGATGTGCAGGGTCTGTAGCGTTCCGAGCGGTGTATTGACGGATTCCTCGCCCACTATGCGGTAGCGGTACAAATTGAGCTTGCGGCCGGTGCTGGTATGGAATTCGACCTGGGGGGCTTGTGGCGGCTGGAACATGAACTGGTAGAGCTGGCTCAGACGGTCCTGGGTGCCCGTTGCCAGGGATTCGGTTTCGCTCTTGCCGTCATATTTGTGCGTGACGGCCGGCTTGTTCCAGTCGAAATCGGCCACAATCAGTTTCGCGGGATCGCTGCCACGGTGGTGCTCGAAATGCAGTGGGCGCAGGCCTTCCTGCGTGATATCGCCTTCGCTGCGCAGGATGATGGCGCCTTTGGCGAACAGGGCGAAGATGCCGCTGGCAGTGGTGGTGCTTTCGATCCGGTAGCGCTGCTCCTTGCGTTCGAAATGTTCGCTTATGGTGCCCACCGCCTGGCCGTTCTTGAGCACGCGGTACTTGACGCTGACCTGTTGCGGTGGTGCGGCGAGAGCGGCAGCACTGAACAGCGCCATCAGAACCAGCAGGCAGGCGCGCATCAGGCTTCCCACGGCGAACGCAAGGCGGCGCCGGAGGTTGTCGCGTTACGCAAACGGACCTTGCCCTGTTCCAGTGTGAGGCGGCCTTCGGCAAACCAGCGCACGGCCTGGGGATAGATCAGATGTT
The DNA here is from genome assembly GCA_031426915.1 of Sulfuricellaceae bacterium. Lineage (GTDB taxonomy): Bacteria > Pseudomonadota > Gammaproteobacteria > Burkholderiales > Sulfuricellaceae > Sulfurimicrobium. Next base: position 829 of record JASJPB010000038.1, on the reverse strand, counting down.
CCTGTTCCAGCACCCGGGCGGCCAGGGTGTCCGGCGTGTCATCGCAAAGCACCGGCACGGCGGCCTGAACCACGATCGGGCCGTGGTCCACGGTGGGGGTCACGAAATGGACGGTGCAACCGTGGATCTTGACCCCTTCCTGCAGGGCTTTTTCATGCGTTTTGAGGCCGGGGAATGCGGGTAGCAGGGCAGGGTGGATGTTGATCAGGCGACCCTGATAGCGGTTGACGAAATCCGCCGTAAGTATGCGCATGAAACCAGCCAGCACTACCAGGTCGGGCGAAAATTCATCGATCTTGTCGGCCAGAGCGGTGTCGAATGCTTCGCGGCTGGCATGTTGCCCATGCTCCACCACCACGGTGGGGATGCCATGTGCCGCAGCGGTTTCAAGGCCGCCGGCATTCTCCTTGTTGCTGATGACGGCGGCGATTTCGAGCGGCAGTTTTGCTTCCAGGATCGCCTGCATGTTGCTGCCGCGCCCGGAAATCAGGATAACGATTTTCTTCACTGCGTAGTCTTATACAACGACGGTCTGGGGCTGGCCATCCGCGCGCTTCTCGATGCGTCCGATAGACCACACCTGTTCACCGCTGGCCTTGAGGGAGGTCATCGCTGCTTCAGCATGTTCCTGCGCCACGATCACCACCATGCCGATGCCGCAGTTGAAGGTGCGGTGCATTTCCTTTTCCGCCACGTTGCCTTCCTGTTGCATCCAGGAGAACAGCGGCGGCATGGTCCAGGCGGCCTTGTCCAGAACTGCGGTGAGGTGCGGCTGCAGCACGCGCGGGATGTTTTCAAGCAGGCCGCCGCCGGTGATGTGGGCCATGCC
>JASJPB010000037.1:0-2035 GCA_031426915.1 Sulfuricellaceae bacterium | reverse complement strand
GCAACCTGGGTCACCGCCATGGCCATACCGGCACGGCTATCAGCCGCCAGCGCGGAGCCGGCGTTGAAACCGAACCAGCCCACCCACAGCATGGCCGCGCCCACGATGGTCAGCACCAGATTGTGCGGCGCCATCGGCTCCTTGCCGTAACCGATACGCTTGCCCAGCATGATCGCCACCACCAAGCCGGCGATACCGGCATTGATATGCACCACGGTGCCGCCGGCATAGTCCAGAATGCCCTTGGTGAACAGCCAGCCGCCCGCTTCCCACACCCAGTGAGTGATCGGCGCATACACCACCAGCGACCAGATACCCATGAACCACATCATCGCGGAGAACTTCATGCGGTCGGCAAAAGCACCGGTGATCAGGGCCGGAGTGATAATGGCGAAAGTCATCTGGAAGATCACGAACACGGTTTCCGGAATGTTCGCACCCGCCACGCCGGTCAGCGCGTTCAGATCCACGCCGTTGAGGAACATCTTGTCCAGTCCGCCGATGAAAGGGCTTCCCGGCGCAAACGCCAGACTGTAACCGGCCACCATCCAGATGATGGTTACCAGCGCAGTGATGGCAAAGCTCTGCATCATGGTGGCGAGCACGTTCTTCTTGCGCACCATGCCGCCGTAGAACAGCGCCAGACCGGGAATGGTCATGAACAGCACCAGAGCGGTGGCCGTCAGCATCCAGGCGGTATTACCGCTGTCGAGCTTGGCTTCAGGCACCGGAGCCGCCACCGGAGCGACCACCGGAGCGGCCTCGGCGGGTGCCGGCGCCGCCGCATCCATTGCGGGAGCCGTTGCGGCGGGCTGAGCCATGGCCGGTGCGGCAGCCTCTTCCGCCAAAAGCGGAGCACTCATGCCCAGGACACCCAGCAGGGCGATCAAACTTAACAATTTCTTCATGGCAGGCTCCTTTACAAAGCTTCCGGACCGGTTTCACCGGTGCGGATACGGACCACTTGTTCCAGGTCGGAAACGAAAATCTTGCCGTCGCCGATTTTACCGGTCGTGGCGGACTTCTCGATCGCCTCGATCACCTGATCCAGGATTTCGGCCTTGATCGCGGCTTCCACCTTGACCTTGGGCAGGAAATCCACCACATATTCAGCGCCGCGGTACAACTCGGTGTGCCCCTTTTGCCGCCCAAAGCCCTTGACCTCGGTCACGGTGATGCCCTGTACGCCCACATTGGACAGGGCCTCCCGCACCTCATCCAGCTTGAACGGCTTGATGATTGCAGTTACCAGTTTCATGTTGAACTCCTTCCGCATGGCGGGCCGGTTCGCGGCCCGCATTTAAGATCGATGGAATTAGAAGGTCTTGCCGACCGACAGGATCCAGGTGCTGTCGCCCAGGAACTTGGTCGCACCGCCGTAAGGAGCCAAGGCGGTCCAGGCTTCCTTCTTGGCGTCGGTGTCCGAGTAGGCCAGGCCGACGTTCAGGCCGAACATCTCCTTGGGCAGTTCCTTGTTGAGGCTGATCTTGTAATCGGTGTAGCTGTACTGGGAAGCGTTCTTCACCTTCTGGTGGCCCAGGTGCAGGCCCAGGGTCAGCTTGTCGGCGATTTCGTAGTTCACGTTGGCTTCCAGATACTGCGAACCCTTGGTGCTGCCGGTGGGAACGGTTGCGCCGGTGGTGTCGAGGGCGCTGAAATAGTTCTTGTCGCTGAGGCCGAACAGGTTGGTCAGGGCGTAGGAGTATTTCAGGCTGACGAACTTGAAGTTGAAGCTGGCGTTCAGCTCCTGGGTGTCATACTTCTGCTTGCCGTAACCCGGCGTGCCCAGGGCGTCGTAGTAGCCGTCCGGATACCAGACCTGGATCGCGCCCACGCCCCAGCCCATGTCGTCGTTGATCTTGCCGTTGTAGCCGGCATAGAAGTCCCATTCCATGCTGGAATTGTTGTATTCCTTGTCGCTGATGCTGGAGGCCCAGGTGCCGGCATAGAAACCGCTCGCATGCACATAATCCAGGCCGGCTTGCACGGCTGGGTTGGCCCAGCTCTGGGTCAGGCCACGGAACACGTAGTTGCT
>JASJPB010000036.1:0-134045 GCA_031426915.1 Sulfuricellaceae bacterium | reverse complement strand
GGAAAACTCGCTCTGATAATTACTCGAAAAAGGGTTTTTCTACAGCGTCAACGTCTAAATTCACCGGCCTGCGCGACTTTTTGCGCAGGTCCGGTGGCGTGATGGGTTAGAGCGCATTTTCGAGGTCACCATCTCATAGGCCTCATGAATACTAGCCGCATGAGCAATTCCCCTATCTGATCAGCATCAGCTTCGCCTTGGTTCGCTAGCGATGCGAGCCAATAACTAGCGTTCGCCTTAACTGCATCAACCAAAATGGGACTGGGTCGCTGGTGCTCAACGTCTCTCAGTACCGTACTCATCAAGAGCTGATTCCATTCGAGTGGCGGTATTCCTTCCCGTAAAGCCAAGAGAATATCTCTTGCTTTGTCTTGAGGCGGCTGGCTGTGCCCAAGGATATACGACTCCATCGCTTGCTGCGATATTCCGACCCTTGCGGCGACAGTTGTGACATCCATCCCGCTTCTCTTGATTGCAAGGCGCAAGAATACTGAGAAGAAATTGGTGCTGTATGGAGACAAATATGCAACCTTGCGGATTTTTGCCCACGTGATGCCAAAGAAACGCTGTACGAGCACAAACGGTAATTGAACAATTAGGATGATCCAATGCTTCCTCAAGGCCTTGCGCAAATGTGCGTCCAGAGTTTTCTTGTCGGTTGCGAATAAGGAGGATAGGAGAACACCTAACCTGCCTGTAATAAGCTGAATATCAGACCTGCCAGATATACTGGGCTGACGTGACTCATGCCGAAGATAGTCTCTAAGTGCGAAGAACGCTATGCGTAGTTCATAGAGTTGCATGCTGCTTTCATTCTGGCCAAGTGCTGCGCAGAGAAGGATGGTTTGGTCAATCTTCGAGATCATTTGCTCAGCTTCGGCGGATAGATCGCCAAGAGCATCATTGTTCAAGCTGACATGGCCAGCAAGGTGAGCGGTGGTTCCGAGCCGAAGTTGGAGAAGGTCTCTCAAGTTCTCCGTGTTCCCGTAGTACATATGCCTGAACAGAGAGTCGATTTTTCCGTTGCTTAGAGCGACCTGGAGTTCAGCGGACTCATCTCTTACGCCGCCAGTGTGTAGCAGGAGCAAGAATGATTCGCGACAAAACTGAGCGTTGAAGAAGCTGGTCAAGAAGGCGTTCTGTTGCCGTTTTGATCGGTTCATGAGCCATAGCGCGGCCCGTACTGCAATGACAAGGAAGACAAGTTCTATCAGGATTCCTGAAATCTCCACGAACAAGCCTTGCCTAAACTCAGTCGACTGAGCGTAAACGAAAAATTCTTGCCAAAGGGAAGATGCGGCGGCGGCAAAGTTGTCCATGCGCTCTAACGTTGGAGGTAACCGGACTTGCGCGGCTTTATGCGCAAGGTCCGGTTGACCGAAGAGTTAGAGGTTCTTAGAGGGAGCATTGGGTGTCGTATTGGGCTTCGGCATATGATCACCGATGACGCGATATTTGAGGTTGTACTTGTATCTGTCGGCCTTAATGCCAGCATCCTGTTCGCTCTCTAGTCTTGCCTTTTTCTCCAGCGTTACATGGCCAATATCTCTTGGAGTAGGACTTTTTACGTAGAAATCCTCAAACCTGACAAGAAGATTATTTTTTCTACCGATAAGGTTTGAACGGAAAGAAACCTCTTTCCACGTTTGACCATCTAACTCATACACATAATACGGATTCTGATTTCCGCTTGGCCAATGATGATCGCCAAGAAGGCCATTCGAGAAGGGTTTAACTCCAACGAGGAAAATGCGCCCAGTCTTCTCTTCAACATCTAAGAGGATCGGGATTCGATCTTCAGCTTCCCACGTAACGTCTTGATTGAGATTAGCTGCCGAATGAAACGACACTGACCATTCACGTGCCACTCCTCCTCGCCCAAACCCCAAAGTCGTATCGCTTCCAGCCTGTCGAAAATGGGTTGTACGACTGACTTTGACTTTTTCTCCATTACTCAGCAATACCTCCTCCGTTGAGGCTGTACTCCAACGAGCCGCGCTGACACACCATGCAAGGAGCACAACGGGTATTGCCAAAATCAAGATGGACTTAGTACGCACTACGGTAAAACCTCTAACGTAAAGTGGCCATCCTAATTGACGCAAAACATTGCATCAAAGCAATGGCCAATATATATCTGTTCATAAATTATATCCTTAATTACATACTGTTACGATTTTTCGGACTATCCTAAAAACCCAACAAACCCGTCATGAATGTTTCCAACAAAATTGCTTTTCACTTTATCCCGTCCAAGTAACATGGGGCTATGGACACATAAAGCCACACACTATCAGTGAAACCCCATGTCATCAACATGACAATAGCTCAATGGGATCCGACCTGCCGCGCAAAATGAAATTGATGCTCCAAAACCCCTTGCAGCGCTCCCGCTTCGGCAACTTGACTCTCCGCCCGTCTGATCCTTGCAACACCGGCATAACTATCAACCTATCGACTATACTCAGACCGTCATAGCCTCAAGAGGTCTTCCCCCATGCTTGCCGTTATTGTTTCTCCCAAATTTCAGGTCGTCATCCCACAGGCCGTGCGAGAGCAATTGCATATCGAGGCGGGGCGCAAGCTCCAGATCATCGCCTACAATAATCGCATCGAGTTGCTGCCTATTGAATCCCCCCAGGATTTGCGAGGTTTTCTGGCTGGAATCGATACGATCGTCACCCGTGAAGGCGACCGAACATGAATCTGGTCGATTCCTGCGGTTGGCTGGAATATTTTGCCAACAGCGCCAAGGCCGACTTCTTTGCTCCGGCGATTGAGGACACCACCCGGCCACTCATTCCCACCCCTTGATGCAAAACAAGGCACATCGCGCCAGATTCGCTAAACTGTCGGCTCCCATACTCATGGCTGCTGGATCAAATGGAAGAACAGGTCGGCGCACTCTGGCACAAGCTCATCACCGGCGTAGCCGACAGGCGTTACCCGCAGGAGGCGGTTTCGCTGGAACAGATCAGCAAGACCGCCGGCATCCTGTTCCGCGCCTGGGGCGGCGACAGCGGGCTGGCGGTGAAATCCGCCGCCGCCACCGCGCACGGGGCGAAGCGCAGCCTGTTGCAGCGCATCGCCGGCAGCAACTTGAAAACCGAGCTGACCTGGCTGGACGGGGAAACGCTCAACCTGCCCGCCGCCATCGATCTCTTTCCCCAGCGCGGACTGAACCGCGATTTATATCTGTGGCTGATCGCGCTCGCCGCCACCGAATCCGACCCGGCTCTGCCCTGGATACGCCGCAACCAGCGCGCCACGCTGGATGTGCTGGCGCGCTTTCCCGGGCTGGCGCCGCGTTACCGCCGCCTGGTGGACGCCGCGCTGCTCATGCGCCCGCAACCGGGGCGCATGCCGCGCGACCAGCGGGGACAGGAGGAAGCCATTCGCGCCGCGTTGCAAAACCCCGGCAGCGTGGAGCGCATGCCGCCCGCAAAACGCCCGCCCCAGCCGGTTCTGCTGTGGCTGCACCCCAATCCTCCCGCCAGCGTCCCGGCCGGGAGCAGCGGCAAGGAACCGGAAAACCATGAGAGCGGCGACAGCAAGAAAAGCGAGAGCGACAAGCGCTACAAGGCGGAGCGGGCCGACATGCCGGACGGCAAGGACGGTTTCATGCTGTATTTCCGGGCGGAAAGCATTTTTAGCTGGGCCGAATACATCAAGGTCAACCGCCCCACCGAGGAGGACGACGCCCCCGACGAGCGTCCGGCGGAGGACCTGGACCGCCTGAGCGTGGCGCAGGACGGCAAGAGCACGGCCTCGCGCCTGAAATTCGACCTCGACCTGCCCTCCGCGGAAGCCGACGACTTTCCGCTCGGGGACGGCATCGTGCTGCCGGAATGGCATTACAAGAAACAGAAGCTCCTGCCCGCGCACTGCCGTCTGCAACCCATGGTGGCGCGCCACGCGGAGCCGCAAGCGCTGCCCGCGCACCTGTCCTCCACCGCGCGCCGCCTGCGCAGCCAGTTCGAGGCGCTGACGCCGGCCAAGGTGTGGTTCAAGGGCCAGTTCGACGGCACCGAGCTCGATCTCGACGCCTGCGTGCAATTCACCGCCGACCGCATCAGCAGGCTCACCGCGCGCGAACAGGGACTTTACAAAGCTCATCATTACCGCGACCGCGACCTGGCCTGCCTGCTGCTGGCGGACCTGTCGCTTTCCACCGACGCCTATGTCAACGATGAGGCGCGCGTCATCGATGTGATCCGCGACACGCTGTTCCTGTTTTCCGAGGCGCTTTCCGCCACCGGCGACCGTTTCGCGCTCTATGGCTTCTCCTCCCTGAAGCGGGAAAACATCCGCTTTCACGTGCTCAAGGAATTCGAGCGCAAGTACAACGCCGAGGTGCGCGGCCGCATCCAGGCCATCAAGCCCGGTTTCTACACCCGCATGGGCGCCGCGATCCGCCATTCCAGCCAGCTGCTGGCGAAACAGGCCGCCACACAAAGGCTGTTGCTGATCCTCACCGACGGCAAGCCCAACGACCTGGACCAGTACGAAGGACGCTACGGCGTGGAAGACACCCGCGTCGCCATCCACGAAGCGCGCCAGATGGGCCTGCGCCCGTTCTGCGTCACCATCGACGAAAAAGGCAGCAGCTACCTGCCCCATTTGTTCGGCGTCAACGGCTACGTGGTGATCCGCAAACCTTCCGAACTGCCGCGCGAACTACCGCTGCTGTACGCACAGCTGACGCGCTGAGTGGATAAAAACCATGAGCCCATTCCGGTTGAACTAGCCTTGGGGACATGCTAGTCTCCTTATCCTGAATTATGGCACTCTCTGATTACATCCACACCTTCGGCCAACACCTGCTCAAACGTCACGGCGAGCGTGTGCACAAGATCGCGCTGGATGCCGGTTTCACCTGCCCCAACCGGGATGGCGAAAAGGGTATCGGCGGCTGCACCTTCTGCAACAACAGCTCGTTCAATCCCAACGGGCGCGAGCCTCAGCAACTGGATGCGCAGTTCGACAGCGGGCGGCGCGCCATTGCCAAGCGCACGCGGGCAAAGAAATTTATCGCCTATTTTCAGGCCTACACCAACACCTATGCAGAAGTGGCCGAGCTGGATGCGCTCTACCGCCAGGCGCTGACCCAGCACGACATCGTCGGGCTTTCCGTCGGCACCCGGCCGGATTGCGTGTCCGGCGAAGTGCTCGACCTGCTTGCCGGATACCGCGCCGAAGGCCGCATCGTGTGGCTGGAGCTCGGCCTGCAATCGGCTTTCGACGAGACGCTGCGCCGGGTCAACCGCGGCCATGGCCTGAAGGAATACCGGGATGTCACCATCGAGGCGCGGAGGCGTGGCATTCCGGTATGCGCCCACCTGATCCTCGGCCTGCCCGGGGAGGACGCGTCCCATTACCACGCCAGCCTGGACACCGTGCTGGACATCGGCGTGGACGGCCTCAAGCTGCATGCGCTGCATGTGGTGAAACACACCGTGCTCGCCAACCAGTGGCGGCGCGGCGAATACCAGCCGCTGACGCGCGAGGAATATATCGGCCACGCCGCCGACCTGATCGAGCGCACGCCGCAACATATCGTTTATCACCGCGTCACCGGCACCGCCTCGAAGGACATTTTGCTGGCACCGGACTGGTGCTCGCAGAAATGGAACGTGCTCAACGGCATCGAGCGCGAACTTGCAGAGCGCGGTAGTCGCCAAGGCAAGTTCGCCGGCATGCCCATGAATAAAGAGGAAATACTGGATGCAGCCTAGGAAAATAGAATTGGTGTGCCCGGCGGGCAGCCTGCCGGCCCTGAAAACGGCCGTGGACAATGGCGCGGATTGCGTCTACATGGGCTTCCGCGACGACACCAATGCGCGCAATTTCACCGGCCTCAATTTCGACCTCGCCAATGCGAAGGAAGGCGTGCGCTATGCGCATGCAAAAGGAAAGAAGGTTTTGCTGGCTCTCAACACCTACCCCCAGGCCAGTGGAAGACAACGCTGGACCCAGGCCATCGACAACGCCGCGGACCTAGGCATGGACGCGGTGATCCTGGCCGATCCTGGATTGATGCAGTACGCCGCCAAGACTCACCCCGGCCTGCGCCTGCATCTTTCGGTGCAAGGCTCGGCCACCAATTACGAGGCGATCAATTTCTACCACGAGCTGTTCGGCATCCAGCGCGCGGTGGTGCCGCGCGTACTGGCGCTGGCCCAGGTCGAACAATTGATGGCCAACACCCCGGTGGAAATCGAGCTGTTCGGTTTCGGCGGCCTGTGCGTGATGGTGGAGGGACGCTGCGCACTGTCCTCCTACGCCACCGGCGAATCCCCCAATACCTGCGGGGTGTGCTCGCCGCCCAAGGCGGTGCGCTGGCAAGAGACAGCAAAAGGCCTGGAATCGCGCCTCAACGGCGTGCTCATCGACCGCTACGGCAAGGACGAGAACGCCGGTTATCCCACCCTGTGCAAGGGCCGGTTCGAAGTCGGGGGGGAAACCTACTACGCCATCGAGGAACCTGCCAGCCTCAATACGCTGGAGATGCTGCCGGATTTGCAGCGCATGGGCGTCGCCGCGATCAAGATCGAGGGGCGTCAGCGCAGCCCCGCCTACGTCGGCCAGGTCACCAAGGTATGGCGGCAGGCCATCGATGCCTGCCGCCGCAGCCCTGATTCCTTCAGCGTCAAGCCGGCCTGGATGGCGGAACTCGGCAAGGTTTCGGAAGGCCAGCAACAAACACTGGGCGCATATTACCGCCCATGGAAATGAGAACACACAATATGAAACTCGCCCTCGGCCCCAATCTCTACTACTGGGATCGCGACAAGACCGCCGCGTTTTACGACGAGATAGCCGCCTCGCCGGTGGATATCGTCTACCTCGGCGAGACCGTGTGCTCGCGCCGCCACCTGCTGCGCCTGCAGGACTACCTGGACATCGCGCAACAACTCGTCGCCGCCGGCAAGGAAGTGGTGCTCTCGACCCAGACGCTGATCGAATCCGAATCCGATCTCAAAACCCTGCGCAGGATTACCGACAATGAAAAATTCAAGGTGGAGGCCAACGACATGGGGGCCGTGCGCCTGCTGGCAAACCGGGTCCCATTCGTGGCCGGCCCGACCTTGAACATCTACAACCCGCAAACGCTGGACCTGCTCGCAGGATTGGGCGCGACACGCTGGGTGATGCCGGTGGAAATGTCGCGCGAGGCGCTTGCATCGCTTCTGGAAAACAGCACGCACAACATCGAAACCGAATTATTCGCTTACGGGCGCCTGCCGCTGGCTTACTCCGCACGCTGCTTCACCGCGCGCCACCACAATTTGCAGAAAGACGACTGCCAGTTCCGCTGCCTCGATTACGAGAACGGCCTCACGCTGAAAACCCGCGAGGGTCAGCCCTTCCTGACCCTGAACGGCATCCAGACGCAGTCGGCGCGAGTGTATAACCTGATCGGCGAACTGGACAGCCTGCAGGATGCCGGCATCGATGTAGTACGAGTCAGTCCCCAGGCCTGGCACAGCGGCAAGATCCTGCACCTGTTCCGCGAATGCATGGAGCAGCGCCTGTCGCCCACGCTGGCACAGGCGCAGATCGAGAAACTGATGCCGGAGGTGCCCTGCAACGGCTACTGGCACGGCAAACCCGGACTTGATTTCATCCACAGCAGCTATTTGGCCGCCACCGCGTAAGAGGAATGACATGCGACCCTTTTTCATCCCCCAACCCATCAGCACTGTGCTTTCCCTGCTGCCCCAGTATCCCCATTCCCTGATTTTCGCACGGGCGATCAATCTGGCACTGAAGGGAAAATTGCAGGATGAAGTCTGGTCCCCCTTGCGCGGCAAGCAGGTGTGCATTCGTGTCAGGGACGCGGGCATCGCCCTCCACTTCACGCTCGGCACGGATGGCCTGATTGCCCGCCACCCGGCGGCTCAACCCGACCTCGCCATCAGCGCCAGCGCCCAGGATTTCTTCCTGCTGGCGCTGCGCAAGGAAGATCCGGACACCCTGTTCTTCAGTCGGCGCCTGGTGATGGAAGGGGATACCGAACTCGGGCTGCTGGTGAAAAATACGCTCGACGGCATGGAACTGCCCCCCATGGATTTCCGCGCCCTGCTGCCCGCGCGTTTATTCGGCCAGATCCGTACCCGCCTTCTGGCTTAAACCCCGCTCCATACCCTCCATGCCGCCCTCCCCGGCGGCGGCATGCGCTCGTCCTGAAATCTGCGAGTCCGCGCACACAAAACCACAACATGTTGATATAATCAACAGCATAATAATAACATTTTGTGATTTTCCCGCGCGTGCACGTGATCAACGGAGGAGTCAACCATGCCGTCTGCCAAAGCCTACCAGCATCAGAACCGTTCCGAATCCAACCGCAACCACCATGTCCATCTTCGCCTCATCAATGGCGGCCAGCGCATCAACGAGCCACGCGGGGAAATGCGTTGCTCGCGACGCGTCCCGATCGAGTGCTACGTCAAGGTAAGGGTGCAGGAGAGCGGTGAAGTCTTTTACGCCAAGAGCAAGGATCTGAGCGTGGACGGACTTGCCCTCATCGCCCACTACGTTCCGCGCTTTGGGGAATTGATGGAAATCCAGTTGCAGTCACCGCGCGGCTCCACTGTCAAGCCACTCAAGGCACTGGTACAAGTGCGACGTTGCAGCCAACTGGGTGATAACAGGGGTTATGAAATTGGTGCGGCAATCATCAAGATACGCGAGTAGAATCCCGCCGCTTCAATGGCTGGTGCCGGCGGAGCGGGTGGTTTTGTTGTAAACGTTGTACTTCCCGGACGGCTTCTTCATCGGAATGCGTTTGACCTCTTTCAGGGTTTCCGCATCGTAGATCACCAGCGCGCCGTCCATCTCCCATATGCTCACCAGGGCGTATTTACCGTCCCGGGTAAACTCCACGTGGGCAGCCGTCTTGCCCGGCTCGGGCCGCAGGATGTGGGCCACTTCCAGGGTTTCCTTGTCGATCAGGTGCATCACATCCTTGCTCGCCGGGCTGCCGGTGGCAAAGCCATCGGTCCAGGCATAGCGCGTGTTTTCATGGCTGCGCATGAAGAACCCCGGGCCAAGGGTTTTGATCTCTTTCACGGTTTTCCAGCTCTGCATGTCGATCACGCTCACCACGCCGTCCTTGGTGTTGGGCGTGGCCATCACCGACCGTCCCTGATATTCCCAGGTAATGCCCGAGCCGAGATGAGGCATGCCGGGCAATTCCAGCAACGCCCGTTTTTTGCCGGTGTCGAGATCGATCACCTGCCCTTTCTTGCTGTCGCGTGCAGTGCCGATCAGAAGCCGGTATGTCTGATCGAAGAAAAAATCGTCCAGGTAGTCATCAACAGCGATGCGTCGCAGCGGAAATTCCCTGTCGCCATAGGCAATTTCCCACACTTCCTTGGTGTCCTTCAGCGCAGCCACGAAGCTGCCCCGTGGCGCCGCCTGGTACACGGCAGACACGCGAGAACTCTTGCCGTCCTCACCGATGGTCGGAATCACCTTGAGCAGGGAAAGATCGTTGGCATCCAGCAGAACAAGGCTGTGCGGCAGGTAATTCCCCACCAGCACGGTTTTGCCATCGCCGGACACGGCCAGGTTGCGGGTGTTGATCCCGGCGCGGACTTCCGCCACGGTGGTGAGATTGTATATATCGAATTTACTCACCCAGCCGTCGCGGGAAGCGAAATAGACAAAGCGCCCGTCGGGTGAAAATTTCGGCCCGCCATGCAAGGCAAAACGGGTCGGGAAACGATGAATCGACTCCAGCTTGTCCCCATCCAGGATGGTGGCGTGGTGATCGCCCAATTCCACCACCACGAACAGGTTCAAAGGGTCGGCGCTGAATAACGGCTTATTCGGCAAGCTGCCCGCAGGCACATGCTGAATGTGGGAGATGATGATTTCATTCTCGCCCCAAACCGGCATCTGTGGCAGTTTGGTATAAATCAGTCCCACCAGGGCTTCGATCTCCTCCTTGCCAAGTTTGTCGGCAAAACCCGCCATCTGGCTCGCGACACGGCCCTGGGCTATGGTCTTGATGGCCTCGGGTCGGCGCAGGCGTTCCAGGTTCTCCGGCAGCAGCGCCGGGCCGTTACCGCCCAGGCGGTCCGCGCCGTGACAGGAGGCGCAGTGCTCGGTGTATATTTTCTGGGCATCCGGAGCGGCAAGCCCGGTCAGCGGTTGCAGCACCAAAAACAATGCAATAGAACTGAAAAACAGCTTATTCATTTCCTGCCACTCCTTCAGTCACGCCGATTTCCTCGTCGCTCAGGTAGCAGGCGGGATCTTCCGCCCACGGGTCGCCGCTTACCTGCCACGCTCTAACCCGCGTGTTACCGCCGCAGATGGCAAAGTGAGCGCATGCACCGCAGCGTCCTCCCACTTTTCTCGGCTGGGCCTTCAGGCCCGCCATGATGGGATCGGAAGTGTCCATCCAGATATCGGAGAAAGGCCGCTCGCGCACATTGCCGAGGGTGTAGTTCCACCACATGGTGTCGGGATGCACGTTGCCCAGGTTATCGATATTGGCCACGTTCACGCCGGATGAATTGCCGCCCCATTGCGCCAGCCTGGCGCGGATATGCTCTTCAAGATGCGGGAAATGCCGGCGCACCCACAACAGCAGATATACGCCGTCGGCATCGTTGTTGCCGGTGACGAATTCCTTGTGCCTTCCCGCCTGCTGGTCGCGCCAGCAGGTATCGAAAAGCAGATCCATTGCCGCGCGCGTGGTCAGGTGAAACGCGTCGTCCTTGCGGTTCTTGTTGCCACGCCCGGCGTAGTTGAGATGGGAGAGGTAAAACTTGTCCAGCCCTTCGTCTTCCATGAGCTGCAACAACGCGGGCAGGTCGTGTGCATTGTCCTGGGTCAGGGTGAAGCGGATGCCGACCTTGATGCCGCGCGCCTTGCACAGGCGGATACCGTGCATGGATTTGTCGAAGGCGCCGTCCATGCGGCGAAATTTGTCGTGCGTGGCGGCAATACCGTCCAGGCTGACCCCGACGTAATCGAAGCCGATGGCGGCAATCTGCTCGATATTGCTTTCATCGATCAGGGTGCCATTGGAAGACAGGCCAACGTAGAACCCCATGTCCTTGGCGCGGCGGGCGATATCGAAGATATCCGGCCGCAGCAAAGGCTCGCCGCCGGAAAGAATCAGCACCGGGACACGGAAACGCTTCAAATCGTCCATAACGGCGAGCACTTCCGCAGTGGACAACTCGCCGGGAAAATCCTTGTCGGCGGAGATGGAGTAGCAGTGCTTGCAGGTCAGGTTGCAGCGCCGGATCAGGTTCCAGATCACCACCGGGCCGGGTGGATTGCGCTTCGGCCCAAGCGGGGTGGGTTGGGCGATTTCCTGCATGAATTGGGAGATACGAAACATGGTGTCTGTGCGTGGCCCGTCTTAGCGGGCAATCCAAAAGCCAACGTAGGAAATAGCGCTCACTTGTATTCTTCCGGCGGCAGATACAGGGAGTAAAGCACATTCTCTTCTGTCTGAATGCGTTTGACCAGCACCTTGCCGATCTGCGTCACATCCTTCTCAAATTGCTGCCAAGCTGCATCGTTCCAGTCCGTGGTTCCCACGTACTTGTGGAGAAAATCTGCTACCGCCTTGCCGATATGCTGCATTTCCTTGCGGAAATCATGCATGATGGCGGCATTTTCTGCATCTCCCTCCAGGCTGTGTTGCAGATACACATAAAACCTGATGTTTTCGGTCAGGAGGTGTCCACGCAGGGCATTACCGAACTCGCTCAATTTTTCCTTCAGCAACACGGAATCCTTCTGCTTCAATGCATTTCCGACCTCGCCGAATATCCCCACCAGCACATGGTGATCGGCAATCAGGCTGGGCACAAGATTCGGATCATAATGCAACTGGGTGCCAGGTGCGACGCCCTGCTGCAGAGTGGTTTCGCCGGCCGGCTTGGGTGATTCGCCGGAAACAGGGCGTTCCTTCTTTTTCCACAAGAACTCGAACATCTCAAACATGACGCCCTCCAACCAATGTTACAAACCAATCCGCAGACCCGTCTTCTTCAGAATACGGGTGCTGTAAAGAATCTCGTGGCGACTGCACGCATCGCCCAATAAAGCGGCGATCTGCTCTGCCTTCCGTTCCACCTCGGCGCGGTCATGACCATGCACCATGGCGAAAAAATTGTACGGCCAGTCCGGCAAATGGCGCGGGCGCTGGTAGCAGTGGCTGACGGAATCCAGCTGCCCGATGCGTTCGCCCAGCGCGTCGATGTGCTCGTCCGCCACATCCCACACCGTCATCCCGTTGGCCTTGTAGCCCAGGGCGTAGTGGTTCGGTACTGCGCCGATGCGGCGAATGACGCCGCTTTCCAGCATGGCGTGCAGCCGCTCCATAACCTCCTCGGGACTTATCCCCACCTGATCCGCCACCGCATGGTAAGGCTGGGGCACCAGGGGCAAGCCTTCCTGGGTGGCGAGGATGATGGCCCGATCGGTGGCATCCATGCTCATCACTTCATGCCGGAAACGAATGCCACCAGCGAGTTGATGTCGGCGTCGCTAAGATTTTTGGTGTTGGCTGCCATGAACGGGTCGATGCGCTCGCCGGTAGCGTCGCGATAGCGCTTCAGGGACAGCGTCAGGTACTCGGGTTGCTGTCCGGCGAGACGGGGAAATTTTTCGTTGCCGCGCCCCTGTTCGCCATGACAGCGCTGGCAAACCTTGAAGAACAGCTCTTTGCCGCGGCTCGCCAGTGCCGCATTGGCGACGGGATGGGGCTTGACTTCCTGGCTGGCGAAATACACCACGGCATTCACTCGTTCGTCCTCGCTCATGGCCTTGATCAGGCCCTGCATGAAGTCATTGCGGCGCCTTCCGTCCGAAAACTTTTTCACCTGTTCCAGCAGATAGGCCGGATTCTGTCCTGCCAGATTGGGGATGTCGGGCTTGACGCTGTTGCCGCCCTCACCATGGCAATTGGCACAGAAAAATGACACTTTCTTTCCCGCCTTGGCCGCCGCCTCCGCCGCCTTGGGATCCTGAATCACCGCATTGAGCCGCTCCTCAAGCGCAATTTTCCCGGCGGCCTTGGTTTCCGCAGCTGCCGCAAGTGGAGAATTGACCAAAATGGCAGCAAGCAAACCTAGGATAAATGGGTTAATCCTCATGGATTTCCTCAAGTTTTATAGACAAAGGAAATCATTTTAGGGAAATTTCCCCAACTAATCCACGTATCAGGCCAGATATTTCAGCGGAATGAAATTCCGGTTAAATTATTCCGAACTACAAAAGGCGGCTAGAGCTTTTCATACATGCCCGTCACCCGGTCCATCACTTCCAGAATCCGCTCGCTGGAGGTTGCCACATTCACAGCGAAAGTCGGATCCTGAACGCTATCCTGGGCCAGCGCGTTCTCGAAGAATATCAACTGCATCTTGGCCAGTTCCAATTCCTTGTTGATTGCGGAGGTGTTCTGAGGTGCCGCGAGCAACTCCTGCAGCGCACCCTTGAATTCGTTGCGCGCCTGTTCCAGGCCATCCGCCACCTCGCTGCTGTTGAACCCGCGCCGTTTCTGCATGTAATACTTGGCCATGCGCTGCGACAGCATGCGCTGCCGCCCGGCCATGTTGACCAGTCGGCCCGTCTGTGTGCCAGCGGCATCCTGCAGCAGCATCGTGGTCTTGTGAGCGGCCTGGAGCAATTCCTCGCTCATCCCGATCAGTTTCTTGCCATCCTCCTTCGAGGGAGCCTTGGACACGATTTCCTTGAATGGCCCCCATGAGGCTTCCATTTTCGCAACCGCGCCCTGAACTTCGGGATTCGGAGCGACCTGTTTCAGTTCCGCCAACTGCGCCTCAAACAGCCCGACCGACTGCTGCAATTGCTGCCGGGATTTATCCACCAGAATCCCCTGCCCGATCTGGCAGTAAAACTTGACCATGCGTTGCGACAACATGCGCTGCCGCCCGGCCTTGTTAATTGCGGAAGACAGCGTGATCTGGGGAGAATTGGCGGGAGCCGCCAGCGCCGGTGCGGCAATAAAGGCGAGCCCGAAAAGCACGCCGCAGACCAAGCCTGTCATTTTTTTCATTTGCAGCGACTCCCGCCTATACCTGTAAATTCAAACCAATAAAATATTCTTTTATTTTCGGCATGTTAAATACCGGGTAACCGGTATCGCGCTCGATCCTGGCTATCGTTTCCCCCTGCATCCGGGGCGTTTCCGTGGCCAGCACAAACCACATATTGAGGCTGTGATCGCGTGCATAGTTGTGCGCCACTTCCGGCATGGCGTTGACAATGGCCATCACACGTTCGTAATCCGTCTCGGGAATTTTCATCGCGGCCAGACTCAAACTGCCACCCAGGTTTTCCGCGTGGTACATGGGTCCGAAACGGGATAGCACACGCTCCTTGAGCAACTTTTCCAGCCGCGTCAGCAAGTCTTCCTCGCTCGTGCCAAGCTGCTCCGCCACCATTTTGTAGGGGTGATCGCAAACCGGAAAACCGCCCTGCAAGCGGTTGATGATGGCGCGGTCCAGATCGTCCATCATCATGGCGTCACGCGGCGGCACGGGCATAGCGGGCGCCGCACTGCTTGAAGCGACGGGTGCTGAACAGCACCTCGTAAGCGATGTGCTGCAGGCTGCAGCGCTGGCGCATTTGCTCCACCAGCGCCAGCACTTCCTCGCGGTCGCGGCCGTGGATCATGCAGAACAGGTTGTAGCGCCAGGCGGGCAGGCGTCGCGGGCGACGGTAACATAGAGTGACGAATTCCATCCCGCCCAGACACTGACCCAGGCGACTCACTTCTTCATCAGGAATATCCCACACCACCATGGCGTTGGCCCGGTAGCCCAGCTCATGGTGCCGCACCACGACCCCGATACGCTTGATCACTCCGCACCGCAGCAGGTTTTCCACTCCGCGCAACACGGCGTCCTGGTCCAAACCGAGCGATGCCGCAACTGCGGCGTAAGGTCGGGACACAAGCGGCAAGCCGGACTGTATCGCCGCGATGATTCCATTTTCTTCTTCGCTCGGCAGGTATGGCTGACGCATGCCACCCTGGCAATTGGTTCCCACGCGTTTTTTACGCTCCCCGGTCAGGTCGAATCCCAAATCGATGTGATAGTCCTCCACCAGCGGCAGATATAGCACCGCACAGCCGGAGCGCGTTTCGATCTCGCGCAGCACACGCTGCAAGGACACTTCATCCGCGGCTGCAACCACGAACCAGAGATTGTAGTAATGCTCGCGCTGATAGTTGTGATTGACCTCGGGGTAAGCGCTCACCATCTGCGCCACCTCCTCCAGATATTGCTCCGGAACCGCGATCGCGGCCAGGGTACTGGTGCCGATGCTGCGCGGCCGGAACACTGCCCCCACCCGGCTCACCATGCCCTGGTTTTTCAGCTCCGCGAGCACTTGCAACACGTCGCTTTCGCTCGCACCGAGTTGTGCCGCCATCTGCGCAAACGGCCTGTCAACCAGCGGCAGGTCATGCTGATAATCGTTGAGGAGATGAAGTTCCAGTTCGGTCATTACAAACCTGTCCGGTGGGCGCGGTGAGTGAAGAAAATTCCGCTGGGGCTATCGGCGGGCAAGGCCCCCAGCCTGGCGAAGCTTTCGCTGTCGTATATTTCCAGCCGGTTCTCGTCCCGGACCGAAATCCAGGCATGCTCGCCGCGCGGGGTAAACTCGATGTGCAATACCGCCTTGCCGGGCTTGAAAGTGTGTACGATCTTGCGGCTGGGGACGTCGATCACTTGCACAGTATCGTTGTGGGGAAAGGCAAAATTTACCCAGACCTGGCGGTTGTCGGGTCGCGCCACTACAAATACCGGCTGGCCATGCACGGCGATGCGCCCCACTTCATTCCAGCGGTTCTGATCCACCACCAGTACTTCGTGGCGCCCTACTGCGGGAAGCAGCAACTCGTTCCCGGTCGCCGCCCAGCCTTCCAGATGCGGCATCTTGTAGACCGGCAATTTCTGCTCGCCCTTGCCATAACCATTCAGCACCCGTCGCACGCCATCCTGCATATTCCACAGGTCTAGCAGCGCAAGACCATCCTCGCCGAACAGACCTGCCAGGTAATAGCGTCCATCCGCGGTAATCATGGCGTCGTAAGGCTCTTTGCCGATATTTCTGAATTTCTGCAGCATGGGAGTAGCGGGCGATTTCATGTCGGCCACCCAGATTTCGCCAGCCTCGAACAGACTCCATGCGAAGCGGTTGCCGGGCACATCAACCAGACCCACCACTTTCGACGGCTTGCCGGCCCCGTCCAGAGCCGGAATATCCGCCACCAGTTCCAGTGTCGCGGAGTCGAAAACCTTCACCCCGCCCGGTGTGTAATTGGCCACTGCGATCAGCCGCCCATCCTGGGAAATCGCCCCACCGATGCTGTTGCCGGACTGCATCACGCGCTTGATGATGCGCATTTCCAGCAAGTCCACTTTGGTCAGCCCGCCATCGCGCCCGAACACATAGGCGTAACGCGCATCGCGTGAATAATTCACCGATGCGTGGGAAAGGTCGCCCAGACCATCCACTTTGCCCAGGATAGTGCGCCCGCTGGTTTCCACGATTTCCACACGCCCCGCTGCGCGCTCTATCACCACGCCCAGGTCACCGCTACCGCGCAAGGCCGGTGTGGCGCAGCCTTGCAGCGCAAGCACCGCAACGATCAAACCCAGCTTAAGGTTCATTGGGAAAGCCCTCCAGCAACATTTCCACTACCCATTTGGCTTCATCCTCATTTAAAAACGCGCCCCACGGCGGCATCGGCGTACCCGGGCGACCGTACAAAACCGTGGCCACCAGGCTCGACGCCGGTTTTCCTGCGAGAGCCGCCGGCAGTAAGGCCGGGCCCAGCCCTCCCGCCAGGGTCATCCCGTGACAGGAGCCACAATCCTGGCGCACCAGTCCGATCAACTCTTTTTGCCGGTGCGAATTCACGCGCATGCCGTTCTCGCCCGCCTGCACGGGGCCGAGAAAAGCCAGTAGTAGCAGGACAACAGCGGCTCGAGAGCCGTATCCGCACAGTCGCTGTGCAATATTCACGCTAGGGTGCAACTTCCACCGTCCCGGTCATTTCAGGGTGGGGGCCGCAAACGTAAGGATAGACACCCGGTTTGTCGAATGAGCGCTGCCAGGATTCGCCCGGAAACAACCGGTCGGACTCGGGAAAACCTTCCTGCTGGAAGAAAATCGAGTGGTTATTGCGCTTTTCCTTGTTAACCCAGTTCACGGTGGTGCCAGCCCGAACTTTCAAATGCTGAGGAACGAACAACATTTTTTCAATAGAGACCTCAACCACTTCACCCGCCTGGGAAGGAACGCCCCAGGCCCCAAGCACGGCCACCAGCAGCCATATTTTCAAGGTGGTTTTCATAACCCGCTCCTTTACTATTTGGTCAAGAAAAAGGGGGCTGATGCCCCCTTCTTCTTCGAGTCCTGCTCAGGCCCTATAGTTGCAGGGTGGGGATACGGTCAATACCTGTTCTTGCTATCCTGGACCACTACTTAGCAGCAGTAATGTCCGCCTTGGTATCGATCCCCAGGCTATAACCGAAGGAAACATGGTGGAAACGACCGGCTGAGTGATCGGTATGGATCGCGAAGCCCATGTTGTAGGTCTTGCCGGAGGCCATGGCGATATCACCCTCTCCGCCAGTCAGCTTGCGAGTGAAAGTCACGGTCCAGGTGTCGCCGTCCTTCTTGCCATCGGCACTGACCAGAGCCTTGCCGCCTTCCATTACGCGCTTGTCGGCGACGTAACCATCCACCAGCTTGGCGCCCTTGCCGCTCTTCCACTGGATCAGGTCGTAATAATTCCCGCCAGCCACGGAACCGCCGGTGACATACTTGGTTTTCTTGTCATCGGCACCCGGCATGGTGCGCGCATCTGTGTGACAGGTACCCCAGCAACCGCCGGCCATGCCGATCTGTACTTCCTTGCCCTTGTCGTCCTTGTAGCCAACCTTGTTATCCTCGAACATCACCGCCAGTTTGACGGGATTGTCCTTATCCATGGACTCCGCGCCGCCTTTGGGCTCTTTCCAGCTGAAGCGCAGGTACAGGTTGGAGCCGTCGTTGGCTGCCTGGACATTGACCGGAATGGTGGGGACGCGGCCCTTGACCGGCTTGGGCTCCAGTTTCTCGCCATTCAGAATCTTGTCGGATGCGATATCGATGTTCAGGTTTTTCTCATCCTCATGGCAACCGGTGCAGCGCTCGCCTTTTTTCAGGCCTTTGGCGCCGCCATGATCCGTGCCCTTCATGATCCATTCGATGCCCGAAGTGCCGGGGTAAAACACCGTCACCTTGCGCGTGGGAACCTTGCTCCAGTCCGGGGCGGCAAAGGCGGTCCCGACCATGCCGGCCATTACCAGGCCCAGTGCGGAAGCAGTAATCAAAGTTTTATTCATGTTCATCCTCCAGTCGAATATGTTGTGCGAATTCATTCATGCAGTGATGTGCGGCGCTTAACCGCCAGCCTCTTCTTCCGTCATGCCTTCCGGCTTGTTGTGGGCAATGCCCTTGTGACAGTCGATGCAGGTCATGTTGTCTTTCTTCGCATTAGCATGCTGTTTTGCTGCCCGGCTCTTCTGTTTTTCCACATCCATGCCATCGAAGGTATGGCAGTTGCGGCACTCGCGCGAATCCGATGACTTCATCCGCGCCCATTCATGACGCGCCAGTTCCAGGCGCTTGGCCTCGAATTTTTCCTTGGTATCGATGGTGCCTACAAGTTTCCCCCACACCTCGCCGGAGGCCTGGATCTTGCGGATCATCTTGTGCGTCCAGTCCTTGGGTACATGGCAATCGGAGCACACCGCGCGTACGCCGGTGCGATTGGAATAGTGAATGGTTTTCTTGTATTCCTGATACACGTTATCGCGCATCTCATGACAGCCAATGCAGAACTCGAGCTGGTTGGTGGCTTCCATCGTTGTGTTGAAACCGCCCCAGAACAGGATGCCGGCGATGAAACCACCGCCAAGGAGCGTCAGCAGAGAGTATCTTGCACTCGGACTGCGTAATTTCGCCCACCATCCCTTATTTGCATTCAGGCCCGCCATTTTTCTTCCTTTTTCGAATTCGTAGGCGGACCGGAGGATAGTTCCCCCGGTCGCGCTCTGGTCAGATATTAGTAAATATCGTGCTGTGTGTTAAGAATGTTGAACTTGCCGGTCGGCGTGATCAGCTTGGGATCCTTGATCACGTGTTTCAGCTTGCGGGTCTTGTCGTCCATGATCACGATCGCGGACGGCTCGGTCTTGCCCGCCCAGAGAGAGAACCAGACTTCATCGCCAGTCGCGTTGTACTCGGCATGCACCGCGCGCTTGACCGCCTTGGACTCAGGCAGGTCCGCCAGCTTGGCGATGTTGATGACCTCAGGCGCCTTGTCCAGGTTCTTGATGTCATACACGGTCACCGATTCAGCCACTTCCTTTTCAGGGTTGAGCGGCGCATCAGCCCACAGGTTGCTGGACTTCGGGTGCGTCTTGACGAACAGTGAACCGCCACCGTGATTCTTCAGCTCGGCCACCACTTTCCAGGCCTGCTTGGGATGCTTGGCCGGATCGGTACCGATCAGCGAGATCACGTCAGCACCGAGATGGGAAGTTGCCCATACCGGACCGAACTTGGGATGCACGAAATTGGCGCCGCGACCGGGGTGAGGACGTGCCTTGGTGTCAACCAGCGCGGCCAGCTTGCCGGTTTTGGTATCCACTACCGCCACCTTGTTGGAGGCATTGGCCGCCACCAGGAAGTAACGCTTGGTCGAATCCCAGCCGCCGTCATGCAGGAACTTGGCGGACTCGATCGTGGTTTCCTTGAGGTTCTTGATGTCCGAGTAGTCCACCAGCCTGATCATGCCGGTTTCCTTGATGTTGACTACCCACTCAGGTTTGCCCTCGGTCGCCACGATGGAAGCCACGCGCGGCTCGGGGTGATACTCGCCATCCACGGTCATGCCACGGGTGGACATGATCTTCAACGGCTTGAGGGTATCGCCCTCGGTAATCACGTACTGAGGCGGCCAGTAGGATCCGGCGATGGCGTACTTGTCCTCATAACCCTTGAACTTGGAGGTTTCCACCGAACGGGCTTCGATACCGATCTTGATGGTTGCCACCACGGTAGGCTGCTCGAACCACATGTCGATCAGGTCAAGCTTGCCGTCGCGGCCGATCACATAGACATAACGACCGGACTTGGACACGCGGGAGATGTGCACGGCGTAACCGGTCTTGACGATACCCCAGATTTGCTTGGTGTCGCCGTCGATCAGCGCCACTTCGCCGGCATCGCGCAAAGTCACCGAGAACACGTTCTTCAGATTGATCTTGTTCATCTGCTTCTTGGGACGGTCTTCCGGCTTGATGACCAGCTTCCAGCTGTTCATCATTTCCTTCATGCCCCACTCCGGCGGGGTATCCGGGGTTTGCTGAATATATGTCGCCATCAAGGAAATTTCGTCCTTGGTGAGGATATCGTCGAAGTTCACCATACCACCTTCGGTGCCGTAGCCGATGATCTTTTCCAGCCGTGCATGGCCCAGCTTGTTGGTATTGACCGGCTCCAGGTTTTTGCCCGTGGCACCTTTACGCAGAATGCCGTGACAACCGGCGCAGCGCTCGAAATAAATCTTGGCAGCGGATGCTTTCTGCTCAGTTGTTAGCGCGGCCGGTTCTGCAGCAGACGCAACGTTGAAAATTCCTGCCACCGACATGGCAAGCACCGATGCAGCGAAATACGGCTTTCTCATTTGACACCCCCTCTTTATAAGATAATTTAAGTCATGAAAGCAGCAGGGTTTTCCCCTCTACGGCTGCATCATGTCCCAAGGAACCCCATCCAACCTTGACTCACATCAAGATTTTCCCATTTTTTCCGGAACCGTTCTCAAAGGAACCACATCTAAAGGTTGATGCACATCAGCATTCAAATTTCCTTCTGAGCTGCAAGAGTGCCTCACGCGGATGCGAATGATCAACCGCTAATTAATAATTGATTGATCTGAATCAAGGCAAGCGTGCTTCATTACTCGCAATCTAGTCGCCACATTATGAGTAGGGTTTAATCACTATCATGCACATTTCCGGAATACTCGTTCATGCCAGGCCGGGGCACATCGCCCAGGCTCGTAGCCAGCTTGCCGAGATTGCCGGCGTGGAGGTCCACGTCGGTGATGAAGATGGGAAACTGATCATCACGCTCGAACAGCAGGATGAAGCATCGACTGTTGATATTTTCGGGCACATCAACCAGCTCCCCGATGTACTTTCCGCCACCATGGTGTACCACCATTTCGAACCAGAAACCGATTTCAATGATTCAGTAGAGGAGGCCTAAAATGGAATTGACTCGTCGCGAATTCGTCAAACTCAGTGCAGTAGCCGCAACCGCAACCGCCGCCGGCGTTGCGGCACCCGGCGTCCATGCAGCCCTGGCTGCCGCGGGCGACGGTGGCGTACGCTGGGACAAGGGCGTGTGCCGTTTCTGCGGCACTGGCTGCGGAGTATTGATTGGCACCAAGGACAACCGCGTGGTGGCCACGCAAGGCGACCCGGATGCCCCGGTCAACAAGGGTCTCAACTGCATCAAGGGCTATTTCCTGTCCAAGATCATGTATGGCAAGGATCGCCTCACTCAGCCCATGCTGAGAATGAAGGACGGCAAATACGACAAGAACGGCGAGTTCGCTCCCATCGGCTGGGATCAGGCCTTCGACATCATGGCCGAAAAATGCAAGGGTGCCCTTAAAGCCAAAGGCCCCAAGGGTATCGGCATGTTCGGTTCCGGCCAGTGGACGGTGTGGGAAGGCTATGCGGCCTCCAAGCTGATGAAAGCCGGCTTCCGCTCCAACAACCTCGACCCCAATGCGCGCCATTGCATGGCCTCCGCTGTGACCGGCTTCATGCGCACCTTCGGCATCGACGAGCCGATGGGCTGCTACGACGATGCCGAGCATGCCGACGGCTTCGTGCTGTGGGGCGCCAACATGGCCGAGATGCACCCCATCCTGTGGTCGCGCATCACCGACCGCCGCCTCACCGGCAAGGATGTCAGGATTCATGTGCTCTCGACTTTTGACCACCGCTCCACCGAACTGGCTGACAACACGCTGATTTTCAAACCCCAGTCCGACTTGGCCATCCTCAACTACATCTGCAACTACATCATCCAGAACAACGCGGTGAACGAGGAGTTCGTCAAGAAGAACGTCAATTTCAAGAAGGGTGTTACCGACATCGGCTACGGCCTGCGCCCCAACCATCCGCTCGAGCAGGTGGCCAACAACAACGGCTATCCCGGTGCCGATGGCAAGCCCAAGGGCAACCCGAACAACTCCAGCCCGATCACCTTCGACGACTTCAAGGCGTTCGTGTCCGAGTACACGGTGGAAAAGGCCTCCGAAATTTCCGGTGTGCCCAAGGAAAGACTGATCGAGCTGGCCAAGCTCTACGCGGATCCGAAGAAGAAAGTGGTGTCTTACTGGACCATGGGCTTCAACCAGCACACGCGCGGCACCTGGGTCAACAACATGATCTACAACGTGCACCTGCTGGTGGGCAAAATTTCAGAGCCCGGCAACGGCCCCTTCTCCCTCACCGGTCAGCCCTCGGCTTGTGGCACGGCCCGTGAAGTGGGCACTTTCGCCCACCGCCTCCCCGCCGACATGGTGGTGATGAACCCGAAACACCGCGAAGCCACGGAAAAAATCTGGAATCTGCCCGCAGGCACCATTCCTGACTGGATAGGCTCGCATGCGGTGAAGCAGAGCCGCGATCTCAAGGATGGCCTGATCAATTTCTACTGGACTTCCACCACCAACAACATGCAGGCGGGACCCAACATCAACGGAGAAACCTACCCCGGTTGGCGCAACCCGGCCAACTTCGTGGTGGTCTCCGACGTGTATCCCACTGTGTCGGCTGTTTCCGCCGACCTGATGCTGCCATGCGCCATGTGGATGGAGAAGGAAGGCGCTTTCGGCAACGCCGAACGCCGCACCCAGTTCTGGCGCCAGCAGGTGAAGGCACCGGGCGAGGCACGCTCCGACCTGTGGCAGTTCATGGAATTTTCCAAGCGTTTCAAGGTGGAAGAAGTATGGCCTGCCGAGTTGCTGGAAAAATCGCCGCAATTCAAGGGCAAAACCCTGTATGACGTGCTCTACGCCAATGGCGAGGTCAACAAGTTCCCGCTTGCCGAACTGAAGACGGTCAACGAGCACGGCATCAAGAACTACAGCAACGACGAATCCACTGCCTTCGGCTATTACGTGCAGAAAGGGCTGTTCGAGGAATACGCCCAGTTCGGTCGCGGTCACGCGCACGATCTGGCGAGTTTTGACACCTACCACAAGGCGCGCGGCCTGCGCTGGCCGGTGGTGGACAACAAGGAAACCCTGTGGCGCTTCCGCGAAGGCTATGACCCTTATGTCAAGAAAGGCGAAGGCGTCAAGTTCTACGGCCATCCCGATGGCAAGGCGGTGATCTTCGCGCTGCCCTACCAGCCTGCCGCCGAAATGCCGGACAACGAGTATGACCTGTGGCTGTGCACCGGCCGCGTGCTGGAGCACTGGCACACCGGTTCCATGACGCGGCGCGTGCCCGAGTTGTACAAGGCGGTGCCAGACGCCTGGGTTTTCATGAATCCGGAAGACGCCAAGAAACGCGGACTGAAGCGCGGCGACAAGGTCAAGGTCATCAGCCGGCGCGGTGAAATCACCACTCTGGTGGAAACCCGTGGCCGCAACAAGCCACCGGCAGGCTTGATATTCGTGCCCTTCTTCGACGAGCACAGACTGGTGAACAAACTGACTCTGGACGCCACCTGCCCGATCTCGAAAGAGACCGACTTCAAGAAATGTGCGGCGAAAATCGTTAAAGCATAAGGGGTGAAGCGATAGAGGCGAGGGGTATAAAACCCTCGCCTCCGGCTAACATCATGGCAGCCACCAGTAACAATCAGACTCGTCGTCAGTTCCTGCTCGACATGGCGAAAACCGCCTGCGGGGTAGGCATGCTGGGACTCGGATTGGGCTTGTACGCCAAGCAGGCGCGCGCCCTGCCGCCTACCGCCATCCGCCCGCCGGGTGCGTTGCCTGAGCATGATTTCCAGGGCGCCTGCATTCGCTGTGGGATGTGCGTGCGCGACTGCCCCTACAACATCCTGGAACTGGCCAGGCCGGAGGACGATCTCGCCACCGGCACGCCCTATTTCATGGCGCGCAAGATTCCGTGCGAAATGTGCGAGGACATCCCGTGCGTCAAGGCCTGCCCCACCGGGGCACTGGACCACCAACTCACCGACATCAACAAGGCAAAAATGGGTCTGGCGGCGCTGGTCGACCAGGAAACCTGCCTCAATTTCCTCGGCCTGCGCTGCGACGTGTGTTACCGCGTGTGTCCGGTGATCGACAAGGCCATCACGCTGGAACGCACCCACAACGTGCGCACCACCAAACACACCATGTTCCTGCCCACGGTGCACTCGGAACACTGCACCGGTTGCGGCAAGTGCGAAAAGTCCTGCGTGCTGGAAGTTGCGGCCATCAAGGTCTTCCCGGTCCAGCTTGCCAAGGGCGAACTGGGCAAGCACTACCGGCTGGGCTGGGAAGAAAAGAAAAAGGCGGGCGAGAGTCTTGTCGCGCCGGAGATCGAGCACCAGTACAACCTGCCGGAAGGCCTCAAGTATGAACAGGGGCCAGGCCTGAGCGGTGAGGCCGTTCCCGCGCCGGCAGCGCAACCTGGCGTTCCCCAGGCGTTGCATGGAGATAAGCTGTGAGCACGAACAGGCAAATTGGCGCCGATGCCATCGCAGCGAAAGGCTGGCTGGGCGGCCACAAATGGCTGCTGCTGCGCCGCGCCTCGCAGCTCGGCATCCTCGCCCTGTTCCTGCTCGGCCCGTTGGCGGGAATCTGGATCGTCAAGGGCAATCTGACCTATAGCCTGACGCTCGACACCCTGCCGCTGAGCGATCCCTATGTGCTGTTGCAGTCGCTGCTGACCGGGCACATGCCGGAAAAACTCGCCCTCGTCGGGGTCGCCATCGTAATCGGATTTTATGCCCTGGTTGGTGGCCGCGCCTACTGCTCCTGGGTCTGTCCGGTCAACATGGTGACCGACTCCGCCGCCTGGCTGCGTCACCGTTTCGGCATCAAGAGCGGCGCGCGTTTTTCGCGCATGACGCGCTACTGGATTCTGGCCATGACGCTGGTGCTGGCCCTGTCAACCGGCACCATCGCCTGGGAAATGCTCAATCCGGTTTCGATGCTGCACCGCAGCCTCATTTTCGGGTTGGGGACGGCGTGGGCCATCATCCTGGCGCTGTTCCTGTTCGACCTGTTCGTCAGCCCCGACGGTTGGTGCGGCCATCTTTGCCCGGTGGGCGCTTTCTACAGCCTGATTGGAAAAACCAGCCTGGTGCGCGTCAATGCCGCACAGCGGGCCGCCTGCAACGACTGCATGGACTGCTTCATAGTGTGTCCCGAGCCGCAGGTGATCAAACCCGCACTCAAGGGCGCAAACAAAGGCATCGGGCCTGTCATCACGTCAGCCAACTGCACCAATTGTGGCCGCTGCATCGACGTGTGCTCGAAGGACGTGTTCGGATTCGGTTCGCGTTTCATCAACAATGCGGAAAACAGCGCCCCGAAAGGGGAAGCGGCCGCATATCACCGGTAATTGGATTATTAATAATGAAGAGGAGATCAACCATGAAAAACACGCTGCGGTTCGCTCTGGTGGCACTAACTACTTCCGCCATCTCCTACCTTGCCATTCCATCGGCGCTGTCCGCGGAAAGTGCAGTCAAGTCGATGCGGGGAATCGACGCCCAGGTTTCGGACCAGGCGCCGGAGGAAAAAATTCAGCTCGGCAAACGGCCTGGATCGCAAAAACCGGTCGCCCGCACTTTCGAGCAGCAACCGCCGGTGATCCCGCACGCCACGGAAAATTTTGACGAGATCACGCTGGAGGAAAACCAGTGCATGACCTGTCACGGCCCGGAAAAATTCAAGGAAAAGAAAGCCCCCAAGGTCGGCGACAGCCACTTCCGCAACATGCAGACCGGCGAGCTCATGAAGAGCGTCTCCAGCGCCCGCCACAACTGCGTGCAGTGCCATGTGCCGCAAGTGGATGCCGCGCCGCTGGTGGAAAACACCTTCCAGACTGTGCCTCAAGGCGGCAAGAAAAAGCAGTAAGGGAAGCGAGGGGATCGGCTGGCGCAGGCTGGCTGATCCTCTGAGCATCCCGTTTTCATCTCCTCATGGAAACGGTTCCGTTTCTTCCGTCGTCATCCGCCAATAATTCGCCTCCACCTTCAGGTCGACTTCGACACTTACCTGGAGCGAGTTTGCCTGGAACGGAACCATCCAATCACTTGATCGCGGCCGCATTTCCTGGTGCAACTGAAACCGTGATCGGATAGAGTGAAGTTGGCGCAACGCGTATGTACCGGTCTGTGTTTGCCAATGCCGTTGCTGCCCGGCAATCAGCGGGGATTTTTCATGAGCGCAAAAACCTTGGTCCTACTCGTTGCGTCAGCCCTGTTCGCTGCGTTTCTGCCGGGGGAGGGGTGGGCGCGGCTTGCGCCGGCTTCAAGCCTTACGGGCAAAGGGGGGGCGGCGGATCCGGATTTGCACGCATCCGGTATGCGCTGCCCGCCGCCGAGAAGCATCGCGGGAAAACCGCTTGCCTATGAAATCACCCTCAAGAACACGGGCACTGTCTCCCCCGACAAACTCTCTGTTTCCATGGACCTGCCCGCCAACGTGATGTTCGCTGGCGGCTCGCCCGGCGTCACGGTAAACGCCGAGCAGAGAGGCATCCGCTGGGAAGGCAGGCTGACTCCCGGGGAGGAGATGAAAATCGCTTGGGCAATCATCGCTTCTCCGGACAGCGATGGCAGTTGGGCCAATACCAGGACCGTCATCCAATGGGACAACTGGAGCGAGGCCGATGGATTCCGGCATCAGCACAGCACTGAACGCCTTTGCGAGTCGGAACTGGTTGATCGTGGCAACGACTTGGACCTGAATGTTGTGCTGCGCTTTCTCCTCGCGCACCTCGCCCTGTTGCTCCTAGTCATGGCCACCATGTTCCTGCTGATCCGCAGGGGCGAAGCGCAACGGAGCAAGGCATCTTCCGGCACAGCAGCGCCGGATGCCAAGCCAAGTCGGCGAATCAACAGCATATGGATCGCGGCGTTGTCGTTCGGCTTCGTGGCCAGCCTGTTGATGGCGAACCTATTCGTCGCCATGGTGCTGCTGCCGAACGTGCGGGCTTTCACGGCCTACCGCGAGGCAAGCTGCACCGTCCTGGACCGGAACCTCTTTGCGAGGCAGCCCCAAAGCACAGGATCAGGCGGAAAACGCAGCACCTACCTTACCCCCATGTATTCCGTCCGCTACCGGGCCGACGGGCTGGAACAGATCGCCATGGGCTCGGGCGTGTGGGGCGGGATGGACACGACCAGCGAGTCCAGGGCAGCGGATGCGCTCGCAGCTTATACGCCCGGCGTGGCATACCCCTGCTGGTACGACCCGGACGACCATCGCGTATTCCTCTTCACGCGGCGGCCGGGAGGGTTCAGCCTGATGTTCGTATTTCCGCTAATCCTGATCTGGCTCACGGGGCATGCCCTGAAAAAAATGATACAGGGCCGCTGGTAGGCCTGCTGCCGGGATGAGCGGCTGCTACCAGGCCTACTTCGCCTGCGCCAACTGAGCCAGGGCTTCCCGCACCATTGCGGCATTCTCGCTTTCCGGAGGGAGCATGGGCAGCATTTTTTCCAGCGCTGCTTTCGCTTCGGCCTGACGACCCAGCAGATTGAAGGCAATGCCCTGATACCATAGCCAGGCGGGTTCCTGCGGTTCGGCCAGGCGCATTTTTTCGAGATATGGCAGCGCCGTGTTGACCGAGTTTTCATCCGCCGACTGCAGCAGCATCACCACCATGCCACCAAGCGCTTCGGTGTTTCCCGGCTCCAGTTCCAGTGCCTTTTTCCATGCTTTCATCGCATCCCCGGCGCGCCCCAGGTTGGCGTAGGAACGCGCCATCATGACTTGCCCCTTGGCGTCGTTGGGGTTGGCTGCAAGGCGCGCTTCCAGGCGTTTGACCATGGCATCCACGTCCGGTGCAGCCTGTTCGCCCTGGTTCGCCGGCAGCGGCGCGGTTTTCCAGTAGTGGTTGAAGAGCAAGGCGGAGCTTGCGCCGACCAGCACCAGCAGCACCAGCGAGCCCAGGCGATGCAGATCGCGGCGCGGTTCCACCGGCAACTGAAGCTCGACCCGGCTCAGGTCGGTTTTCTCCAGGATAGCCGCCAGCTGTTGTTCATATTCTGTTTCCTGGCTGCGGAAATCGGCTTCCGCCACCTTGCCTTCCGAAAAATCCAGACGCAGCGTGCGCAGGTTCGCCAGCAAACGCTTTTTTTCGTCCCGTGCATCCTGTCCGGCAGCGTCCAGCCCACCCTCCAGGCCCACCGGCAGGGGGCGCTCGGTATGCCGCCACAGGGGCCACACCAGGATTACGGCAACCAGCGTAAAAAGGATGGAAACTGCGGCCCACTCCATTATTCGTCCTCCAGTTTTGCGAGCTCGGCCTCGATTCTGCGGCGTTGCTCGTCGCTCACCGCACCGGACTCCGAAACCGCTTTCCCGGTCCTGCGCCAGCGTGTCAGCGCCCTTTTCAGCAACAGGGCGCCCAGCGACAGCAGGACAAACGGCCCCAGCCACAACAGCCAGTTGAGTCCGTGCTTGGGCGGCTCCATCAAGACGAAATCGCCGTAGCGGCTTTCCAGATAGGTCTTGATCTGTTGCGGCGTTTCACCCGCCCTGAGCCTGTCGCGCACCAGGTCGCGCATCTGGAGCGCCAGCGGCGAATTGGATTCCCACACGTTCTCGCCCTGGCACACCAGACAGCGCAACTGGCGCGCCAGGTCACGGGTCTTTGATTCCAGGTCGGCCTCTTCCACCTCGGCGGCATGGGCCGACAGGCTCACCACCAGCAACAGCGCCGCAGCCCCCATCCCAAGCTTCCCCCGCAAGCGCGAGACGGCGCAAACATCAGCATCCAGGCTTTTCAATCGCATGAAATCAGCTCCTTGCCCTGCAACAAAGGCGCAATCCAGCGCTGCGCCACCTTGTCGAACTGGTTGCCCATGATCGGACCCGCCTGCTTGCAGCGGATGACGCCGGCGCGATCTATCACGAAGGTTTCCGGCACGCCGTACACGCCGTAACCGATGCCGACTTCCCCCTTGGGATCGAGCAGTGCGGGATAACGGCTGCCGGCCTGGCGCAGGAAGGCGCGCGCATCTTCTTCCTTGTCCTGGTACACCACGCCCAGCATGACGAAGTCCGGGTTGGCACCGAACATCTCGTGCAAGCGCAACAAATTGGCATGTTCCCGGATGCACTCGGCACACCAGGACGCCCAGAAATTGAGCACCACCACCTTGCCACGCAAATCTTCCAGCTTCCATGTTTTGCCCTGGAAATCCTCGGCGCTGAACGAGGCCGCCGGCTTGCCCACCAGCACCGACGGGATGTCGCGCGGATTGAGATAGAGGCCGCGCCAGAACAGCGCGATCACGCCCAGCAGCACCACGACAATGGCAATTTTCCATGCCTTCATACTGATTCCTTCGTCGCCCGGCGCCGTTGCCACAAACTCAGGCCGGCCCCCAGGCCCATCACCATCACGCCGGTCCAGATCCACTTGACCAGCGGGTTGAGATAAGCCTTGATGATGAATGCGTCGCCCGTGGGTTTGTCCAGCACCAGGTAGATATCGCGCCACCAGTTTTCATCGATCGCCGCTTCGGTGGTGGGCATGCCGGAGCCCGGATAAGTGCGTTTCTCCGGGCGCAGCTCGACGACTTTCCTGCCCTCCTGCCGCACCTCCAGAATCGCGGCCATGCCGGTGTAGTTGGGGCCGGTGATGTCCGTCGTGCCCTTGAACAGCACTTCATAGCTGCCGAGTTTGAAGCTGTCGCCCTGCTTCAGCACCACGTCCTTCTCGATGCGGAACACCGAGGAAGCGATCAGGCCGACGATCACCATCAGCACGCCCAGATGCACGACCAGGCCGCCATACCGCCTTTTGTTGCGGGTCACCGCCTGCAGCAAAGCCGGGAAATAGCCCCGCCCCTCGCGCCGCTGGCTGCCCCTGGCGCCGGAATGGAAGTCGCGGGCAATGGTGCCGAACACGAAATACACCACCGCCAGGCCAAGCAGCGGGTAAATCTCGCGCACCCCGGCCACCAGCGTTGCCGCCGTACCCACCAGCGCCATGCCCGCCGGAATGACGAAATTGCGCCGCAGGGTTTCCAGCGAGGCCTTGCGCCAGGGCAGCAGCGGACCCACCCCCATCAGCGCCACCATGGCCAGCATGATGGGCAGGAACACGGCGTTGTAATAGGGTGCGCCCACCGTCACCTTGGATCCGGTCAGCGCGTCCAGCATCAGCGGATACAGGGTGCCGATGAACACCGTTGCCATCGCCACCAGGAAGAACAGGTTGTTGAACAGGAAGGCACTTTCGCGCGACAGCATGGAGTCCATGGCCACTTCGCTTTTCAGCTTGTCGCCGCGCACGATCAGGGTGCCGAAGGAAAAGACCAGCACCACGGTCATGAAGGCGAGAATGAATATCCCGCGCCCCGGGTCGCTGGCGAAGGAGTGCACCGAGGACACCACGCCGGAGCGCACCAGGAAAGCGCCCAGCAAGGTGAGCGAAAAGGTCACGATAATCAGGAATACGTTCCAGATTTTGAACATCTTGCGCGTCTCCTGCACCATTACCGAATGCAGGAAGGCCGTGCCCACCAGCCACGGCATGAAGGAGGCGTTCTCGACCGGATCCCAGGCCCAGTAACCACCCCAGCCCAGTTCGTAGTAGGCCCAGTAGCCGCCCAGCACGATGCCGAACGTGAGCATCAGCCAGGCAAACAGGGTCCAGCGCCGCGTGGCCTTGATCCATTCCTCGTTGACGCTGCCGCGCAGCAGCGCCGCCATGGCAAAGGCGAAGGGAATGGAAAAGCCGACATAGCCCAGGTACAGGAAAGGCGGGTGGAACACCATGCCGGGGTCCTGCAACAGCGGGTTCAGCCCCTTGCCGTCTTGAGGCAGAAAAGCCGAGACCTCGAAGGGGTTGGCAAGCAACACGATCAGGCACAGGAAGCCCAGCATCAGAACGGCATTGATCGCCAGCAGATACGGCATGGCCTGGGGATGGGTGCGCCAGTGCAGACGCGCGGCGATGGCGGAATAGCCCGCCAGCAGCCAGGACCACAGCAGGAACGAGCCTTCGTGCCCGCCCCACATCGCGGTGGCGAGATAAAAGCCTGGCAGCGCGTTGTTGGAATGGGCGGCAACGTATTTCAGACCGTAATCGTGGCTGAGAAAGGCATATTCCAGCGCCCCCATGCTCAGGGTAAGCAGCGCGAAAATCAGGTACACGGCGTTGCGCGCCGTTCGCACCCATGCCGGCTGGGCGGTGGCAAGCCCGGTCACCGCGGCAAAGGCGCCCACCGCCGCCAGGGCGAGAGCGAGAATGATGGAAAATTGGCCGAGAACGTTGATCATGCGGCTACTTCTTCAGGGTTTTCAAAATGTCTTCCTTGGGCATTTCCTTGCCCG
Organism: Sulfuricellaceae bacterium; assembly: GCA_031426915.1. GTDB lineage: Bacteria > Pseudomonadota > Gammaproteobacteria > Burkholderiales > Sulfuricellaceae > Sulfurimicrobium. The sequence goes on along the minus strand of JASJPB010000036.1, from coordinate 102,418 downwards.
CGCGCTTCATCTCGATCGGCATGTAATCCTCGGAATGTTTCGCCATGATCAGGTCGGCGTGGAACTTCATGTCCCGGTCCCAGAAGCCTTCCGCCACCGCGCCCTGGCCTTCCTTGAACAGGTCCGGAGGCACGCCCTCGAACGCGATCGGAATCACCGATTCACCATCGGAGAGACGGAAATCTATTTTCATGGTGCCAGGGGTCATCACCATGCTGCCGTTTTCGACCATGCCGCCGACGCGGATGCGCTTGCCGTTGAATTTCTCGCCCAGCTTGAGCACTTCGGAGGGGGTGTAGAAATACACCAGGGCATCCTGGAAACTGGTGTAGCCGAGCCAGCCGGCCAGTGCCAGCACTACCGCCACGCTGCCGACGATGCCCCATTTGCGGTTGGTTTTCATGATGCCTTGATTTCCTCGTCCATGCGCCGCACCTGGCGCTCGACCACAAAAGCGAACAACAGCAGGATCAGGACCACCGCGCCATAAGCCGCTACGATAAAAGCGTAATTGGGCGCGATGGAGACCAGCTCGGCGCTCAGGCTGCCGTCCGTCTGTTTGACGCCGCGCGCAAGGATGGTTTTGAGCTCGCGCAGGGTATCCTTATCCGGTCCGCGGTAAACGACGCTTACCACCGCGCCCTGTCCTTCCAGTGCGAAACGCGCTTCCGTCGCGGACATTTTCAGACTGCCCGCCTGCACCCGGCCCAGCACGCGAACCGGGTGGGTGGTAGCGGCATGACCGAACTCCAGCGGGGTAAGCGAGGCCACCTCGTGCTGATAACGCTGAAAAGCCAGCGCCGTCACGACACCCAGCAAGGCCAACACCAGCACCCATCTCAGCATGCCTTTCATAACTGCGCCTCCCGCAAGCGGCGTTCCTGCTCCGACTGCAACAGCGCATCGCAATGGATACGCTGGGCATAGAGCAGGGTCAGGTAAACATAGAGCAGGGTCATTCCCACCGCCATCACTCCCAGCGCCGCCATCATGTCGGGCGAGATGGAGAGGCCCTTGGCAGAGAACGACGCGGGCTGGTGCAGGGTGCGCCACCACTGTACCGAGAGGTGGATGATGGGCAGATCGACGAAGCCGACGATGGCGAACACCGCGGCGGAGCGCGCCTGCTTGTCCGGGTCTTCGATGAAGGAGCGCAGCATCAGGTAGCCCGCCATCAGCAGCAGCAGAATGGCGAAGGAAACCAGGCGCGCATCCCAGGTCCACCAGGCGTTCCAGGTCGGCTTGCCCCAGATCGCGCCGGAGAGCAGCGCGCACACCGTGAACACCGCGCCCACCGCAACCGAGGCATGGGCGAGAAAATCATATTCCGCCTTGCGCTTCCACAGGAACAGGATGCTTGCCGCGAAAGCGACGAAATAAGCCAGCAGCGAGGTTTTTACCAGCGGCACGTGGAGGTTCATGATGCGCGCCACTTCACCCTGATAGTAGTCGGGCGGGGTGCGCACCAGGGAAAGATACAGGCCCACACTCAGGACCAGCAGCGCCAGCAGACCGATGCGGTCGCGCCAGCGATAGGAAAAAATAAAATTGGCCAATGGTTTAACCTAGAAAATTCAGTTGGAGGTGGTGGAGTGTGCGATTTTTGCGAGCTTTCGCCTGACGGCGAAATGCCTGCTTACCCCATTTGGGGTGCAGGGCAAGGCGCAATGACGCGGAATGGTCGTTCCATTCCAAGGAGTTGCCAGCCCTCTCCCTAACCCTCTCCCACAGGTGGGAGAGGGAACAAACGCCCTCTCTCCCTCTGGGAGAGAGTTGGAGAGAGGGTTGCAGCCATGTGCCGCAAAAATTGTGCAATCCACCACGTAGCGGTGTCATCAAACGGGTGAGCCCATGATTCGAGAAGAAATTTATTAAATTCATTGCACTATGCACTCAATAAAGCGGTCAACTGAGGTTTCTAGGTTTACGCTTCCAGTATGAATTCGAAGGTCCAGAACGCGACGATGATAAAGATGACGTCGAAAACCAGCAATAGTTGCACCCAGTGACTAAATTGTTCCCACGGCAACTGGTGCAGCACCCCGGCCGTGGCCTGGATCGCGCCGATCAGCACCGGCACGGCCAGCGGCAGCACCAGCAGCGGGAACATCACCTCGCGCGCGCGAACCTGCGCCGTCATGGCGGAAAACAGCGTGCCCAGCGCGGACAGGCCGAAAGTACCGAGCGCGAAGACCCCCAGCAGCATGGGCAGGCCGGCGCCGATTTCCAGGTTGAAGAACAGGATGAAAAGCGGCACCAGCGCCGTTTCCGCCGCCAGCACGAAAATGAAATTCCCCACGAACTTGCCCAGGTACACCGCGCCCTTGCTCACCGGCGCAATCAGCAGCGCCTCCAGGCAATCATTCTCCTTCTCCGCCTGGAACGAGCGCCCGAGGCCGATGATGGCAGTGAAGCTGAATGCGATCCAGATCAGTCCCGGCATCAGCAGATCCACGGTTTTGGCATCCAGCGGCAGCGCAAAGTTGAAGATGAAAATCATCAACAGCGCGAAAAACAGCATGGAAAGAACATTCTCCCGGCTCCGCAGTTCGCTCAGGATGTCTTTCCAGGCTATCAGGAAAATCGTGCTAGAGAAGTTCATCCGGCCCCGCCAGCTGTTCCAGCGAAATTTCCGCAATGCCGCCGCGCCGCAGCACGCCGGCCCGGTGCGCCACCTGCGCCGAGCGGTGGCGGTTGTGGGACACCATCAGCACCGTTCTCCCCTCGCCGGTCAATTCACCCACGAAACCGTTGATCATTTCCATCGCGTTTTCGTCCAGCGCCGCATAAGGCTCGTCCAGCAGCAGCACCGGGGGCCGGATCAGCATCGCCTTGGCAAAGGACAAGCGCTTTTTCATCCCGCTCGAATAGTGGCGGGTTTTCATCGCGGCAAAGGGCGCCAGGCCCACCCGTTGCAGCGTGCTCGCGCCCGCAGCGTCATCCCACTTCAGGCCGCGCAAACCGAGCGCGAAACGCAGGTTCTCCAGCCCGGAAAGCTCGTCATACAAATGCGAGCCGTGGGTGACCAGAAACAGGTTGCGGCGCACTTCATCCCGCTCCTTTACCCCGTCAAAACCGGCCACCGAGAACTGTCCGCCCGACGGGCGCTGGATCGTGGCCAGAATCCGCAGCAAGGTGGTCTTGCCCGCGCCATTGGCGCCGAACAGCACGTAACAATTCCCCGCCTCCAGGCTCAGGCTGACATCGCGCAGCACGCAGGAATAACGGAAATTTTTTTCTAGCCGTTCAACGGTGATGGTCGGCATCGGGAAAAGTCTACAAGGAAAAAGCCGGACTGAGTCTAACCCAACGGGCTTCTGAAATAATTATTTTTGATCAATAAAAACGATATTGGCTGCGAGCTCAAACATTCCAGAGACACACCTTGTCACGTCCGTCAGACTTGGCGCACAGCAATGCATGGTCGGCTTTTTCGATGGAATCGTCCACCGATTCGTCCGGATGCATAACCGCAACACCGAATGAAGCCGTGACGGAAATGCTGCCATGCTCCTTGAGTTCAATTGGCAGCGCGGCCAATTCAGCGCGCAACCGGTCCATGATGGCGAAAGCTTCCTGTGCCTCGGTGCTGGGCAGGCAAAAAAGAAACTCCTCGCCACCAAAACGGAAAATCGAGTCATAGCGCCGCAGCTTCTTGCTGAAAAACAGAACTACGGCATGCAGCACGCTGTCCCCCGCAAGATGGCCATATTTGTCGTTAACCTGCTTGAAATGGTCGATATCCATCATGCACAGACAGCAGGGATGGCCATTGCGTAGCGTGCGGTCATGCTCCTCCCGCAATTTGTGATGCATGCTGTTGCGGTTGCGCGCCCCGGTCAGGTGATCTACATCGCACACCTTGCTGATGATCTCGGCCTGCAGGCTGCGCACCTCCAGCTTGAAGCGGATTGCCAGATCCATGAACTGGTCGTATTCATCCGGGGAAACCGGTTGACCACTGTTTCTTTTAATCAGCAGGAGGCGTGCATGATCGTGCATGGTCTCATGGAAAACGCCGATATTCTTGAACCATGGCCCACCCTGCAACTCCGGGTGCGCCGCGCCGTAATACCACTGCCCGAAATGGCAGCGGCAGTGGGCGTCCGGCATCAGATCGGAGGACGTGGGCGAGCTGCCGCTAATCAGGGCACGGTGCAACACCTTTAGCCAGGAGGTGTGATTCATCAGCCCGGCATCCAGCTCGCGCAAGGCATTCATCAGGGTGGAAGCGGATTGCTGGGCAGAAGGCGGCATAAATTCCTGCTTTTTCGACGTGACCATGAGCAGCCATTATAGGCGTGCGCGCAAAATTTCTTCTACCTCGATATCGGAAAGCACGATGGGGTTGGTTTTCATGCTGCTGCCGCGGCTGTTGGCAACGATATGCGGCAAATCCGCCGTTGCGATGCCAAATTCAGCCAGGCGCGGCAGGCACATGCGTTCCGTCCATTGCCGCAGCACTTGCAGCAGAAAAGTCCGCGCTTCAACATCGCCACAAGTGCCATCGCAGCCCAGCAGTCGTCCTGCGCGGGCATAGCGTGCCAGCGCCGGGTTGGCCGGATCGCGTTCAGCCATGGCCTCGATGTTCACCCGCGTCGCGGCTTCCAGCAGGGTGCCGCAGGCCACGCCATGGGGGATGGGAAAGAAGGCCCCGAGCGGCGCCGCCAGGCCGTGCACCGAACCCAGGCCGACCTGGGCCAGGGTGATGCCGGACAGCAGCGCGGCATAGGCCATTTTCCCGCGCCCGGCGGCCGCCGCCGGACCGTTCTCGTACCACGCCAGCAGACCGTCCCGCGCCGCCGCCATGCCGGACAGCGCGAGCGCATCGGTGAAGGGATTGGCCTTGGTGGAAACAAAGGATTCCAACAACTGGGTGAAGGCGTCCATGCCGTTGGCGGCAATCAGGTGCGGCGGGCAGGATGCCAGCAGGTCCGGATCCAGCACCGCGTATTCCGACACCAGTTGCTCGTCGCGAAAGGATTTCTTGAAGCCGTCCCTGCCATGCATGGACAACACGGCGTTCTTGGTCGCCTCGCTCCCGGTCCCGGCGGTGGTCGGCACCGCGATGAAAGGCGTGGCCGGGCCGTGGTAGGGCAGTTCGGGGCCGACGCCTTCGAGGTGGTCCATCACCGAATTGCCCGACTTGAGCAGACCGGCGATGGCCTTGGCCGCGTCCAGCACGCTGCCGCCGCCGATGCCCAGCACGGCATCGAAATTCTGTTTCCGGAAACGGGCGACCGCTGCGTCCACCCGTTGCGGCGAAGGCTCGCCGTTGACCCTGAACGTTTCCCAGCCGAAGCCCTGTTCGCGCAGCTCGGCAGTGAGCCATTCCCATTGGGCCGTGGCCAATAGCGACGTCCCGCCGGTGACAATCAGCAGGCGCTTGCCGTAGCGGCCGAGAATGCCGGGCAGCTTTTTCACGCTGCCGGCTCCGAACTCGATACGCGGCAGGCGCGCGATGGAAAACGCCATGCTCGGCATGGCGTTCCCTTGGCTGGAGTTTGGACCGGAGTAATCGTGCATGGATGCTCCCTGGATGCTTAAGCGAATGAGACTATTGTACAAGCGGAGCAGCATTTCGACATGGAGCCTGGCTGGCTTGCCCCCCCCGCACAAGAAGATTTTCTTGGCCATCCTGCGCAAAAAGCGCCAGAATTACCAAGGGAGGAAAGAGCGGCATGGAGAAAATCATCCTGATCGCCGGGCTGCCGGGTAGCGGCAAGCAGCACTTGGCACAAGAGCTTTCGAGCCAGGCAGAGAAGCCGCTGGTGGTCGAGAGCCTGGCCGCCCTGCGGGAGCTGGACACTGTGACCCTGGAAGCCGAAACGCTGATCGTCACCGCCGCGGAGTTCTGTGTCGATGACGCCAGGAACAGTACCCTGTCCCTGCTACGGGAAAAATTCGGCAACCAGTGCGAATTGACCTGGATCTACCTCGAAAACAAACCCTGCCTGTGCATGGAAAATGTGGGCCATCGCGATCCCCATTGCGACAACCGGAAAATCGCCGCAGAAATCCTTTCCCTGTCCAGGCAATACCACATACCCACCGGTTGCCTGGCGGAAAAGGTGAAGATCGAGAAGTCGCACCCGAAAGCAAACGAACCAATGTCGGACAAGGACTAAGAGCCTATTTCAGTAGGTTTCATGCCCCGCATGAAACCTACTGAAATAGACTCTAAGCAGTGCTGCTCGCGGGAATATAAAACTCGAAGCACGTGACGCCTTGGCCCGAGCGCACGCCGATTTCCCCGCCGTGTGCGCGCACGATGGAGCGCGTGATCGCCAGGCCCAGGCCGGCGCCGTCGCCGGCGTGCTGGCGCGAGGGATCGGCGCGGTAGAAGCGGTCGAACAGGCGAGGCAAATGCTCGGGCGGGATCGTCTCGCCGCTGTTTTCCACCGCCAGGCTCGCGCCCCCGTCCCCCGCCTGGGCAATCCGCACCCGGACCTCGCCGCCGCGCGGCGTATGGCGGATGGCGTTGGAGAGCAGGTTGCTAATCGCCCGCCGCAGCATCAGGCGGTCTCCATCCACCCGTCCCTCGCCCGTCAGCACCAGCACGACGCCACTTTCCTCGGCCAGCGCCTCGTAGAATCCGAACAGTCCGCGCACCTCCTCGGCCAGATCGACCGCCTCCCGGCGGGGCACGATCAGGCCGTTGTCCGACTTGGCCAGGAACAGCATGTCGGCCACCATGCGCGCCAGGCGCTCGAACTCCTCGGCGTTGGAGCCCAGCACGTCCCGGTATTCCTCCGCCGTGCGCGCCCTGGCGAGGGCGACCTGGGTCTGGGTCATCAGATTGCTCAAAGGGGTGCGCAGTTCGTGGGCCAGGTCGGAGGAGAAATCCGACAGGCGCCGGAAGGAATCTTCCAGCCGGGCCAGCATCTCGTTCAGGGTCTGGGCCAGGTCCGCCAGTTCGGCCGGGACGGCGTCGACCGGCAGGCGGTAATCCAGATGCTTCGCCGTGACCGCCGCCGCGCCCCGGCGCATCGCTTGCAGCGGCGCGAGGCCACGGCGCGCGGCGACCCAGCCGAGCAGGCCGGTCAGCATGGCGGCGACGGCGACGAAGAGCCACAGGGTCTTGCGGAAGGACACCATGAAATGGCGGTGATGGGAAATGTCGGTGGCGACCGCGACCAGCGCCGACGGAGATCCCGCCATGGCGGTGGGCGCCGCGGCCGCGATGCCGCGCAGGGATATCTCCCCGCCGTCCCACACCAGGGGGCGCGTGATGCCCTCGCGCCGCCCCCGTTCCAGCAGACCGGGCGGGAACGCCGACTCGCCGGCGCGGAAAAGGGCGCTCCCGTCCGGCCCGAGCAGCAGGACGGAAAGCTCGTGATGCCCGACCAGGGCGTGCTCCAGTTGCGCCGGCAGCGCCGCCAGGGCGGCCTCGGAATTGACGCGGGAAAGCGCATCGCGCACCAGCTCGACCTTCCCGCCCAGCAATTCCATGTCCAGTTCCTCGAAGTGCCGTTCCACCGAATCGCCGATGAGATAGCCCAGGGCAAGCAGCACCGCCGTGGAGGCCGAGGCAAACAGCAAGGTCAGGCGCAGGGTCAGGGATTGCTTGCTCATCCGCCGCCCTCTGGCGCCTCAAGCACGTAGCCCATGCCGCGCATGGTGCGGATCAGCTTGGGATCGAAATCGTCGTCCACCTTGGCGCGCAGCCGGCGCACCGCGACCTCGACCACGTTGGTGTCGCTGTCGAAATTCATGTCCCACACCTGCGAGGCGATCAGGGAGCGCGGCAAGACCTCGCCCTGGCGCCGCAGCAACAACTCCAGCAGGGCGAACTCCTTGGCGGTGAGGTCGATGCGCCGCCCGGCGCGGGTCGCGCGGCGGCGCAGCAGGTCCAGTTCCAGGTCCGCCGCGCGCAAGGTCTCCGGCTCCTTGGCCTTGCCCCGGCGCAACAGCGAGCGCACCCGCGCCAGCAGCTCGGAAAAGGCGAAGGGCTTGACCAGGTAATCGTCCGCGCCGAGTTCCAGTCCCTTCACCCGGTCCTCGACCTGGTCGCGCGCGGTCAGGAACAACACCGGCATATCCTTGCCCGCCTGGCGCAAGGCCTGCAACACCCGCCAGCCATCCAGCCCGGGAAGCATGACGTCGAGGATCGCCAGATCGTAGCCCTCCGACATACCCTGGTGCAGTCCGTCCGGGCCGTTCCGCGCCAGATCGACGACGAAGCCGGCCTCGGACAGGCCCTGCCTGAGGTAGTCACCGGTCTTTTGCTCGTCCTCGACGATCAGGATCTTCATGGGTTCTCCCTTCCAGGCGCGTTTTGCTCATTGTGCCCGCGCCGGGCCTTCCGTGACGAAGATAACAGACTTGTAATCTCGCTGTCAGCCAGCTGTCGGGTGCTCGAAAGCAAGATAGCAGCCATGGAACGGGGAAACAAGCGCATGTCGACGCGGATGGGAAGGACTTCAATGATGAATAGACTGCTCGCACTGGTGCTCGGATTCCTCGCCGTTCTGCCGGCGCGGGCCGAAACCCTTGCCGAGGCGCTGGAACAGGCCTGGTCGCGCCATCCGCAAGCCGCCGCCATGGCGGCGCGCGAGACCGAGGCCAAGGCCCGCGCCGACGTGGCGGCGGGGATCACCCCCGGTCCCGGCGCGATGTCGGTCTCCAACCTGAGCGATGGGATGAGCGCCAATCGCGGGCGGCGGGAATGGGAAGTGGAGCTGGCCATGCCGCTCTGGTTGCCGGGGCAGAAGGCGGCGCGCGAGGCCGAGGCCGAAAGCGCGCTGGCGCAAGTCGGCGCGCGCCGCAGCGCATTGCGCCTGGAAATTGCGGGCGAGCTGCGCGCCGCGTGGTGGGCTGTCGCCGCCGCGCGCAACAGCCGGGACCTGGCCGCGCGCCGGGTGGCCACCGCACAGGCGCTGGAAACCGACGTGCTGCGCCGTTTCAAGGCTGGCGACCTGGCGCGGGTCGATGCCAATCTTGCCGGGAATGAACGCCTTGCGGCGGAAGCGGAGTCTGTCGAGGCGGAAGCCGCGCTACGCCAGGTTGAGCAAGCCTATCGCGGCCTCACCGGCGCCGCCGCCCCGACATCGCTGCCGGCCGAGAAGGGAGCCGCGCGCGATGCGGGAGAGGACCACGCGCAACTGGCCGCGTTCGCCGCCGCCGCGCGTCTTGCGCGCGCAAGGCTCAAGCTCGCCGAGGAGACGCGGCGCGAGGCACCCGAGGTGGCCGTGCGCCTGGTGCGCGAACGCACGGACTTCGCCGAGCCGTATGGCAACAGCGTGGGCGTCAGGCTGACCGTGCCTTTTTCCTCCGGCGCGCGGGTACGCCAGGAGAGTTCCGCCGCCCGGGCGGAGGCGGACAAGGCCGAGGTGGAACTGGCGCTGGCCGGGCTCAGGCTGAAACTGGAGGTGGACAAGGCCCGCCTCGACATCGAGGCGGCGGAGCGCCAGTTGGCCATGGCACGGGAGCGGCGCGAACTCACCGCCGACAACCTGGGCCTCGCGGAAAAATCCTTCGCCCTCGGCGAATCGGACCTCACCGGCCTGCTGCGCATGCGCGCCAGCGCCTACGAGGCCGAATCCCAGCTCAATCGCCAGCAGGTCGCGCGCGCCGCGGCACTGTCCCGTTACCAACAATCCCTGGGAGTCCTGCCTTGAAAAACATTTTCCCGTTCGTCGTCGCCATGGCGCTCGCCCTGCCCGCCTGGGGCCACGGCGACGAGGACCACGGCGACGCGCCGGCGCCCGCCATGGCGGTCGAGGCCGCGCCGCGCGCGGTGGCTGTGAGCGACGAGTTCGAGCTGGTCGCCGTGCTGCGGGGCGGCAAGCTGACCCTGTACCTCGATCGTTTCGCCACCAACGAGCCGGTTGCCGACGCCACGGTCGAAGTGGAAAGCGGCGCGCTGAAGGCCGTCGCCACCCAGGTCGCGCCGGGCGTGTATGCGCTTGACGGCGCGAGCTTCGCCAAACCCGGCAAATATCCGCTGACCATTTCGGTGCAGGCGGGCGATAGCGCCGACCTGCTCGCTGCCACGCTCGACCTGGCGGGAGCAGCGGACGGCGTGGCGCACGCCCACTCGGAAGGCGAATGGGCGGTGTGGGGCGTCTCGGGCGCACTGCTGCTCGTTGCGGCGGTGCTGCTGGCGCTGCGGCGCAAGAAAAACCGCGAAGGATCTCACAAATGAAACTAGCGCATCTCTCCGCCCTCCTGGCGACCACATTGCTCGGGCTCTCCGCCGGAGGCGCCATGGCGCACGGCGACGAGGACCATGGCCAGGAGCAGAAATCCGCCGTGACGGCGCCCGCCCCCGTCGGCATGCCGGCCGAGGCGGTCGCCGCCGTGCGGCTCGCCGACGGCAGCCTGTTCGTGCCCAAGGCGGTGCAGCGCCAACTCGGCCTGCGCACGGTGCCGGCGGCGGTCGGGGATCTTGCCGCCACGGTCGAGTTCAACGGCAAGGTGATCGCCGATCCAAACGCCGGCGGCCGCGTCCAGGCGAGCCAGCCGGGCCGTGTCGAGGTCGGCGCGCGGGGCTTGCCGGTGCTGGGGCAGAAGGTGGCAAAAGGGCAGGTGCTCGCCTGGCTGCGGCCGGTCGCGAGCAGCATCGAGCGCGGCAACCAGCAGGCGCTGCTGGCCGAGCTGGAAGCCCAGGCCGCCATCGCCGAGCGCAAGGCGCGACGCTATGAGCAGCTCGAAGGCGCGGTGCCGCGCAAGGAGATCGAGGCGGCGCGCCTCGAACTGGAGGCGCTGCGCAAGCGCCGCGCCGCCGTGAGCGCCAGCATCGGCGCGGCGGAAGCCTTGCGTTCGCCGGTGTCGGGCGTGATCAGCGCGGCCCACGCGGTGGCGGGGCAGGTGGTGGAGGCGCGCGAAATCCTGTTCGAGGTGGTCGATCCGGCGCGCCTAGCGGTCGAGGCGCTGGCCTACGAACCGGCACTGGTGGACGGCATCGGCGCGGCGAGCGCGGTGCTGACCGGCGCCACGCTGCAACTGCGCTTTGTCGGCGGCGGCAGGCAGTTGCGCGAGCAGGCCTTGCCGCTGCTGTTCCGCGTCGAGTCGGCAAGCGCGGCGCTGGCGGTCGGCCAGCCGCTCAAGGTGATCGCCAAGACCACCCGCGCCATCAAGGGCGCGGCGCTGCCGCGGTCCGCCTTGGTGAAAAACGGCGCCGGCGAGACGGTGGTCTGGGTGCACGTCGAGGCGGAACGCTTCGCACCGCGCAGGGTCGGCTTCCAATCGCTCGACGCGGTGAGCGTCGCGCTCACCTCGGGCATCGCGGGCGGCGAGCGGGTCGTGACCGAGGGCGCCACGCTGCTGGCGCAGGTGCGTTGAGACGAGAAGACGAATGAACCTGAAAATGCATTTGAACCGCAAAGGCGCAGAGGCGCAAAGAAAAAATGAGCGGTTGCGGATTCTGTCCGCGCCAAGCGGGAGATTGCCGAATTGCTTGATTCTGGTTTCTTTGCGCCTTCGCGCCTTTGCGGTTATGAACCGAGGTTGAAATGTTCGATGCCATTATCCATGCCAGTCTGAAACAACGCCTGATCGTGCTCGGCATTTCGCTGCTGCTGGCGGTCTACGGCGTGCTGAGCGTGCGCCAGATGCCGGTGGACGTGTTCCCCGATCTCAACAAGCCCACGGTCACGCTCATGACCGAGGCGGGCGGCATGGCGCCGGAGGAGGTGGAGCAGCTCGTCACCTTCCCGGTCGAGTCGAGCATGAACGGCATGCCGGGCGTGACGCGCGTGCGCTCGGTGTCGGGCATCGGCCTGTCCATCGTCTACGTCGAATTCGAGTGGGGTTCCGACATCTATCGCAACCGCCAGCAGATCGCCGAGCGCCTGAACCTGGTGCGCGAGCAATTGCCGCCCGGCGTCACGCCGCAACTGGGTCCGATTTCGTCGATCATGGGGGAAATCCTGCTCATCGCCCTGCCCGCCGATCCGGCCCGGGTGAGCCCGATGCAGGTCAGGGAATACGCCGACTGGGTGATGCGCCCGCGCCTGCTGACCATCCCCGGCATCGCCCAGGTGATCCCGATCGGCGGCGAAGTGCGCCAATACCGCGTCGAGATCCGGCCGGAACAGCTCCAGGCGCTGGGCGTCGAGCGCGAGAAGCTGGAGGCGGCGCTCGCGGATTTCGGCGCCAACACCAGCGGGGGCTTTCTCCAGGCGCAGGGGCGCGAGTACCTGATCCGCCAGATCGGCCGCACCACGCGCATCGAGGATTTGCAGAACCTGGTGGTGGCGGTGAAGAACGGCCAGCCCATCCTGCTGAAACAGGTGGCGGAGGTCAGGCTGGCGCCGGCGGTCAAGCGCGGCGACGCGAGTTACAACGCCCGTCCGGCGGTGGTCCTGTCGGTGCAGAAGCAGCCCGGCGCCGACAGCGTGACGCTCACCCGCGAGGTCGAGAAGGCCATGGCGGAGCTGGCGAAAGGGCTGCCACAGGGCCTCGATCAGCCGCAGTTCCTGTTCAAGCAAGCCGACTTCATCGAGCACTCCATCACCAACGTCGAGGAGGCCCTGCGCGATGGCGCGATCCTGGTGGCGGTGATCCTGTTCCTGTTCCTGCTCAACGTCCGCACCACCCTGATCTCCCTCACCGCGATCCCGGTTTCGCTGCTGGCGACGGCGCTCGTATTCCGCTATTTCGGCCTGTCCATCAACACCATGACCCTCGGCGGCCTGGCCATCGCCATCGGCGAGCTGGTGGACGACGCGGTGGTGGGCGTGGAGAACGTGCTGCGCCGGCTGCGGCTCAACCGCGAGCTGGCGGAACCGCGCCCGGTCGTCGAGGTGATCGCGAAAGCCACTCTCGAAGTCCGCTCCGCCATCGTCTACGCCACGGTCATCATCGTGCTGGTGTTCGTGCCGCTGTTCGTCCTGCCGGGCATCGAGGGACGCTTGTTCACCCCGCTCGGCGTCGCCTACATCGTCTCCATCCTCGCCAGCATGATCGTCTCGGTAACCATCACTCCGGTGCTGGCGTACTACCTGCTGCCCGGGATGAAGCAGCTCGACCACGGCGACAGCGAAGCCGTTGGCGGCTCCGCCGCCTTACGGATTCGGCGTCCTCCTAGCGGGGACAGCCCCCTGGTGGCCAGGCTAAAAACCTGGGACACGCGGCTGCTGCACTGGTCGCTCGACAACAGCCGCAAGCTGCTGGGCGGCGCGCTGCTGGCCGTGGCGCTGGCCGGCGCGACCATCCCGTTCTTTCCGCGCGCCTTCCTGCCGCCCTTCAACGAGGGCACGCTCACGGTCAACGTGCTGCTCAACCCCGGCACCTCGCTCGCCGAATCCAACCGCATCGGCACGCTGGCGGAACAGCTCGTGGCCCAGGTTCCGGAAGTGACCAAGGTCGGGCGGCGCACCGGGCGCGCCGAACTGGACGAGCACGCCGAGGGCGTCCACTACACGGAAATGGAGGTCGACCTCAAGGCCTCCGCGCGCGGCCGAGAGACCATCATCAACGACATCCGCTCGCGCCTCGCGGTGCTGCCGGCGGCCTCCAACGTCGGCCAGCCGATCTCGCACCGCCTCGACCACCTGCTCTCCGGGGTGCGCGCCCAGATCGCGCTCAAGGTCTACGGCGACGACCTCGATACCCTGCGCGGCCTGGCGACGGATTTGCGCGCGCGGCTGGCGAAAATCCCCGGCCTTACCGACCTGCAAATCGAGAAGCAGGTGCTGATCCCGCAGATCAAGATCCGCATCGATTACGAACAGGCGGCGCGCTACGGGGTGGCGCCCGGCACGCTGCTGCGCTCGCTGCAACAGATGATCGAGGGCGAGCGCATCACCCAGATCGTCGAGGGCAACCGGCGCTTCGACCTGATGGTGCGCCTGCCCGAAAGCGGGCGCGACCCGCGCGAGCTCGCCGGCCTGCTGATCGAGACCCCGGGCGGGCATGTGCCGCTGTCGCAACTGGCGACGATCGAGGACAGCGAGGGGCCGAACCAGGTCAGCCGCGAAAACGCACGCCGCCGCATCGTCATCTCCGCAAACACCGACGGCGGCGACATGGCGCAAGTGATCCGGGCGATCCGCGCCGAACTAGGCGCCAAGCCCCTGCCGGAGGGCTATTTCACCTCGCTGGAGGGACAGTTCCAGGCGCAGGAGCAGGCGGCGCGGCTGATCTCCATCCTGGCGCTGGTGTCGCTGACCATGATTTTCATGGTGCTCTACAGCCGCTACCGTTCCGCCGTGCTGACACTGATCATCATGGGCAACATCCCGCTCGCCCTGGTCGGCAGCGTGGCCGCCCTGTGGATTTCCGGCCAGCCGCTGTCGGTGGCGGCGCTGGTGGGCTTCATCACCCTCACCGGCATCGCCACGCGCAACGGCATCCTCAAGATTTCCCACTACATCAACCTGTGCGCCTTCGAGGGCGAAAGCTTCGGCCGCCAGATGATCGTGCGCGGCTCGCTCGAACGCCTCACGCCGGTGCTGATGACGGCGCTGGTGGCGGCCTTCGCCCTGACGCCGCTGCTGCTCTCGGCCGACGCGCCCGGCAAGGAAGTGCTGCACCCGGTGGCGGTGGTGATCTTCGGCGGGCTGGTGAGTTCCACCCTGCTCGACACCCTGCTCACGCCGCTGATGTTCTGGCGCTGGGGCGAGAAGCCCCTGCGGCGCCTGCTCGAAGCGAGCGCGAACGAAAGTTTCTGACACTGTTCCAACCAAGGAGAAAACCATGAAGACCGCAACCACCCTGGCCCTGCTTGCCGGCCTGCTCGCCAGCCCGGCCGTGCTGGCCCACGACGACGCCTACCTCGACACGCAAAAGGCGCCCAACGGCGGGCAACTACGCATGGCGGGGATTTACCACTACGAACTGGTGGTCGCCAGGGACGGCCAGGAAGCGCGCGAAAACCCGGTCATCGTGTACGTCACCGGACACGACGGCAGCAAGGTGCCGACCGCCGGCGCCGGCGGCAGCGCCACGCTCCTGGCGGGCAAGCTGAAAGCCCAGGCCACGCTCAAGCCGGACGGCGACAACCGCATGAAGGGCTACGCGAAATACGCCGCGACTCCGGGCCTGAAGGCGGTGGTGTCCATCACCCTGCCCGGCAAGCAGGCCGAGCAGGCGCGCTTCACGCCGCTCGCCCAGGCGTCGCACGGTCACTGAGGCGGAAGAGCGCACGACTTCAACCGCAAAGGCGCGGAGGCGCAAAGTTAGGCAGGGCAATGCATCCGACTGTGCCCCACTTGTCGGGTGGACAGCGGGGTTCCTGAATGCATTTTCTTGCTTCGCATCTTTGCGCCTTTGCGCCTTTGCGGTTCAAGCGCCTTTAAGAGATTGAAACGATAAAGCCCCATCCCAATCCTGTTGCCGAGGGGCGGGCAACGACAGACACAAGGAGATTCATCATGAACAAGCTGATTGTCACCGCCCTCGCGGCATCCCTCGGCCTGGCCTACCCGGCTTTCGCCGACGACGCCCACCATCCCGAGCAGGTGCAGGAGAAGAAAGCCGATACGGCGGCGAAAACCGCCGTCCCGAAGATGCAGGACAACGTGAAGAAAATGCAGGGCCAACTGGAGCGCATCGCCAAGGCCAAGACCGACGAGGAACGGCAGAAGGCGATGGCCGAACACATGCGCACCATGCAGGAGAACATGAAGCTGATGCAAGGCATGCGGGCCGGCATGGTGGGCTGTCCCATGATGGAAGGCGGCATGATGGGCGGTGGGATGATGGGAGGCGGCATGATGGGCGGGGGAATGATGGGAGGCGGCATGATGGGCGGCGGAATGATGGGCAAGGGCGGCATGGGTGGTGGTGCCGCGCCCGCCGAGGCGCCGGACCGCGTGCAGCAGATGGAAAAGCGCATGGACATGATGCAGATGATGATGGAGCAGATGATGCGCCGCCAGGAAGGGCCGCCATCCATGCCTATGAAATGACCGAAACGGGGGGCGGCCTTACTCGTATCGCCGCCCCGGCGGCACGATACTTCCAGTGAAGGTGGCGAACATGCACCACAAACATCATTCCCATGGCCCGGATAGCAGCCACGGGCACGGCATGCCCGCCGCCGAGGAGGAAGTCGCGGCGGGCACGGAATACACCTGCCCGATGCACCCGGAGGTCCGCCAGTTTGGGCCGGGCACCTGCCCGAAATGCGGCATGACGCTGGAGCCGGTGCTGCCCGAACTGGAATCCGGCGACAACCCCGAACTGCGCGATTTCCGCCGCCGCTTCTGGTGGACGCTGCCGCTGACCGTCATCGTCACCCTGATCGCCATGTCCGGCGGGGCTTTCGACCCGCTCCTCGGCGCCGCGCGCAAGTGGGTGGAGCTGGCGCTCGCCACCCCGGTGGTGCTGTGGGCGGGCTGGCCGTTTTTCGTGCGCGGCGTGCAATCGGTGGTCAGGCGCAGCCCCAACATGTGGACCCTGGTCGGCCTGGGAACGGGGGCCGCCTACGCCTACAGCGTGGCCGCCACGGCATGGCCGGACATTTTTCCGCCTTCGTTCCGCGTTGCGGGCGAGGTCGCGGTGTATTTCGAGGCGGCGGCGGTGATCATTTCGCTCACGCTGTTCGGCCAGGTACTGGAACTCAAGGCCCGCTCCGAAACCGGCGCCGCGATCAAGGCACTGCTTGGACTAGCACCAAAGACCGCGCGCCGCATCCGCGCGGACGGCGCAGAGGAGGACGTTCCGCTGAGCCACGTTCATCCCGGCGACCGGCTGCGCGTGCGTCCCGGCGAAAAAGTGCCGGTGGACGGAACGGTGCTGGAAGGATCGAGCGCGGTGGACGAATCCATGCTGACCGGCGAGCCCATGCCGGTGAGCAAGTCGTCCGGCGACAAGCTGATCGGCGCGACGCTCAACACCAGCGGCGCCCTGGTCATGCTGGCCGAGAAAATCGGTTCGCGGACGGTGCTCGCGCAGATCGTGCAGATGGTCGCGCAGGCCCAGCGTTCCCGCGCGCCGATGCAGCGCATGGCCGACGTCGTCGCGGGTTATTTCGTGGTCGGGGTGGTGATCGTCGCGCTCCTCACCCTGATCGCCTGGGGAATGTTCGGGCCGCAACCGAGCTGGGCCTATGGCGTCATCAACGCCGTCGCGGTGCTCATCATCGCCTGCCCCTGTGCCCTCGGGCTGGCCACGCCGATGTCGGTGATGGTCGCCAGCGGCAAGGGCGCCGGCCACGGGGTGCTGTTCCGCGACGCGGCGGCGATCGAGACGCTGCGCCGGGTCGATACCCTGATCGTCGACAAGACCGGCACCCTGACCGAGGGCAAACCCGCCTTTCACGGCTTGGCGGCGGCGCCGGACTGGAACGAGGAGGACGTGCTGCGCGTGGCGGCGAGCATCGACCAGGGCAGCGAGCATCCCCTGGCCCACGCCATCGTCGCCGAGGCCCGCCGGCGGGGACTCCAACTCGGCACGCCCGCCACCTTCGAGTCCGCCTCCGGCATCGGCGTGCGCGGTTCGCTCGACGGGCAGAGCGTGGCGATCGGCAACACCGCGCTGATGGAAGAGGACGGCGTCGACTGGCGCCTGCTCGAACGGCAGGCCGAAGCCCTGCGGCTGGAAGGCGCGAGCGTCATGTTCCTCGCCGTCGGCGGCAGGGCCGCCGGGCTCGTTGCCGTGTCCGATCCGGTCAAGGCCTCCACGCTGGAAGCCCTGGACACCCTGCGCGCCAGCGGCCTGTCCATCGTCATGGCCACCGGCGACGGCCTGACCACCGCCCGCGCTGTTGGCCGCAGGTTGGGCATAGAAGAGGTCCATGGCGAGGTCAAGCCCCAGGACAAGGACGAGCTGGTCGCCCGACTCCAGGCACAAGGCCGCATTGTCGCCATGGTCGGCGACGGCATTAACGACGCCCCGGCGCTGGCCCGCGCAGACGTGGGCATCGCCATGGGAACCGGCACCGACATCGCGATGAACAGCGCGCAGGTCACCTTGGTCAAGGGCGACCTGCGCGGCATCGCCGCCGCCCGCAAGCTCTCCCTCGCCACGGTGCGCAACATGCGTCAGAACCTGATGTTCGCTTTCATCTACAACGCGCTCGGGGTACCCATCGCGGCCGGGGTGCTGTACCCCTTCCTCGGCGTGCTGCTGTCGCCACTGATCGCGGCGCTGGCGATGAGTTTCAGCTCCGTGTCGGTGGTGGGCAATGCGCTGCGCCTGAACCGGGCTCGCCTGTGAGGCCGAATGCAACCCGAAATCCACATTTCACCGCAAATGCTTTCTTGAAAGCGCCCGAGTACCAAAACCAAGCATCCAAAGGAGTTCCAAATGATGAAATCGATATGCAATTTGATACCCGCCTTGCTGCTTTCGCTTGCCGCCTCGGCGAACGCCGCGCCCGCCATGATGACCAGCCCCGGTTTTGGCTACATGGGCTTCCAGAATGACAGTTCCGTAAGCATGGGCATGGGCGGCAGCCGCGCCGACATCTACGTCGACATGTTCCCGTTCGCCGAGGACGCGATGGGCGGCATGCCGCTCGACGGCTACGTGGTGGCGAATGTGCCGGGGCTCGGCGGCATGTTCATTTTCACGGCGGATGGCGGATGGCGCGCATGGGACCAGCAAACCCTGACGCCGGCCGTGCGCATGGCCGAGTGCACAGCAGCCACGCCCTGCACTCACGCGCAGTTCGCAATCCTGCGCGGCATGGACGTGAACGATCCGGCGGTGCAGGCCGCATTGAACGGCGCAACCATTTATCTCGGCTACGGCCGCGTTGGCGAGGGCGTCCGCATGGACCGCGTGCGCCAGTTCACGGTGTTGGATATGATCAACCCCGGAACACCCATATCGATGAATCCTGCTTTGTGTATTTCCAACATGCAAAAACCACGTTTCTGCATGTAGCTTCCACATCTGGAATATGAGCCAAGCCGAAGCACTGTCCGTGCAGGCTTGCGCTCGATCCGGAGGGTAAATGGAAGCCCCCCGGTCACAACCAGCGCCCGTTTGCCGTAACGGGAAAGAATGGGCTGTGAATTTACTCCGCCCGCAACGCTTCCACCGGATCAAGCATCGCTGCCCGGCGTGCGGGCAGCACCCCGGCCACGAGACCTATCGTCACCGCGACCCCCTCGGCCAGCAGGGCATAGGACCAGGGCGTGTGTACCGGCAGGGCCGCGAACGCAGCATGCAGCAACTGCGCCAGACCAACCCCCAGCGCCAGACCCGCCGCCCCGCCCACGGCTGCGAGCAGGGCGGCCTCACCCAAGAACAGGGCGAGAATCTGGCTGCGCTTGGCGCCGAGGGAACGCAGCAGGCCGATTTCGCCGGTACGTTCGGTCACCGCCATGGTCATGATGGTGAGTATGCCCACTCCGCCCACCAGCAGGGAAATGCCTCCCAGGGCGCCGACGGCGAAGGTCAGCACATCCAGCACCGAGCCCATCACTTCCAGCATCTTCTGTTGCGGCGTGATGGTGAAATCCTCGCGTCCGTGGCGTGCCAGCAGTAGCTTTTTTATCCCTTCCACCACCGTGTCCAGAGGGGCATTGCTTTGATAGGTGACGTGTATTTCCATCAAGCCGGCTCGATTGAACAACTCCAGCGCACGGGAAACGGGGATATACACCGTATCGTCCAGGTCGAAACCCAGCACCTGTCCCTTGGCTTCCATCACGCCGATCACGCGATAGCGCTCGCTGCCGATGCGAATGCGGCTGCCGAGGGGGTTGGCCACCCCGAACAGTTCCTGCTTCACTTTCGCCCCCAGCACCACGAAAGCCCTTGCCGCGCGAGGATCATCGGCGGGCAGGAAGTTGCCGGTCTGCACCTTCATGCGGAAGGTTTCGTCCATTTCGTGGCCGACACCGTACACCGTCACGCGCCGCGACTTGCCTCCGGCCTCGACGTCGGCGTTGCCCTGGGCGCTGGGATCGACATGCTCGACATGAGGTATGCGCCGCAGCGCCTCTGCGTCCTCGATGCTGAGGGGCCGCACCGAACTGATGATGCCGGCAGAAGGCCCGCCACGCGTGGAAGACTTGCCTGGCGCGACGCTGATCAGATTGGTGCCGAACTGGGTGAATTCTGACAGGACGAATTGATGGATGCCCTCGCCGATGGAAGTGAGCAGAATCACCGCCGCGATGCCGACCGCAATGCCCAGCGCGGTGAGGAAGCTGCGCAGGCGGTGCGCGATGATGGAGCTGGCGGTGAAGGGGAGGAAGTCGCGGATCAACATGGCGTTAATGTCTTGCCAGCGACTCGACCGGGTCGAGTCGCGATGCGCGCCGCGCGGGCAACACGCTGAACACGATGCCGGTGAACAGCGCGGTGCCGAAGGCCGCCACTACCGCCCACCAGGGCGGGGTGGTGGGGAGCACGGGGTAAATCAGGCCGATCACGTAGCTGCCGATCCCACCCAGTATCAGTCCCGCTAGCGCACCGGCCAGGGACAGCACTGCCGCCTCGGCGAAAAAAAGCTGACGGATCTGTGCCGGCGCCGCACCGATGGCCTTGAGCAGGCCGATTTCCTGGGTACGCTGGGACACCGCGATCAACATCACGTTCATGATCAGAATACCGGCCACGGCCAGGCTGATGGCGGCTATGCCGCCGACCGCCAGGGTCAGCGCGCGCAGGATGCGGTCGAAGGTGGCAAGAATCGCATCCTGGGTCACCACCGTGACATCCCGCTCCCCCTCGTGGCGCTGCGCCAGCATGTCCTGCGCATCTTTCTTGGCGCGCTCGATGTCCTCCCGGCTTCTGGCTTCGATCAGAATGCGGAACAGGGAGGTCGTGTTGAACAACATCTGGGCCGAGGCCACGGGCACGATCACCAGCTCGTCGGTATCGAAGCCCATCGATTGCCCTTGCGCGGCCAGCACCCCCACCACGCGGAAGCGCCGGTCTCCGATGCGCAGCCATTCCCCGACCGCCGGCTGGGCGCCGAACAGTTCCTTTTTCACCTTGGCGCCCAGCACGCATACCGGGCTTGCCTGACGCGGGTCGCCGCCGGGCAGGAAATGCCCCTGCCCCATGCGCATGTGGCGAATCTCCATCATGTCTGCCGTCGATCCCAGTACCGGAGTTTCCCGGTTGCGGCGATGCGTCGTGACCAGCGCCGAGCCCACGGTCAACGGTGCAATGCGGCGAATGGCGCGGCTCCGGGTAAGCACCAGCGCATCGTCGAGGGTAAGGTCGCGCGGCGTTTCGCCCAGCAGCATGCCGGGATTGCCGGTGGTTTCGGAACGACCGGGAAAAACGATCAGCAAATGGGTGCCGAGAGAGGAAAATTGTCCCTCCACATAACGCCGCGCGCCCTCGCCCAGGGAAGTCAGCACCACCACCGCCGCCACCCCGATGGCCATGGCCGCAATCATCAGCAAGGTCCGCGCCCGCGCCCCGGCCAGGCTGCCGGAGGCGAAGCGCAACATATCGGCGATGTTCATGTGCGTTGGTCCGCAACGATCCTGCCGTCCACCATGCGCAATTTGCGCTTGGCACGATGGCCGATTTCCGGGTCGTGGGTGACCAGAATCAGCGTCACGCCTCCGGCAGCGAGGCCTTCCAGGATGCTCATCACCTCCTGGCCGGTGGCGCGGTCGAGGTTGCCGGTGGGTTCGTCGGCCAGAATCACCCTCGGCTGCATCACCGTGGCGCGGGCAATGGCGACGCGCTGGCGCTGCCCCCCGGACAGCTGGTCGGGACGGTGGTCCGCGCGTTCGGCCAGGCCGTAATCCTCGATCAGGCGGGAAACCCGCGTCTTGCGCTCAGCGGCCGGCACCCCGGCCAGCAACAGTGGCAACTCGATATTCGCCGCTGCCGAAAGGCGCGGAATGAGGTGGAAGAACTGGAATACGAAGCCGATTTTTTCGCGGCGCACCCGAGCCTGCTCTTCGTCCGAGAGGCCTGTCACATCGCGCTCGTCGAGCCGGTAAAGACCTGCACTGGGGCGGTCCAGCAAGCCGATCAGGTTAAGCAGGGTGGATTTTCCGGAACCGGACGGCCCCATGATGGAAAGGTATTCCCCGGCGCCGATGGACAGATCCACGTCGGCGAGGGCGTGAACCGCTTGCTCGCCCACCTGGAAAATACGCTGGATGCCCTCGAGCCGGATCATGGTTTTGCTGGAGCGGATTCCACCGTGGCACGGATGCCGGCCTTGATCCCGGCACGGTCGAGCGAAGTGACGACTTGCTCGCCTTCGCGCAGGCCGCCGCTGACCTCGGTATATTCCCAGTTGGATAAGCCGGTCTGAATCTGGCGTTGTTCCAGAACGCCGTCACTGGTTCGCAGTACCAGCACCTTGCCGCCTTCCAGCAAGGCCGGGGTCGGGATGCGAATTACATTGGCGCGGGCGTTATGGACAATCTCCACATCGGCGCTATACCCCACCAGCAAGCCCTTGGCGGCGGCGGGATCGTCGAACTGCACTTCCACTTCCACCGTACGTGCCTGTTTTTCCAGATCCAGCACGTAGGGCGCGATGCGCCGTACCTTGCCGGCAAAATGGCGCCCGGCCATGGCATCCAGGGTAATGCGGGCCTCCGTTCCGACCTTGACCTGGGGCGCATCCACTTCGTCGATCGGGGCGCTGACGTAAAGACAGGAATCGTCGATCAGGTCGATGGCGGGAGGGGTGGGAATGCCCGGCGGGGATGGCGTGGTGAATTCGCCCAGTTCCCCTGTCACTTCGGCGACGATCCCGGCAAAAGGCGCACGCAACTGGGTTCGGTCGAGACCTGCTCGGGCCACGGCGATGCGCTCCCTGGCCTGACCCACATCGGCACGGGCCGCCTCGCAACCGGCACGGCGCGCCTTGGCTTCCGATTGTGCCTGGTCCAGGCGCGCATCGGATATGAAGCCACGAGCCTTGAGCTGGCGCGAGCGTTCGGCCTCCCTCTGGAACTGATCGGCCACGGTGCAGGCTTCGTTAATCCTGGCCTGGGCGGAACTCAACTGCTTTTGGGCCAGCTTTTCCTGCGCCGCCAGATCCTGGTTCCATAGTTCCAGCAATACTTGTCCAGCCGCGACCCGCTCGCCTTCATGCACCAGCAGATGTGCGATCTGCCCACCGGACTGGGGCGCCAGGCGGGCACGGCGGCAGGCCTTGACGGTGCCGGCGCGGGTATTGGCTACCGTGGCCTCGACCGTGCCGCGTCCTGCTTTCGCTACCGTAACGGGCAGGATTTCAGGGCGGGTAAAATGCCAGACAGCCACAAATGCGGCAGCCGCCAGCAAGACGAACAGCGACAAGCCACGAATATTCTTTTTCATCCAGAGCGGGAAAGGCATTTTCGACAGCCCTATTTTGTGCGGGTAAACTGCTTACATTATGCCACCGGGCCAGACTCTGGATCGCTCGCAAGTAAAAAAGCCGGCTCATGGCCGGCTTTTTTACTTAATGTCCTACTATTTCAGTAGACATGGCTATAGATGAATTGCATGTTGTTCTGGCTGTGGCTGATTCCGACGCCCGAACCGTTGGTAACACTGACCTCGGGTGCGTAACTGTAGGCAAAATCCAGCGAGGATGTCTTGCTGAAGCGATATCCGAGTCCGGCTGTAACGTGATTCCTGATGGTGGCGGGGAACAGGGGGTGCATGTAGTAATCCGGCACCGGGTTGTTCGCCAGGTTAACGCCGGCGCGCAAGGTCAAGGCATCGTTTGACTGGTAGGATAACCCTGCCATCCACACGTCCTGATCCTTCCAGTTCTGATACAGCGTCACATCGAGATTCGCGCCGCTGGCGCCATCGACAAAGCTCATCCTGAAATCCCTCATGGCGCGGGCCCAGTTGATGCGTTTGTAGTCCGCCACGACCATGAGCCGGGGATGCGCCTGATATGCCAGGCCGGCGCCGATGGTTTCAGGCCACTGGAAATTCTTGACCGTGAGCTTTCCGCTCATGGGCGCACCGAGATCACCCATGCCTGGGCGCACGATACGCATCTCGGCGCCATTCGCCTCCAGATCGTCAAGGGCGGTTTCACTATGGTAGGTGCCGCCCACGCTGAGCGCCGGGCTCACCTTGTAGACAAAACCCAACTTGCCGGCATAACCGGTTGCGTGGGCACGTCCGGAATAGGGATTACTGTTGGAAAAATTAAAATAACCCACGTCGCTCCCGGCGAGGCCCATCCCCCCCAGGGCACCGGCCAGCGACCCGCTGATGGCGCCAAAACTGCCGCCACCTGGAGCCATCATCGGCGCCATCTGATCCATGCGCATCGCCATCTGCAAATCCAGACCGGCCCACACGAAATCGAAAGTGCCACCCACGGTCAGGTCGGGAGTCACATTGTACGCAAGGGGAAACAGCAAGCGGCCCACGCCCAGTTCGCTACGTGTCGTCAGGCCGGTTCCCATGCTCATGAAGCTGTTGCCGCCGTATTCCGCGCCCATGCCGCCCTGGCCGAACACGCCGACGCCAAAAGTGAACTTGTCATGCCTGCGGCTCCAGCCAAACGCCGGCCCGCCAAATGCGTCCGCTGAAGAATGAGATGACATGCCGCCCATCGCCGCATTCACGTCAGGACCAAGAAAACCCAGTGCCAGGTCGAGCCGATGGCTATCCGGCATCAGGCCCAGGGTGGCCGGATTGTTCATCATCGCCGCCGTGCCGTTGTCGTATGCCATCGCGGCTCCGCCCATGCCCAGCGCAACGGGGCCGTAGCCCTCCATGTTCATGCCATTGGTGGCCGATGCCAAGCCCGGCATTGCACAAACGGCCAACACCACCAATAATTTTATTTCTTTCTTCACGATTGCGTATCCCGTCTGGTGAATAAAAAACCCCGCATTTGCGGGGTTTCATCCCTCCCGGCAGGCCGCCGCGGGAAGGTAGTAAATTAAAAAGCGCTGGACTTCTCGTATGTGCCACCGGCTACGCCAGTCAAGGTCTCCAGAATTTCATCAGGAGAATCGCTGATTTTCATGAACGTGCCCATCCCCAGGGTAGGCCAAGCCAGTGCAATGCGGTAACGACCGTAAAGCGCATTGACCTTGTTGCCGACCACGTAGACTTCATAGGGCAAGGCAGGAATATTATCCGGGCCGACCTTGTTGACCCACACGCCTTCACCGGTCTTGGGATGGTTCATGGCGACACCGAAAACAGCCATTTTCTTGTCCGCCATCACGATTTCATAAACCTTCGAAGTATTGTTGGTGCCCTTGGCCAGGTTGTCCTGCACAGCTTTCACAGCCGCTTCGAAACTGGCGTGGGATTTCAGCTCGTTCTTGTCCGACTCGAACCTTTCCATGCCCATCATATATTTGTAGTTGGGCAGATCACCAGCCGGTTCGTCGCCACCAAAGCCCTTGACGGCACCGAGCGCTTTTTTCAGTTTATCCTGAGCCGCCTTGCTTGCGCCCTCGGCAGCACTGAACTGTTTGCGGAAATAGGCGCGATACCAGTAGTCTGGATTCATGTAGCTGACCGAACCATCCGTCTTCACCCCTACCCGGATACCAGCACCGACAATAGTGGCACCGCCGACGCCGTGAATCGCATCCAGCACGCCCTTGTCAGTTACCACCACTACCCCATATTGGCCGAGCCCCTTGGGGGAATACTTGCCCACCACGGTAAAACCTTCCGCCTGAAGCTTTTTCTCCACCTGGCTCATCACCGAGCTGGCATCCCCGGCACTCACCTTGTCGCCAGCGATATAGGGGGTAATGGCGAACGCCAGCGGCGCCCACATGGTCAACAGCAATACTCCCAGTAATTTCTTCATGCAAGATCTCCTCGGTTTGTTTTGTTCTAATGACGCAAAAAGAAAGGGCTGGACAGTGTAACCTGCTCAGCCCTTCCGATTCAATACTGCAACCTGTCCAGTTCGCGCTTAGAAGCGGTGGCTGTACATCAGTTGCCAGTTGTTCTGAGCGTGCTCGATATCATAGCTAGGCGAAGTAGCTGTTGCAGGTGCGGTCACCGTAACTTTTGGAGCATAAACGTAAGAGAAGTTCACGTCAGACACTTTGTTGAAGGCATAGCCTGCACCCAATGTGTAATGATCCTTGATCGTAGCTGGGAACAGTGGGTTTACTGTGTCATTGGGAATGGGGTTATCCGCGACACTCACACCGGCACGCAGAGTCAGCGCATCAGTGGCCTTGTATGCCAAACCCAGCTGGAATACATCCTGATCTTCCCAATTCTGAGCAAATGGAATATCCACTGTAGGCATGCCAGCAGTCGTGTACTGTAAAAGTACAGTTTTCATGGTCTTGGACCAGTTGATACGTTTATAGTCCGCTACCAGCATCAACTTCTCATTGGCCTGATAGGCAAGACCCAAACCGTAGGTCTCCGGGAACTGGAAGTCAACGACTTTGATTGTTCCGGACGTAGGCACGGGGCCAGGCATGAAAAAAGTTGCGTTGGCAGACCCTTCCAGGTCACCCAGATGCGTTTCGGAATGATAAGTTGCACCCAAAGCCAACTGCTTATTGACTTTATATGTGGCACCCAATTTTCCAGCCCATCCCGTTGCATGCGCCTTACCGGAAAAATCGTTGCTATTGGAGAAATCAAGATGCATACCTGGCATTAATGCCTGCATATCCATACTGCCCCAGACAAAGTCAACCGAGCCGGCAATGGTCAAATCGGGAGACACATCGTAAGCAATTGGGACAATCAGGTTGCCCACACCGACTTCAGTGCGGTTTGGCAGACCCGTGCCACCACTCAGCCAAGAAGTAGTGCCATATTCGGTTCCCATACCACCTTGGGCAAACACGCCGACACCATAAGCCAGCTTGCCGTCTTTCTTCACCCAGCCAGCAGCCGGCATGTAATAGGCATCACCGCCAGAAGGAGCTTTAGCGCCGGCACACGGCATACCAGCATTACAAGTCGTAGTGATATCCGGGTGCAAACCACCAATCGCGATATCCAGACGGCTGGTGCCGCTAGGCATCATACCAAGGGTTGCTGGGTTGTTTGCCATACCGGCATTCCCGTTGTCATAAGCCATGGATGCACCACCCATACCGGTGGCAATCGGGCCATACCCTTCCATCAACATGCCGTTGGTGGCAAATGCAACTCCAGGTGCAGCAATTCCGGCAGCGGCCAGAATTCCGATGAGCTTTTTCAATTTCATGCTGAGATCCCCTCTTCTTGAAAATTTGTTTTATAGAGTGCAGCGGCGATGGTTCATTTCATTTTTATGAAACTTTTTTGTTGCAACAATCATACACAAAAAACACCAGCAAGCAAGCCTGTCTAGACTTATTCCAGAAAGAATGTGTCTAAATTGCAACACTTGTTACCACCTGGCTAACTGACTCCAGTTCGGCATTTCGTCGCCTTTTGGATGGCTCGCGGATCATTCAGGCAGGATACGGCGGATGCATGCGACAGACAAAAAAATGGCGGGCTAATGCCCGCCATTTTTTATGGACCGGATTACCGGACATTGCCCGGTCAAGCCTGATCCCGAGTCACTTTAGATATACAGGCAGATATCCGTCTCGCCGGCAAACTCGAAGAACATTGCCGCGCCAGCATATTCCAGGCCATCGATGAAATCGCTGTGTTCGAAGCCGAACAGCTCCACCGTCATCTGGCAAGCAATAAACTTGACTTCCGCTTCCTGGCACAATTCACGCAATTCTGCGATGGTCGCCACGCCGTTGTTGGCGATCGTTTTTTTCATCAGTGCCGTTGCCACTGACTCGTAACCCGGGATGCCAGCCTGGAGTATGTTTGGAATATTCCAGTTGATGCTCTTGAACCATTTTGGACCAAAAGGCATCTTCATCGGCATGCCAGGGTTGCCCAAGGGGCTGACCTTGAGGCCGGACAGATCCTTGCGCACCATTTGCAGGCCATAGAAGGTAAAGAAAATCTGCACTTCATAACCCAGCGCCGCTGCGGTTGAGGCCAGAATAAAGGGCGGGTAAGCCCAGTCCAGCGTTCCCTTGGTAGCGATAATCGCTAATTTCTTTTGGTCATCCATCTTTTCGAAACCCCCGTCGGTATTATGAGTTTAGTGGACGCTCATTTCTGTTCTTGATTTATTGTTTTTATTATTTTTTCTTCATGAAGAAAGTGTACTCGCCACCCGCTTCCGTCGAAGACAGCAATTCATTGCCGGTTTGCTTGGCAAACGCCTGGAAATCCTTGACGGAGCCCGGGTCGGTGGAGAGGATTTTCAGTACCTGACCGGAGCCGATTTCGGCCAGGGCTTTCTTGGCGCGCAAAATTGGCAAGGGGCAGTTCAGTCCGCGCGCGTCCAGTTCTTTATCAGCATTCATTTATTTCTCCTAAAGCAGGTTAAAAAGCCAACGAAAAAGGGCTCATTTATAATTTAGTTGCAGCAATATTGCAACCTGAATTTTACGCTGGCATGGCCAGCATTTCGCCTGAACGCATCCATGCCATGATGCCACCCTGCAGATTCATCACATTGCGAAAACCCTGCTGGGACAGAAAGGCCGTTACCTGGCCGGAACGTGCACCACTTTGGCAATAAAAGATGGTGGGCGTTTCCGCGCACAATTCATTCACCTTGAGTGGAATGAGGTGCATCGGAATGTGCTCGGCACCATCGATAACGCCACGCGCCACTTCGTTTTCCGTGCGTACATCAATCAGCTTGATCTTGCCTTCCGACTTCATTTTTTGCAGATCCATGATATCAATTTGCTGGATTCCAAACATGATCACTCCCTTAAGCCACACCAGGTTGAATTTTAGAGAAGTCTAATATACCAAATTTCGATCATTATGCAACCCATTCAATAAATAGGATATTTGCATCCCATTTATTGAATAAACACCATCCGGCACACGAACTAGGAAATCGTCTGGTAGTAGAGATTCTGCGGATGATTTGCCTGAGCAAAGAAGAACCACCGCTCAGCGATCAGTCCCGCGTATTGAACGGCAAATGCCATCAACAACAGACCGGCCGAGTTGACCGACAAACCCCAGGCGAGAAATACAAACGGCAGTGCGAAGGCCAGGGCAATAAACAGCCATTTCACCGAACGCAACATGCTTGACGATTTACCGTGGAAAAACTCGCGCGTATTGAACGAGCCGCCCATGAAGCCCTGCGACTTTTGCGCAATATTATTGTGGCGCACACCGATTGCGCTTTGCAGCGTGGATTTTGGCTTGAGCTTATGGTTCCTCACCAGCGATGCCAGACGCGAGACAAAGGCAAGCAGCGTGATGATGAGCGCCCATTTGCCGTAAAAGCCGGTCAACCCGGGCGCGGCTAACGCGGCATAGCCGGTGGCCAGGGCAAAACCCGATGCGCCGCCGAGCAGGATGAAATTGCTCACCGTGAGCGGGGTGTGCCATTCCTGCAGGAAGCGCAGGCAGGCGTAGATCATGCCAGTGCTCACGAACAGCGCGAAGCACAGCAGCGTGCCGGCGGCGCCGACCAGCATGATGAAATCGACTTGCAGGCTTTCGCCCAGCGTGAACAGCGGAACATTCCAGCCGAAATAATGCGCCACGCCATAAACCAGCACGCAGGCCATGAATGCCGGCAGCACGATCACCTCGCGCGACAGCCAGGAGGTGCGCCACTGGGTGGCGGAGCGCCAGGCGCGTTCGGGATGGCCGAGATGGAAAAACGAAGCAACCAGTCCGGCCACCAGGAATGCCAGCGCGATCACGCTGCCCACGGCATAAAACTGGCGGTCTCCCTGTACGGAAAGCACGTGGAACAGGGCATATACCTGGCCGGTATACAGCGCCAGGAACAATCCCTGGCCGACACCGATCAGGGTGGTGAGAAAAATTACGGAAAAAGCAGGATGCACGATCTATTACTCCAGTTATTCAAATTACCACGAAGTCACATCGTCCAGCGAAGGCTCGCTCTTGTCCGGCTTGGGCAACAGACGTTCCTTGTTGAGCGGATTGTCGGCGCGCACCAGTTCGTCGTCGTGGATGCGCAACTGCGTTTTGCGTCGCGGCAAGTAGTGATTGGACGGCTTGGTACCCCATTCCGGCATGAGCTGGTAACCGCTGTTTTCGCGGATCGCCACTGAAACCTCGGACTCCGGGTCATGCACGTCGCCATAGAGGCGCGCGCTGGTCGGACAGGCGAGCACGCAGGCGGGCTTGCGTTCCTTTTCCGGCAAGCCCAGGTCGTAGATGCGGTCCACGCACAAGGTGCATTTCTTCATCACCTTCTGCTTCTCGTCGATCTCGCGCACGCCGTACGGGCAGGCCCAGGAGCAATACTTGCAGCCGATGCATTTGTCGTAGTCCACCAGCACGATGCCGTCTTCCTTGCGCTTGTAGGATGCGCCGGTCGGGCACACCGGCACGCAGGGCGGCTCCTCGCAATGCAGACAGGATTTGGGGAAGTGCACCGTTTCCGTGCTGGGGAAGGTTCCCACCTCGAAGGTCTGCACCCGGTTGAAGAAAGTACCGGTCGGGTCGGCGCCATAGGGGTTGAAGTCTGACAGCGGCCCGGCCATGCCGGAGGTGTTCCATTCCTTGCAGTTGGTGACGCAGGCATGGCAGCCGACGCACACATTAAGGTCGATGACGAGGGCGAGTTGGGTCATTTCCAGTCTCCTTTACCGGCAAAGAAGGCAAACCAGTTCGGCCTTTTTTGCGCCATCCCCGGTACCGGTTTGAGGGGTTCGAATTGCGGCGAGGTTTGTTGCGGCTCCTCCGCGCCCGCCGGGTAGATGCGAACCCGCACGTCGAACCAGCCGGCCTGCCCGGTGATCGGGTCGGAGTTGGAAAGATGGGCACCGGCATCGTGAGCCGGCAATTCCTCGCCGATCAGGTGGTTGAGCAGGAAGCCTTTTTGCGCCTCGTTGGCGTCGGCATCCAGCCCCCACGCACCGGCGGCCTTGCCGATGGCGTTCCAGGTCCACACCGTGCCCGGCTCCACCGCCTCGGAAAAGCGGCACATGCAGCGTACCTTGCCGTGCATGGATTCGGCCCACATCCAGCCACCGTCGGCGATGCCCTGCGCGGCTGCGGTTTTCGGATTGACGAACAGGTAGTTGTGGGCATGGATCTGGCGCAGCCAGGCGTTCTGCGAATCCCACGAGTGGTACATCGCCATCGGCCGTTGCGTAATGGCATTGAGCGGATACTTGTGGGTATCGGTGAGTTGCGCCTCGAGCGTCTCGTAATAGAACGGCAGCGGATCGAAATAGGTTTCGATGCGTTTTTTCAGGTGTTGCGGCGGCTGGCGCCCGTCCGTCCGGCCTTGGGCGGCAAGGCGGAACTTCTGCAACACTTCCGAGTAGATGTGGATCGAGATCGGCTCGGCGTAGCGCGTGATGCGGTTGCGTTGCGCCCATTCCAGGTAGCCCTGGTTCCAGTTGCGCATGTATTGATACGAGCGCGGCAGCTCGTGGTGGAAGAAGCCGCCGTTCTGGGCATACATTTCCCACTGGCGCGGATTGGGTTCGCCGCGCATGGTTTTCTCACCGCCCTTGCCGCGCCAGCCAGCGAGGAAACCGATGCCCGAGCCGGGCTCGGTCTCGTGGTTGACGATGAAATCGGGGTAATCGCGATACTTGCGCGCGCCGTCCTTGTGAGTAAAAGCTGGCAGTTTCAGGCGCGTGCCCAGCTCGATCAGCACTTCCTGGAACGGCTTGCATTCGCCCTTGGGTGGCACGATCGGGATACGCACCGCATCCACCGGGCCGTCGAATTCGGAAATCGGCCGGTCGAGGATGGACATCACGTCGTGACGTTCAAGATAAGTAGTATCCGGCAGCACCAGATCGGCAAAGGCAGTCGTTTCCGAGTGGAACGCGTCGCACACGATCAGGAATGGAATCTTGTATTCGCCGTCCTCGCGCTTGTCGGTAAGCATGTCGCGTACTGTGACGGTGTTCATGGTGGAGTTCCATGCCATGTTCGACATGAAGATCAGCAGCGTGTCGATGCTATAGGGATCGCCGCGCCAGGCGTTGGTGATGACGTTGTGCATCAGGCCGTGCACCGCCAGTGGATGTTCCCAGGAAAAGGCCTTGTCGATGCGCACCGGGTCGCCCTTCTCATCCACGAACAAATCATCCGGTTCGGCCGGCCAGCCCAGCGCCATGCCGTCGAGCGGCGTATTCGGGCGTACTCCTTCCGGCCCCTTGGGCGTCTTGGCGCAGGGCGGGATCGGACGCGGGAACGGCACCTTGTGGCGGAAACCACCGGGGCGGTCGATGGTACCCAGCAGCGACATCAGGATGGCCAGCGAGCGTATGGTCTGGAAACCGTTGGAATGCGCCGCCAGACCGCGCATGGCATGGAAGGCGACGGGGTTGCCGGTGACGGTTTCGTGTTCCTTGCCCCAGGTGTCGGTCCAGGCGATGGGCAGTTCGATGCGCTGGTCGCGCGCGGTGACGCCCATCTCGTGCGCCAGGCGGCGGATAGTGGCGGCGGGAACGCCGGTGATACCTTCCGCCCACTCCGGGGTGTAGTCATTGACCCGCTCCTGCAGCAGCTGGAATGCGGGTTTGAGCGGGGTACCATCCTTGAGCTTGAATTCGCCCAGCAGGAAGGGATCGGCGCCCGCGGCATGGGTCACCACCGGCTTGTTGCTATTGCGGTCCCACCACAGCTTGTTTTGCGGGTCGAAGCAGCCCTCTTCCTCGGGCACTTCGGTGCGCACGAACATGCCGAATTCGCTGCTGGATTCGTCGAGGTTCACCAGCTCCGCCGCATTCGAGTACTGCACCAGGAAATCTCGGTCGTACAGGCCCTGGCGGATGATTTCGTGGGTCAGCGCCTGCAGCAGCGCGCCGTCGGTGCCGGGCCGGATCGGCACCCATTCGTCGGCGATGGCCGAATAGCCGGTGCGTACCGGGTTGATCGAGATGAAACGTCCACCGTTGCGCTTGAACTTGGACAGCGCAATCTTCATCGGGTTGGAATGATGATCCTCGGCAGTGCCGATCATCACGAACAGCTTGGCGCGGTCGAGATCGGGACCGCCGAACTCCCAGAACGAGCCACCAATGGTGTAGATCATGCCGGCCGCCATGTTGACCGAGCAGAAACCGCCGTGGGCGGCGTAATTTGGGGTGCCGAACTGCTTGGCGAAGAGGCCGGTCAGGGCCTGCATCTGGTCGCGCCCGGTAAACAGGGCAAATTTCTTCGGATCGGTGGCGCGGATGTGTGCCAAGCGCTCTTCCATCATGCCGAACGCTTCATCCCATGAAATCGCCTCGAATTCATTCGCACCGCGCTCGCTGCCCGGCTTGCGACGCAGCGGCACGGTCAGGCGCGCCGGGGAATACTGCTTCATGATCCCGGACGAACCCTTGGCGCAGATCACGCCCTGGTTGAGGGGGTGGTCAGGATTGCCCTGGATGTAACGTATCTCGCCGCCTCGCAGCGTGACGCGTATGCCGCAGCGGCAGGCGCACATGTAACAGGTGGTGTTCTTGACTTCCTGTTTGTCGTGATTGTCGAACTGGACCTGAGTGCTCATTTAACTTCCCACAGTGGATGGCTGCACCATCTATTAACAAAACAGCGTTTTCTAATGTTGCAAAATAAATTCAATCCCTTGCCGGACGAAGCAGCCAGATGCGGCGACTTCCTTGGTTCCAGGAAACATCATACGGGTCGGGGGATACATGCCTGGCCAATCAGGCAAATGCAGGCAGGAGAGGAGAGTAACCTATCATGCTGAATAGGAGCAATTTATCAAGAAAGCGGGGGTTTGCTCAACTGAAATTTATTAATCAGACAATAAGTAGACCTAATCTAAATTAGCTCTTGATATCGCATTCAACCGGTAACATGGCCCATCCCTAACGATCATGGCGGCTCGCCAGCGCGAATGATGAAATGATGAAATAACGATGTGCCATGACCGCCCCTCTCCCGCAGGGCGCGTGCCGTCAAAGAATGCAACACCGTTGGTGCGTTTGAAAAAATGCGGGGAGTTTGCGGAGGTAAATCGGGGAAGGCTAACGCTTAACCCTGGAATGCGCCAAGCTGTTGCTAACGGCCGGCATCAATCGGTAACTGTTCGGCTTTCCACTCGGGGAAGCCGTCTTCCAGGCGGCGCGCGCGGAAGCCGGATTTCCGCAACTGTTCCACGGCGTCGAAAGCCAACATGCAGTAGGGTCCGCGGCAATAGGCCACGATTTCCTGAGTATGCGGCAACTCCATCAGCCGTTGTGGCAAGGAATCGATGGGAATATTGACGGCCCCCGGCACATGACCCGCTTCGTATTCGCTGGCGGGGCGAACGTCTATCACCATCGCCTCGCCGGCGGCAGCGAGTTGCATCAACTCGTCGCGGCGTACCGGCTTGAGGTCGTCGCGGCTGTCGAAGTGTTCGCGCACGATGCGTTCCACTTCTGCCATGTGGCGCTCCGCCACGCCGCGGATGCCCGCGATGAGCGCCGGTATGGCATCGTCGGTCAGGCTGTAGAACACTTGCAAACCCTCCTTGCGCGACTTGGCCAGGCCGCCGTCGCGCAACGTCTGCAAGTGATGGGAAGTATTGGCGACAGACATGCCGCTCGCCTGCGCCAGCGCATCCACGCTACGCTCGCCCTGCGCCAAGGCCTCCAGCAATTCGAGGCGATTCGGGCTGGCCATGGCCTTGGCCACGCGGGCAAAATGCTCAAACAGGCGTTTTTTTGGGGGGATCGGTGCGGGACTCATTTGCCGCGAGTATAACCCAATCTTTCAACGACATGGATTTCCCCAGGACTACTCAGCCGAAGAAAGGGGGGCAACGAGAATTTCTTGCCTGGCCGTTGCCTGAAGAACATGCAGCGCCTAAGAAACTGATCGGCCCGGAATTTCGGACCCGACGCACCTAATTTACGCACCAAGGCCTGCCAGATTAGGTCCGGAAAGATTTTCAGCAATAAAAACAGGGAAAAAAGCGATGCCAAAACCGCGCCAGCATGGCTATACTATAGTCGTTATCAGGGGTAAAGGATTTCGCACCAAGGCGCATGCTTCCCCCCTGTCCCAATCAGGCGGCAAGCAAAATGATTTATCGTGAATTCAGACAGGCAAACGGCAAGACTGCGAACATGCGCAAGCTGAGCATTTCTATTCTCATCCTGCACTGGCTGCTGGCGCTCTCCGGCCCGACCCTGGCAGCTTGGGCGCCCGAGCTCGTCACCAATACCCTGGCCGTCATATACGACGAGAACGACGAATTGGGCACAGGCGACTTTTCCCGCGTCATCGCCGGCATCCAGAACACCCCTGACGTAGTGGTATACCGCATCGCCCTGAACGAGTTCAACCGGGACATGGTGGCCGACGCCACCACGGCCCGCCCCGCCCGTCCCTTGCACCTGGCATTCAGCGGCCAAGGCAACATCGCCGTCATCTATCCGGACATTGGCGAGCCGTATCGCAGCGTGTTCTCCAATATCATCGAGGGCATCGAGGACAAGACCAGGACACGGGTTGCAAGCTACGCCATCGGGACCAAGCAAAACGCGCAGGACCTCGCCGCCGAGCTGCGGCGCCAGAACATCCGCGTAGTCATCGCCCTCGGCCGCAACGGAATCAAGGCCGCCGCCAGCCTGGACCGCGACATCGGCGTCGTGGCGGGCGGGGTACTCTCGGTGCAGGAAGCCGACATGAACGGCATGTCGGTGTTCAGTCTGGCTCCGGACCCTTCCTTGCTGTTCGAACGCCTCAGGGTGCTGTCACCTTCCACCCGCCGCATCTTCGTCATCTACGACCCGCGCCAGAACGCCTGGCTTATCCGCCTGGCGCGCGAGGCCGCGCGCAACCAGGGGCTGGAACTGGTGGCGCAGGAAGCGAGCGACCTGAAGACAGCAATGCGCCTCTACCAGGAGAACCTGGCCGATGCCGATCCCAGCCGGGATGCCCTGTGGCTGCCGCAGGATTCGGTCACGGTTGAGGAGTCCTCGGTTCTGCCCCTGGTCCTGCAGGAAGCGTGGAAACGTTCGCTGGTGGTCTTTTCCAGCAGCGTGTCGCACGTCAAGCGCGGCGCGCTGTTCTCCCTCTACCCGAACAATGTCGAGCTCGGGCGCAACCTGGCCGATACAGCCCTCGGTCGTGCCTCGTCCGGCGGCTCCGCGACGCGCGCCATCGCGCCGCTCAGGGAAGTCCTGGTGGCGGTCAACGTGCGTACCGCCGGGCACCTTGGTCTGGGCATCGGCGCCCGCCAGCTGCAAGCGTTCGACATGGTGTTTCCGGAGCAATGACTCGCCCCTTCCGGTTTTTGCGTGAAACCACTTTCAACCGCCAGCTCAGCGTCTTCGTCGCCGTGGCGGTGCTGAGCCTGGCTTTTGCATCCTCCCTCGCCACCTCGTGGCAGAGCAGCCGCCAGATCCAAAGCGACCTGCTGGAACAGGGCCGCCACGTGGCCGAAAACCTGGCGCGCCAAAGCCAGCTGGCGCTGATCTACGACGCGGCGGAAAACGCCAAGGAAGTGGTCGGCGTAACACTTTCCTTCCCCGACGTGATCGCGCTGGAAATTCGCCACGCCGACGGCCGCCTGTTGCTCGGACGCGGCGGACACCAAGCCTCCCCGGCACCGGCGGCGGAAAAGAGCATCCTGCCGCAACAACGTGCCTTTCTCGAGGCCGAGTCGGACGACTCGTGGCGTTTCGTGGCACCGGTCCTTGCCGGCCCCGCAGCCGGCTCACCCTTCGAACTGACTGAGCCGCACCAGGAGGCGCTCGGCTACGTGCGCGTGGTCCAGAGCAAGGCGACGCTGGCGCGCATGCGGACCGAAATCTTTGCCGTCAACTTCGCGGTTTCGTTCTTTTTCGCCTTCGTTTTCCTGCTCGTCGCACGTCGCCTCACCGCTCGCCTGACGCGCCCCCTGGATCGGCTTTCCGCCGCCATGGCGCGGGCCGAGGCTGGCGCCGCCGAAGTGCGCGCCGAGCTGGCCGGCCCCAAGGATATCGTTGACATGGCGCTTGCCTTCAACAAGATGATGGCGGTACTGGAGGAGCGCGAACGCGAACTGCGCGCCGCGCGCGACGACGCGCTCAAGTTCGCCAAGCTGAAGGCCGACTTCGCTGCCACCGTCAGCCACGAGATCCGCACCCCCCTCAACGGTGTCGTCGGCACGCTGGACATCCTGATGGCCTCCGAGCTGCCGCAAAAACAACGCCAGTTCGTGGAGATCGCGTGGGATTCGTCGCAGTACCTGCTCGACCTGATCAACAACATCCTCGACTTTTCCAAGCTCGAAGCCGGAAAAGTGGAACTGGAGCGTACCGAATTCGGCGTGGCACACATGATCGAGGACGTGCTCGAGCTGACCTCGCCGCAAGCGATGCAGAAGGGACTCGACATCGGTTACCTGATCGCGCCGGACATTCCCGCACGGCTCAAGGGCGACCCGCGCCGCCTGCGCCAAGTGCTGGTCAATCTGCTGGGCAATGCGGTGAAATTCACCGAAAGCGGCAGCGTGGAGGTGCGCGTATCCCTGGCGGAAGCAGGAGCGGACAAGGTGCGACACGGGCAGGACGCGCTCACGGCTCGCTTCGAAGTCATCGACAGCGGCATCGGCATAGGCAAGGAGGCCTTGCAATCGATTTTCGACTCCTTCACCCAGGCCGACACCTCGACTACCCGGCGCTTCGGCGGTTCCGGACTCGGACTGGCCATTTGCAAGCAGCTGGTCCAGCTCATGGATGGCGAAATCGGGGTCGACAGCGTACCGGGCAAGGGCAGCCGCTTCTGGTTCCAGGTTCCGCTGAGCATCTCCACCGATCCCCAGAAAACCGTGCCCGGGCAAAAATTCCGGCCCGGCCTGCGAGTGCTGGTGGTTGACGAGAGCGATATCGCGCAACTTTTCCTCAAACAGGCACTGGAATCCTGGGGACTCGACTGTCGCACAACAGCGGACGCCGACGCCGCGCTGGCGGAGCTTTCTGCCGCGGCGCAACGTGGCGAGCCTTACCACCTGGTCTTGCTGGATACCACCTTTGCCACCTCTCCGGGGGGAAACCTGACCTTGCGCATCCGCGCCGAGCATCCCAAGGATGGTCCGCGCCTGATCCTGATGAACCGCTACGGCGCCGAACACGCACCTGCCGCCATCCACGCCGATGCCTACATAGCCAAGCCCTTGCGCCTGGAGCGTCTGCGGGAATCGATCGGCGGGGTCATCGGCGGCGAGAACGCCGCCCGAGGGCAAACGCAGTCCGCCCCCCCCGCGACGGAACTGACTACACCGCAGATACTGGTGGTGGAGGACAACCGCACCAACCAGGCTATTGCCCGTGGCATGCTTTCAGTACTGGGTTGCCAGGCCGAGATCGCCGAAAATGGCCAGGATGGCCTGCTTGCCTTCAAGCGCCAGCCCTGGGATCTGATCCTGATGGACTGCTCCATGCCCGGCATGGACGGCTACGATGTGACTGCCGCCATCCGTGCCATGGAGGAAGCCGCAAACAGGCGCATGCCGATCGTAGCCATGACCGCCAACGTGCAATCCTCGGACGTCGAGAAATGTCTCTCCTCCGGCATGGACGACCACCTTGCCAAACCGCTCACCCTCGACCGTCTCGCGGCCAAACTCAAGCGCTGGATACCCGGCTTCACCCCTGTCCCGGTGGTGGAAGAAGCGCCTCATGCCCGGGCCCGGGAAGATGGCACCGACCCCATCGATCAGGCCTTGCTTGCCAAGCTGCGCGAAGCATTGGGCGGCGCTGTCAGGCAGGCCATCCAGCCTTATCTCGAAGACATGCCGGCCTATCTGGAAGAGATGGACCAGTCCGCCGCAGCGGGCGACATCGAACAGCTGCGCCGCGCCGCCCACGCCATCAAGGGCGCGTCCGGCAACCTCGGCGCGGTCCTGCTGGCCGCAGTTGCAAGGGAGATCGAGGAATACGCCGAGAACGGACAGATCGCGCTGGGCGCGGAGCTGCTCACCCGCGCGCGCGCCGAATACGCCCTGGTGCAACAGGCCCTGCTCGCGGAACTGGAAGCCGAGCTGCCGCGCCAGTCGGAAGAGGCCAGCAAGGGCGCCGTGGTGCTGGTGGTGGACGATGACCGCAGTACGCGCTCGGCGTTGCGCTATGCGCTGCAGCGTAGCGGCTTCGGCGTGGAGGAGGCGGTCGATGGCGCCCAGGCCCTGGCGCTGATCGAGCGCATCAATCCGGACGTGATCCTGATGGACGCGATGATGCCCGAGATGGACGGCTTCACCGCCTGCGCAAAACTCCAGGAATCACCGCGCGGCAAGGATATTCCGGTGCTGATGATCACGGCACTGGAGGACAACCACTCGATTGAACGCGCCTTCGCCGCCGGCGCCAGCGACTATATCCCCAAGCCGATCAATCTGGCCGTAGTCATCCAGCGCGTCAGGCGCGTGGTCGAGGCCAACCGTGCCGAACGCTACGTGCGCCACCTGGCATTCAACGATTCCCTGACCGGCCTGCCCAACCGCGTCCTGTTCGCCGACCTGCTCAACCGCGCCATCGAACGCTCCGAAAGCCATGGCCAGCCCCTGGCCGTGCTGTTCCTCGACCTGGACCGCTTCAAGTTCGTCAACGACACCCTGGGCCATGAGATCGGCGACCGCCTGCTCAAGGCGGTCGCCAGTCGCATCAGGTATTGCGTGCGCTCCAGCGACGCAGTGGCGCGTCTCGGCGGGGACGAGTTCTCCGTGCTGCTGGACGAAATCTCCGACCCGGCCTTTGCCGCCAACGCGGCGCAGAAAATCGGCCGCGCCCTGGCCTCATCGTTCGACATCGACGACCAGGAAATTTTCGTTTCCGCCAGCATCGGTATTTCCATCTATCCCGCCGACGGCGCCGACGTCAGCACCCTGCTGCGCCACGCCGACACCGCCATGTACCGTGCCAAGCGGGGCAGCGGCGGCTTCCAGTTCTACGAGGCGGGGATGGAGGCATCGGTTTCCGAACACCTGCGCATGGACAGCTCCCTGCGCCGCGCCCTGGAACGCGACGAGTTGCGCGTCTACTACCAGCCCAAGGCGGACAGCCGCAGCGGACGCATCACCGGCATGGAAGCTCTGGTGCGCTGGCAGCATCCGGAACGCGGTATGATCTCGCCGCTGGAGTTCATTCCGCTGGCGGAGGAAACCGGCCTCATCAAACCCATAGGCGAATGGGTGATGCGCACCGCTTGCGCCCAGACCCGCGACTGGATGGCCGCCGGGGCGCCTCACCTCACCGTGGCGGTGAACATCTCCGGCATCCAGCTGATGGAACCGGGTTTCAGCGAACTGGTGGCATCGGTGCTGCGCGAAACCGGGCTCGACCCCGACTGTCTGACGCTGGAAATCACCGAAAGCGTGCTGATGGAGCATGCCCGCGAGTCCGTTCTGACCCTGCACCAGCTCAAACGCATCGGTTTGCGGCTGGAGATCGATGATTTCGGCACCGGCTACTCCTCGCTCGCCTACCTCAAACGCTTCCCCGTGGACGCCCTCAAGGTGGACCGCACCTTCACCCGCGACATGACCACCGACCCCGACGACGCGGCGATCGTCACCGCCATCATCGCGCTGGCCCACAGCCTGCGTCTCGGCGTGGTGGCGGAGGGCGTGGAAACGCTGGAGCAGCGGGACGCCCTGATCAGCCTCGATTGCGACACCCTCCAGGGCTACCTGCTTTCGGAACCGCTGCCGGCAGAGGAATTTGCCCGCTGCATCCTCAAGCCGGCGTTCCCTACCTTGGCCCTGCCGGCTGAATTAAACTAGCAAATTGCAGTATTATTTCAGCATCAAGCCACACCATCCGACACGGGGAAGACCAATGAAGCAAGGACTACAACAAAAAACGATCTGCGCCTTGCTTGCTTTTGCCTGGTCCGGATTGGCGTCCGCCGAGATGACGGAAGATGAGGAATACATGGCGCTGACCTACGGCGACAAATCCACCGTCAGCATCGCCACCGGCAGCCCGCAGTCGCTGCGCCGCGCACCATCCGTGGCGTCGGTGATCACCGCCGGGGATATTGCCGCCATGGGCGCCATCGACCTGGACGAGGTGCTGGAAACCGTGCCGGGCGTGCATGTGTCCAATCTGGGGAGCCGCTACATATCTGCGTATCAAATTCGCGGCATAACAACCGGCGTAATTAACCCTCAAGTCCTGATGCTACAGAACGGCATCCCACTGAATACCCTCTATGGTGGACAGAAAGGCGAGGCTTGGGGCAGCCAGCCGCTGGAGAACATCGCGCGCATCGAGATCATCCGTGGCCCCGGCTCCGCACTGTATGGCGCCAACGCCTTTTCCGGGGTAATCAACATCATCACCAAGACAGCGGCGGATGTACCGGGCAGCGAATTCGGCGTGCGCGCCGGCTCCTTCAATAGCCGCAACGGCTGGGTGCAGCACGGCGGAAAAGTGGGGCCGGTGGACGTCGCGGCCTACGTGCATGTCGGCAGTACAGACGGCTTCAAGGAAACCGTCCCGGTGGACGCCCAAACCACACGCGATCAGCGTTTTGGCACCCATGCCTCGCTTGCGCCGGGAGCAGTCAATACCGGTTACGACGCCATCGATGCCAATGTCGATTTCGGCTACGACAAGTGGCGTCTGCGCGCCGGCTACAAGCTGCGCGACAACCTGGGAACCGGCACCGGCGTTGCCTCCTCGCTGGACCCGGTGGGCACCAACAGGGGAGAACGCATCAACGCCGATTTGTCCTGGAACGATCCCATGTTCGCCCAAAATTGGGAACTGGGATTCAAGGCAAGCATTTTCCATTATGTGGAAAAAGAATATCTCCAGTTGGCTCCTCCTGGCTCCCGCTTTCCCACCGGCCTGTTTCCTGACGGCATGATCGGCAACCCGGAACGTTCCGAACGACAAGTGATGGTCTCGGGCAATGCCACCTACACGGGATTCGCCGGCCACAGCCTGCGCTTCGGTCTCGGCCACGAGGACCTGAATATGTATGAGACCGGGACGCACAAGAATTACCTGCTGAACGCTGCCGGCGTGCCCGTCCCGACAGCATTCATGGACTACTACAACATCCAGCCTCATATATTGCCGCAACGGCGCAAGGTCGATTATCTCTACGCCCAGGACGAGTGGAATTTCGCCAAGGACTGGACGCTCACCGCCGGGCTGCGCTACGACAATTACTCCGATTTTGGAGCCACCACCAATCCGCGCCTGGCCCTGGTGTGGGACGCCAGCCTCGACCTCACCGCCAAGCTGCTCTACGGCAAGGCTTTCCGCGCCCCGGCCTTCGGCGAGCAATACGGCATCAACCCGGTTTCCAACGGCAACCCCGACCTCAAGCCGGAAACCATCCAGACCCTGGAAGCCGCTTTTTCCTGGCAGGCGCGTCGGGATACCCAGGTGAACCTGAGTCTGTTCCGCTACGAAATGGACAACATGATTCGAGCCGTAGCCAACACTGCACCGGCGGTCGGTGGTATTTTCCAGAATACCGGCAAGCAGCATGGCAGCGGTCTGGAACTGGAGGCGGTTTGGGACGCCAGTCGCAGCGTGCGCCTGAGCGGCAACTACTCTTACCAGAAGTCCATCGACGAGGCCACCGGCCAGGATGCCGGCTACGCGCCGCACCATCATCTTTATGCCCGGGCAGACTGGCGCTTTTCCAGCGGCTGGCTGGCCAGCACCCAGGTCAACCGGGTCATGGATCGACTGCGCGCCGCCGGCGATACCAGGCTCCCTATACCCGATTACACCACGCTGGACCTGACCGTGCGTAGCGCATCGAACAAAAACCGCTGGGGCTTCGCCGCCTCGCTACGCAACCTGTTCGACGCCACCGTGCTCGAGCCCTCGCTCGCCCCGGGCCTCATCCCCAACGACCTGCCCCAGGCGCCTCGTAGCGTATGGCTGCAAACCAGTTATCGGTTGTAAAAAGCGCTTGGTCGCGGCACGCACTCTGAAGGGAATTTCGGGGTCGCGCTGCCCCACTTCATTTTCAGTGACGGAACTTGAATATGCTTGCCTCGTCAGGCAATGCCGCCATAACACCCGCGAAGCGCCATACGTTTTTGATCTCGTAGAACGCATTTTCCATCTGTCGGCAGGTGAAACTGAACCACTGCTGCATGAAGTAAATTCGCAACATCACCTCCAGCTCCCCCCGGCCGGACTCCGCGCAGACCAGACTTCGGGCAATGCGGCTCAATGACTGCCGCCATCTACGATTTTGCGCACAGATGAATACAGGAAACCTTGTATAGGCATACTTCCGCCAAACGCCTATAACAGTTCCATAGACCAGGTTCAGATTGCAATCCGGGAAGCCGATCGGCGGCACTTGCTTTCACCGCGGCGAAAAGACCTGGAAGGAGGGGGAAGATGAGTTGGCTCGCGACATGGTTCAAGAGCCCGAAACCGGGAGACAAATTGCCGATCCGCAGGCAGTTGTATGCCTTGGTGCTTGCCGTCGGCCTCCCGCTGGTCGGCCTGGTGATGAAGGACATCGAGGACGATGGCGAGCATGATGTACGCATCGCCGGAACCGCCGCGCTCGGCCTGGCCGAGAATACAGCCGCCTACGCACGGGAATCCCTGCGGATCGACCGCGAGCTGCTGGGACGCATCGCGGAACAGCCTCTGGTCCGTGCGCTCGATTCCAGCCGCTGCGATCCGGTGTTCAGCGTTTTTCTTCAGATGCATCCAGAATTCGCCAACCTCGTCACCCTCAACCAGACTGGGGAGGTTATCTGCTCCGCGGCGCCGCTGCCTCAGGGACGAATCTTTCCGGTTGCCGACACCGACTGGTTCCGGCGCGGTTTACGTGAAGACCGCTTCGTTGTCGGCCAGCCGTCCCTGGGCAGGATGGCCGAAAAATGGAGCGCGATGCATGTGCAGCCGATACACGACGAACTGGGCAAGGTGACGGGCGTCATCGCCGCGCCCAAGGAACTGGCGAATTTCCTCCCACGACTGGACCATCGGACGCTCCAGGCCGGTACTGTATACCGTGTGCTGGACCATGAGGGGGCATTGATTGCCAGCTTCCCGCCGGCAGAAGAATGGATGGGAAAAAAGCTGCGCGGCAAGGGATTCGCGGATTTGGCGCAAATGGGCAAGGAAGGGATCGCCCAGACCAGGGGCGAGGACGACGTCGAACGAATCTACGGCTTCTCTCGCATCCCGGGCGTGGATTGGCATGTCGCGGTCGGCATTCCTTTCGATGCCATCCTGGCCGAGAACCAGCAGGCAATGACCCTTAACGCCCTGATCGCGCTGGCGATCGTGCTGGCGCTGATCCCGGTAGCCTGGGTGCTCAGCCTCCGCATTACCGAGCCGATCCACAGAATATCCAAGGCCGCCGGGGAAATCGCGGCGGGCCGGCTCGATGCGCGCGCCCCCGAGGAAGGCGCCACCGAGATCGCCGAAATGGGCAGGCAGTTCAACAAGATGTGCGACATCCGCAAGCAAGTGACTACCGCTCTGAAGGAAACCTCAGACCGCTGCCAGCAGCTCTCGCACCGGCTGCTCGAAATTCAGGAAACCGAGCGCCACAATCTCGCACACAAGCTGCACGATGAAATCGGACAGGCCCTCACCGCAATCAAGATCCACTTGCAGGCAATGCAGCGCCCTTCCTCGACCAGAACATCTTCCGCCCACTTCGACGAGTGCATCCGCACCGTAGAACAAGCCCTGCAGCAAGTGCGCGAGATTTCCCTCAACCTGCGCCCGCCGCTGCTCGACGAGGTGGGGCTAAGCGCTGCGCTACGTTCGCAACTGGATCGCCAGGCCAATGCGGCCGGATTGACGGCGCAGTTTGCCTCAGACTCTTTCCCGGAGCGGCCCCACCCGGATCTGGAAACCATTTGTTTCCGCGTGGCGCAGGAGGCCGTAACCAACGTGGTGCGCCATGCCGAGGCCACGCAAATTTCGGTCGAGTTGCTCCGCCGCGACGAAGAATTGCATCTGCTCATCAACGATGACGGAAAAGGTTTCGACCCGCAGGCCGCCCGCAAACGCGCCCTGAGCGGCGAG
Organism: Sulfuricellaceae bacterium; assembly: GCA_031426915.1. Classification (GTDB taxonomy): domain Bacteria; phylum Pseudomonadota; class Gammaproteobacteria; order Burkholderiales; family Sulfuricellaceae; genus Sulfurimicrobium. The sequence goes on along the minus strand of JASJPB010000036.1, from coordinate 57,641 downwards.
AGCATGGGACTGCTGTCGATGGAAGAGCGGGTCAGCCTGGCCGGCGGTTGGCTGAAACTCGATTCGTCGCCCCAGCAGGGAACCAGGATTCATGCCATATTCCCGCTAACCCTGGCGGGCACATTTGAAGGGGCCGCATCATGAAATCCATACGCGTGCTGTTGGTGGACGATCACGGTCTGGTACGGGCCGGCATTCGCCTGCTGCTCGAGGAACTCGATGGCATAACGGTGGTGGCGGAGGCAAATGACGGCCGCGAAGCACTGCGCATCACCAGGGCGCAACGCCCGGACATCGTGCTGATGGATATAGCGATGGCCGGCCTGAACGGCTTGGCCGCCACCATGCAGATCAAGCAGGAATTTCCCGCCACGCATGTCATCATCCTCTCGATGTATACCAGCGAGGAGTACGTGCTCCAGGCGCTTCAGGCCAATGCCTCGGGCTACCTCCTCAAGGACGCCGCGACCCCCGAACTGGAACTGGCCATCCAGGCCGTGATGCGCGGCGACACCTACCTCAGCCCGGCGGTCTCGAAGCAGGTTGTCGGGAGCTACGTGCGCCGGGTTGAAAAACAGGATGCCGGCCATGCGCTCACGCCGCGCCAGCGCGAAATCCTGGCGGAGGTCGCGGAAGGTCATTGCACCAAGGAAATCGCCTACCGCCTCAACGTAAGCACCAAGACCGTCGAAACCCACCGCACGGAATTGATGCGCCGTCTGGAGATTCACGACATCCCCAGCCTGGTGCGCTACGCCATCCGCATGGGCATCGTCACGGCGGACTAGGTGAGACAAAAGCAAGATAAATGCTTTTTCCAGGTTCAAACACGATCGACTCAAAGCGTGCCGTAGGAGTGCAGCCCCGAGAGAAACATGTTCACCCCGAGGAATGCGAACAGCGTCACCAACAGACCGAGCACCGCCCACCATGCCAGCAGCGGGCCGTGCAGCCCTTTCACCATGCGCAGGTGCAGCCATGCGGCGTAGTTGAGCCACACGATCAGCGCCCAGGTCTCCTTGGGATCCCACGACCAGTAGCCGCCCCATGCCTCTGCCGCCCACACCGCCCCCAGGATGGTGGCGATGGTGAAAAAGGCGAAGCCCACCGATATGGCCTTGTACATCACGTCGTCCAGCACTTCCGGCGCCGGCAACCGCCCCGCAAGCATGCCTCTCGCTGCCAGCAGATAGGCCACACCGACCATGGCAGCGAGGGAAAACGCACCATAGCCAATGAAGTTGGCGGGCACGTGCAGCTTCATCCAGTAGGATTGCAGCGCCGGAACCAGCGGCTGGATTTCCTGGGCCTGACGCTCGAAGGTATACCACAGCAGAAAGCCCACCGCCGCGCTGATCACCGGCAGCACGAACGCACCCATCTGACGGTTGCGATAGCGCTGCTCGTAGTACAGGTAAAGCAGCGAGGTAATGACGGAAAACAGGACGAACACTTCATACAGGTTGCTGATCGGGATGTGCCCCACCTCCGGGCTGATCAGGTAGGACTCGTGCCAGCGCACCATCAGGCCCGCCAGCCCCATCGCCGCCGCGCTCCAGGTCAGGCTGCCGGCCACCCTGGCGGTGAATTCCGAGCGCGCCGCCAGGGCCAGCCAATAGGCAGCGGTGGCCATGACGAACAGGGCGCTCATCCACATGATGGCCGACTGGCTGGAGATCAGGAACTTGAGGAGAAACACCTGCTCGGCGCGCGGCAATTGCCCCTGGTATAGTCCGACGGCGGCGAGACTAACGGCCGCGACGACCAGCAGCAAGACGCGCATGGGCTTCCAGTACCAGCCCATCAGTGTCGCGGCGGCAAGCGCAAACGGCAGGATAAACTTCTCGTAAACATCCATCCCGCTCCCGTACGTCGCGAACACATAGCCGCCCCCGCCCGCCAGGATCAGGGCGAACAACCAGTCGAACCAGTTAAGCCGCCTGAACAGGCCAGGTTCCCTGTAAATGTGTGTGAGTTCCATGATCACTCCTTTATCAGTTTGCCGATCTGTTCCTTGTGTCGCGCGAATTCCCGCTCGAAATCCAGGGTCGGGCGGTTGCCCGACATGGCGAACAGCGCCTTGCCCGACTGCGGCTTGAGCAGCAGCCACAGGCGCCGCTCCCGAACGTAGAACATGGCGAAAATCCCCAGCACCAGCAGCGCCGAACCACCGTAAACCAGGTTTCTGCCTGGCGAACGAGTCAATTGCAGTCCTGTCGCCTTGACTTCATCGAACTCCATCAGTTGCAAATAGACCGGCGCGCCATAGAAACGCGTGTCGCTCACGGTATCCAGGCTGTCGCGCACGAAGCGCAGGGTGTCGTTGGTCTGCGCCGCGGCGGGCTTGCCGGCGCGTGCCCGCATCAGCTGGTGGGCATCCAGTGCTGCCTCCTCGAGCAAGCCTATATACGCCCGAGCCGCCTGCCTTTGTTTGTCGCGGGGGATATTTTCCTTTATGAATCGGCCCAGGGCATCGTAGCCACCATCGGCAAACATGCCGAGCACAGCGGCGGTTTTTTCCGCCAGCCTGACCCTTCCCGTGTCGTTGGCCTTCTTGTCCGGCAGCGCCCTTGCCGCAACGCGCCGGGCGATTTCACCGTGCAGCGCGCGGTCGAGCAGCGCCGCACGCAATTCCATGAAACCGGCCAGCGCGCTGTCCCCGTCAAGCGGAAAGCGCATATAGCGGAACGGCTCGTTGGGCGCGGCGCGCATCCCGGAGAGCAGGTACCAGCGGCCATCGAGTTGCGTCGGCTGCATGTAGTTGCTGTATTCGCGCGCCTGGCCTTGGGCGTCGCGCACCTTATATTGGAAGCTGGGGCCGACGTTATGCACCGCCTTGCGCTTGTCGCCGCGCGCGCCGGAGCCGAATGCGCCCATTACCTTTTCGGCCAAGCCGGTTCTGGCCGGCACGGCGGGCGGCGGGTCGTCGATGCCTTCCACGTTGATGGGGCGAAAACCGGTGACTTCGATGGTATAGCGGTCCCGGCCGTGGCTGAGCAGGGCGGAGTAGCCGACCTGGGCGCGCGCGGCGATAGGCCGGGGATCGGGCGCAAGCAGATCCCAGCCGTTGAGGGAAACCTTGGTGCCGCCATCGTCGAAGCTCGCCTGGTAGATGGCGATGCCACGGTAAATGAGCGGGTGGTTGACGGAGATGGTGTGCTCGAAGCTTTTCCCCGATTCGGGGTCGGTAATCACCAGATCGCTGGCAAAGGACTTGGGCTGGCCGGTGGGATAGTGCTCGATGTGGAATTTTTTCAGTGCGATGGCGAAGGGCAGTTCCTGAACCAGATAACCGTCGCTGGCGTTGAGGTACACGACGTTGGCGCTGCCTCCCTCGGAAATGCTGATGTTGCCGCGAAATGAAAGATTGGCTGGGGACAAGCGGCTGATGGACGGCACCTGATCATGGGGGATGCTGCGCGTTTCGACTTGCTTGTGGCCCAGCCACTGCTGCGCCCGGAGCGGAAGATTGCCGTCGATCAGCCCGCCGAGGCAGATCACCACGATCGCCGTGTGGGTCAGCAAATAGCCGAGGCGGCGGTGGCTACCGGCCTTGGCGGCGATGAGCTGGTCCGCGCCAGCGCCGTTACTTTCCATGGCCATCACTTTGGCGCGGAATCCCTGGGCGGCGAGGTATTCGCTCACGCGCGGCACCAGTTCCGCCGCCGCCACATGGCTGCGAAACTCGGCCCGGTGGGCGAAGGCGCGCAGCGAGGTTTCCTGGACATGCTCGCGGAATTGCCGCATTTCCCGCAGCATGAGCGGGGTGTTGCGATACAGGCATAGCCCCGTGGACAACACCAGGAAAAACAATATCCCGAGGAACCAGCCGGCGTGATAGACGTCGAACAGCCCGAACGCGTCCATCCACTCGAACCAGAACGGGCCGAATTGCAGCAGATAGTCGGCTTGCGGCTGGTTCTGCTTGAGCACCGTGCCGATCACCGAGGCGACGGCCAGGGTGATGAGCAGGCCAACGGCAAAGCGCATCGAACTGAGGCGGTCGTACCAGGTTTTTATCGATGACCGGATGTTCATGGACGCCCCCCCCCCCAACAGATCGGAATCAGCTCGCCGGCACCTTTTCGGTTTCCTGCTCCACGGCGGCATTCCCGGACGATTCGGCTGTCCGTTCGCCATCCCCGAGAGGCGCCTCCTTCACCGCAATCAGCTCTACCTCGAACACCAGTGTGGCGTTCGGGCCGATGTTCTTGCCTGCGCCGCGCTCGCCATAGGCAAGGTTGGGCGGCACGAAGATCTGCCACCGGGAACCCGCCGGCATGAGCTGGAGGGCTTCACGCCAGCCCGGGATGACCTTGCCGAGCGCGAAGCTCGCCGGTTGCTTGCGCTTGAAGGAGCTGTCGAACTCGGTCCCGTCGATGAGCGTTCCCCGGTAATGGCACACCACCGAGTCGCCGGCCGCGGGTTTTTTCCCCTCGCCGGGCTGCATGATCCTATATTGCAGGCCGCTGTCCAGGGTCACAATACCGTCTTTTGCCCGGTTTTCAGCCATGAACGCCTCCCCGTCCGCCTTGTTCCTGGCGGCGAGCACCTGTTTCAGCTCGGCCCGCAAGGCTGTCTGCCGTTTCTTCAGCTCGACTTGCAGGCCGGTCACCGTGGCGCGGGCCTCCTCCTCGGTCATCAGCGTCTTGCCGCCGGCACTGGCATCGCGGAAGCCCTGGCTCAACAGCGCCGGGTCCACCTCCAGCGACTGCGCCTTGAGCGTGGCCGCATAACCCATGCCGAGCGCGTAACTGAGCCTGTCTTTCTGGTTGTCGAATGCAGATGTGTCCTGCGCGGCGGCGGCCCCGGCGAGCAGCGCCATTCCTAGGGCCATCATCGATTGAATTTTCATTTTCAGTCTCCTTGTTTTCCAGGCGGAATCATTTCCCCCTCGGGATGTTCTGGTAGAAGCAAGAATGCCTGACCCCGCGGGGTCTAAACGCGGGATCAGGCCCGTCTTGTGCGTGGCGCTATGCGAGGAGGAAGGCCGCGCCACGCGGACGGAATCATTGGGAGATATCCACCACCAGGGTGTTTTCGGCTATGTAGCGCGCCGAGACGCCCAGTGTTTTGGATCCTCCCTGGGAGGACACGGTCAATGTGCTCTGTCCGGGGTGGTTCACCGTGATGTTGACGTCTTCGCCCAGCCCGGGCATGACGGTCAGCATGGCCGAGTCAGCCGTGATCCAGGCGGAACTGGTGATGACCGACTCGCCCCTGGCATCCACGTCGTAGGTTCTGCCGCCCACCACCAGCGGCTTGCCGTTTTCCTGGACCTGGGTGAAGGTCTGCGGCGAAACCCAGCGGTCACCCATGTACAGGCTGCGCGTGAGGCGCGGATCGAGTTTGAAAGTGACCTGGATGCCGGTGGCGATGCCCCCCTGGGCCAGCGCGCCGGCTGCGAAAGGCAAGGCCGAGGCGCAGAGGGCCAGGATGAGCAAGCCGCGCATCAGGCCTGTCGTGATCTTGGGTGTGGTTTTCATGTTCATGCTCCTTATGTGTGTTCCCGCCGTCCCTTGCCTCCCTCCTTGCGGGAGGGAGGCTGGGCCGATCACTCACGCCCGCCTAATGCGAGTAGTGTGAATTCTGCACGGTGAAGGCATCTCCACCGACCAGACGCTGCCTGGTGATGTTGAGGAAGGTCGGTTCGCGTGTCGGGAACCCGTTGGTACCCACCGCCGGAATGTCCCTGAAGCGGGGATCGGCCAGCAGGGCGGAACGGCCCAGGGTGTTGTCGGGCGCCGTGCCGTCCACCGGGATGATCACCTGCGGATGGTCGAAGGGCCCCTTGTCGTACGCCACGCGCTCGTCGGTGAGTTCCAGCAGGAAGTCCACCAGCGCGACCTTCTCGTCCTCGGTCAGGTTCGACTGCACCTCGATGTTCATGTTGACCAGGTTGAAGTCGCGGTGCGCGGCATTGGTGAGGGGGAAGTCCCCGCCACGCACGTAGAAGTCAACCACCTGGCGCAGCGTCGCCTTTCCGCCGTTGTGGAAGTAGGGCCCGGTCAGCTCCACGTTGCGCAGGGGAGCGGCCTTGAAGGCGCCATTCCTGACCACCCGGTTGACGTTCGGCCAGGTGCCCATCATGGCGTTGGTATCGCCGGGCCGCGAGCTGAGTCCGCCGAAATTCATCACCTCGGCACTGATGTTGCCGGGATTGAACGGCCCCAGCGTGTCCGCGAACCCTTCTATCATCGCCACGTCGGTGAGGGTATTGACCATGCCGCCGATGGCGCCGCCCGCCTCGTCCATCTCGGGCGGGAAATCGCCGACCGTGATGTTGTTGGAAAACTCACCCAGGTAGGGCGGCAGCAGGGGATTACCCGGCTCGCCCTCGAACCCCGGGTTGATCTGCTGGTCTTGCGCCGTCACCTCGAACAGCCCGCCGGTGATGCCGAGATTCTCGTCGAAGGTGGTCATCTCGACCCCCGGCTCGAAACCGGGACCAGCGAGGTTCTTCATCATCAGCGTCGCCAGCGAGAGCGGCCAGCCGAAAGCGTCCGGTCCGCCGCGCCCTATGTCGTCGCCGGTGGGGCGAATCCCGAGGTTGTACATGCCGTTATCGAAGAAGGCGGAGTCGGCGCCGGTCCATGGACCGAAGCCGGGCAGGCCCGCCGCCGTGGCGCTGGGATAGGCGAGGCCGTCCACCGGGTTGGGCACCAGGCTCTGGTTGAGGATACGGCGTTCCACCGCGTCCTGGCCGTTCTCGTTGATTTCGGATTCAAGCAGGAAGCCCGAAATCACCCGCAGCCTGGCCAGGGGCTCGACGATGAGTTCGACCCCCGGGGTGGCGAACTCGTTGACCGCATCCATCAGGTTGATCTTCGAGGTGAACGCCATGGTATGGTCGGTAAGGGTCGGTATGGCATGACACTCACCGCAGCGGCCGGTCCTGAAGTTGGGGTTCTTCAGCGAAAGGTTGGAGGCGAAGAAGATGTCCAGGCCAAGCAGCGGGTCCGGGGTGCTCGCCGAGGGGACGCGAGTTCCGCCCGCCGGCACATAGATCCCGCCCTCGCCGCCCTCTCCCGTGGGATTCTGCAGCGCCAACACACCGGGGTCGCGCTTGAAGTTGCCGTGCTCCCTGAAGCAGCCACGCTCGGTCCCGCTGGTGCAATTGAGCAGGTCGGGAACCAGCCCGGGCTCACCCGGCTCGCCCAATGCCATGAACGCATCCGGATTGACGTCCAGGAGCTGGTCGAACGGCGTGTCGTCGGGAACCAGGACCGTGACCCAGAGATTCACCCCCAGCCCCCAGAACAGACTGAAATTTCCTTCCATCTGGGTGAACTGGCTGGTGTCGGCGGGATTCGCCGCGCCGGCTGCCGCCGTCAGCGAATAGCCGTCGAACGGGTCGGTCCGCTTGGCCGGGTCCGGGTCCGCCGTCAGATCGACCACCGCGCCGACGCTGTTAAGTATTGGAATCCCGATCGGGTCGTCGGCGCCCGGCGTGCCGGGTGGCGGCGCCGTGGTGGAGCCGTTGAGGTGCATCACCGTGTTGCCCCACAGCGCGGGGTAGTAGGCGATCTGGATCATGGCCGGGTAGCTGATGCACAGGCCGGGCTTGCCGAGCGCGGCGAGGGTCATGCCGCCCGCGGACTTCTGGGCGGCGGGCAGGCTGGCACAGGCCGCGCCTCCCTGGTTGGAATAGCGGCCCAGCACGCTGTCGGTGGGGTCCACCAACTGGTTGGCCAGCGGCGTCACGCCCGCTTGCAGCAGTTTCTTGCCGATCTTGGCCCAGTTGCGGCCCTGGAACGACATTTCGAACTCGCTCAGGCCCGGCCCGGTCGCCAGCGAGGCAAGGCTGGTGAAGCGGATGATCTGCCGGGTCGGCACCAGGGTGCCGCCGCTGTTGACGAACACGTGGTTCTGCGGGTCGGCGGCGCCGAACACGCTGCCGCCGTTGAAGTCATGGCGCGCGCGTCCGTCCCAGAAGTTGTCGAAGTTGAACGCCGCCGCGTGCATGGTCGGGGTATTGCGCGGCTCCACCCGGCGCATGCCCTGGAAGCCCGGGATCGGGTCGGGATCGCCCACGATGCGGAGGTCCGGCATCACCGCCGCGACACCGTTGGCGGCGGGCTGGAATGTCCCGATCGGCGCGATGTCGGTGAAATGGCTGTAGACCACGCCCATCGAGGAGACCACGTCGTTGGTATCGCTCACGATATTGTTGGCGTCCGCCACCACGAAGCCGCTCACGCCGCCGGGGAAGTTGTTCTCCAGCACCCCGGCGTTGACGCTCGCGGTCAGCGGGGTGGTCGCCGCCGGATCGCCGGCGATTTCAGGGTTGGTGAGCTTGTGGAGCGGGAAGTCGGCCAGCACCAAGTCGCGCTGATTAGGCTGCATCAGTGAGAAGGTGAGGTCGCCGCCCAAGTGGTTGGGGTTGATCTGGTTTTTGGTACGCGTATCGGTGCCGGCGCCGGTGAAGTGGCAGGTGCCGCAGGACTGGACGCCATCGCTACCGACCTGCATGTCCCAGAACAGGGACTTGCCCAATACGATCGCCATGTTGCGGTTGCGCACGTAATCGTTTTCGGTCGAATGCGTCACTTCGTTGGGATCGGTGTTGAGGAGGAAGTTGGGGCTGCTTGGCGTGCCGCCGACCTCGGGCAACCGTAGCGAGGGCTTGCGCAGGCCGCCCGCGCCGGTGGTGGCGTTGCGCGGCTGGATCAGGCCACGTTCCGGGTCATACAGCCGGGCCGCCGGGGGAACCGGCATCCCGGGCGAGAACACGCCGGTGGTGCCGGTCGAGGTGGGGATCACGATGGCGGGCGTCGAATAGGCCGCGTAGTGATTCGGCGCGGTGGGCGAGGTCGGCCGTCCGAAACCGATATAACCCGGTTCGCCGGGGTCGCCGCCGCACAGGATCGAGCCCTCGGGAGGATTCTGTTCAAGCACGGTGACGCAAACGTAAGTATCCGCGGGAATCGGATTATTGTAGTCGATCGGGATCGATCCCGGTTCCACACGGTCCGCTCCCGGGATGATGTAGACCGACTTGTAGGTCCACACGTAGCGGTTGGGATCAGCTACCGCCGGACAACCGGCCGGAACGCCCGGAACGGTGCACTGGACCAGTTGGTCGACGACGTTGAAGTCGCCGCCGACGTAGTCGCGGTTGATCAGGCGCATTTCCTCACCGGTGGTGGTGTTGTAGTTGAGCGGATGCACCAGGAGAGGCGGCAGCGCCGGGCCGGGGTTGGTCAGCGTCGCGCCGGGCGTGGAGAAACCCGGGCGGCGCTGGAAGGCCGAGGTGGTGCAGTAGGAGGGGAAGCCCGCATCGTTCCCCGGCGTGCCGCGGATCAGAGCGGGAACCGCAACGGGCAGCGAGGAGCACAGCCGCACTGAGTAGGGATTGTCCAGCAGTTGCTCCAGCTCATTCCAGGTGGGAACGGCTTTCAGGGTTGCGAAGGGAACCTCGGGTTCAAAAAGGAAGCCCTTCGCCGACGTCATGCCGGTCGAGGTTCCGTTGAGGATGGTGCCCCCGGGCGCGGGGGCCATGAGAAATACCAGGAACAAGGCCAGCAGCAGTGCCAGCCCCTTCCCCGGTATCGGCCTGAAGATAATCTGTTTCATGATATGACCCTCCTTCTTTTTCTAGGTCAACGCGATTCACTGTTCCGTCTAGAAAGGGCTTCATGCTTTTTGGCTGCACTACGCCAATTCCGGATACCTGGGTTCGCTTGGACTCCAACAAAACACCGGGGGCACGCGGGGAACGGGGGGACGGAATTCGCCGGCCCGGTCGCCTAATGCCTTGAAGTGATACTAGCAAAGAGGGGAGAGGAGAATCTCAGGGAATACCTGAGAGGGTGTTTCTAATTTCCCGAGTAAAACAGTATGGATTGGGCCGCATTGCGTCTCGAACGCGGCGTGGGTGCCGCCTCGGCTCAGCCCTGGTAGAAGCGGTACCTGTTCCGCCCCGCTTCCTTGGCGGCATACATTGCGATATCCGCTTTTTTCATGAGTTCAAGCATGTCGTCGCTGCCGTTGACGGGGTAGACGGAAATGCCGATGCTGGTGGTGATAAATAATTCGTGGCCCATGACCGAAACAGGCTGGCTCAGCGTGGCGAGAATTTTCTCCGCTATCAGCGCGGCATCCGTGGGCTGGGCGATTTCCGCCAGCACGATGACGAATTCGTCGCCGCCCTGGCGCGACACGGTATCCCCGCTGCGCACGCTGGCATTGAGGCGGCTTGCCACCGCCTTGAGCAGCGCGTCCCCGGCATCGTGGCCCAGGGTATCGTTAATGAGCTTGAAACGATCCAGGTCCAGGAACATTACCGCCAGCGAACGCTGGTGGCGTATCGCCTGGTTCAGGGACTGGCGCAGGCGGTCCATCAGCATGCGCCGGTTGGGCAGATTGGTCAGGGTGTCGTAGTAGGCGAGCTGGCGGATCTGTTCTTCCGTCCTCTTGCGTTCGCTGATGTCGCGAATGAAGGCGATCAGCACCCCGCCGCGCAGATCGAGATAGGTAACGCTGACTTCGACATCGATAATATCGCCATCCTTGCTGCGGTGGCGGGTTTCGAACTTCGCCTGGCCCTTTTCCCGCAAATCCGCCCGGTGCTGCTTGGCCTGCTCGGGCGACTCCATGGCTTCGATGTCGGAAACCCGCAGGGTGAGGAGTTCTTCCCGGCGGTAGCCGAGCATCTTGCAGTAGGCGTCGTTGGCGTCGAGGAATCGCCCCTCGGCGGCATCGACCACCAGAAAGCCGTCCATGGTGGTCTGGATGATGGTCTTGTATTCCTGTTCCGCTCTTTTACGCTCGCTGATATCGCGAATGATGCCCAGTGCGTGCCACTGATCCTTGATGCGGAACGCGGAAATGGAGAGTTCGATCGGGAATTCCCTGCCATCCTTGCGTAGCGCGCTGATTTCGAAGGTCTTGCCGATGATCGCCCCCTCGCCCGCGGCGAGGAATTGCGCGAAACCGCGCAAGGCCGTTTCACGATGGCTGAGCGGCGCGATCAGGTAATGCAGATTCTGGCCCAGCGCCTCGCTTGCGGGGTAGCCGAAAATGACTTCCGCAGCCGGGTTCCAGTAGGTGATCTGCTGCGAGGGGCCGACAATGACGATGGCGTCCATGGCGTTCGAACTGATAAGGCGGAACCTTTCCTCGCTTTCCTGCAATGCCTGCTCGGCGGCCCTGCGCTCGGTGATGTTTTCCATCTGCCCGATCATGCACAGGGGCGCCCCGGCTGCATCCCTGAGCAGGGACACGGTCAATTGCACCCACACCATGCTGCCATCCTTGCAGATATAGCGCTTCTCGATCAGATAGGAATCAACCTCGCCGCTTACCAGTTGGCGCAAATTGGCAAGCGATGCGTCCAGATCGTCGGGATGGGAAATTTGCTGGAAATTCAGTTTTTCGAGCTCTTCCTTGGTATAGCCCAGAATATCGCACAGGGCACGGTTAACCTGAAGGAAGCGCCCTTCAAGGGAGCCGATCGCCATGCCGATAGGGGCATTTTCCAGAATGGCGCGGAAACGCGCCTCGCTTTCGCGCAACGCCCTTTCCGCCTCCAGGCGCGAAGTGATGTCATGGAAGGCCGCCACCGACCCCCGCACGCCGCCGTCGTGGACAATGGGGCTGGATACGATGGAAACAGGGATGATGGCCCCGTCCTTGCGCACCAGCCAGTCGTTGATGGAGCGGTAAGTCTGGCCGGTACGGATGGTCTTGTGCACCGGACAATCTTCAGAGGAGATAGGCTGCCCATCGGGCGTTTTGTAATGGAAGGTATCGTGGCCATCCTTGCCCACCAGTTCGGCCGCCGTCCAACCGAGCAAGCGCTCCGCCTCGGGGTTGACGAAGGTCACGACCCCGAACTGGTTCAGTACATACAAGCCATCCGGCAGCACCGAGGTGATTTCCCGAACCCGTGCCTCGCTTTCCTGCAAGACGATGCGTTGCGCTTCCCGTTCCGCATCGCGCAGCGCCACGGTATCGGTCAGCATTTCCAGCGACCGGACGACCTCGTTGATTTCGTCATCGCGCGGGCTACGGGCCTGCTCCAGAAAGCGCTTGATCTCGGGAGACGAGTGATAATCAAGCAGAAACTGGCGTGAAGCCCGACCCAGCGCCGCGATGCGCCTCGTGTTACGGTAGACCCAGACGCCAATCGAGCCCCACAGCGCCGCCAGCAGCCCGCCCACCCCGACCAGCAGTCCCAGGGAAATTTCCCTGAAGTCGAACAAGTTCCCGGTTTGGCGATGGACGACCAGTTCCGGACTGTCCGGGCCGGTTCCGCCCCAGGTAAAACTGCGCTGTTCCACGCGCATGCCGTCATGTTCCATGGGCCCGTCATGCTGCACCAGGTGAAGCGTTTTGCCATGCTCGCCCAGTGAGGACGCCACCACCTCTCCTTTCCAGCGCAGGAAAAGGTGGGTATTGGGCGTGGCCATCTGGTGCAGCAGGCCGTGGGTCAGGGGCAGGAACAGGATCAGGTGCCCCATGCCCTGCTTGCCCAACCAGACGTGCTGGACATAGTAACGGTAGAGCGTCGAGTCACGCTTGTCATAGTGCCAGCCGATATCCGGTGGGCTGGAAAAAGAAGTGGGGACCGCATCCTCGCCAAAGCCGAAGGAAAACAGCACGCGATTCCGGGGATCGGCCACCAGCATGGCCGGAAAAGTCTCGCCGCTGATCTGGGTGGTGAGGTAGCTGTTGAGGCTGACAACCAGGCGGTCCGGGTCCTCCAGCATGCGCATGAATTCGAGCCGGCCCTTGTAGCGGATTGCCGCTTCCTGCCAGCGCAGTTCCATATCCCTCACGCTCTCGGAAAAATACGCCATGGCGTCGGCGATTTCCCGCTGGGCAGCCTTTTCCTGGGACAAATGAATAATCCAGCCCATGAGCAAACCGATCGCCAGCACCGCAATACCCAGAGCCAGCAGCAGGCGCGTCGAGGCCTGGTAAAGAAGGGAGGCGGACTTGCCGGGAAGCAGCCGCATCATTCCGCCCTCCCTGCCCATTTATCGAACACCATGGGCTCCAGATGCACGCCTCGCGCCAGCGGATTGGCGTCCTCCGCCTGGTGAAAAAAGCGCTCGGACTCTTTCATCTGCTTATTGGAGAGGCGCCCATCCGGGCTATACAGCCGCTTGTATTTGCGCAGCACGGCGAGCAGGGCCGCCCTTTCCTCTGCATCCCGGATTTCCAGCGCGCTGACGATTTGCTCCGGGGTATGCGCGGCGATCCATTGCAGGGAACGGCGCAGGATGGCAACCATTTTTTCGGCCTTGCGCGGCTCTTTTTCCACCACCTCGGGGCGGGTAGCCAGCCCCGCGAGCAGAAAACCGGAACCGGGTATCTTTTTTGCCGCGCCGGGATCGGCCATGCTTACCAGGGGATAAACCGTGTTCCGCGCCAGCAGGCGGGAAGCGGAAGGTTCATAAGCCATGATGGCATCGGCGGTCCCGGAACTCAGCACCGCGAACTGCTCGTCCCAGCTTTGCCCGACCGGGACGATGCGCACCGTGTCCAGCGCCACCCCCTCGAATTTGAGCAGCAGTTCGACCAGCTGCTGGGAAGTGGTCTTGCTGGTCAGGGAGCTCTTGGTGACGGCAATCACCTTGCCCTTCAGGTCGGCAATGGTACGGACCTGATTTTTGAGATCCGCGCGCACCATCAGCGCGAAAACCGGCAAATTGCCCAGCGTCGCCAGCAAGTGCATTTTTTCACCATTGGCCTGCTGCGAAAGCATCGCGGGCACGCCGGCAACGGCGAAATCTGTGTTTTTCTGCAGGACATTCTGCAGTGCCATGGACCCTCCTCCCACATACTGAAGCCGAACCTCGACGCCCTCGGCCCGGTCAGCACCGATTTTCGGGATCAGGTCGATGGGGAGATAGGCCAAATTTCGCGGCCCCGGAACACTCACCCTGAGCAGCGGGGCGGGCTCGGCGGCAAAGCCGGCAGACATCGAAGCCAGGACGAGAACAATGGCCAGGAGGCATCCAACCCGGCATGATTCAGCCGACCGGATCAGGTGTCTCATGGCTAGGCTTACTGGCGCTTGCATACCGGGCCATCATCCGGGTTTTCCAGGTTGCGAGCGATGGCCTGCACCAATGTTTGCATTTCTTCCAGGGTGAAGGCGGAGAGCAAGCGGTTGGCCAGTTTGGGTTCGAGCCTGATCATGCAGGGCTGGCCACTCTGAAGCGTGACGCGGATGCCGGCAGCCTGGTGGGTCGCCTCTCCATCGGCCTGATCAATCCGCTCCGCCTGCTGTTCCATCAGGTCGTCATAGCAGTCATCAAGACGGTCGGATACCGCGTCCGGAATATCCTCCGGGACCACCGCGACCAGCCCCATGCTGTCCTCGGCCGCATCGCACTGAACGCCCTGGTCATGGGCAAAATCGATGAAATGCTGACGCAATTCCTCATCGAAAAACATGAATTCGAACATAAGGGCTCGTTAATGATTAACTTGGACATACGTTGCCACGTATTCTGTATGTCCGCAAGGCGCATGGCGCGTCAGGAAATCCTTGCATGATGGCTGCCTGCGCCATCTCAAGCCCCGTCCGCTATTGAGAATCGGGTTCCGCGTACTGCGCCCGGACTTCCAGGATTGCCGGCAGCACATCGGGACACAGCTGCGTGAGCGCGGGGTCGAAATGCTTGCCGCTGTTCTCATGGATATACGCTATCGCCTTTTCCACCGGCCAGGCAAGCTTGTAGGGACGCGCGGTGGTAAGCGCGTCAAACACGTCGCATAGCGCAACCACCCGGCCTGACAGGGGAATATCCTCGCCACGCAGTCCTTTTGGATAGCCGGAACCATCCCATTTCTCATGATGCGTCAGCGCAATCTCGCATGCCATTTCCATCAATTCGGAAGCATGCCCGGAGAGGATTTTGGCGCCGATCTCGGGATGGGTTTTCATCACGGCCCACTCGTCCGCATCAAGCTTTCCCGGCTTCAGCAGGATATGGTCCGGGATGCCGATTTTGCCGATGTCGTGCATCGGGCTGGCGTTGAGCAGAAGTTCGCATTGCGCCTTGTCCATGCCGGCGGCGCGGCCGAGCAACTGGGAATATTTGCTCATGCGGATAATATGCAGGCCCGTCTCGTTGTCACGATATTCCGCAGCCCGGCCCAGGCGGCGGATGATTTCGAAGCGGGTATCGGCAAGTTCCCGGGTACGTTCCTGCACCTTCTCTTCCAGGACGCGGTTCTGATCGCGAATCTGGTTATGCATCATGCGCACTTCCAGCATATTGCGGATGCGCGTCAGCACCTCCAGCCGGTCGAACGGCTTGGACAGGAAATCGCGCGCACCGGATTCGAGCGCTCTCAGCCTGGTTTGCATGTCCGGCTGCGCGGTCAGCACCAGGATGGGGATATAACTGCCGTCAGGCTCGAGTTCGCGCAACTGCTGCATGACATCGAAACCCGTGAGATATGGCATGTTGAGATCGAGCAACACCAGATCGAAGCGGTGCTGCAGGTACAGATCGGCTACCTGACGTGAATCGGTGACGGATACGACGTTCTGGTAGCCCTCGGCAGCGAGCATTTTTGCCAGCAGAATGACATTGGGTGCCTGATCGTCCACGATCAGAATTTTCGCCGCACGCAAGCGGTTCATGGTTTTGAATTCATCATTCATGTCAGGACAAACTCTTATTCTGAATCACTTCATCCACGGCAGAAAGAAATTTTTCAATATCCAGCGGCTTGGTGACATAAGCCTGAAATCCAGCCTTCATGGCGCGCCCGACGTCATGCGGCATGGCATTGGCGGACAGGGCGATGACGGGGATATCGCGCGTTTCGTCGTAAAGGCGCAGCATGCGGCGCACTTCATAGCCATCCATGCCGGGCAGGTTGATATCGAGGATTATCAATTCCGGCCGATGCCGTAGCGCCAGTTCCAGACCCAGCTCACCGTTATGGGCGGTAATGAGATCGAAATCCGCGCGCCGGGTCAGAATCTGCGCCACCAGCTTGAGATTGGCGGGATTGTCTTCGACATACAGCACACGGCGGCAGGAACCGGAGTCGGACCGCAGCGCGCCATCCGGCAGCGGATTTACGCCGGGCTGCGCCGCTTCAGCACTCAGGTTGAGCTCGAACCAGAAGGTACTGCCCTTGCCGCACGCACTCTCCACCCCGATGCAGCCGCCCATGAGCTCGATCATATGGCGACTGATGATGAGGCCTATCCCCGCACCCTCGACAGCGCTGCTCTCGGCACCGAGGCGGTTGAAAGGCTGGAACAGGTGCTGTTGCTGCTGGGGCGTGAGACCAAAGCCGGTATCCGTGATGCAGAGCCGCAAACGGCCGGGCGCGGGACGACTGCAATGGAGCGTGACCACCCCCTGTTCGCGGTTGTATTTGACAGCATTGGACAACAGGTTGAGCAACACCTGCTTTAGGCGTGTCCGGTCGGCATGCACCACGCAGCGCGGACATTCGGCAGTGGCGTTGACCAGCTGTATCGCATGTTTTTCCGCCAGCGGGACAATGGTGGCCAGGCATTCTTCCACCACATCGGCCACACCGACATTCTCGATCGAGAGCGCAATATTCCCCGTCTCGATTTTAGCCAGGTCCAGCACCTCGTTGATGAGTTCAAGCAGGTGCCAGCCCGCCTTGAGAATTTGCTCGATATTTTCCCGCTGCGAGACGGATGGCGGCTCCAGCGAGTCGGATTCCAGCAGCTGACCGAAACCCAGAATGGCATTGAGGGGGGTGCGCAATTCGTGGCTCATGCGCGCCAGAAACTCGGATTTTGCCTGGTTGGCGCGCTCGGCCTCATCGCGCGCGCGCATCGCATCTTCCTCGGCCCGCCTGCGCCGGGTCACATCCTGTACCACGCCCAACATGTGCAGCGGCGTGCCATCTCCGGCGCGCACCACGTCGCCGGTTTCATGGAGCCACACCACCTTGCCATCGGGCCACACCACGCGGTGCTCGATGTTGTACTCCTGTCCGCGCTCAACGCAGGCGTTGACCGCATCCATGACGAATTGCCGGTCGTCGGGGTGGATCGCGGCAAGGAAATTGTCATAGCTGGTTTCGAGTTCGCCGTCGGGATAACCAAACAGCGGAGCGATGCGCTCCGACCAGAACAGCGCGCCGCTCTGGATATCCCAGTCCCAGGTGCCGATGTTGGCGTAGGCCTGGCCGCGGCGGAAACGCTCCTCGCTCCTGCGCAGCGCTTCCTCGATGGCCACCTGTTCGGTGACGTCATGCTGGATGCCGACAAAATGCGTAACTTCACTGCGTGCATCGGAGACCGGGTCGAGAAACAGCTCATTCCAGAATGCCGTGCCATCCTTGCGGTAGTTGCGCAGCTTTGCCCGGACCGGGATTTTCTGGCGCAGCGCGGTGCGTATTTTTTCCAGCTCGACCTGACTTGTCTCCGCTCCCTGCAGGAAACGGCAATTCCGGCCCAGCGCTTCCTGTGCTGAATAACCGGTGATGGCTTCGAAAGCCGGGTTGACGAAAATAACCGGCATGTCCGGCTGGCGCACATCGGCAATAATTATCCCGTTGGTGCTGTCCCTGATGGCATGGTCGAGAAGCTGGAGCCGTTCCTGGGTAGCCTTGATATGGGTGATGTCGGTGCGGATGGAAGCGTACTGGTAAGGCCTGCCGTATGCATCCAGAAACGGCACGATGGTGGTGGCGACCCAATAGAAGCTGCCATCCTTGCGCCGGTTACGCACTTCACCCTGCCATACCCCGCCACTGGAAATGGTTTTCCACATTTCCTGAAAGAAGGGGCGCCCGTGATAGCCGGAGTTGATGATGCGATGGTTCTGGCCCAGCAGCTCTCCCTCGCTATACTGGCTGACCGTGCTGAATTTATCGTTGACGTAGATAATCTCGCCCAAGGCGTTGGTGATGCTGACGATGGCATGCTGATCGAGCGCGAATTTCTGGAAATTGAGCTCATTGGCCAGCTTCTGTTTGCGCTCGCCGGACAGGCGCATGTCGCGCGCCCTTTTCACCCGCGCCGAAACCAACCGGCACAAATGCCAGGGCGCGATCGGCTTCACCAGAAAATCGTCGGCACCGGCATTGAGCGTGCCGATTTGTCTCCCGAAATCAGCCTCGGTGGAGAGAAACACGATGGGCATGATGGCGAATTGTTCCTGTTGCCGGATCACCGCGGCCAGTTCGCTCCCGCTGCACAGCGCCATGTGCGCGTCCATCAGCACGAGTTCCGGCCTGAAAGACTGCAACACAGCCATGATTTCGAGCGCTTCGTTCAGCACCTGGACCGTCATGCCCATCATTTCAAGTTGAAGCCTGAATGCTTCAGCCTGCGCCCGGTCATCATCCACGATGAGGATGCGGTAGGGATCGCGCGGCCGGTCGAAAACCAGTTCGTCGAGGGTGCGAATCAGGCGCGGAATATCCAGCGGTTTGGTGAAATAATGGCTACCGCCGGCGCGTACCGCACCAAGACGCGAAGTGAAATCGTCCCGCACCGAGATGAAAACCACCGGGATCGGTTTTGCGCGCTGGTCGTTGATCTGCCGGATGGCCTGAGCCCCGGCCAGATCGCCCTCGGGAAAGATCATGTCCATGATGATCGCCAGCGGGGGATGCGACTCGACGGCCTGACGCATCGGCTCCAGGTGTAAGAACACCTCGACCTCGTAACCGTACTGGCGCAAATGCGCGTCAAGCCGGGCGGCCTGTTGCCCGTCATCATCGAGCAGAAACACACGCCGGCCCGAATCTGCGCCGGCGTTTAGCACCCGCCGTTCGTCGGCATCCGGCGCCATTTCTGTCATGATTTAGCGGGGCTCCCTAGTCCAGTGGCCGGATTTCCCGCCCTGCTTTTCCAGCAGGCGAATATCGCCGATCAGCATGCCCCGGTCCACCGCCTTGCACATGTCGTAGATGGTGAGCAGGCCCACGCCGACCGCGCTCAGTGCTTCCATTTCCACGCCCGTGCGCCCCAGCGTTTCCGCCGTCACCACGCACTCGACACTGGCACCGGGCTGGTCCACGTTGAATTCCACCGCCACGCGGGTGAGCGCCAGCGGATGACACAGGGGTATCAGGTCCGAAGTGCGCTTCGCGCCCTGGATCGCCGCGATGCGCGCGACGCCCAGGACATCGCCCTTTTTGGCGTCGCCGGACAGGATCAGCCGCAGGGTTTCCGGCTGCATGCGTATCGTGCCCGCGGCACGGGCGATGCGCCGGGTTTCGGCCTTGTCCCCCACGTCCACCATGTGGGCCTGGCCTTGCGTGTCGAAATGGGTGAATTGGCTCACTGGTGCTCCCCGTTCGCTGTGAACTTATTGTTTGGAGCGGTTATCATAGCACCATGAAATTGATTTATTTAGCGCTTGCCCTTGGGGCTTTCCTGCCCCGCGCCCTGGCCGAAGGACTGCCCGATCTGGGCGAAGCATCCCAGGCTGTATTTTCTTCCCAGCAGGAACGTCGCATCGGCGAATCCGTCATGAGGGACATCCGCGCCAGCCGGGATCTGCTCGACGATACCGAAATCACCGATTACCTCAATGCGCTGGGCGCGCGCCTGGTTGCCAGCAGCCAGGATCCTGCCCGCAGCTTCGAGTTTTTCCTCATCCGCGACAATACCCTTAATGCTTTCGCGCTCCCCGGCGGATTCATCGGCGTTCACACCGGCCTGATCCTGTCTGCCCAGAGCGAATCCGAACTGGCCAGCGTGCTTGCCCACGAAATTGCCCACGTCACCCAGCGCCACCTGGCCCGGGTGATCGCGGGCAGCCAGCAAAATGCAATGGCGTCTCTTGCTGCGCTGGCGGTGGCGATCCTCGCTTCCCGTTCGAATCCGCAGGTGGCCAGTGCGGCCATCGCCACCGTTCAGGCCACCAGCATCCAGAGCCAGCTGGATTTCACCCGTGAACACGAGCGGGAAGCCGACCGGATCGGCCTGCAAACCCTTATCCAGTCCGGTTACGACCCGCACGCCATGGCTGATTTCTTCGGGCGTTTGCAGAAGTACGGGCGCCTGTATGAAAACAATGCCCCGCTTTATCTGCGTACCCACCCTTTTTCCACCGAACGCATCTCCGATGTGCAGAATCGCGTGGAATCGCTACCCTACCGCCAGATCCCGGACAGTCTCGAATTTCAACTGGTAAGGGCAAAACTCGAAGCGACCCAGAGCGCCCCGCTGCAGGCAATCAAGTTTTTTGAAACGGCTTTGAAGGAAAAAAAATTCAGCAATGAAACCGCGCAGCGTTTCGGTCTCGCCACCGCCTTGCTGCGCACCGGGGAGCACGTCCGGGCGGAACAGGAACTCCAATTGGCACGCAAGAACGCTCCTTCCGTCGCGATGCTGGAGAATCTGGCGGCCCAGATCAAAATTGCCGCCGGCCAGACCCGGGCCGCCCTGGAAATCTACCGAACCGCACTGAAACGCTTCCCCCATGTCCGCGCACTGGTGTATGGCCAGGCGGAAACCCTGCTCCAGAACGGACAGGCCGGAGACGCCTTGAACCTGCTCAACAGCGAGCTGAAAACGCACACTGGCGATTATCGTCTTTACCAGTTTCAGGCCCAGGCTTACGCCGCCCTGGGCAAAAACATACAGCAGCACCGCGCACAGGCGGAAGCCTACGTGCTGAAGGGAAATCAGGCTGAGGCCATCGAGCAGCTACAGATCGCGCTGAAGACCCGGGACGGCGACTTTTACCAGCTCTCCATGGCCGAGGCCCGCCTGCGCCAGTTAAAAGAACAGCTAAGGGAAACGGCCAAACAGGACAAACCCTAGCCGGTTCATTAGCGCATTCTAATTTCATTATTTAGCTAGTACATTCATACTACCTATTGAAAATAAAGGATATTTATTTGTTGAATGGCTTGCGCCAAAAAAAATATCCGGTATGCTAATCACCA
Source organism: Sulfuricellaceae bacterium (assembly GCA_031426915.1). GTDB lineage: Bacteria > Pseudomonadota > Gammaproteobacteria > Burkholderiales > Sulfuricellaceae > Sulfurimicrobium. The sequence continues at coordinate 36,773 of JASJPB010000036.1, read as the reverse complement.
TCCGCTAAAGGATAACAAGTTAATTGATGGAGGATACGATGCGGAAACGCGTTTCCCTTTTGTTTGCAGTTCTGTTGCTGGGCGCGGGTATGGGCAACACGGCCCGGGCCGCCGAAGAAAACAAAGATATGCCGGGCCAGGAAATCGCCTTTAATAACAAAAAAGGCAATTGCCTTGCCTGTCACGCCATGCCTGGCACCAGGGGCGAAATGGCCGGTTCCATCGCGCCACCCCTGATCGCCATGAAACTGCGCTACCCGGACGTTGCCAAGCTGCGTGCGCAAATCTGGGATGCCACTGCCAACAACCCGAAAACTTCCATGCCGCCCTTCGGCAAGCACCGGGTTCTGAGCGAAGAGGAAATTGATAAAGTCGTGGATTTTGTCCGTACCCTTTAAAACAAAACAAGTCTAGGAGCTCCAAAGATGAACCAATTGCGTAGAACATTCCTCAAGGGCACCGGCGCCGCCGGCACGGTGGCCATGGCGATTGCCGCCGGCCTGCTCAAACCGGGCCAGGTGCTTGCCGCCGAGTGGAACAAGAATGCCTTCGAGGCCAAGAACACAGCCGATACCCTGAAGGGCATCAATGCCGCCAGCGCCGCAAAGAGCGCGGATATCATGATCAAGGCGCCGGATATTGCGGAAAACGGCGCAGTGGTTCCGGTGGAAGTCACCAGCAAAATTGCGGGCACCACCTCCATTGCCATTCTGTCGGAACAGAACGTCAACCCGCTCATCGCCGACTTTGAATTCTCCAACGGCGCAGAAGGCTATGTTTCCACCCGCATCAAGATGGCAAAAACCTCCAACGTCACCGTGGTGGTGAAGGCGGGCGGCAAATCCTATATCGCTTCCAAGGAAGTGAAGGTCACCATTGGCGGTTGCGGCGGCTAAGCCCTCCCCCACTCGAAGCGATTAACGAATTCATGTACCCGGCACCATTTACCGGGTTTAAACAAAGGATACCAACATGGCTGAACCGATGAAAATCCGCGCCCAAATGCAGGGCGACACTGCAGACATCAAAGTACTGATGAACCACATCATGGAAACCGGCTTGCGCAAGGACGCCAAGACCGGCCAGATGATCCCGGCCCATTACATTCAACACGTTGATGTAACCGTGGGCGGCAAGGTCGTCATGGACGCACAATGGGGCTACGCAATTGCGAAAAACCCCTTCCTCGGCTTCAAGGTCAAGGGCGCCAAGGCTGGCGACAAAGTGGTCGTGAACTGGGTTGACAACCATGGCGACAAGCGCACCGATGAAGCGGTGGTCAGCTGAGGCTTGATGGGCTGGACGATGTCCGGCTCATTCCAGTCCGCGGTCGTGGCGTTTGGCGTCGTGACCGCATTCCTCACCCCCTCCTTATTTCCCCACACACAGGGGTTTGATGTCGCAACAGAAGAGAGAGGGGGATGGAACGTTACATCGTGATTTTCGCGTTATTTGGAGGAATGGTATGAAGAAAATTGCTCTGGCCCTGCTGGGAGCAGGGATGTTGATCAGCGCTACGGCACAGGCGGGGCCGGAAGAAGACCGCAAGCAGCTGGTGAGTTTTTACAAGGCCAAGCTGCCATCGGTGAAATTCGAGGACTACACCTACGGCGCGCTGGCGCTGGACAAGGACAGCAAGGCGCAGTACGACAGCATCATGGAGTTTCCGCCTTTTGAAGGCGTGATCGATGCCGGGAAACAAATGTGGGACAAACCATTCAAGAACGGCGCGATCTTTGCCGACTGTTTCCCCAACGGGGGCAAGAATGTGGCCGGCAATTACCCCTATTTCGACGACAAGCTGGGCAAGGTGGTCACTTTCGAGATGGCGATCAACCAGTGCCTCAAGAAAAATGGCGAGGAAGAGTTCAAGTACGCCAACGTCAATACCATGGGCATCCTCACCGCCTACGCCCGCACCTTGTCCGATGGCATGAAAATGAATGTCAAGGTACAGGGAGCCGATGCGCTGGCCGCCTACGAGGCCGGCAAGAAGTTCTATTTCCAGCGCCGCGGCCAGCTCAACTTCGCCTGCGCCACCTGCCACATCGACAACGTGGGCAATCGCATCCGCGCCGAGGTACTGTCACCCGCGCTGGGACAGGCATCGCATTGGCCGGTGTTCCGCGCCGGCGAGAACCTGGTCACCCTGCACACCCGCTTCCGCCAATGCAACAACCAGGTGCGCGCAGTACCGTTTGAATCGGGCAGCGAGGTATTCAACAACCTGGAATACTACATGTCCTACCGGGACAATGGCCTTCCCCTCAAGGCTTCAGTGTTCCGCAAGTAACACGTGGGGTGGGCGGAGCCTTGCTCCACCCATCCTGCTTTCCCCCAGCCTGCTGCCCTTCGTCGCGGCGCCCGCAAAAAATCATCATCTCGAACCGAAGCCTAGGAGCACCACCATGTCCATGAATCGTCGCGAATTTCTCCAGTTGCTGGCTGCGGCCGCTGCTACCGGCTTCGCTATTGATGGCAGGCAAGCCCTTGCAGCCGCTGATGGCGCGGGTTTCTACGACCTGCCCAAGTTCGGCAACGTCAGTCTGATGCATTTCACCGACTGTCACGCGCAACTGCTGCCCATCTATTTCCGCGAGCCCAACGTCAATATTGGTTTGGGCCAGAACATGGGCAGGCCCCCTCACCTGGTGGGCGAATCTCTGCTGAAACAATTCGGCATCCGCCCCGGCACGTCGGAAGCGCACGCATTCACCTATCTCGATTTTTCAGCCGCGGCAAAAACCTACGGCAAGGTCGGCGGCTTTGCCCACCTTTCCACGCTGGTGAAAAAAGTTCGCGCCTCCCGTCCCGGCGCGCTGCTGCTGGATGGTGGCGACACCTGGCAGGGCTCTGCCACCTCTCTGTGGAGCAACGGCCAGGACATGGTCGACGCGTGCAAACTGCTGGGCGTGGACGTCATGACCGGGCACTGGGAGTTCACGCTGGGCGCCGAACGGGTCAAACAGATCGTCGACCATGACTTCAAGGGAAAACTCGATTTCGTGGCGCAGAACATCAAGACCACCGACTTCGGCGACCCGGTGTTCCAGCCTTACACCATGAAGGAGATCAACGGCGTGCCGGTCGCCATCATCGGCCAGGCCTTCCCCTATACCCCCATCGCCAACCCACGCTGGATGGTGCCCGACTGGAGCTTCGGCATCCAGGACGAAAACATGCAGAAAACCGTGGACGAGGCCCGTGCCAAGGGCGCCCAGGTGGTGGTGGTGCTGTCCCACAACGGCATGGACGTGGACCTGAAAATGGCCTCGCGCGTCACCGGCATCGACGCCATCATGGGCGGCCATACCCACGATGGCATTCCCGCGCCCAGCATCGTGAAAAACGCCAAGGGCCAGACTCTGGTAACCAACGCCGGCTCCAACGGCAAGTTCCTCGGCGTGCTGGATTTCGAGGTCAAGAACGGCAAGATTACGGATTACCGCTACAAGTTGTTGCCGGTATTCTCCAACCTGCTTGCAGCCGATCCGGGCATGACCGCGCTGATAAACAAGCATCGCGCGCCTTACGAAGCCAAGCTGAGCGAGAAACTGGCGGTGACGGAAGACCTGCTCTACCGCCGCGGCAATTTCAACGGCACCTTCGACCAGCTCATCCTGGATGCACTGATGGACGTCAAGGGTGCCGACGCAGCCTTCTCCCCCGGCTTCCGCTGGGGCACCACGCTGCTGCCGGGCGAGGCCATCACCATGGACCGCCTGATGGATCAGACCGCCATCACCTACCCGTCCACCACGCTGACCGAAATGAGCGGCGAAACCATCAAGACCATCATGGAAGACGTGTGCGACAACCTGTTCAATCCCGACCCCTACTACCAGCAGGGCGGCGACATGGTGCGCGTGGGCGGCATCCAGTACACCTGCGACCCACGCCAGAAGATAGGCAAACGCATCAGCAACATGACCCTGAAAGGCAAGCCCGTCAGCCCCAACAAGAAATACAAGGTCGCCGGCTGGGCACCCGTGGGTGAAGGCGTGACCGGCGAGCCGGTGTGGGAAGTAGTGGCAAAATGGCTGCGCGACAAGAAAGTGGTTACCCCGCGCAAGCTCAATATGCCGAAACTGGTGGGGGCGCAGGGAAATCCCGGAATAGCATGAGAGGTTTTTCTGATTTGCCGATTTTGCCCAAGCTTGATAAGCTCCAAGCCATTCCCCCTTCGGAAAATCGCATTGATGAAAGCGCCTCTCATAGCCAACCGCGATGAAGCAATCGCCTTGTTGAGGCAAATTTTCTCCATCGAACCTGATCTGGAGCTTGCCATACTCATTGGCAGCCAAGCCGAAGGCCGTGCCAATGCGGAAAGCGACTGGGATATTGCCATCCAGTGGAAAGCCGGAATGGAATGGTTCGACTGGCTAGGGAAAAACGAAACCTTGCGCCGCCAGTTGGCTGACAAGCTCAAAGTGAACGAAACCCGGATCGACCTGATCGACCTGCCCGGCGCCCGCCTTGCCATACGCGCGGAGGTCGCCGAGGCTGGTCTGCCGCTCAAGGGGGAAGATAGCCTGGCGTGGAACCATTTCCTAAGCCGAACCTGGCGTGAACTGGAGGAATACCAGTGGAGCCTGAATCATGCGGCTTGATCTTTACCAGGCCGAAACAGCGCATATTGCCCGGGAACAAAGCGCGCTGCTGGACGAGGCGCGCCAGACTCTTGTTGCGGGCCGCACACTGTCACGACTGGAGCAAAATGGCGTATTGCATGCCTTGCAGATTTTGATCGAAAACGCCATCGGCAAAACCAAACAATTGCTCAAGGCCACCGGAGAACCCGTGCCGATTTCCGCTTATGACGCCTTCGCCGCTCTCGCACGTAAAGGCAAACTCCGTGAGGCCGAACTGCCGGCCTGGAATGCCGCAGTCGGGTTGCGCAACCGCATCGTGCATGACTACATGAATATTGACATGCAACAAGTGCTCGAACTCGTTCGCTTGGCACGATATGGGTTTATCGCGGAATTTCTGCTCGCGCCTATCGAAAACCCGGAATGACAGATTATGCCTATTATTGCCATCATTGGACTCGGTTACGTCGGCCTGCCGCTAGCGGTAGAATTCGGAAAGTTTTATCCCACTATCGGCATTGACCTGTCCGAAAGCAAAATCGATCACTATCAACGCCACATCGATCCCAGCGGAGAGGTGTCAAGTGAGGATCTACGCGCTGCGACGCAGCTGACATTCTCAAGCAAGGCCGCGAGCCTGAGTGCGGCAGACTTCATCATTATCGCCGTTCCCACCCCCATCGACAGCGCGCGCAAGCCCGATTTCCATCCCTTGATCAGCGCCAGCACAAGCGTCGGCCAGCACATGAAACAGGGCGCCATCGTCATTTACGAATCCACGGTCTACCCCGGTGCCACCGAAGAAGTCTGCGTCCCGGTACTGGAACAGGCGTCGGGCATGAAGTGGAAAGCGCATTTCAATATCGGCTACTCCCCGGAACGCATCAACCCCGGCGACAAGGAACACACCCTCACCACCACCGTCAAGGTCGTTTCCGGCGACTCCCCGGAAACGCTGGATAAAGTGGCCGATCTTTACGAGAAAGTCGTCACGGCAGGCGTTCATCGCGTATCCAGCGTGAAAGTGGCCGAAGCGGCGAAGGTGATCGAGAACACCCAGCGCGATATCAATATCGCACTGATGAATGAACTGGCGCTCATTTTCAACATGATGGGCATCGATACGCTGGAGGTGCTGGAGGCTGCGGGCAGCAAGTGGAATTTCCTTCCCTTCCGTCCCGGCCTGGTGGGCGGACACTGCATCGGCGTGGACCCGTACTACCTTACCTACAAGGCGGAAATGCTCGGCTATCACCCCGACGTGATCCTGGCAGGACGGCGCATCAACGACAGCATGGGAAAGTTCATCGCCGAGCAGACCATCAAGCAGATGATTGCGGCCGGCAGCCAGATTCGCGGCGCGAAGGTGAACGTGCTGGGAATCACTTTCAAGGAAAATGTGCCGGATTTGCGAAACTCGAAAGTCGTGGATTTGATTCGGGAGCTGGAAGCTTACGGGGTGGAGGTCCATGTGCACGACCCGGTGGCCGACCCGCTGGAAGCACTTCATGAATATGGCCTGGAATTGCAGGATTGGGAGGCATTGCCAAAAGCGGATGCGATCGTCGCGGCTGTGGCCCACCAATCATTTTTGTCCATGCCTCTGGCGGCATATCGCGAAATACTTGCTGCTGATGCTTGCTTCATTGACGTCAAGTCGCAGTTTGACGCCGCAACGCTCAGAGACCTCGGATTGAGGGTGTGGAGACTTTAAATGAAAGCGGTTATCCTCGCTGGCGGCCTTGGAACACGCATTTTGGAGGAATCCCACCTCAAGCCAAAACCGATGATTGAAATCGGCGGCAAGCCGATTCTTTGGCACATCATGAAAATATATTCCCACTACGGAATCAACGAATTCGTGATTTGCCTCGGCTACAAGGGTTATGTCATAAAGGAATATTTTGCCAACTACTTCCTTCACAATTCCAATGTCACATTTGACGTGGCGCATAACCGAATGGAAGTACATGAGAAATATTCCGAGCCGTGGCGAGTGACATTGATCGACACGGGCCTGAATACGCTCACGGGCGGGAGACTGAAGCGGGTTCGCGATTATATCGGTGACGAAACATTCTGCTTTACCTACGGGGATGGCGTCACTGACCTGAATATTTCCGCCTCAATTGAATTTCATCGCGCACACGGAAAACTCGCCACCGTTACAGCGATTCAGCCGCCGGGACGCTATGGCGCGTTAGAAGTCGAAGGTGGTTCAGTACGAAGTTTTCAGGAAAAACCGGCGGGTGACGGCGCCTGGATCAACGGTGGCTTCTTCGTGCTGGAACCCGGCATTTTTGATTACATCAGTGGGGACCAAACCAGTTGGGAGACGCAGCCTCTCCAGCAAATGGCGGAGGAGGACAAACTGATGGCCTTCCAGCACACCGGCTTCTGGCAAGCGATGGACACCTTGCGCGACAAGAACCAGCTTGAGGATCTCTGGAGCACCAGCCCACCGTGGAAAATCTGGGCATGACGCTGTTTGGTGGGCAGTACCGCAATCGCCGCGTCTTGCTGACTGGACATACAGGTTTTAAGGGCAGCTGGCTTGCGCTCTGGTTGAAAGAGATGGGGGCCAATGTTGTAGGAATTGCCTTGCCGCCCGAATCGTCACCGAATCACTGGGATCTGTTGCAACTTGACATGCCTGAGCATCGCATGGACATTCAGGATAGCCAGTCCCTGCTTCAGATAATCACCGAAACCCAGCCCGAGATTGTTTTCCATCTTGCCGCCCAGGCATTGGTGCGCCGCTCTTATCGCCAGCCATTGAGCACCTGGGCAACCAATGTCATGGGAACCGCCAATCTGCTTGAAGCCTGCCGGCAAGCCGGGAGTGTTCGCGCCATCATAGTTGTCACCAGCGACAAATGTTATGAAAGCCAGGAATGGCCCTGGGGCTACAGGGAAAACGACCGTTTGGGAGGGCATGATCCCTACAGCGCTTCCAAAGCCGCCTGCGAGATTCTCGCTGCCAGCTATAGAAGCGCATATTTCCAGGAGTCCGGCATGCCCCTGCTTGCCACAGCCCGAGCCGGGAATGTAATCGGGGGAGGCGACTGGGCTGAAGATCGGCTGATCCCCGATCTGGTCCGCGCAGTCAGCGCCCAGTCATCCCTCGAAATTCGTTCTCCCCATGCCACACGCCCTTGGCAGCATGTCCTCGAATCGCTCAGTGGTTACCTCATGCTTGGCCAGAAACTTCTCGAAGGGCGCCGCGAATTCGGCGAGGCGTGGAACTTTGGCCCGGAACAGGACAGCAACACCACGGTTTCCGATGTGCTGACGGCGCTGACGGCGCAATGGCATGAATTACGCTGGCATGTCACCCAACAGCCGCAACCCCACGAGACCACATTTCTCCACCTCGACAGCGCCAAAGCGCGCAGCAGGCTGGGATGGCGGCCAGTGTGGCAGTGTGAAGATGCCTTGCGGGAGACCGCTGCCTGGTACAGGGCATTCCTCAGGGAAGGTCAACTCACCAGTCGCCAACAGCTAGCAGCCTATGTTTCCGCGGCACGATCGCTCGGGCAGGAATGGGCGGCGTCTTGAAAGTCACCCCGACACCCATCGAGGGCGTAATGGTTGTTGAAACCGAGCCATTCACAGACCATAGGGGAAGCTTTGCGCGACTCTATTGCGCTCGCGAACTGGCTGAAGTGATTGGTGAACGAAATATCGTGCAGATCAATCACTCCTGCACGACTGCTGTTGGCGCGGTGCGCGGACTTCACTTCCAGCGTCCGCCTTTTGCCGAGATGAAGCTGGTGCGTTGCCTAAAAGGCCGCGTTTGGGATTTGGCGGCGGATCTGCGAACCGGCTCCCCCACCTTTCTTCAGTGGCATGCCGAGGAACTCACGCCTGGGAACGCACGCATGCTGGTAATTCCTGAAGGTTGCGCGCATGGTTTCCAGGTGTTGGAAGCGAACAGCGAACTGCTCTACCTTCACACCGCCTTCCACACACCAGAAGCCGAAGATGGCGTTCCCTACAACGATGCACGCTTGGCGATTAACTGGCCGTTGCCGGTTACCGACCTGTCTCGACGCGACGCCGGCCACAACGCAATCGCGCCCGATTTTATTGGGCTCGCACTATGAACTGTCGCCACTGCCACGGTCCGCTTGAACATGTTTTCCTTGATCTCGGTTTTGCGCCACCATCCAATGCTTATCTGACGGAAAGCGACCTGCACACCCCCGAAGTCTGGTTCCCTCTCAAACTTTACGTTTGCGACCAGTGCTGGCTAGTGCAGACGGAAGACTACGCCCGGGCCGATGAGCTTTTCCGACATGATTATGCCTACTTCTCATCTACCTCCGTCACCTGGCTGGAACACGCCAGGCGCTACGTCGAGACCATGCGCCAGCGGTTGGCGCTCGACACAAACAGCTTCGTGATAGAAGTCGCCTCCAACGACGGCTACCTGCTGAAAAACTTCGTTGCTGCCGGAATTCCGTGCCTGGGCATCGAACCCACGGACAGCACCGCAGATGCTGCGGAAGCCCTCGGCATTCCCGTGCTACGAGAATTCTTCGGTGAACAAAAAGCGCGTGAAATTGCAGGCCAAGGCAAGCAGGCCGACCTGATCATCGGCAACAACGTCTATGCCCATGTACCGGACATCAACAATTTCACCGCTGGCCTTAAAGCTGCGCTCAAACCTGGCGGCACCATCACCCTGGAATTCCCACACCTGTTGCAGCTGATTCAGGAAACCCAGTTCGACACGGTTTACCACGAGCACTTTTCCTATCTCTCGCTCTACACTGTCCAGCGTATTTTCCAGAAATCAGCTTTGCGCGTGTGGGAGGTCGAGCTGCTTCCCACCCATGGCGGAAGCTTGCGAGTATTTGGCTGCCATGCCGATGATCCGCGCCAGACTTCCACCGCCGTCGGCGAGATGCTGGCAGAGGAGGCGCGATTCGGCCTGCAAGCCCTCGCCACATATCAAGATCTTCAAGCCAAGGCTGATCGGGTCAAGGACGATCTTCTGGTTTTTCTGATCGAACAAAAACGTGCGGGCAAGAAAGTGGCCGCCTACGGCGCAGCCGCCAAGGGCAACACCCTGCTCAATTATGCTGGCGTAAAACCTGACCTGTTGCCGTATGTCTGCGATGCTGCCGTCGCCAAGCAAGGCAAGTTCATGCCCGGCAGCCACATTCCCATCCTGCCCCCGGCCGCGCTGACCGAACGACGTCCCGACTATCTGGTGATCCTGCCCTGGAACATCGCCGCCGAGATCAGGCAACAAAACGCGCGGCTGGCAGATCTGGGCACGAAATTCGTCACGGCAGTCCCCAGGATGGAGATCGCATGATTGAAATTCACCCTGATGCAAATATTTCGCCACTAGCCGATATTGAGGATTCCGTGCGGGGTAGCCGAATTGTCATCGGAGCCGGTTCGGTGATCGACAGTTTTGTCAAAATCAAACCGGCTGGCGGTTCGGGAGATGTGATCATTGGCACTCACACATACATCAATTCGGGTTGTGTGCTTTATTCCGGGAATGGCATAAAGATTGGCAACCACGTTGCCATTGCGGCGAACTGCACACTCGCCCCCGTCAACCATGCATATCGTGACAAGGGGCGACTGATTAGCGCGCAGGGTTTTGCACCCAGCAAAGGCGGTATCCTCATCGAAGACGATGTCTGGATAGGGGCTAATTGCGTCATTCTCGATGGGGCAATTTTGCGCCACGGTGTCGTGGTAGCAGCAGGCTCAGTGGTGCGGGGTGAACTGCAGGCTTTTGGAATCTATGCAGGCGCCCCCTTGGAATGCAAGGGTTTCCGACAGTGAAGTGCACCGTGCTGGGGGGGAGAGGCTTTATTGGCCGACACCTCGTTCGCCACCTTGAATCACTGGGTTGCGATGTATGGGTGCCCGAACGAGACGAGCCACGTGTGCTACAGCAACCCTTGGGTCATGTTTTTTATTGCATCGGCCTGACGGCAGACTTTCGGGATCACCCATTTGATACCGTTCGAGCGCATGTGACGGTTCTGTCGAATTTGCTGGAACATGCCGACTTCGACAGCCTGCTGTATCTTTCCTCGACGCGAGTTTATGGCAGATCAAAAACGACTGGCGAAGATGATGTATTGGCGGTGCTTCCTGAGGATCCTTCCGACTTGTACAACCTTTCAAAACTGCTGGGCGAATCATTGTGCCTGTCGTCAGAACGAAAGAGGGTAAGGGTTGCCAGGTTGTCGAATGTTGTGGGAACTGAAATGGGTTCTGATAACCTTGTGGGCGGGTTGTTGCAAGAGGCTCGCTCAGGTTTGATTCGATTGAAAACACATCCTGATTCGGCCAAGGACTATATCCTGATTGACGATGTTATTCGTATTCTTTGGCTCATTGCCAATGGTGGTCGTGATCGCATATACAACGTAGCCAGTGGCATACAAATAGCGCATCACCAATGGCTGGCAGCATTGCACGAAACCACGGGTTGTCTCGTGCAAACAGATATCCATGCACCTTTCCAATCCTTTCCGGTGATTGATGTACAACGAATACGAAAGGAATTTGATTTTAAGCCAACACCCGTTTTGGATGTTTTTCCGCAACTGGTAAAAATGGTTTGAAGTTGAGTAAATTCAAAAGGCCAATATGAATCAGACAGATCAGTTCGAACATGAAAGACGCATCCGCGTGGCGGGTTATGGCGTCGATGCAGAATTTCAGCAACAATCGCTGGCTTGGTTGGGCGAATCGATGCGACGCATGTATGTTTACAACTTCGACTGGCTGGGCCGCCCCATCATTCAATGTCCCCAGGACATGGTCTCCATGCAGGAATTGATCTGGCGGGTCAAGCCGGATCTCATCATCGAAACCGGCATTGCCCACGGCGGATCGCTCATATTCAGTGCCACCATGCTGGCGCTGCTGGATATGTGTGACGCCATCGAGGCGGGTGAGAAACTCGACCCGAAAATCTCGCGCCGCAGAGTGCTGGGCATCGACATCGATATCCGCGCACATAACCGCGCCGCCATAGAGGCGCATCCCATGGCTTCACGCATTCAGATGATCCAGGGCTCCAGCATTGCCCCCGAGATCATCGGGCAGGTGCATGCCGTCGCCGCGAACTACGGGTGCGTGCTGGTCTGTCTCGATTCCAACCACACCCACGAGCATGTTCTGGCAGAACTCGAAGCCTATGCTCCGCTCACCAGCGTCGGCAGCTATTGTGTAGTCTTCGATACATTCATTGAAGACATGCCCGCCGACATGTTTCCCGACCGTCCATGGAGCCCGGGCGACAACCCCAAGACAGCTGTTTGGGAATATCTCAAGACCCACCCTGAATTCGAAATTGACAAGAGCATCCAGAACAAGCTACTGATTACCGTCGCGCCAGATGGGTATTTGAAGCGGGTGAGCTGATGGCGGCTTTAAATAATATGGGACTTCCCGGCAGTGAACTCTATTGGGACTCCTCCATGGGTTTCTTGGCGCGTTGTTACTGTCGCTTTCTCGGCATCCCCATTATTGGCCTCCGCATTCGCCTGCGTCGACTGGAGCGGTTGTTGCCCCTCGATGCTACGCGAATTCTTGACGCCGGTTGCGGTCGCGGCGTCATCAGCCGGCTGCTGGCAAAACGCTATTCTGAAGCGATAGTCGATGCTATCGACCTGAATGCTGAAGGCCAGAAACGCAACCAGCATATTGCAGACCGCATGGGACTTTCAAACTGCCATTTTCATCTTGCCGACCTCACTCAGCTTGACGCCGATGGGCAATATGATTTGGTGGTGTCAGTAGACAATCTGGAGCACATTCAAGACGATCTTGGTGTGCTGCGCGGCTTATATCGCGCCATGCGTGGCGACGGCGTCCTGGTGGTACATGTGCCTCATTACTACCGGCGCTGGCCTGTGTTTAAAAGGACACGGAACTTCGAGGTTCCTGGCCATGTGCGTCCTGGCTACCATCTACCGGAAATCGTTGAACGGGTGCGCCGAGCGGGGTTCACCGTGGAACGGACCGGGTTCAGCTATGGTTTCCTGGAAAACCTGGCCAACAACCTGGGCTATGCCATCACTGCCGCCGAAGAAAAAAACAAATTGTTCTATGCAATGACTTTCCCGTTGCTTAACTTTGTTGCATGGCTGGGGCACAAGAGCAATCCAAAGTTTGGCGCAGGCGTTTGGGTCATCGCACGCAAATCGCCGAAGACAATCAGTCCCACTGACGATGACGAAGACCTAATCCACGCTGACCCAGATCTCGGTGAATAATCTTTCCACCAAGAAAGTTCGACTAATTCGCACCGTATTTGGCGTTGCCTTGTTCGGTTCGCTCATTCTCTATTTCGACCCACAGCAAGTTGCATCTTCATTAGCATCCCTGAACCTGCGTTGGGTCGCGGCAGCGGCGGTGTTAATTGTGTGCTCCGGATTGATTGGTGCGGTGAATACCTTCCTTTTCGTCAATTTGGAAAACAAGCTCACCTTCACTGTTTTTCTGCCACTGTTCTGGTTATCTTGGGGGGTAGGACTGATTTTTCCTGGTCAGGTGGGCGACTTGGCCAGCCTCGCCACTTTGCTCCGTCGGCACGGAATCAACTTTTCAACAAGCTTGGGGCGTAGCTTTGCCGACAAATTGATTTCATTTGCGTTAACGACAGCCTGTGCGGCATGGGGAATCGGGAATCTATCGCCCCCGGCCATTTTCTGGGAGTGGCTCGCTATTTTCCTCATGCTGTTCGGCCTTGCCGCATGGAAACGCAAATTTGTTTTTTCCTTCTTTGGCACCAGGTTTACGGCAATCTCTGAATTTGTTTCAGGAGCCTTGGTTGAAACCCTGCATGTTCTCTTGAGTCATTCCGGGCGCACAGCAGCAAATATCCTGTTGAGCGCGCTCAAGATCGCGTTGTCTGGGCTTTCATACTGGCTTGTCTTCCTGGCTATGGGCTACCACGGGATAAATCCATGGCAGGTTATTCCGTTAGTGGCAATCAGCTCGCTCACAGCCTATATTCCCATTAGTCTCAATGGGTTGGGAACGGCAGAAACCGCTGGGGTAGTGCTGTTCAGCAGCCTTGGAGTGACCGAGGTGGACGTGTTATCTGCTTACCTGGTGCTGCGTGTCATGATAATGCTCATCACCTGGTTGCCTGCCGGGTTGTGGTTGTTGACCAGGCCATACGCCCGAGATGCATGAAAAACGGACTACTTCTTTACCTGCCAGAAAAACCAGCGTTCGAGCAAAGGACGCAAGGGGCCGATTGCCAAAGGGCTAAGCAGGTAGCGCTGGACGGCCTCGAATACTGTTAGCCTCTGATTACGGAAAGAGAAAAGACGGAAACCAAATTCCCGATACCCAATGGCAAGCGCCTTGGCGCGTAACAACCCTGGTGCAACTGGACGTTCATCCGGGCTGAAGGTTTTAAGGCGAAATGCATTATCCGTCATGAACAAACGATTTTGCAGGCACAGTGCACTTGGGTCATAAGCAATCAGCCGTCCTCCACGCTTCAGCACACGGAATATTTCACCCAGCAGTTGCTCCTCTCTGCCTGGCAGGTGATGAAAAAAGGCTGCCGCCACCACCAGATCAAAACACTCGTCGCGAAAGGGCAAAGCCAAAGCGTCAGACTGCACACCAGGAACTGTAGAGTGCCTTAGCATGGGCAAAGAAATGTCTATGCACACACATTTCGTATTTTGCTTCTCCGCTAACAACCTGCCTACGATTCCCGAGCCGCCGCCGATATCGAGTACCCAACCGTTCCCGGACCAACTGATCCAACTGTCAATTCTATTTTGATCAAACACTGACAACGATTGGTAGGCTATTTCACCCTTGTTGTCCCAAAAATTCTTTTCTTTGCTGTAATAATTGCTCATGATTAAGCGCTCACCGAGGCCCTAACAAAAGAGCTCCTCGCCGCACCGAGTTGGCCAGGGTGGGCAGAAATCCAGTGGATGACAGGCGAAGGTTTTCTTCTCCATAGCAAGACAGGAAGCATTTGGGGCAGTTGCCCTCGAAAGCATCCTCTCGCGCGCGTCGATGCTGCTCTGATAGCCAGATTTCCTCCATTTCCTGCTGGACCAGATTTCCCAACGACTCGGTGACGAAGGAGCACAGGGTGACATTCCCATAAACGTCGATTTCAATACGGTTGGAGCCTTGCAGGCAAGGTACCGGAAAGTAATTCTTCTGATCACGGTAAAACGCTGTTACACGCCGGAGATAGGCCTCGCTGTTTTTGACAATCCCCGTCCTGCGTTTCAGCTCGATCAGCTTCTCGATTTGCCCTTCCACCGCATTGAGGAACGAAGGGGCGGTGTAAACGGAAGGGTGCGCTTCGCCTTCTGGCGTGAAATAGGCATCGTGGTGGGCGGTAAAACGGATGCCTGACAACCCCTTGTCCAGCGCAAACTGCGCCAAACCCACCCACTCATAGAGATTCTGCTCCATCAGCACGGTGCCAATGCCGATGTTCCTGATGCCTTCACGCTTTAGATTGTCGATGTGGCGCGATATTTTTGTGAAACCGTTTTTCAGTCCGCGAGTTGCCAGATAGGCTGCATCTCCCACCCCATCCAGACCAAGGGTGACGGCGCGCGGCCCCAGTTCAGCCAGTCGCCGCGCCTTGGTTGGAGTAAACAGCGTGCCGTTGGAATTCACCCCAAAACCCATGCCAAGATCACGCAGGTGTCCGAGGATATCGAACACGTCACGGCGGGTGAACATCTCGCCGGATGCGTTGACGCCCACAAAATCCACCCCGAAGGCTTTCAGCCGCGAGAATACGACGCCCCATTGCTCACTGCTTAGTTCACCGGGATCACGCTCGTTTTTCCAGAAGTCGCACATCGTGCACCGAGAGTTGCAATGTTTGGTGATATAAATGGCGGCAATCGTGGGGCGGATAAGGGCGGAGGCGCGACCGCCGGTCAGGGGTGAAAGCAGGGCGCGCCCTGCCTCATTGCGCAAGAGATGGAAGCCCGACATTACTTCTTGGCCGCAATCATGAGATGCCAACCCCAGCGCACGGACAATATGTCGTAGAGCCAGCGCGGCGTGAGCCTGAACAGCTTGCCGTAGCCCTCTCCATACAGATATTCGACCTGGATTTTCACCTTGCTGAAGTCGCGAAACAATTCGCGCACCTCATTCACCGTAAAGCGCCGCACCACCGGACAAAGCTCATCTTTTTCCTCGAAAGGCACCCCCAGCATCCGGTGGACAATTTCATTCAGCGAGTGCCGGTGATACAGCATGATGCGCGCCTCCCCGCCTGGTTTCAGTACCCGGTGCACCTCGCGGATGCTCTTTTCGGTATCGGCAACGTGATGCAGCACCCCAAAGGAGTAAACGTAGTCAAAACTGTCTTGCGGGAACGGCAGGTGGCAGGCATCCGTTGCCAGAAAATTCGCCGGCATCTGGTGGCGCAGAAAACGCTGGCGCGCCGTGGCCACGCCAACGTCGGTAAGGTCAACGGCTGTTACCTGGAGCCCATGACGTGCCATGGTGTAGGTATCGAGGCCGACGCCGCTACCAATCTCCAACACGGTTTTGCCCGGGGTCATGGCATTGATCCATGGCAGCAGGTGACGGTGCGAGCGGTAGCGTTGAGTTTCCAGATCGTGGAAATACCCATCCTCGCCGCGCTCGTGATTCGTGACATCACGACCCATAATGCGCTCGGCGTTGACTCTGCGGGTCCAGAAGTCGCGGATTTGCGGGGTAAGATCTTCTCGTATTTCGGGTGAAGCCGGCTCAATTTTTGTCATGGGTAAAGCTCAGGAGATTGCTGGCAAGGGCACGGCACATCCATGCGTTGCACCAGCGGATGAAAGTGAATTTTTTCACGCGGTAACGGGTTTCCTGATAATAGAAACGGCCTTCGGCATGGTACATCCGGGCCAGCACCCAATCAATCACCCGGGATGCCAACTGGGGGTAATGGGCGCGGTTATCCGTTGCACTGAAAGTGAGGATGCCCTGCGCCGCCCCGTGGATGTCGTGGGGATAGTTGCGATTGCTCATCCAGCGTGGTGAGCCATCCGGATTAAACAGGTGGGCTGCGTAGAAAGCCACACCACGACGATGTTGATCGCGCCAGGTATCTATTTTCAGCGCGAACATCACACGGCCCAGGGCATCAACGATAAAGCCGGTATGGTAGTTATCGATCTTTACTGGCGAATCTTCCGGCGGATCGGTGTAAAACCATGCCCCTTCAGAGGTTTGCCGGTTTACCACATAGCGTGTGAGGCGTAGCGCCGTGTCGCGCAAGCTAATATCGCCGCGAATTGCATATAGCTGCGCCAATACTGCGGCGATCAGAATGGACACATCCATCACCCGCATCGACATCGGCAATGGCATGTAGCCGAAGCAAAGTTCTTCGTCTGTATCCTTGAGTATGGCGAGATCGTTGAGAAAAAAGCGTACCGCCGATTCTACCGGTCCAAGGTGAGTTTCGTTGCCTGTAACCCGGTATGCATGGAGGAAGGCCTCGCACACGAAAGCGGTTACGACTGCGTTGGGCGTTGCCCTGGGGGCGTAGAATCCCAGATCCTGCCAAGGATACTGGTAGCCCCAGCAGTCGCCGTGCCAGTTTTCGGGCGAGCGCAGGGCAAGCAACTGGTCGAGCAACTTGTTTGCTTCGTCAAGATATGCCTGATCGCCTGTCGAAGAAAAAGCGTCAAGGAGCGCCATGACAAACAGCGCCAAACCCTTTGGGTTGTGGCTCTTCGGGACGCCCAGCAACGGGCGCAGGTTAATGGGGAATCGCATCACCGCCTGCGTGGCCAGGATGCGGCTAATCCTGTGATGTCCGAACAGAGCGAAGAGCAGTGGACTGTTCAGGGCATCGTGCTTGGTCCACTCCATATACCCCTGCGCCTTGCTCCAGGCCAGGGTTTGGTCGAGCACCTGTTTGATGCGGACTGAATCAGCCGACATGGAAGGTTTCCAGGAAAATATGGGTTTGGGCCATGAGGTAAAGCAGGAAAATGTGCCAGCGCAGGCCCTTGCGCGGCGGTTGTGCGCGGACAGTGCGCACAAAATCGCTGTTGAACAGGCGATGGTGTGCCACCCTTTCTTCGGACAGGTATTCGTCGAACACGGGTTTCAGGAGCGTTTGCGACGCGGTGACGATGTCCATCTGGAAGCCGCTTTTACGGCGCTGCAGGATGCTGGAGGGCAGCACCGTGCGGGCATAATGTTTGAGGGCGTGTTTCTTGTGGCCATAGGGCATGTGTTCGCTGCGCGACAAGGCGCGTGCGTGGCACACCAGATCCCAGTCCAGGAATGGCACACGGGTTTCCAGTCCGACGCGCATGCTCATGCGGTCCTCCTGCCACAGCAAATCATTCACCAGTTTATTTCCAAACTCGAATTCCGCCATGGCCTGAGCGGCATCAATTCCGGTCGGGAAACGCGCTTCCAGCCAATCAAAACAGTCCGGTGGGTTCGTGTCCAGCAATCGTTCACCATACACGATGCGACGCAGACTGGGCGCGTCCCACACGTTGCGCAATACGCCATAGACCCGCGCCCAGTCAGGTGACGCCGCGAGCATGGCGAGTGCTCTCTCGGGTTCGCTCCAGGCGATCTTCTTCGGCAACACTCCAC
The DNA here is from genome assembly GCA_031426915.1 of Sulfuricellaceae bacterium. Classification (GTDB taxonomy): domain Bacteria; phylum Pseudomonadota; class Gammaproteobacteria; order Burkholderiales; family Sulfuricellaceae; genus Sulfurimicrobium. The sequence goes on along the minus strand of JASJPB010000036.1, from coordinate 18,567 downwards.
CAAGAGCGGAGGCCGCAAGTCGGTTTACGCTGCCGGGCAATAGACGATTTTCCTGCTGCATCAGCCACATGATCTGGTGCGCGTTGTAACCATAGAACAACTCATCGCTGCCCAGCCCTGACAGGGCCACCTTGACATGCCCTGCCGTGAACTCGGCCAGCATCATGCCCTGAAGCGCATTCACCTTGGGCGTTTCCAGATGGTAGACCATTGTCTGGTGCGCCGCGATCGGGTCATCCAGGGCAAATGCCAGACAGTGGTTGGGGATGCCGAGCCAGGAAGCGGTGGCGGCAGCATTGTTGCCCTCCAGTGGGTCATCCCCCACTTCCAGGGTGTAGCTGGTCAAGCTGGTGTGAGGTGCAGCAAGACGGGCTACCAGAGCGGAATCGATGCCGCCGGAGAGGAAGCAGCCGACCGGCACGTCTGCCACCAGATGCCGCTGCACCGCGGTTTCCATAGCCTCTGCAAGGCTTGTCGAGGCACTTTCTGAGAGAGGAACCAGTCGACGCTGGGAAATATCGCCACCATCCCAGGATAGCAGGAATCCGGGAGCAAGCTGACGGATGCCCGAAAACAGACTGTCATCCCCTGTTATGTAGCGGAAATTGAGCAATCGGTGAAGTGCGGACAGGTCAAGCGCCGTCTCTCCTCCATGAGCGATGATGCCCTTGGCCTCTGAAGCAAAACACAATTCACCTTTCTTCTCCCGGTAGAACAGCGGCTTGATGCCGAGCGGATCGCGCGCGAGAAACCCTTTGCCTGCCGACACATCCCACAGGGCGAAGGCGAACATACCGCGTAGCCGGCGCCATCCCTCCACCCCTTCGGTTTCATAAAGGGCGACGATGACTTCGGTGTCGGAGTGAGTGCGGAACGGATAATCTGACAGGCGGGCGCGCAGTTCGCGGTAGTTGTAGATTTCGCCGTTGAAAACGACGCATGTTCTCCCGGAGGGGCTATGCAGGGGCTGACGCCCACCCGCCAGGTCGATGATGGCGAGTCGAGTATGCACCAGGGCGGCATGGGTAAAAGTTTCGATCCCGCTACCGTCCGGGCCGCGATGAGCAAGCGCGGTTCGCATCCGCGTCAACGACTCCGCCCCGGCGGCGGCATCAACAGGCTGTGTTGAAAAAAAACCGCCGATGCCGCACATTCAGCCGCCTTGCCCCGCCTGTTCGATGGTGTCGGCGACATAGGCCGCCACGTCGATCGTGTCGGCAAGCAGTAGCGCGCGCTGTTGCCGCCAGTATTCATCAGGTTTGCCCAGCATTTGCTCAATCGCTGTGCGCAGCAGGTTCCAGTCGAGCTTTCGCATGTTGGCCACCAAGCCGTAGCGTGACTCCTCCTCATCGGTGTAGCCACGGCCGGTTTCGGCAGCATAGATTGCAGGCACGCCAAGCACAGCGGATTCGGAAGCCATGGTAGCGCTCTCGCCAATGAATAGTCGGCACAAGGCCATGACGTGATGCACCTCGCTCACCTTGCCTTGGTAGGCATGGGCAGCGAGCTGCGGCGGCAACGGTGCTTCGGAGGAAATGTGCACTTTGCCGCGAGGGGAGAGAAAAGCCACCAGTTGAGACAGCAGTTTCTCGTTCCAGCCCGTTTCCCCGACATCATGATTGGCTTGCCAGGAAACAGTGCGGATAAAGAAATTATCCCGCCCGGGATCGAAGCCATTTTGCATGGCGATTTCATGGGAAGGAACAAAGCGTGCCGGGTGCAGGTAGGAAAGCTCATGGTACCCGTCATAGCGCAGGTGGCTGGATGGCACCCAGGCCTGATAGCATCGAGGAACGATGACTCGGTTTGCAAAAGGGTAGGTAATCGCATTCTGCAGTTTGGCATTCTCGGTGTCGTAGAACACCAGTGAAGGGATGCGCGTCAGGAAACCCACATGAGCAATGAAGGTCCCGCCAATGGCCGCCATGACATCCGGCCGGCAACGCTTGACGACGCGATACAGGGCTGCGTCACGCTGCACCAATTCTCGCCCCAGGGAAAGCAATCCCCCTTTTCCCTGTGTACTCAGAATGATATGTTCAATGCCCAGTTCATCCAGGAGAGGCACTGCCATTTCCTTTACCCGACTTGTGACGACGATATCGTGACCGCGTTCCCGCAACATGCGAATTGGGTGGCGAAAAAAATGAACATGAGCCGGATGGTTGATATCAAAGAGGAACTTCATTCGCTCTCGCCAAGGGCTTGGTATATGCGCACCACAACTTATGAAACATCCGAGCCAGAACGCGATTCATTAGCAGATACTTGCTCAATCCTCGCTATCCTTGAAATTGAGCGCGGTTATCTGCTCGGACACCAAACCAATCAAAAACACGAGCACGGAGGTAACAAACAGCAGTGCGCTCATATTGGTGAAGCGGTGCATGACGAAGAATGTATAAAGGTAATAGCCAAGCCCTGTAGCAAAAAATGACAGGCTAATCGGCAAAAACAACTTGAGCGGTGAATACAGGGTCCCAATCTTGAAAATGATCAACATAAACCTGAAGCCATCGCGAAAAATGTGGATATGGCTTTTCCCAATCCGCTTGGGCGCATGAATGGGCAAGTAGGCGACCGCGAATCCCGCCCTGAAGAAACTCATGGTAATAGTGGTCGGATATGAAAACCCGTTGGGTAACAGATACAAAAATTTCCGGAATTTATCGGCTTTCACAGCACGGAATCCGGAAGTCAGATCGGCAATTTTTTGATCCGTCATCCAGCTGGCCAACCGGTTGTATAACCCATTTGCAGCCGCCCGATGGGCTCCCGCCTGGGAACCGGCGGTTCTTGCGCCGACAACCATATCGTATCCATCGGCGAACTTCTCCAGCAAACGGAGAATGTCCTCCGGTTTGTGTTGACCGTCTGCGTCCATGAAAATCAAAGTCTCGCCCCGAGCCGCCCGTGCGCCAGTTTTGATCGCCGCGCCGTTACCCATGCTGTAGGGATGGGAAATCACTTTTATCTGATTCGTGGCGCAAACAGCTATAGTCTCGTCGCTTGACCCATCATCCACGACAATGATTTCAGCATCGGGCGTCTGTCGCTTCAATTCCGGCAGCAAATTGACTAGCGAGGCGGATTCGTTCTTGGCGGGGAGGATAATGCTTATTGTGTTCATGTTAGGGTTGATCGCCTCAGGCTGGCACCAGTTTTTCCTGCATGGAAATTACCTTGGTAAGGCAGTGTGGCTGCCTCGCACAGAGTCTAGCACAAGGTCAAACCGGTTGAGGGCGGACAACTAAGCCTGCTCTATTGCCCATTTCTCGAACATCGCCCGATATGCCGCTTCCACCTTTTGTGCGAAACCTGCCTCGTCCATTAGCGGTCCATCTTCCATTTGCTTTCTCAGGCCAGATCTTGTCGCTGCCAGTTGCTCCCGGTCATTGGCCATGGTCACGGCAATATTGATGTACTCTTCTTCGGCATGTGCGATCCATTCCGGATGCCCCACCCCTTCCAGTATCGTGCTACCCAAGCGTCCAACACCAGGCCTACCCGCCAGTGAAACGATGGGAACCCCCATATACAGGCTTTCAAACAGGGTCGTCCCGGAGTTGTGGGGAAAACAGTCCAGGCCAATGTCTATTCCTCGCAACACGTCCCACGGTGGGCTGTGATAGCCAATTTCCAGCCGATCCCGCTCCACGCCGTGGGCGGTAAATTGCTTTGCCAACGCATCCTGTGTTTCCGCTTCACAGAAATTGCTGCTGTCGATCACCAGCCGCGAACCTTGCACTCGATTCAGTATTTCCGACCACACCCGGACTGTTTTGTGGTTGATACGTATGCCCCGGGTCAGTGTCCCGAAAGTGATGTATCCCCGTTCCGCTGCCGGCAGAGCATTAACCGGGCCCATTCCCGGAGCTGGCCGGTAGCAATAGCAAGGCGTGGGAACGCGCCATGGCATTTCGGAGAAAATCCCTTCCCCGCCCACCGGAACGCTGGCAGCATCAGTCAGATAGTAATCAATCGCCGTGAGGCCGGTGGTATAACCATACCCCAGCCAGGATACGGATACCGGCGCGGGTTTGCGCGCAAATACCTGCAGCCGGCCCTTGTTGGTGTGACCTGCCAGGTCGACCAGAATATCGATGCCGTCGGCCCGGATGCGCTCCGCCAAGGCAACGTCAGTCAATCCGAGCGTGGGAACCCAGCGATCCACATATTTCCGATAGCGGGCGGTGACCGCGTCTTCAGTGGTAAGTTCTGCATAGGCAAAAACCTCCACTTCGTTTTTGTCGTGGCGGGAGAGCAAGGGTTCCAGAAAAAAGCGGCATGAATGGTGCCGAAAATCAGGCGACACGTACCCTACCTTCAGGCGTCGCGCCATGTCGCGACTGTTTCCGTGCGGTTGCCATTCGCTCCGACAAGGCAAACCAAACCGTTGGTCGAACTCGCGGTATGCAGCGAATATTTCTTCTCCGCTCAGGTCCGGGTGGTAATTGAGGGTAAACAGCAGGTTGTGGTAGGGGTCTACGTAGTCCGGCTTGAGCCCAAACGCGCGGCGGAAACTCGCCACTGCGTCATCGAGTTGTCCAACGTCGCCCAACACATTGCCCAGGTTGCTGAGCGCTTCGGCATGGTCGGGCTCAATTTTCAATGCGCGACGGTAACTCGCGACCGCGGCATAGAGTCGCCCGAGACTTTGCATCGCAATGCCCTGATTAATCAAGGCCGCGACAAAATCAGGCTGGAATGAAAGCACGCGCTGAAAGCAGTTCAATGCCTCCCCTACATTGCCCTGATCCAGAAAAACGATCCCCGAATTGTTATGCGCCTCGGCGTACTCCGGTTCAAACGAGAGCGCTTTTCGGTAGCAGGCCTGGGCTTCCACAAGCTTGCCTTGTTCCCTGAACAGGTTCCCCATGTTGTTGTGCACCACAACGACATCAGGTTTAAACACAAGGGCTTGCCGATAACTGGCAAGTGCCTCGTCTAGTTTCCCCTGTTCCTTAAGCGCGTCCCCCAACCCGAGGTGTGCTTCAGCCAGGTCGGGTTGGATTAAAATCACCCTGCGGAAACCGGCAATGGCCTGCTCCAGTTTGCCCTGTTCCCTAAGCGTGCTCGCCATGACATTTAGCGCTTCGACAAAATCCGGATTGAGTGAAACCGCCTTTTGGTAACAGGCCAGAGCTTCTTCCGGCTTATGCTGATCCTTGAGCACACATCCGAGATTATAGTGCCCTACGGCCAGGTCAGGCGCCAGCAACAACACCTTGTCAAAGCAGGCCCGAGCTTCGTCCAGTTTGTCTTGCTCCCTGAGTATGCTACCCATATTGCTGAGTGCTTCGACAAAATCGGGCTTGATCGACAACGCCCTCCGGTAGCAAGCCAGCGCCTCATCCAGCCTGGCCTGTTCTTTCAGCAGGTTCCCTAGAGCAAACTGCCCCTCGATCTGATCCGGACGGAATGAAAGCGCCTTCAGGAAGCAGTCCACGGCCTCCTCTTTCTTGCCCTGTTCCTTGAGCGCATTTCCCAGATTGAAATACACCTCCGGAAATTCAGGCTGAATCGAGAGGGCCTTTTGATAGCAGTCGATGGCCTGATCCAGCGCCCCTTCGCCGCTATGCACGTTACCCAGGTAATAATGAAGAGTTGCAGATCCAGGATGATGGGAAATTCCTTTCAGAATAACGTGCCGCGCCTCTTCGGTTTGTCCCTGTTGAAACAGCATGAAGCACAGATCCTGGTAAACCGATTCTAAGTCCGGTTTAAGTTCAAGCACCTTTTTATAATATCCAATGGCCTGATCCAGTTTGCCCTGCTTCTGTGAAACCGAACCCAACAGGTAATAGGCGTTGGCCAAAGCAGGGTTATTCAGGATGGCCTGTTGCAGGCTGTGTTCGGCCTCTTCATATAAACCCTGTTCGCTCTCTGCGTACCCCAGGTTGCTGTAAGCCGCAGCATGCTTGGGGTTGATGGAGATTGCCTGCTTGTAACATCTTGCAGCAGCTACCCATTCGCCTTTATCCAGGAAATCATCACCCTGTTGTTTATGGATTTCACTTTGATCGGGCTGATCAAGCTTCACTGACATGGTTGGCGCAGGATCGATCAGAACCAATTCGCGGGAGGATTTCTTGGCGGGGGAAAATATTTTTCTTAATAAGTTCAGCATATTATGAATACAACAATCCTGATATCAATCGCCCTGCGTACATTATGTCAGTGTGAAATGTCATTGCCACGGCACCCATGTCACTGCATCAAAGTTTTAACAATAACTCCTTAGTCAGGGCATTGATGAACTCTTGATCATAGCCCGCGTCCTTGAGAGCCCATTGAAACGAGTTCCCGAATTTTGCCTTTTTGTAGATATTCAGCTTGTGCTGGAGCTTGAATCGCTCGATTTGATGGAACATCTTGTTAAGTACTTCCTGTTTTTTTGCTAGAGTCTTTTCTTTCCTGCGGGAAGTCTCTGGAGAAAGTCTTTCGGTGAAGAAAATGGCCAGTTCCATGCCAAATTTTTGCGCTTCTTTCGCGTCAAACCAGTCAAATATCATCTTTTGCATTCCATTGAAAACGCTCTGAATACAATCTAATTCATTCACACTTGCAACACAAGACCACGAAAATCATTGCATCGAATTCAAGAATACGGTCATTGCGCTTCAACCGCCTTGCCCCAACTGTTTTTCCAGAAGATCGATGTCACGTGTGCGAGCGCCCTTTTTGTCGAGAGACTTAAACAGAGATATTTGTTCTCGTGCTTCATCGTGACGCTGCATGGCAACGAGAATGGTGACCAAAGACAGTCTGGATTCAAGTTCCTGCGGATCCCATTCGATGGAGCGCCGCGCAGCTTCAGCGGCGGCCGGAAAGTCACGCACTATATTGAATAGATAGTAGATTGTGATGGAATTGATGACAACCTTATCCCTCAGCGATATTTTTTGATTACGCAGCGAGGCATTCAGCAGCGTCTCAAACTGGCTTGCGCTCAAGGGACAGGCATATTGAAACAGGCATTGCGCCATGGTACCCAACTGATCGTTTACATTCGCGGGAATTGCCTCATGCTCCAGACGGTATGCCAATTCGTCCAGCCAGCCGTGCTCCACCGGCTTGCCATGCGACACGCTGAGCCGGATCAAGCCAAACAAACCATTCACGTTGTTTTTTTGCAGCGCGGTGGCCCGCTCGAAATAACGACGTGCGAGCGGATAGTTGATCTCCATCGCACGGGGATCGTTTTGCGACAAATACTCGATGAAATCCCCTATCTCGGTGTTGGCTCGGGCCGAGGCGGGGTGATGTTCGACTTCGGCGCTCCAAAGATCGAGGGAGTTGCCCCACGAACTGGCGCGAAAGAAGGTGCCCGCGGCGAACAGGGCGATCAGAAAAGCGGCAACGACACGACGCGGCAAGCGCGCCTTGGCTGCGTGAATCGGTTCAATCAGGCCATGAAAAAAAACCAGCAAAATGCCCAGCATGGGAAGGTAATTGCGGTGTTCGTGGACGAGTTCCAGGGGCAGAAAAGTCGACTCCATGCCATGTCCGACGATAAAGAAAAGCATGCCGAATGCAGCCAGTGGCATGCGTCGGCGCAACAGCCAGACACCGCCCAGCAACGCAAGGATGCCTAGAATGGCGGGCAAGGTGGTGAAAGGTTCGAGCAACTGGCGGGAGATAACAATGTCATCATGGTACAGACCCATCAGCGAGGTGCTGGGCAACACGATCAACCGCAAATAAAACCAGACCACCCTGGCTTCTGTCATCAGGCGTTCCGACAAGGTGAAATCGCGCCTGCTATAGCTTGCCAGCAACCAGTCCGGATGCAGGGCAAGGTATGCAATAAAAACCAACACCGGGAGCACCGTGCAGAGCACAAAAAAGCCCATCAGAAAACGCCGGGTGATGGGTTCGGCGGTTTCGAATTTGAACAGGGTAAGTTCAGCCGCCAGCATGAAGAATGGCAGCAAGGCGCCGTTCTCCTTGCTCAAGATTGCCAGCGGCGTAAAAACCAGCAACCCGGCCAGGATCGCGGGTATGCCGCCACGTTGCCCGGTATAGAGACGGGCACGTCCCCACAGGTAAGCGATCAGTCCCAGCAGGGTGAAGAAAGCAGCCAGGCTGGTCATGCGCTGCACCGCATAGAGCACGCTGGTCAAATTCAACGGGTGTAGCAGCCAGGCGGCGCTGACCACAAGCGCCAGCCATTGTGGGTATGCCGAAGGCAGGCCAGGCTGGCGACGCTCGCGATAAAGCGCCATCAGTTGCCACACCAGGACGAAGACCGCCACGCCATTGAACAGATGAATGACGAGATTGGTCAGCTTGAAGGAGAAAACCGCGCTGGAGCCAGCATCGTAATAATAGTTAAGGGCAAAGCTCAGCATGCTGATCGGGCGCATGAACACCCCGCTGGGAACCGAGAATGCCGCTTCGCTCAGGCTTTGCGGAGAAAGATCGTGAATCTTGAGGTGGGTGTTGTTGACGATATTGATGCCGTCGTCAAAAATGAACGGACCGCTCAGACCGGGGCGATAGGACATGAAAGTCGCCAGCAGGACCAGCACCAGCAGAATACGGGGCATGAAGCGTTGCATTGATATTCCTTACGGTATCGGGTCAATTATTTCAATTTTACTTGAAGCGTGAGGCAGGTACCCGGGTACAAATATCAACTCAAGGGCGAAGCTTCATGGGGCGAACACTCGCCAAGATATTTTGGCTTCGGCCTTCTGCCCGCAAACTTAATTGCGGGAATGGCGCAATCGTTAGCATAAAAAAAGGGAGTTCGAAAACTCCCCTTTTCATGCCAGATTAAAACCCTAATCAGGATTTAGGCCTGTACTTGGCAGCAACAGTACCGGTAATTGTCCATTGCAGACCGGCGGAACCGCATGAGCCGGTGTAAACAATGTCGTCACCCGCATTCACGCTGGTGCCGATTTGCTTCATGACAATGGTTATCACCGGTGCGCTGATAGCGGTTTGGGTCGCTGTCACGGAAGTGGTATATTTACCCGACATATTCGTGTTGGTCGGTATGCCAAGCGAGAGGTTGTTGTAACTTGTGGCTGTGGCGCCTTCGCTACACATGACGCCTGCGGCGGTAATGGCCGGACTGGCGATACTTGTGCCTTCAGTAACCTTGGACTTGACGGTGTAGTCCTGATAGGCAGGAATTGCGACCGCAGCCAGAATACCGATAATCGCAACCACGATCATCAGTTCGATCAGGGTGAAACCTTGCTGTATGCGTTTCATTTTGTTTCTCCTCATAAAACGTTGGAATTAACACTACAAAAACACACGAGGTGTTTGGTGGGAATGTCAGCAATATTCATGCCAGAAACCCCCATACCGTTGCGACTGTTAATTCAGTGACTTTCTTGCCCGCCCCATCCCGGCGCGGCGTCCATTTGGTCCAGAAGTGACGATTTACGTCACCCCGACTAACCTTCGTTGTCCAGAAAGCTGCGCAGCCTTTCGGAACGGGAAGGGTGACGCAGCTTCCTGAGCGCCTTGGCTTCGATCTGGCGGATGCGCTCGCGGGTAACATCAAACTGTTTGCCCACCTCCTCCAACGTATGGTCGGTGTTCATCTCGATGCCGAAGCGCATGCGCAGCACTTTGGCCTCGCGCGGGGTTAGCGATTCCAGCACTTCCTTGGTGGCCTCGCGCAGGCTGGCGTACATCGCCGCATCGGCGGGCGCCAGGGTTGAAACGTCTTCGATGAAATCGCCCAGATGGGAGTCCTCATCATCGCCGATCGGCGTTTCCATGGAAATCGGTTCCTTGGAAATCTTGAGGATCTTGCGGATTTTTTCTTCCGGCATCTCCATCTTTTCGGCCAGGATGGCGGGATCGGGCTCCAGGCCTGTTTCCTGCAAAATCTGGCGCGAGATGCGGTTCATCTTGTTGATGGTTTCTATCATGTGCACCGGGATGCGGATGGTGCGCGCCTGGTCGGCGATGGAACGGGTGATGGCCTGGCGAATCCACCAGGTGGCATAGGTCGAGAACTTGTACCCGCGGCGGTACTCAAACTTGTCCACGGCTTTCATCAGGCCGATGTTGCCTTCCTGGATCAAATCAAGGAATTGCAGGCCGCGGTTGGTGTATTTCTTGGCAATGGAGATAACCAGGCGCAGGTTGGCCTCGATCATCTCACGCTTGGCACGGCGCGCCTTGGCCTCGCCGGTGGACATCTGGCGATTGATTTCCTTGAGGTCCTTGAGCGAGATACCGACCTTGGTCTGCACGTCCGTCAGGCGTTGCTGCTGGTCCACGATGGCGTGCTGGAAACGCGAAACTTTCTCGCTGTAGGGTTTGCCGGATGCGATCTCTGCCACCACCCATTCCAGGTTGCTTTCATTACCCGGAAACACCTGGATGAAGTGCGGACGCGGCATGCCGCCTTTGTTCACGCACAACTCCATGATGGTGCGCTCATGCCCACGCACTTCTTCCACCAGGCCGCGCAGACTGTCACACAAGGCTTCCACCTGTTTGACGGAAAAACGGATCCCCATCAGTTCGTTGGAGATTTCCTCCTGCACTTCCTGATAGGATTTGTGGCGCGAGCCCTTTTTTTGCAGCGCGATCTGCATTTTGTCGAATGCCTTGCGGATTACAGCAAAACGCACCATAGCGTCGGCCTTGAGCTGGGCCAGATTGGCGGCAGCGATGGCGGCACCCGCGGCATCGGCCTCCTCCTCGCTCAACTCGACATCGGGCTCTTCTGCTGCTTCTTCGGCGGCAGCCATTTCTTCGCTGAATTCGTCCGCGCTCTGGCCGTTCAGCAAACCATCGACCAGTTCGTCAATGCGCATTTCGTCGCGCTCGACCATTTCAGCCAGACGTAAAATTTCGGCAATGGTGGTGGGACAAGCCGAAATGGCCTGCACCATGTGCTTGAGGCCATCCTCGATACGCTTGGCAATTTCGATTTCGCCTTCGCGGGTGAGCAAGTCCACCGTACCCATTTCACGCATATACATGCGCACCGGGTCGGTGGTGCGGCCGAACTCGGAATCCACCGTGGAAAGGGCTGCCTCGGCCTCTTCCGCCGCGTCCTCGTCGGCTACGGCCGGGGGAGCGTCGGACATCAGCAGGGTTTCTGCATCCGGCGCTTCGTCATAAACCATGATTCCCATGTCGCCGATCATGCTGATCACGCCCTCGATCTGCTCCGCGTCGAGCATATCGTCGGGCAGATGGTCGTTGATCTCGGCATAAGTCAGGTAGCCCCGCTCCTTGCCCAGCACGATCAGGTTTTTCAAGCGCATGCGCCGCGCGTCTGCGTCATTCACGCGGTCATCCATCTTTCCATTTTCCGTCGCCATACTTTGATCCCGAAAAAGCGTTTAACAAAACAGAGTATTATACCCTATTATCGTGTCAGTTTTTTACTCTTGTCCGCGCAACAACAACTGCTGCAAGCGTTCCTTTTGCGCTACCGTCAACCCCTGAGCGCGCGCCAAAGCGAGCAAGGCATCAATTTCCTTCTGCCGCCCCTGCCATTTCAATTGCGCCAGAGCGCCAGCAAACTCCTGCTCGATTTCACTCACGTCGAAACGGTCTTCCCACTGCATCACTTCCGCCGCGGCTTCGCGCAATCGGGATTCGTGAAAAGTACCGCGAAAGTGTTCGAGCAAAGGCGCGGCATCCCTTGTTTGGGGATTTTCCGCGAGAAATTCAAGCAGAGCGGCCAAGGTAAACTCCTCTCCTTCATGACTCTTTTGCTCCAGCACCACCCCCTGCGCCAATTGCGGCCGAACCAGCAAAAACTGGAGCATCTGCCGCACCAGGGAAGGGGGATTTCGCTTAAGCCTGGGCAATGCCTTGGCCTTCTGCATCGATTTGATCTGGAATAGCTCCTCCAGTTCCGCCTGCGAGATTCCCGCCAACTCCGCCAAGCGTTTGCGCAGCATCAATCCCAGCGCAGGGGCCGCAACCTGGAGCAGTAACGGCCGCGCCAATTGCAATAAACGCGCCCGACCTTCCTGGGTTTGCATATCCACCTGCGCCGTTAATTCGCGCAGCAAGAACTGGGAGAATGGCACGGCTTCGGCCAGCAAGTTCTCGAAACCCGCCTTTCCCATGCTGCGCACGTAAGAATCGGGATCTTCGCCCTGGGGCAGGAACAGGAAGCTCAGGTTCTTGCCATCCACCATCTGCCCCAGGCTATTTTCCAGCGCACGCCATGCCGCCTTGCGCCCTGCCGCGTCGCCATCGAAACAAAACACCACATTGTCGCTTTGACGTAATAATTTCTGCACATGAAATGGCGTGGTAGCCGTTCCCAGAGTGGCCACCGCGTATTCAATGCCATGCTGGGCCAGCGCCACCACGTCCATGTAGCCCTCCACGACAAGCACACGATCCGCCTCGCGGATCGCCTTGCGCGCCTGGTACAGGCCGTATAGTTCATGGCCTTTTTCGAACAGGGGCGTTTCCGGCGAGTTGAGATATTTGGGCTCCCCCTGACCCAGAACGCGGCCGCCAAAGCCAATCACCGTGCCGCGCTGATTCAGGATGGGAAACATGATGCGGTCGCGGAATCGGTCGTAGCGTTTGCCGCTCTCGCCTTCGATCACCAGCCCCGCTTCGACCAGAGACTTCGACGTGTAATCGGAAAATATTTCCGCCAGATTTTGCCATGCCGACGGCGCATAACCAATGCCGAAGCGCGCCGCAATTTCGCCGGAAAGGCCGCGTTGCTTGAGATAATCGATGGCCTGCGGGGCTTGCTTGAGCTGGCCACGATAATAGCGCGTGCTCTGCAACATGATTTCAGCCAGATCGGCACTCTGGGCGGGGCGCAGTGATTGGCTACCGACTTCCTGGGGAACAGTCATCCCCGCACTGCGCGCCAGTTCTTCCACCGCTTCCACGAATCCCAGGCCTTGGTATTCCATGACAAAACTGATGGCGGTACCGTGCGCCCCACAACCGAAGCAGTGATAAAACTGCTTGGTGGGGCTGACGCTGAAGGAGGGGGATTTTTCGCCGTGGAAAGGGCAGCAGGCCATGTAATTTGCGCCCGCTTTTTTCAGCGGAACATAGCGCTCCACCACATCCACGACATCGAGGCGATTCAGCAGATCCTGAATGAAAGACTGAGGAATCATCGTGCGCGGAAACCCCGAAAATGGAAACGCCAGGACAGCTCGTCCTGGCGTAGTAATCTCATGCCCAATTCGGGCGCACAGCCATCAGCCGCCCAGTTTTGCCTTGATCAGGACGGACACTTTGCCCATGTCGGCACGACCGGCAACTTGTGGCTTTACTGCCGCCATCACCTTGCCCATGTCTTTAACGCCGGCGGCACCGGAAGCGGCAATCGCCGCAACCACCAGTTGTTCGACCTCCGCATCCGACAAGGCCTGGGGCATATAAGCCTGAAGCACTGACACCTCAAACTTCTCCACATCCGCCAGGTCATTGCGATTCGCCGCTTCGTACTGGGAAATCGAATCGCGGCGCTGTTTGAGCATTTTTTCGATCACTGCGACCACTTGCGCATCGTCCAACTCGATGCGTTCGTCCACCTCGCGCTGCTTGATGCCAGCCTGGAGCAGACGAATCGCCCCCAGACGCGGCGCATCCTTGGCACGCATCGCCGTTTTCATATCTTCGGTGATGCGTTGTCTCAAACTCATGGAGCTGGTGTTTTAGTAGAGCTTGGCCGGCAGCATCTGGCTGCGCAGGCGCTTGTAATGACGCTTCACGGCAGCAGCGCCTTTGCGCTTGCGCTCAGCGGTCGGCTTCTCGTAGAACTCGCGAGCGCGCAGTTCGTTCAACAGACCGGAACGTTCGATGGTACGGCGGAAACGGCGCAGTGCAACGTCAAACGGTTCACCTTCTTTTACGCGGACACTTGGCATATCGTCTTTCTCGACAAGAAATTAATTAGGAAACGGGCGATTTTAACAGAGAGGACGACTTTTTCCAAACTCTCTTCGCAATTTTTATAAAAGACAAGGGCCGCATTGGATTGCAGCCCTTGTCACTTACTGCTGGGTCGAAACGGAAATTACATCATGCCTTCCATGCCGCCCATACCACCCATACCACCGCCCATACCGCCGCCCGAATCTTCCTTCGGCAGTTCGGCCACCATGCAATCTGTGGTCAGCATCAGGCCGGATACGGAAGCAGCATTCTGCAACGCATAACGGGTAACCTTGGTGGGATCGAGCACACCCATTTCCACCATGTCTCCGTATTCCCCGGTGCCAGCGTTGTAACCGTAGTTACCCTTGCCTTCCAAAACCTTGTTGACCACCACCGAGGGCTCGTCACCGCAGTTGGCAACGATCTGGCGCAGCGGCTCTTCCAGGGCGCGCATCACGATCTTGATGCCGGCATCCTGCTCGGGGTTGGCACCCTTGAGGCCGGCAATCGCGGCACGGGCACGCAGCAAGGCAACACCACCGCCAGGAACGATACCTTCTTCAACTGCCGCACGGGTAGCGTGCAGAGCGTCTTCCACGCGGGCTTTTTTCTCTTTCATTTCCATTTCGGTCGCGGCGCCGACTTTAATCAATGCCACGCCACCTGCCATCTTGGCCACGCGTTCCTGCAACTTTTCGCGGTCATAGTCGCTGGTGGACTCTTCGATCTGCTTGCGGATCTGTTTGACGCGACCTTCGATATTCGCGGTGTCGCCATGGCCGTCGATAATGATGGTCTCTTCCTTGCCCACTTCGATACGCTTGGCTTGACCCAGATCGCTCAGAGCTGCCTTTTCCAGAGTCAGGCCCACTTCTTCGGCGATCACGGTGCCGCCGGTGAGGATGGCGATGTCTTCCAGCATGGCCTTGCGGCGGTCACCGAAGCCCGGCGCCTTGACAGCAACGGTCTTGAGGATGCCGCGGATGTTGTTCACCACCAGGGTGGCCAGAGCTTCACCATCAACATCTTCCGCGATAATAAGCAGAGGACGGCCAGCCTTGGCGACTTGTTCCAGTACCGGCAGCAGATCGCGGATGTTGGAAATTTTCTTGTCATGCAGCAGCACGAAGGGATTTTCCAGCAAAGCCAGTTGACGATCCGGGTTGTTGATGAAATAAGGGGACAGGTAGCCGCGATCGAACTGCATGCCTTCCACGACTTCCAGTTCGTCAGCCAGGCCGGAACCGTCTTCCACGGTAATCACGCCTTCCTTGCCCACTTTGTCCATCGCTTCGGCGATGCGCTCGCCGATGGATGCGTCGGAATTGGCGGAAATGCTGCCCACCTGAGCGATTTCCTTGGTGGTGGTGCAAGGCTTGGAAATTTTCTTCAGCTCTTCGACGGTAGCAGCAACGGCCTTGTCGATGCCGCGCTTCAGATCCATCGGGTTCATGCCGGCAGCCACGTACTTCATGCCTTCCTTGAGGATGGCCTGAGCCAGCACGGTTGCAGTGGTGGTACCGTCACCGGCCACGTCGGAAGTCTTGGAAGCCACTTCTTTCACCATCTGGGCGCCCATGTTCTCGAACCTGTCTTTAAGTTCGATTTCCTTGGCCACGGAAACACCGTCCTTGGTGATCGTCGGGGCGCCGAAGGAGCGCTCCAGAACCACGTTACGGCCTTTGGGACCGAGTGTTACCTTGACTGCATTGGCCAAAATGTTGACACCTGCCACCATGCGATGACGTACGTCATCACCGAATTTTACGTCTTTAGCTGCCATGTTTTAAATCTCCTTAAGAATTCTGTAGTAAATCCGATTAGCCTTCGATCACGCCCATCACGTCTTCTTCGCGCATCACCAGCAGTTCTTCGCCATCCACTTTGACGGACTGGCCGGAATATTTGCCGAAAATCACCTTGTCACCCACTTTCAGGGACAGCGCGCGCAGCGTACCGTTATCCAGCACCTTGCCTTCGCCCACTGACTGAACCAGACCCATATCCGGCTTCTCTGCCGCATTGCCGGGCAGTACAATGCCGGACGCGGTTTTTTCTTCGGCTTCCAGGCGCTTGACAATCACGCGGTCATGCAAAGGACGAATTTTCATTATTTGAATCTCCTGTTGGTTTAACGTTTGGGAATTCCATGGCGACGGAGTTATTAGCACTCACGTCAAGCGAGTGCTAATAATAGGGATTGACCATCCGGATTTCAAGGCCATTTTCACGATGCGAAACACTAACCGTTACAAAACATATAATTAGCCTCTTCATGAAAAACACGGATTTGCTGCAACGCAGCTTGAGTTCTGTCTGGCACCCCTGTAGCCAGATGAAACAGTTTGAATCTCTGCCGCTCGTGCCTATCGCACGCGGCGAGGGAATGTGGCTGTATGACTTCGAGGGCAAGCGCTATCTGGACGCCATTAGTTCGTGGTGGGTCAACCTGTTCGGCCATTGCAACCCGCGCATCAATAGCGCGCTCAAGGATCAACTGGACAGGCTGGAACACGTCATTCTCGCCGGGTTTACCCACGAGCCGGTGATCCAGCTTTCCGAACGGCTGTCCGGCCTGACCGGGCTGGGGCATTGCTTTTATGGCTCGGACGGGGCCTCGGCGACCGAAATTGCACTCAAAATGAGCTTCCATTTCTGGCGCAATAGCGGCCAGGCGGAAAAAACCCGTTTCATCAGTCTACAGAACAGCTATCACGGCGAAACTCTTGGCGCGTTGTCCGTTACCGATGTGGCGCTGTTCAAGGACACTTATGCGCCGCTGTTGCGGCAAAGCACCCAGGTGCCCTCTCCCGACTGGCGCCTGGCCGAACAGGGGGAGTCGCCAAGAGATTTCGCCATACGTTGCGCTGGGCATTTGCGCGCACATCTTGAAGAATTTCATGCCGAGACCGCCGCCCTCATCATTGAGCCAATGGTGCAGTGCGCGGGCGGTATGGGCATGTATGACGCCAAATACCTGCGCCTGGCGCGAAGCTTGTGCGATGAATTCGCCGTCCACTTGATCGCGGATGAAATTGCGGTCGGCTTCGGCCGCACCGGCGCGATGTTCGCCTGCGAGCAAGCCTCGATCCGGCCTGACTTCATTTGTCTGTCAAAAGGGATAAGCGGCGGGTACTTGCCACTTTCCGCCGTCCTGACCAGCGATAACATTTACCGGGCCTTTTACCATGACGAGACGGCCAAGGGCTTCCTTCATTCCCATTCGTACACCGGCAATGCATTGGCTTGCCGAGCCGCACTGGCGACACTGGATATATTCGAGCAGGATCAGGTTATTCTGACCAACCTTATAAAGGCCGACTATCTGAACCAGTCCGCGCTTTCCTTGCGGAACCATTCCAGGGTTAAAAACTTCCGTCAATCGGGCATGATCTGGGCATTTGAAGTCGAAAATTGCGAACCCCATTTCTCCCGGACTTTTTTCCAACTGGCGCTACAACAGGGAATACTTTTGCGCCCGATGGGCAACACCGTATATTTCATGCCTCCTTATATAATCAGTGAAGAGGACACGGACCTGCTAGTCAACGGCACACTAAATATATTGGAACAGATATGCTAGTTCTCGGCATCGAATCATCCTGCGACGAAACCGGTGTCGCGCTGTACGATACCGAGCGCGGACTTCTTTCCCACGCTCTGCACTCGCAAGTGGCAATGCACGCTGAATATGGTGGCGTTGTGCCTGAACTTGCCTCGCGCGACCACATACGCCGTGTGTTGCCGCTTACGCGTCAGGTTCTGGAACTAGCTGGTTGTGTAAAGGAAGATATTCAGGGAATCGCCTACACCAAGGGGCCGGGACTCGCGGGCGCATTGCTGGTGGGGGCAAGTATCGCCGCGTCTCTGGCTTTTGCGCTCAAGGTTCCCACGGTCGGCGTCCACCACCTCGAGGGGCATTTGCTGGCGCCGCTATTGGAGCCCAATCCGCCCGCATTTCCCTTCGTCGCCTTGCTGGTTTCCGGCGGACATTCCCAGTTAATGGAAGTAACTGGTGTAGGCCAATATGCCACGTTGGGCGATTCGTTGGACGATGCCGCCGGCGAGGCCTTCGACAAGACGGCAAAATTGCTTGGGCTCGGTTATCCGGGTGGTCCGGCGTTGTCAAAACTGGCGTTAAATGGTCAGCCGGGGCGCTTCACCCTGCCGCGCCCAATGCTTAGAAGCGGGGATCTGAATTTCAGTTTCAGCGGTTTGAAGACAGCCGTGCTTACTCTGGCAAAGCAGCACACGCTTGACGAGCAGCTTCGAGCCGACATAGCGCTTGCCTTCCAGGAGGCCATTGTTGAGGTGCTGACCAAGAAAGCAATTGCCGCCCTCAAGCAAACCGGCCTGTCCAGGTTGGTCGTTGCGGGCGGGGTAGGAGCAAACGCGCAACTGAGAGCCAGCTTGTGCCGTACCGCTGCCAGAATGAAATTTGAAGTGTTCTACCCAAAACTGGAATTCTGCACCGACAATGGCGCCATGATCGCATTCGCCGGAGCGATGCGCATACGCAATGAAGGCAGCCATGCGATGAACTTTGCCATCAAGCCACGCTGGGATCTGGAACAGCTCACTCGGGCCTTTTGAGCAAGATTTGGCGAACAGCAGAAATGACAAAGCCCTCGCGAGGAGGGCTTTGTCGGGTGAGGAGCTTGGCGGTGACCTACTTTCACATGCGTAATGCACACTATCATCGGC